>DATGQN010000092.1:0-38690 GCA_035304185.1 Myxococcaceae bacterium
CACCTTTCCGCTCAGCTCGGCGAGCTGATTCTGCGGATAGCTCCGGGTGATCGGCAGGTTCTGCAGCCAGGTGCCGGCGATCTGCGTCTCCCCCAGGAGCGCGAGCGAATCGCGGGTGAGGCCCACGCCCGCGCTCACGACCTCGATGATGCGCGGGTCGCGACGGATGGTGAGCTGCAGCTGGTCTCCGCGATCCTCGATGACCGCGTGCGGGAAGATGGGCTCGGAGGCGAGGGCCACCGGCTCTCCGTCCAGCAGCACCTCCCGCGAGTTCTCGAGGACGGTGAGCAGCCGCTCCAGGCGCTCGGGCGGAAGGGCACCGCGATGCGGACGCTCCAGGAGGCGATCGGCGATGAGATCCCACTGCTCGACCTGCAGACGTGCTGCCTGAGCGGGACGGGCGACCATCGACTGGAGGGTGCCCTGCAACGGCTTGAGGTCTCCCCCTTCGGGATCGGTCAGGGCACGGGTGAGGCTGAGTCCCCCACCGGGTTCGCGTGCGAAGCGGTAGACCACGCGGGACCAGCGCTCAGCAGCCTGGACCAGGGGCTTGGCGGCCGGTCCGTCCTTGGCGTCCTGTCCCAACGCGATGGCCGCGGCGACGACGTGATCGCACGGATCCAGCTTGCCCGGGCAATCGCACTCCCAGTCCTCATCTCCGGGGTAGAGCGAGACGTTGAAGGCGACCGGCCGGCTGGGCACGCGCACGCGGAGGTCCACGCTGTCCCCGGAGCGTGAGGAGATGGCCACCGCGCCCGAGCGCGAGAGGTTCAATCCCTGGGTCCAGGTGGCGGGGCGGGCGGCCTCACGGACCGCAGTGAGCAGGTCTTCGACATCGGACATGGCGAACCGGTCGATAGCAGGCTCCCTTCACCCTGTCCGCCCGAATGGCTTGAGCGGCCGCCTCCCGATCGACAGAGTGCACCCCATGCACATCGACTTCGACGGCAGCGTGGCGGTGGTGACGGGGGCCAGCTCAGGCATCGGCGCCGCACTCGCGGTGGCACTCTCCGCGCGAGGTGCGTCGGTGGTCCTCGCCGCCCGGAACCGGGAACGACTCGACGCGGTGGCGAGGCAGTGCACCGGGCCGGTGGAGGTGGTGGCCACCGATGTCACCCGCCGGGAGGAGGTGCAGCGACTCTTCGACGAAGCCCGCAACCGATTCGGGCGGGTGGATCTGTGGATCAACAACGCAGGGCGCGGCATCACCGCGCGGCTCGAGGACCTCACCGATGAGGACGTCGACGCGATGATGTCGGTGAATCTGAAGTCGGCCCTCTACGGCATGCAGACGGTCCTGCCGCACTTCAAGGATCGCGGCACCGGGACGCTCGTGAACGTGTCCTCCATGTTGGCCCTCGTGCCGATGGCTCCGCTGCGATCCGCCTACAGCGCGGCGAAGGCGGCCCTCAACGCGATCGCTGGCGGACTGCGGCTCGAACTCGCTGAATCCCACCCGGACCTCCGCGTGGTGACGGTGATGCCGGGCATCGTGGCGACCGACTTCGGAAACCACGCGCGGCATGGGGGCGAGGACTCCCGTGCACTTCCGGGAGGTCAGTCGGTGGACGAGGTCGTCACCGCGATCCTGCGGGGGCTGGAGGAGGGCCGCGAAGAGATCTACACGCGTCCCGAAGGCGTCACTCCGGTGCTGAGGTACCTGGAAGCGCGTTCGAAGCCGGGAGGCTGAGCGACGCCTGGGCTCCCGCACCTTGGGCGCCCCGGGGTCGGCCTGGTCTGTGACTCTTCCGGTTGGAGAGGGCCCGTGGGAGAAGGTGGCGAGCGCTCCCCACCTCCAGGCGCAGACCCGCCTGACTGTGCCGCGCAGGCAGCTCTGACGTTCGGCTTGGGCTTCACCTGGGGCCGCTGATAGAGGGGCCGGCGTGTCCCACGAGAGCCTCGAGGTCGCGCCTTCACCCAAGCCCCGACACGTCCGGACCCCGGATGGACGGGAGCTCGTCGTCCCCACCGGTTGGGCGTTGCTGCCACCGGGAGATGCCGGTCTCACCCGCCGGGTGAAGGCTGCAGGACCGAGCTGGACGGTCATTGAGAAGAAGGGCCGCAAGCGCTTCAGCCAGGGCGTCTGGGCTCCGGCAGCGCACATTGAGCAGGCACGCGCGGCCCTCGCGTCCGAGCGCTCCACCGATGCCTACGCCAAGCGCCGGGTCGCCGATGCGGCCCGACGAGAGCGGGCGCACCAGGCCTACGTCATTGAGTTCGCGAACGAAGTCCTGGCCCATCTGCGCTTCTCCAAGCCCTATGAAGCACTGGCGCGGCGTCTGGCGGTGCTGGTCACCGAGCACGCCACCCCGGTGGGCAGCGGCACCGTCGCGCGGACCGAGCGCATCCCCGTCGAGCGCCGTGCCGAGGCCGCGCTCATCGCCTGGCTCCGCCACCAGACCACCGGCTACGACGACATGCGCATCGAGCGGGTGAAGGGGCGCCGCCGGGAGGTCCGCCGGGAGCTGGCCGAGATGTCGCGCGCACTGCTCGCGCTGCACCGGGGTGAGACGACGCACGCGGTAGAGGCGTGCCCGCTCTGCAAGGCGGTGCAGAACCCCCGGGCCGTGGCGTCCTGAACTGAAGGGCGCAGCAGGTTGCACCTGCAACCGCCTGTGCCCTCCCGGAGCGACGGAACCCCTCAGGCGTCCGGCGTCGGCGCGGGCACCCGTCGCAGCCGGATGAACTCGGCGACCACCGACACCGCGATCTCGGCGGGCGTCACCGCGCCGATGTCGAGCCCGATGGGGGAGCGCAGCTTTTCGATGGCCTCCGCGGTGAAGCCCGCTGCCTCGAGCCGCTGTCGGAAGCGCAAAGACTTGCGGCGGCTCCCGATGACGCCCAGGTAGGCGCTCGGCCGCTCCAGCAACGCCTCCACCAGAGATTGATCAAGGGCGTGATCGTGGGTGGTGATGATCACGTGCACCCCGGGGCCACCGGCCAGCCCCTTGGCGACCTCCAGCGGATCCTCGACCCGGATGGCCGCTGCCTCCGGAAAGCGCTCCGGGGTCGCCCACTCCGCGCGCTCGTCCACCACCGTCACCCGGAAGCCCACCCGTGCCGCGGCGGAGGCCAGCTCCTTGCCCACGTGCCCGGCGCCGAAGAGGACGAGCTCCTCGGTCCGTCCCACCCGCTCGAGGAAGAGGGTCATCTTCCCCCCGCAGCACATGGCGAGCTCGTGGGTGAGGTGGGTCTCCAGCAGCCGCGTCTCCGGCCCCCCGCTGGCGTTGAGCAGCTCGCGCGCAGCTTCGAGCACCTGCTGCTCAATGGCCCCGCCGCCGATGGTGCCGCGGATGCTTCCGTCTTCGAGGAGCAGCAGCTTTGCGCCCGGCTTGCCCGGCGTGGAGCCGGAGACCGAGACCACCGTCGCGCTCACGAAGGGGCGACCTTCGGCCACCAACGCGGCCATGTCGTCGTAGAGCGCCACGTCAGCCGAAGAAGGTCTCCGCGACCTCGAAGAAGCTCGAGGGCACGCGCTTGAGCTCGCGGGTCGCGTCGGCCAGGGGCACGCTGACGATCTCGTTGCCCTGCAGCGCGGCCATCTGGCCCCACTCCTTCCGCGCCACCATGTCCGCCGCGTACACGCCGTAGCGGGTCGCCAACACGCGGTCGTGGGCGGTCGGAGAGCCTCCCCGCTGCGTGTAGCCGAGCACGCTCACCCGGGTCTCCACGCCCGTCCGGCGCTCGATCTCCTCGCCCACCAACGCGCCGATGCCGCCCAGGCGTGGACGCCCCGCCTCATCGAGCTTGCCGCTGGTGACCAGGTGCTCCTCGTCCTCGTCGCCGCGCTTGATGAGCGCGCCCTCGGCGACCACCACGATGGAGAAGCGCCGGCCGCTGGCGTGGCGGTGTTGGATGTGCTCGGCGACCTTCACCAGGTCCGCTGGCCGCTCGGGAACCAGGATGACGTCCGCGCCTCCCGCCAGGCCCGCGTGGGTGGCGATCCAGCCCGCGTGGCGCCCCATCACCTCCACCACCATCACCCGCTTGTGGGATTCGGCGGTGGAGTGGAGGCGATCCACGGCCTCGGTGGCGATGTGCACCGCGGTGTCGAAACCGAAGGTGTAGTCGGTCAGCCCGATGTCGTTGTCGATGGTCTTGGGCACGCCGATCACCGGCAGACCCAGGCGGTACATGGCGGTCGCGCAGCTCAGGGTGCCCTCGCCGCCGATGGCCACCACCGCGTCCACCTGTTCCCGGGCGAGCGTCCGCTTCACCGACTCGACCCCGTCCGGGACCTTGAAGGGGTTGCAGCGGCTGGTCCCCAGGATGGTGCCGCCCCGATGGAGGATGCCCCCGGTGTTCTCCCGGGTGAGCAGGAAGTGTCGGTCCTCGATGAGGCCCTGCCATCCATCGCGGACGCCCATCACCTCGAAGCCGTGATGGGGCGCCTTGCGCACCAGTGCCCGAATCACCGCGTTCAGCCCGGGGCAGTCACCTCCGCCGGTGAGCACCGCAACTTTCATCACCACCGCGCATCCCTTCTGCCGGGTCGTCGCTTTCTGGACGGCCCATACGTTCGACATCCCAGACTGCGGCCCCCACGCCGGACCGACAAGATTCCCCTGCCGAGCAGGCATTCGAGCATGGAGACCCGGCAGTTGGGACGTTAAGGATCGATCTTCTGCTTCCCATTCCCCAAGCTCCAAGGAACGACCATGGCGACCCTCGAGATCAGCAAGGACAACTTCAAGGACACCATTCAGAAGGATGGCATCGTCATTCTCGACTGGTGGGCGGAGTGGTGCGGCCCCTGTAAGGCCTTCGCGCCCGTCTTCGAGAAGGCGAGCGAGACCCACACCGACGTGACCTTCGGGAAGATCGACACCGAGGCGCAGCCGGAGCTGGCGTCGGCGTTCCAGATCCGCAGCATCCCGACCCTGATGGTCTTCCGCGAGGGCGTCCTCCTCTTCTCGCAGGCCGGCGCGCTTCCCGCTCCCGCCCTGGAGGATCTGGTCCAGCAGGCGAAGAAGCTCGACATGGACCAGGTGCGCAAGGAGATCGCCGAGCGCGAGGCGAAGGAAGGCGCCAAGGCCTGACCTTCCCCCGGGGGGCCGAACGGGTCCGCGACCTGTGGCTTGACTTGGAGGGGGAGGGGACTCACAACCCCACGCTTCCCCCCAAGCTGGAGGCCAAGGAAGCGCATGAAGCTCGCCACGCTCCGAGATGGAACCCGGGATGGCCGGCTGCTGGTCGTGTCACGCGACGGCACCCGCCAGGTACCTGCCGAGGGCATTGCCCCCAATCTTCAGGCCGCTCTCGACGACTGGGACGCGCTCGCGCCGCGTCTCGAGGCGCTCTCCCGGAAGCTCAACGCCGGGGAGGTGCAGGGCGAGCCGGTCGATGTCACCAAGCTCGCCGCGCCGCTGCCCCGCGCCTACGAGTGGGTCGACGGGAGTGCCTACCTCAACCACGTGCGCCTGGTCCGCAAGGCCCGCGGCGCCGAGCCGCCCCCGACGCTGGAGACCGATCCCCTGGTGTACCAGGGCGGAACCTCCGGGCTGTTGGGGCCGACCGACGACATCCCCCTCGCCGATCCGGCCTGGGGCTGTGACTTCGAGAGCGAGCTCGCGGTGGTGCTCGGGGACACGCCCCAGGGGACGAAGCGCGAGGACGCGGGCCGCTACGTGCGCCTGCTGATGAGCGTCAACGACGTCTCCCTGCGCAACCTCATCCCCGCCGAGCTCGCCAAGGGCTTCGGCTTCTTCCAGAGCAAGCCGGCCTCGGCCTTCGGGCCCTTCGCGGTCACCCCCGACGAGCTCGGTGAGGCGTGGAAGGACGGGCGGGTGCACCTGCGCGTGAAGACCTGGCTCAACGGCGAGGTGGTGGGCGACACCGATGCCGGGCCGGAGATGCACTTCAGCTTCTTCGACCTCATCCAGCACCTGACCCGGACGCGCGGCTTCACCGCGGGCGTGATCGTGGGCAGCGGCACCGTCTCCAACGAAGAGCGGGCCCGCGGCATCTCCTGCCTCGCCGAGCGCCGCATGATCGAGATCATCGAGCAGGGCGGTCCCAAGACCCCCTTCCTGCAGCATGGGGACACGGTGAAGATCGACGTTCCCGGAACGGATGGCGTCTCGATGTTCGGGACCATCGAGCAGAAGGTGGTGCCGGTATGAGCCGCTCCCTGGTCCTCCACAACTACTGGCGCTCCAGCGCCAGCTGGCGCGTGCGCATCGCCCTGCACCACAAGGGGCTGCCCTTCGAGTACGCCCCGGTGCACCTGCTGAAGGATGGCGGCGAGCAGTACGCCGAGGCCTACCGCGCGCTCAACCCGTTGGCGCAGGTGCCGGCCCTGGAGATCCGCGAGGGTGACACCACCCGGGTGCTCACCCAGTCGCTGGCCATCATCGAGTGGCTCGAGGAGCGCTATCCCGAGAAGCCACTGCTCCCCGGCGACGCGGAGACCCGCGCCACCATCCGGCAGTACGCCGAGCTGATCAACGCGGGCATCCAGCCGCTGCAGAACCTGATCGTCCTGGGCTACGTGGGCGACACCCTCCAGGGCGACAAGAAGGCCTGGGCGCAGCACTGGATCGGGCGCGGCCTGGACGCGCTGGAGGTGCACGCCAAGCGCACCGCGGGCACGTTCCTCGTCGGGGACGCGGTGAGCCTCGCCGACGTCTGCCTGGTGCCGCAGCTCAACGCCGCGCGCCGCCAGTCACTCGACGTGCAGCGCTGGCCGACGCTGCTGAAGGTGGAGTCCGCGTGCGAGGCGTTGGAGGCCTTCCAGAAGGCGCATTCCGACGCGCAGCCCGACGCTCAGCGCTGACCGTGACGCGGCCCCGGAAGACCTCCGGGCGCCTCTGGCATCAGCGACAGCCCGTGTAGAAGTGTCGAAGGGCCCGGAGCATCTCCGGCCCTTCCCTCACCACGTTCCTTCGTTGGGGCGTGACGCCCAGGGCTCCTTCGGGGGCAGGGCCTCGCCGGCCTGCAGCAGCTCCACGGAGATCTGATCCGGCGAGCGGATGAAGGCCATCCTTCCATCGCGCGGCGGGCGGAGCACCCGGATGCCCATCGCCTCGAGGTGCTCGCAGGTCGCGTAGATGTCGTCGACCTCGAAGGCGAGGTGCCCGAAGTTGCGGGCGCTCCCGTAGTCCTCGTCGTCGTAGTTCCAGGTCAGCTCGATCTCCGCGTCCGGCGTCTGCGGCGCGGAGAGGAAGACCAGCGTGAAGCGGCCCTGGGGGTTGTCCTTGCGCCGCACCTCCCGGAGGCCGAGTCCCTCGACGAAGAAGCGGAGCGAGGCGTCCAGGTCGCGGACGCGCAGCATGCTGTGGAGAAATCGCATCAGCTCACCAGTGGCAGCTCGGCAACGGTGACCTCTCCCGCCTCTCCGGCCAGGGTGAGGACCGTTCCGGCCTCGAGAAAGTTGCGGTTCACGTAGCCCAACGCGACGTGCTGGTTGCGGGCCGGGGAGTGCACCACCGAGGTCAGCCAACCCACGCGCCGATCTCCGACGAAGAGCTCGGTGCCGGCCGCTGGCGCCTTCTCCCCGAGCAGCAGCCCCACCAGCTTGCGGCTCATCTGCCCGCGGAAGGTTCCGCGCGCGATGACCTCCTGGCCGATGTAGCAACCCTTGTTGTAGGAGATGGCGTGCGCGAGGTGCGCCTCCATGGGGATGGTCTTCTCGGTGAGCTCGGCGCCGCTCCGGGGGACGCCCTTCTCCACCCGCAGGGTCTCGATCACGTCGCGTCCCACCGCCAGCGCCCCCGCGGTCTCCAGCGCGGTGAAGGCCTGCTCGAGCAGCGGCTGCGGCACCAGCACGTCGATGCCGGCCGCCGTGGTCCGTGCGTTCCCCAGCAGCAGCAGCGTCGAGCCCTGCCAGGTGTGAACGTGCAGCGCGTTGTTGGTGGTCGGGAAGCCCTCCGGCAGCTGCACGCCCAGGGCCGCGGTGACGATCTCGCCGGCCTTGGGGCCATAGACCCCGAGCTGGCCGAAGCGGTCGGTGCTGTGGGTGAGCTCGGCGTCCTCGCTGATGAGGTAGGTGTCGAGGAAGGTGCGCAGCGGTGCGCCACGCCCGGGCGCCACGTCGATCAGCACCTCATCGGCCAGCTTCAGGATGCGGGAGTCCGCCACGATCGCGCCCTTGGCGGTGACGTGCGTGGCGTCGGTCGCCGCCTGCTCCGCGAGGCCGTTGATGTCCTGGGTGCACATCCCGTGGACGAAGGAGACCCGGTCTTCGCCGGTGACCGTGATGAGCTCCCGCCCCGAGTGGTCATAGAGGACGGCCGCCTCCTGAGCGGCCTTCCAACCCTCCAGGCGGGGGGCGGCGGAGGCGACGAACTCCACCTCGGACTCGGACTTCAGGACCGAGCCGCGGGCGGCATGGAAAGAATGTAGGGGAAGCGCGCGCATGTCCCCCGCTATATAGGAGGCCCTCTCTCCGCGGGCCATCCCGAGTGGCCTCCAACGACCGCACCAGTCGGCGCCCCGGGCGCTGTGAGGACCTGTCGTCGCAATGAGCTCAAAAGCCGATTTCAAGCGCTCGAAGCAAGCCGCCACCGAGCCGACCCCCGCCTCGAAGGTTCCCGGCGTCCTGCCGGACATGCGCTGGCTCTGGGCGCTCCTCGTGTTGGCCGCCGTCGAAACGGGCCTCGCCATCTACCAGTGGTTCGAACTCCTCAAGGTGAAGGGGGGCGGCGACGTCGCCTGCAGCGTGAGCGAGACGGTCGACTGCGCGAGCGTCTGGACCAGCACCTTCGCGGAGCGGATGGAGGGCATCTTCGGGATTCCCGTCGCCGCGATGGGCGTGGTCTGGGGACTGACCGCAGTGGCGGTCTCCGCGGTCCTCCTGCTGCGGGTCGCCAAGCGCCGGCCGCACCTGCCGCTGGTGGGGTCGGTCCGCATCGTGGGCGCGGTGGGCGTCCTGGCCACCCTCACCTTCGCCGCCGGAAGCTTCGCGGCCGGCGCCGTCTGCCCCACCTGCGTGGTCACCTACCTGTTGGTGCTGGGCTTCGCCGCCATCGCCTTCGCTGCGCTGGGCAAGCCCCTCTTCGCCCCCGGCACCCTCGGGCCGGCCCTCGGATGGGCCGCGGCCCCGGCGCTGCTGACCTTCCTGGCCCTCTGGTTCCCCACCCTGGGCCAGAAGCAGCCTACGCTGCCCTCCACCCCGCCGCAGGTGACGCAATCGCAGCCGGCCGCTCCCACCGCGCCCTCGCGTCCTCTGACCGAGCGCGAGCAGCAGGCCGACGCCTATATCCGCTCGCTGCCGACCGAGACGCAGCAGGGGCTGGCCCTGGCGCTCGCCGCCTATCGCGCGTCGCCGGTGGTGAATCCCGAACCCGACCACGAGCCGCGTCGTCTCTTCGGCCCGGCCGATGCGCCGATGAAGCTCGTGGAGTGGACCGACGGCATGTGCCCCCACTGCGCAACGCTGGTGCAGCGTCTGGACCAGCTCAAGAACGCGGTCCCGGGGGGCCTGATGTCGATCGAGGCCCGCCACTTCCCGCTGGCGCGTGAGTGCAATCCCACGGTGCAGGGATCGGATCCCTCGGGCCTGCGCTGCGCCATTGCCCGGGCGCAGGTCTGCCTGGAGAAGGCGCCGGATTACTGGCAGGTCCGCAGCCGCATCTTCGCCGGGCAGCGCTCCTACCGCTCCGTCGATCAGGTCCTCAACGTGGCCGCGAGCGGCAGCGTGGATCGGCAGACGCTGGAGGCCTGCATGAACCAGCCCGCGACCCAGGACGCCATCAACGCAGACGCCCAGGCCGGAATGGCCCACGGGTTGCGGGGAACGCCGCTGGTGGTGGTCAACGGCCGCAAGGCGACCGCCAACGAGACCTTCCTCTACGTGCTGGCGCTGGCCGGCGGCGATCCGGACTCCCCCGCCTTCCACTCACTGCCCCAGGCCCGCGTCCCGTAAGTCACTCCGGAGCGCGGACTTCCGAGGAGTCACCATGGCGCGTCAGCGTAAGGAGGTCGTCTCCACCGGGGCCGCTCCGTTCCATCAGGCCTTTGCGGGACTGGAGGCGCTGAAGGCCTCGCTTCCCGCGGGGCAGACTCCGGAACCGGCAGATACCGGGCGGACGTCTGAGGGTGAAGCCCGCGAGCAGGTTCCGGCGCGGGCGGTGGTGCGCCGCTCCAGGAAGGGGCGGGGAGGGAGAGAGGTCACCGAGATCTCCCACCTGGGGCTGCCTTCCGATGTCCTGGCCACCTGGATCCGGGAGCTGCGGACCCAGCTGGGCTGCGGGGGCGCGGTGGAGGAGGACGTCCTGGTCCTGCACGGCGATCAACGCGATCGCGCGGAGGCGTGGCTGAAGGCGCGCGGGGTGCGGAAGATCACCCGCGGCTGAAGCCGGAGGCCCGCCCGTCACGCGTCCCGGTCGGTCCCATGTCGTTTCGACCCGCGGGGATGGACGGGGCGACTGTCCGGAAACGAAGTGGGCCCCACACCGTCCGGAAGACGGGTGTGAGGCCCGGGGTGCCCTGAGGGGGGCAGGGGGCGAAGGTCGCCCCTTCTTCAAAGACGCCTGGGCGCGTGGCTCAGAGGGCGTCGATCACCGCGTCGGTGAACTCGCGGGTCGAGGCCGTGCCGCCCAGATCGCGGGTGAGCCGGGTGCCCTCGGCGAAGACGCGCATCAGCGCCGCCTCGAACCGGGCGGCCTCCTCCTTCAGCTTGAGGTGATCGAGCATCATCACCGCGGACATCATCAGCGCGGTGGGGTTGGCCAGGTTCTTCCCGGCGATGTCCGGCGCGGTGCCGTGGACCGCCTCGAAGACCGAGCAGCGCTCGCCGATGTTGGCGCCGGGGACCACACCCAGGCCGCCGACGAGCCCGGCGCACAGGTCGCTCAGGATGTCGCCGTAGAGGTTCTCGGTGACCATCACGTCGTACTTCGACGGATCCTTCACCAGCTGCATCGCCATGTTGTCGATGATGACCTCCTCGTACTGCAGCTCGGGGAACTCGCGGTTCACCTTGCGCGCACAGTCGAGAAGCAGGCCGTCGGTGAGCTTCTGGATGTTGGCCTTGTGGACCACGCTCACCTTCTTGCGGCCGTTGTCGCGCGCGTACTCGAAGGCGAAGCGCACGATGCGGGTGCAGGCCTTCTCGGTCATCACCTTGGTGCCGGTGACCACGCCCGGGGCGATGACGCTCTCCAGGCCCGAGTAGAGGCCCTCGGTGTTCTCGCGCACCACCACCAGGTCCACGTCCTCGTAACGGGTCTTCACCCCGGGGACGCTCTTGACCGGACGCAGGCTCGAATAGAGATCGAGCTGCTTGCGCAGGGCCACGTTGGCGCTCCCCAGCCCGCTGCCGATCGCGGTCCCGGTGGGCCCCTTCAGCGCGACGCCGTTGCGCAGCACGCTGTCCACCGTCGACGGGGGCAGGTTCGTGCCGTACTTGCTGACGATCTCTGCGCCCGCTTCCTGGGCCTCGAAGGTCAGCGGAGCCTTGAGGGCCTCGAGGACTCTGATGGTGGCGTCCATCACCTCGGGCCCGATGCCGTCGCCATTGATGATTGTGACGGTGCGGGGGTCGCTCATGCGCGCCCTTCTACACGTCTACGAGGCGACATCCCAGCTTCATGGTGGGTTGACCGGCTGCCGGGTGACAGGGCGAGCCGCCCCTGAGCGCTGAGCCGGGGAAAACCCCCGATCCGGGTCGGAGCGCATGCGCGCCAGCCCGCTTCCAGCCCTGCCGACCGCGAAAACGGACGGGGCGCCCGGTGCTCAGTGGGTCTGGGAATCGTCGTGCCGGTCCGACTGGCGGGAGGTGTACTCCCGCTGCAGGTGGCGTTGGCGCTGCCGATCATAGGGGCGGCTGACCGTCTCCCAGAAGCGCAGGGACACCTGCTTGCGGCGGGTTCTCAGCTCACCCTGGGGGGCGACCGTCCAGAACGAGAGGAGGGTGAGGGCCAGCACCACCCCGGCGATGAGCCCCACCCAGAGGGTCACCGCCCAGCCGGGGATGGGTCCCAGGCGGGCGCGATCGAAGAACACGGCGAAGCTCGACGCCGGGGTGGGGTGCAGATCGATCTTGAAGGCCCACATCACCGCCAACAGGAGCAGCAGGCTCCCGTACACCCGGCGGATGCGCACCAGGATGGCGGCCAGGAAGGTGACCTGCAGCTGCGGCCGCTCCATGTTGACCGCCAGCTCGCGCAGGGCGTCCACGTCCACCGGTTCGCGCCGCAGCATGGGGGCCCAGATCCCGTCTTCGATGAGGCGCAGCCGGCGATACCAGACGTCGTAGTAGCGGTAGCGGCGGGCCTCGACGACCAGGAAGATGGTCACCAGCCACATCCCGGCGAGGATGGGCAGGGCCAGGGCGCCCGGGGTGCTGAAGCTGAAGGTGATGACCGCCGCGCTCACCGAGATGGACCAGTTCACCGTGGTGTCCAGCCGGGTCCGCCAACCGTCGGCGCGCGCCAACTCCCCCCGGTAGAGGTGCCCCAGGGCCTGATCCGAGACCGGACCCTGGGTGCGCATGACTGGGGGGGTGATCGGCATGACGGGCTGACACGGTGGCCATCTTCCCTGGGCGCCACAAGGCAACCCGTTGACCGGTCCGCCTTTGCCCCCTTCCCCCGGCGTGCGCAGCTTCCACGCCCATGCCCCGTTTCGACCCGACTCGCGCCCTCGCCGAGGTGGTGCGCAAGGATGAGCGCCGCATCGTGCGCCTGTGGTCCAAGCGGCTGCGGATCGAGCTCGGAGAGAGCCAGCTGACCGGCGGGGAGCTGCGCGCCCAGCTCGAGGAGGTGGTCACGGAGCTCGCCCGCCTGCTCACCCGGCGGGGAATGGACGCGACCTACCTGTGGCCCGAGGCGGTGCGGACCCACGGGCTGGTCCGCTACAGCCAGCATTACGAGAGCGAGGATCTCGCGCGGGAGATGAAGGCCCTGCACGAGGTCCTGCTGCGGGTCTATGCGCGCCGTAAGGGGCTGGTGGAGCCGGAGGTCGCCGAGCTGCTCGCCGAGCTCATCGGAGAGGCCACCGCGGCGGTGGTCACCGCCTACGCCCGTGCCCTGCGGACCGAGGAGATCCGGTTCCGGGAAGCCGGCGTCATGGAAACCATCCTCCACCACGTCGACGTGGGGATTCAGCTCTCCGACGCCGAAGGCCGGGTGGTGTTCGCCACACCGCCGCTGGCCCGCCTGCTGGGGATTCCGGTCCGCATGCTGCTGGCCGCCGAGGACACGCGGCAGATGGGGCAGCTGCTCCAGCAGATCGACGCGCGCCATCCGGATGGTCGGGCCTTCCGGGTCCCCTCGCTGCCGTATCGCCGCGTCATCGAAGAGCGGGTCCCGGTGCGTGGGGTGTGGATGGAGGTCCAGCGCATCGGTGGACAGCGGCGCACGCTCGAGCTGAGCGCAACGCCGCTGTGGGAAGAAGGGGAGACGGAGTCACTGGAGGGGGTCATCCAGACGGTCTCGGATCGCACCGATCTGGTGGCGACCTCGCGCGCGCTCTCCGGGGCCGCCGAAGAGGTGGAGCGACTGCAGACCGCGTTGGGGGGCGCCACCCGGGCCCGGGCCCTGGAGCAGCTCGCCTCGGCCACCGCCCACACCCTGAGCAACGCCCTCAACTCCCTCCGACTGCGGCTCAAGCTGATGCGGGGCGAGGTGGACGACCGTCACCTCGAAGGGCTGGATCAGACCGTCGAAGGCCTGGGTGGCCTGGTGAAGCGGCTCCAGGAGTTCACCGAGGAGCCCACCGAGGAGCGTCCGGTGGTGGTCGGGCTCGCGCAGCTGGTGCAGGAGGCGGTGGAGGTGGTCCGGCCGCGGCTGGTGGGCGGGGAGCATCCGCTGGAGATCTCCATGGACACCGAGGGGGCCGGGGACCTCAAGGTGAAGGTGGACCCGGGCATGTTGCGGGAGGTGTTCTACGGGCTCGCGCTCATCGCCCGCGACCGCATGCGTGAGGGGGGAACGCTGCACATCCGGGTCAGGGAGGTGAACGGGCAGGGCCAGGTGGAGGTCACCGACGAGGCCGGTCCGCCGACGCCCGCGGAGTGCGAGGCCTCCTTCGAGCCGTTCGGGGAGCGCCGGGGCCTGACCGAAGATCCGGGCGTCAGCCTGCTGCTGGCGCAGGGACGCGAGCGGGTGCAGCGCTGGGGCGGGGTGCTCAGCGCCCACCCCACCGACACGGGGCTGCGCATGGAGCTGTCTCTGCCGCTGGTGGTGGAGCACGCCTCGCTGCCCTTCCCGAGCCGCCGCGCCCTTCCCCGCACCGATCAGCCCATGATGGTGCTGGTGGTGGACGACGATGCGGACAACGCCACCATGCTGGCCAGCGTCCTGGGGGATGAGGGCTACCGGGTGCGGGTGGCGAACGGCGCGCGCACCGCGCTGCGTCTCTTTTCCGAAGAGCGGTTCGACGCGGCGCTGCTCGACGCGGTGATGCCGGGGACCTCGGGGTGGGAGCTGGCCGCCGAACTCCGGGAGCGGCAGCCCGACCTGCTCATCGCCATGGTGACCGGCATGGACGTCCGGGGACAGAGCCGTCAGCGCCTGGCGCTGGTGGACGCCATCTTCCGCAAGCCGGTCGACATCGGCGCGCTGGATGACTTCCTGTCGCGTGCCGAGCGGGCGAGCCCCGCCGCAGAGGGACCCACCGTCCACGGATGACGTAGACTCGCGGCCTTTGCATTGGCCTCGACGAGGACCGACACCCTGGACGGCATCGCGCACATTCTGAGGAAGGTGGAGGCGGGCGAACCGCTTCGGGACGAGGAACTCGCGCGGCTGGAGAAGGTCGCCGCCTCCAGCGCCGAGTTGCAGCCCCGACTGGCGCTTGCCCACGCCCTGCTCAATGACGATCGGGCACGGGAAGGGCTCTCGCGCGTGGAGACGTTGCGCCGGCAGTATCCGGCCTCGATCGATGTGCGACTTGCCCGGGCCCGCGCGCTCGCACTGCTGGAGCGCTATGGCGCCGCCGAGGAGGAACTCAAGGCGGTCCTTGCCCAGCGCCCCGATGATCCCGAGGCCCTCAAGGCCTGGGCCCTCTTGCGGATGCGGCACGGCGAGCTCGAGCCCGCCCGCGCGGTGGCAAAGGATCTGATGGAGCGGGATCCCTTCGACGGGGAGGCCCAGCTCATCCACGGTGAGATGGCCGCGACCTCCGGTGCCGCCGCGGAGCTGGTGGAGGATCGCCGCAGTGCCTTCCGCGCCGCGCTCTTCGCCCGATTGGGACAGCTGGGGGTCCGCTTCCGTCCGCAGGCAGGCGGGGTGCTGGTGCAGACGGGCGCCGGTCGCACCCTCCGGGTCGGCTTCGACACCCAGGAGCACCTGGAGGCGCCCACCTTCCGCGCCCGAGCGGTCCAGCTCGCGGAAGGCCTCGCCTCCATGGCGCAGGGGATGCCGGACACCGCCGAGCGGCTCTTCGCCGAGGTTCTCCCCGTGTGGGTGTCACGGGCCGGAGCAGAGGGGCGCCCGGGCGCACTGCAACGGGAAGGCCCGGCGGGGCTCATGGAGCTGCTGGTGGTGGAGCATCCCGAGCTGATGCTCTTCGTTCCCACCGGCCTGGTCACCGCGCTGAATGCCGAGCCGGAGGCGCTCTTCGACACCGCGCGGGCGCGACTCGAACAACGGGCGTCACGGCCGGAGCGCGTGCCCTCGGTGCAGTCGCGCATCTACACCTGGATGGAAGGAGACGGCGCGGACACCGCACGCATCGGCTCGCGGGCCCATCGGGAGCTCCTCCCGCAGGTGGTGGGCGAGGGACCGTGGCACGTGGGCCTGCTCGACGCAGAGCACGTCTTCGTCTGCCGTGCCGCCGACCACGAAGCGCGCGCGGACCTCAAGGCCCTGGTGCGACAGGCCGGGGAGGGGGCCACGCTGCTCACGCTGACGGTGGACGGGACCTTGAGCCCGCTCGCCTTGCACCCCTCGGCCTGAAAGGCGGGGACCGGGTTCCGCGTCAGCGGGGCGCACCCGCGTCCTGTGGCGCGTCAGGGCCGGCGTCGGGCGAAGGGCCGGCATCGCCCCCTTCCGCCGCGCTCTGCCCTTCAGCGGGCAGAGCGGATCCGGCGTCCCCGACCTCACGCGGCACGATGCGCGAGAGGGGGGACTGGCCTTCCTGACAGGCCTCGAGCCGCGCGACATGGACGCTGCGCTGTCCTTCCCGCTCGGCGTCCCAGACCACGCCCAGCGCACCCTCGCCCAGGCGGGAGAGCGCAAAGCTGCGGACCCCGGAGAACTCCGGTCCCTGACCGAGCTCGGAGCCCACACGCTCGAAGCGATCGGCCTGCATGACGGCGAGCCGCAGGGTGGGAATCCCTTCCGCCACGGCCTCGGTCCACATGGCCCACACGTCACCCGGCGCGGTCTCGGCGAGGGAGGGGCCCGCGGGAAGGCGGGCGTTCCCGGGAACCGGGAGCGCGAGCTGGGGACGGCTCCAGGTGTCCTTCTCCCAGCGCGCGAAGTGGATGGGAGCACGGGGGCCGGTGCCCTCCCGCCACTGCACCCACATGGCCTCTCCGTCGGAGACCAGGCGGGGGGCGTGGACCTCACCACCGGACTTGAGGAAGGCCCCCGCGGTGCCGCCGACGTCTTCCCACACCTGCTCGTCATTGAGCCGCGCCACGCGCACGAAGGTCTCGGTCGCCTCGCTGCCGCCGACGAAGGTCACCCACGGGCGGCCGGTGCGGTCGCGGAACGCGTGGGTCTCGAAGGAGACCAGGTCCGAACCCCGGGCGATGGCCGCGCGTCCGCTGGACCAGCGGTTGCCGTCCCACCACGCACCCCAGAGCGACTGTCCGGCACGCTCCGCCGGGAGCAGGTCCGGCACCGCCTCGGGCATCACGTCGTCCGGGAAGTCGCCGGGCTCCCCCGAGCTTCCCTGCGTCGGGGCATGTCCGCGTTCGACCTCCGTCCAGAACAGCACCGGGGTGCTGCCGCCGAGGAGCACCGGATCGCTGGCCGGCGTCCCCTGGCCCGCATAGGCGCCGACGCTGCCCCCCAAGAGCTGCCAGGCCTCGCCGTCGAAGGTCGCCACGCGGATGCCGGTCCCGCTGTCCTGATCCTCCTCCCACGCCATGAGCAGCCTCCCTGCGGCGTCCTGCGCCAGCGAGGGACGCGCCGCGCCCAGCTCCGCACCGGGCGCGGTGGGCAGCGGGCGCCAGGGACCCTCACCGCTCCAGCGGCTCACCTGGATGGCCTGCTCGGCCCAGGCGACCCAGGTGGTGTCGGCGTCGCCGGCGATGCTGAGATCGAGGAAGTCGACGCTCGCATCCGGGGTCCGCAGCCCCTCCGCGAGGAGCCGGGTGCAGACGTCCTCGGAGGACAGGGAGGTCTTCTCCTGCGGTGCTTCCGGGGTCGGGTCGACGGGAGCCGGGGGCGGCTCCTTGCCACAGCCCTTGCAGGCGGCCAGGGTGAGCAGTCCCAGCAGGAGGAACCATCGGCCGGGGCTGGCCGGGTGGATCGGGGCGGCAGGGGCGGGCGGATGCGTCAGCATCCCTCCTCTTCAGCCCGTGCCGGCGACGGGCGCAAGGGCTTCGACGAAGCGGACCTCCCGGAAGCCCAATCCCTGAAACAAGGCGCGCAGGCTCCGTTCGGCGCTCTGCCGTGCCCGGGCCTTGAGCTGCGCGTCCTGTTCGACCTCGCGCTGGAAGGCCTCGTGCGCCAATTGGAACAGCTCTGCGGTCTGCTCGGAGTTGAGGTTGGAGTCGAGCACCTCGGTGTCGGCGGGACGCAGGGCCACCTGCACCTTCACCGGCGGCAGCACGACCTCGACGTCGGCGCCGACGACCCGGAGGTGATCGCCGTCCATGCGCGTGAGGTCGAGCCAGAGCGAGGCATCGGCGAAGAGCAGGGCGGTACCCTTGGGCTCACGCAGCCGGTACTCGGCCCAGGCGATGACGTCTCTCCACAGCGTCCCGGTGAGCTTGGGATCGGGTTGCAGCGACACCTTCTTGAAGAGGGTGACCTCCAGGGTCTGCAACCGCGCCACGTCCCGCACCCGCTCCACCAGCACCGGACCCTCGGGCAGGCGCCCCTGACGATCCTCCTGGAAGAACCACACGCCGGTTCCGACCAGGGCGCCGGTCAGCAGGCAGAGCAGGAGGGCGACGGAGAGGCGCATGGGGAACCTCGTGGAGGGGCCGGGATGCAGATGCCCCCTTCAGACGGTGCGGTCGGGCCGGGGCGTGAGCGGTCGCGGGGGCCGCAATGATCGGAGCATAAGCCTTTTCGCCCCCCGCCCGGGGCCTGCGCTGCCGCGGCTTCCCCGCCATCCATCGGGCGGAGGCCCGACGACCTGCCGGCGAGCGGGCGCCCGGGTCCCCGGCAGGCGAGCAGACGTCAGCCCACCACCGTGACGTTGAGCTGCTTGCCGAACACGCGTTTGAAGAGGGCGCGCTCCTTCTCCACGTTCCACAGCTCGAGGTCCAACGCACCCTCTTCAGACGGATGGAGCCTGAGGGTGATGGCCGCGGGCTGGCTGCGGACGACCAGCTCCTGCACCGGCTGGCGGTGGCTGCGATCGAGTGCGTCGGCCACGCGGAGCAGGGTGGCCAGCCGGCGCACGGTCCGGATCTCACCCGGCTCGAGTCCTGACATCCCGCTGTGGTTCACCTCGGGATCGGCCCGGCGGTGATAGCGGGCGACGCGCGCGACCAGCTCGCGCTCGCGGTCGGTGAGGCCCGGGAGGTCGGCGTGGTGGATGAGGTAGTAGGAGTGCTTGTGGTGCCGCTCGTAACTGACGGCGTTGCCGATGTCGTGCAGCACTGCCGCGACCTCGAGGTAGGGGCGGGTGCTGATCGGCAGCTTGTGCAGCTTGGCGAGCTGGTCGAAGAGGCTGAGGGCGAGCGCACGCACCTGCCGGGTGTGCGGCTCGTCGGTCCCGAAGCGCCGCGCCATGGCGAGCGCGGTCTCCGGCAGGTCCCGATCCTCGTACCCGACGACGCTGCGTCGCAGCAGATCCAGCAGAATGCCGTCGCGCAGCCCCCGGCTCACCGCTGCGACCGCGTCCAGCTTGAGGTGGCGGGCCACCATCTCGAGCACCACCGCGCCGCCCAGGACGATGTCCGCCCGTTGCGGGTCGAAGTGCTTGCGCCGTTGGGAGGGCGTCATCGCGGCGAGCTGGTCCACCGCCCGCCCCAGTGCGTCCACCTTGACGTGGGCCGCGCCTTCCTCGGCGGCGAAGGCGACCACCGCGTTGATGGTGCCCGAGCTCCCGCGGGCCATCTTCGGCAGACCGTTCATCCGTCGCGGCAGCATCTTGTTGGCCACCTCGGAGACGTGCTTGCGCATCAGGGTGAGCTGCTGCGGGGTGACCCTGCCCGAGGCCGAGAAGAGGTCGGTCACCCGCACCGCGCCGAGCTGCAGGCTCCAGAGATTGGTGGGGCGCTCGCCCTCCGCGGTCACCACCTCGGTCGAGCCACCGCCGATGTCGATCAGGACCGCCCGCTTGTCGCGGGGACGTCCCTGCAGCACGCCCAGGCAGATGAGGCGGGCCTCCTCCTTGCCGGAGATCGCCTCCAGGGTGATGCCGGCTTCACGTTGGACGCGGGCGAGGATCTCCTCGCGGTTGCGCGCCTCGCGGACGGCGCTGGTGGCCACCGCCTTCACCACCGCATGGTGGCGCCGGCAGAGCGCGGCGTAGCGCCGCATGGTGGCGACGAGGCGATCGGCGACGGGCTTGGCGATCTCTCCGGTCTTGAACACCCCCTCACCGGGCCGGATGGGATCGCGCTCCTGGTGCAGGACCTCCAACATCCCATCGGTGCCCACCCGCGCCAGCTCGAGGCGGACGGCGTTGGTCCCCACGTCGATGGCTGCGAGGACGGTCGGCTGATGTGGCGCGGCGGTCGGCATGGGCTGGCCTTCTTGACACGAAGTGCGTCGCGTTGTGGACCTCAACGAGCCCCTAGCCTGCGTCTTCGGACTCAGCCCTGCAGCTGCGCACCTGCCTCGGCCAGGTCCTCCAGCAGTGGCGCGAGATCGGAGAATGGCGAGCGACAGGGCGGGCCCTCGGCCCAACGCCAGTCACTCGTGCGGAGGCTCGGGCCGAGCCGCAGGATCGAGGACGAGCGGGTGCCGTAGTCCAGTCCCTCGAGGTGCACGCAGGGGGCGAAGAGCGGCAGCCCGGTCTCAGGCTCGGCGTGCAGCCCGACCAGCCGTTGCAGTGACGCGAGCTTCGGCGCCCCCGCTTCGTTCGGCCAGGCGGCCAGCCCCCGCGCCGCGCGCGCTGCAGCATCGGAGCTGAAGCTGCGCTCGGTCAGCGCGTGGACCACGCCGGGAGCGAGCTGCTGCTGGTGGAGCGTCACCCCGTCCGACCAGGTGACGGAGGCTTCCCGCGCGTCGGCATGAAGCAGGTGAAAACCGTTGTAGTCCCCGGGCCGCAGGGAGCGCAGGGACCCGCGGGCCGAGGCTGCATCCGGTGCGGCCAGTGCCCGGACCACCAGTTCGCCGCGTGAGCGCCGATTGGGATCGGGGGGCGCGCCATGGCGATTGGTGATGGCCACGAACAGCCCTTTGGCATTGAGGCCCAGCCACGTGCCGCCGGCCTGCAGATCCCGCGGCGCCACGTAGGGAATGGGCCCCTCGGTGCGCAGGGCGGGTGGCTCGGCGGGACGCTGGAGCTGCTCGTCACGGTTGGCGGCGATCACGAGTGGGTGCGCGGCGTCGGGACGGTGTTGAACCAGCAGGGTGCACATGTCAGGCGCTCCAGGGCTTCATGCCGGCGAGCTGCTCGGCCTCGTCGACGATGCGCGCGTTGTGACGTCGTTCGTGTTGCAGGTGCTCCCGCACCGCGGCGTCCAGGGCCGGTTCGAAGAGCAGGTGCGCGCTGTGGACCGCGGCCGGCGCGAAGCCGCGGGGGATCTTGTGCTCGCCCCCGGCACCGGGCTCGAAGCGGTGCCGCCCCAGCACGATCGCCTCCTGGATCGAGTGATAGAGGCAGACGTTGAAGTGGAGGAAGGGGACCTCCTCGTGCGCGCCCCAGTAGCGGCCGTAGAGCACGCCGTCGTGCACCAGGTTGAAGGCGCCGGCGATGCGCCGCCCCTCCCGTCGCGCCTCCACCAGCTCCACCGCATCCGGCATCGAGGCGAAGGCCTGCTCGAAGAACGCCGGGGTGAGCTGGACCCGGCCCCAGGGGAAGCGCTCGCAGGTGGCGACGTAGAAGCCGTGGGCGGCCCCGGCGTGCTCCTTTCGGAGCGCCTCTCCGCGGATGGTGGTGATCTCCACCCCCTGGGCGCGGGGGGCCTGCAGCTCCCGGCGCAGCTGGTGTCGCCGCTTGGCGTTGAAGCGCCCCAGGTAATCCTCGAGGGAACCGTACCCGGGATTCTGCCAATGGAACTGCAGACTGGTGCGATGCGCGAAGCCGGCGGAGGCGAGGGCCTCGGCCTCCTCGCGGGTGCAGAAGAGGACGTGCACGCCGCTGGCCCCGAGCTCCTGCGCCAGTGCCACCGCGGCCCTCATCAGGAGGGCGCGCAAGGCCCCGGCATCCGTCGCCTGTCCCACGCCGAAGCGCTGCGTCGTCGCCGGGCTCAGCGGCGCTCCCAGCACCAGCTTGGGGTAGTAGGGGAGCCCCGCGCGCTCCGAGGCCTGGGCCCAGGCGAAGTCGTAGATGTACTCGCCGAAGCTGTGCGCCTTGAGGTACGCGGGGACCGCTGCGACCAGCGCGTCCTCCTGCCACAGCGTGAGGTGGGTGGGCGTCCATCCGGTCGCCGGCGTCGCGCTCCCGCTCTCCTCCATCGCCGACAGCCACGCGTGCCGCACGAAGGGCGCGGGCGAGGGGCCGAAGAGCGCATCCCACTCCGTGGCGGACACCTCCGCGATCGAGGTGAGCACCTTCAGCGTGGGCAGGGGACGGGACGCGGAAGCAGTCATGGGCTGCCCGGTCTTAACGCCTCCGTCGGGCGCGTGCCGAGCCGCGCTTCGGGGCAGGCGAGGGCCTTCTATTCCCGCGCCCACCCTGCACCCGCCTGCATGCATGGCGCGCGTCCGGCCCATGGGGATGCGTTTGGGAAACCGGCGGGGCCAACGCACCTTGAAGGCGGATGGGCCGCTCACCTTCCGCGGTGGAGTGGTGGTCGGCACGCAGCGCCGGTTCGCGAGCGAGACAGGAGGCGATGACGTGGACGCTGGTTTCGGGATCCTGGGCTTCGGCCTCTTTCTGCTCTCCATCGCCCAGCTCTATGCGCGGGCAGGTCAGCCACATGCGTGGGCGCTGTTCGTGCTCTCGCTGGTGGCGATGGGCTACGCCTTCAGCGAGAGCCACTCGCGCCGATGGGTGGCCCTGGGGTTGTCGGCGGCCACCGCCGTGGTGGCGATCCTCGCCATGGTCGGGGGGCTGCCGGTGTGGAGCTGGGGACTGATGCTCCTCTTCACCGCGGGCTTCGGCCTGTTGTGGGCGGAGCTGCGCTACCCCGGTTTCTTCGAGCGTGACGAGCGACAGGAGCGGGTGCCGGCCCATCACGGGCGGGTGCGTCGCGACCTGCGGGGCACGCTGTCCCAGCGGGACGAGGAGCAGCGGCACCGCATGTGATGCGCTTCGGGCGCCGGGAAGACGTGCCCCGGCGCCACGCGTGCTCCAGCTCAGCCGCGGGGACCGATCATGTCCTCGGGCTTCACCCACTGGGCGAACTGCTCGGCGGTGACGAAGCCCAGGGCGATGGCGGCCTCCTCGAGCGAGGTGCCGTCCGCATGCGCCTGCTTGGCGATGTGGGCGGCCTTCTCGTAGCCGATGTGCGGCGCGAGCGCGGTCACCAGCATCAGGCTCTTCTGGAGGTTGGCCTTGAGGTTGGCGAGCTCGGGCTCCAGACCCTCCACGCAGTGCAGGCGGAAGGAGCGCGCGCCGTCCGCGATGAGGCGGCAGGACTGGAGGAAGGCGTTGATCATCATGGGCCGGTAGACGTTGAGCTGGAACTGACCGCTCAGGCCGCCCACGTTGATGGCCACGTCGTTGCCGATGACCTGCGCCGCCGCCATGGTCAGCGCCTCGCACTGGGTGGGGTTCACCTTGCCCGGCATGATGCTGCTGCCCGGCTCATTGGCCGGCAGGCTCAGCTCGCCGAGGCCCGCGCGGGGGCCGCTGCCCAGATAGCGCACGTCGTTGGCGATCTTGTGGAGCGAGGCGGCGATGCCCTTGAGCGCGCCATGGGCCTGCACCAGCCCGTCGCTCGCGGAGAGGGCCTCGAACTTGTTGGGCGCGGTGACCAGCGGGAGTCCGGTGGCCTCGGCGAGGGCCTGCGCCATCTTCACGTCCCAGCCCTTGGGCGCGTTGAGCCCGGTCCCCACCGCGGTGCCACCCAGCGCGAGCTCCGCCACGTGGGGCATGGCCGCATCCAGGTGCGCGATCCCGTGACGCAGCTGCGAGGCCCAGCCGCCCGCCTCCTGCCCCAGGGTCAGCGGCGTCGCGTCCTGCAGGTGGGTGCGGCCGATCTTGACGATGTCCTTCCAGGCCTCGGCCTTCTTCTCCAGGGCCTCGGCGAGCGCCACGAGCTGGGGGCGCACCTTGTGCGTCAGCGCCTCCATGGCGGCGATGGACATGGCGGTGGGGAAGGTGTCGTTCGAGGACTGACCGCGGTTCACGTCGTCGTTGGGGTGGACCTTGCGGCCCTGCCCGCGGGGCCCGCCGAGCAGCTCGCTCGCCCGGTTGGCCAGCACCTCGTTGACGTTCATGTTGCTCTGGGTGCCGCTGCCGGTCTGCCAGACCGAGAGGGGGAACTCCTGGTCGTGCTTGCCCTCGAGGACCTCGTCGGCGGCACGGGCGATGGCGTCGGCCTTCTCGGGCTCGAGACCCGAGAGCTCCGCGTTGAGCTTGGCGCCGAGCTTCTTGAGCAGCGCGAGCCCGCGGATGACCTCCAGCGGGACCTTCTCGTTGGAGATCTCGAAGTACTGGAGGCTGCGCTGGGTCTGCGCGGCCCACAGCCTGTCCGCGGGGACCTCGATGGGGCCGATGGTGTCCTTCTCGGTGCGGGTGTTGCTCTGGCTCATGTCTTCCTCGGTGAAGACCGCCGGTGAGGCGGCCCTGGGGCCGGTGGAATGCTGACCAGGGGTGACGACCGGCCCATTTCGTCGCTACCCTGGATCTCCCTTGGCCAGTCCCGCTCGCAGTCCGACACCGACGCGCCACCGAAAGGTCGGCGCCTACCGCATCCTGGGCGAGCTCGGCCGGGGAGGGATGGCCTGCGTCTATCACGGCCTGCACGAGGGCCTACAGCGTGAGGTGGCCCTCAAGGAGCTGATCTCCCAGAGCCGGGACGCCGAGGCCCTGAGCCGCTTCCGTCGGGAGGCCCTGGCGCTCGCCGGCTTCCGCCACCAGAACATCGTCACCCTCTACGACCTGGTGGAGAAGGGGGACTCCCTGTTCATGGTGCTCGAGCACGTGGACGGGGGCACCCTGCGGGAGCTGCTGCAGACCGGCCCCCTCCCGCCCCAGGTCGCCGCGGTGATCGGCCTGCAGCTCGCCGACGCGCTCAACCACGCCCACTTCCGGCGCATCGTCCACCGCGACCTCAAGCCCGCCAACGTCATGCTCACCCGCGCCGGCGAGGTGAAGCTGATGGACTTCGGCGTGGCCAAGGACGAGGAGCTGGAGGCGCTCACCCAGGAAGGCATGGCGGTGGGAACGCCGGCGTACATGGCGCCGGAACAGGTGATGGGCCAGGCGGTTGACGCCCGCACCGACCTCTTCGCCCTGGGCGTGCTGCTCTACGAGTGCCTCGCGGGGAGGCGCCCCTTCACCGGGCGCACCACCGGGGAGACCTTCGCCAACATCCGCGACGGCAAGTACACGCCGCTCAACCGGGTGGCGCCGGAGACGCCGCGGATTCTCTGCGAGGTGGTGAAGAAGGCGCTGCAGCCCAAGCCCGACAAGCGCTACTTCGACGCCTCCCAGATGGCGCGCGACCTGGAGCGCTACGTCTCGGGAGCCCTCAAGATGGGGCCCAATCAGCTGTTGATGGCGTGTCTGCACCAGCGGGGCAAGCTGACGGAGACCGAGGCGCTGGCGCACCTCACCCGGCAGGAGCTGGAACACGCCTCCCGGCTGGAGAGCGCCACCCCGAGCGTGGAGTCGGTCTCGGTCCAGAGCGTGGACCTCGTGGGAGACGACCTGGTCGAGCCCCGCCGGGGTGGCTTCGGCTTCTGGCTCGCGTGGCTCGCGGCGCTGGGGGTCACCAGTGCGGTGGCTTACGCCACCCACGACGCGTGGTGGCCCGAGCTGCTCCGTTGGCTCGCGGGCCTCGGCGGCTGAGAGACGAGGCCGCTCCGGACCGGACGCGCCATCCGTGGGCAGCCGAAAGGCCGACCTCCGCGCTCCCGTTCAGAGGTTGCGCGTCAGGGCGGCCCCGGTCCCACTGCTGGACGGCCTTCGACTCAGGCCTTCTTGGCGGCGCGGCGGGGCGCCTTCTTCGCGGCGGTCCTGGCGCGGGAGGTCGCCGCCTTCTTCGCACCGGCGCGGCGGGCACCCTGCAGGTGCTCCACGTTCACCAGGGTGGTGATGCCGCCCCGCACGTTCCAGTGCGCCTCGACGCGCAGCTTGCGCGGATCCAGCAGGGCGATCAGGTCATCGGCCAGGCGGTTGGTGAACTTCTCGTGGAACACGCCTTCATCGCGGAACGCCCACAGGTAGAGCTTGAGGCTCTTGAGCTCCACGCAGCGGGTGTCCGGCACGTAGACAATGCGGAACTGCGCGAAGTCCGGCTGGCCGGTGAGGGGACACAGGCAGGTGAACTCCGGGCACTCGAGGACGATCTCGTAGTCCCGCTCGGGGTTGGGGTTGGGAAAGCTCTGGAGGTCTTTGCTGGGCTGAGATGCCATGGTGCGCGCCCTCTATCAGACCCGCCGCGGCTTCAGCACCTCGAAGGTGGCCGGGGTCGCCCGGGAGCGATCGAGCGCCTGCCGGGCGTCCGGATGCAGGAAGGTCTCGAGCTCCACCTCCCGCTGGGCGCCGTAGCCGCTCTGCAGCGTGGTGGGGGCATGCCCCGGATGGCACATGAGCTCCACCACCCCGCTGGTGGGCAGGTGCGAAAACGCCTCCCGTAGGCGCGCCAGGGTCCAGTAGGCCTCGGTTCCCGCCTCCCCCAGGAAGGCATCGTTGGTGGCGACCCCGCGGGCGCGCAAGAAGGCCCGCATCCCCGCCTCGAGTGAGCGGACCGGGAGTCCCCGTGAGGCGGCCGCGCGTGCCACGCCGGCCAGGATCGAGGGGTGCCGGTGCAGGTGCTTGTGCACGTCCAGGTGGGTGACCGACCGCCCCAACCAGCCCTCGAGTTCCTCGAGCTGAGCCAGCGTCTCGGTGGTCACCTGAGCGGCACTCAGGCCGCGCGCCTGCGCCTCGTCGAAGTGGCCTTCGTCATCGAGCTGTTCCGGACCGATGGCGGTGGAGAGGGGACGGCCGCGTGCGAGGTTCACGTGCAGCCCGACCGCGAGCCCCGTCGCCGCCTTCGCCGCCTCCTCGCTGTGGGGCAGGTTCACCATGCAGGTGGTCGAGGTGACGATGCCCTCGCGCATGGCCTGCAGAATCCCGGCGGAGACGGCCGGGTCGTAGCCGAGATCGTCGGCGTTCACGATGAGGTGGGTGCGAGAGGTCATCGGCTCGAAAGGGCAGGGGTGAAGCAGGCGCCGCCGATGTGCGGGGCGCGATCGGGAAAACGACGTCGGAAGAGGTTGGCCATGGCGCGGGCCTCGCGCCCTGAGTGCGGCGGTTTTCCGGTGAGTTCGCACAGCGCGGCGAGGTGGCGGGGATCGCTGGGGTCGAGCCGATCGGCCTCCTTCCACGCCTGCGCGGCGCCGGCGGGATCACCCATGCGGTAGCGCACCGTCCCCAGCAGGTGATGCGCCTGGGCGAGTCCGGGGCTCTGCAGCACCGTCCACTCCAGCAGCGCCAGCGCCTCTGCATCGCGGCCCTCGCGATAGCGCAGGAAGGCGAGCTCGGCACGCGCAGCCGGCAGATCTGCGGCGACCGTGATCGTATCGAGGACGGCGGCGGCCTCCTGAAGTCGTCCCTGACTGCTCAGCACCCGCCCGTAGCGCAGCGCGACTCCCGGTGCATCGGGCGCGAGCGACCACGCCTCGGCCAGGGCCTCGAGGGCCGCGTCATGCCGCTGCGCCTGGAAGTGCACCGAGGCGAGCAGCATCGGCACCCGCACGTCATCGGGCGCGATCTCCCGTGCGCGCGTGAGGGCCTTCACCGCCTGCGTGTGCATGCGCAGGGCGTGCGCGGCTTCAGCCTCCCACAGGGGGAAGCGGACGTCCCGCGGCGCCTTTGCGGCCGCGTCGTGGGCCAGGGTCTGCAGCGCCACGAAGCCATCGACCTCCAGAAGCAGCCGGGCGGCCTCGGCGAGCTGTTCCGGCGTGCTGGTCGGCAGCTTGCCCAGATCTCCGAGCAGGCCCTCGCGCTCTTCACGTGCCCGGGTCCAGCCGGCCTCGGCGATCCGCTCGTCGGATTCGCGTCCCGGCCACAGGGCCCAGATCGCGACCAGGGCGTGCAGCACCAGCACCACGGCGGAGACCCACACCGCGGTGCGGTTCACCCGGGCCCGTCGGGGCGCGGGAACAGGGGGCGGGGAGGGTGCGTTCCCGCCGGAGAGGAGGGGATCGCTCACGGCGCGCGGACTCTACGCTGCTTCGCCCTGCCCGTCGCCGGCACGTCAAGGGCGGGTGCGCCGTGGTCTGCACTTCCCCGGCGGCACGCGATCACGCCTCGCCTTCTCAGGACCCTCTGTTAGCCTTGCCGCCCCGTCCGTCCCCCTCGCTGCAGCAGACAGGAGCCGAAGCACATCGTGGGAAGCGTCCTCAAGGGTGGAACGCTGGTGGAGTTCGAGCCGGCGCAGGTCGAACGCGCCGATCTCCGGGTGGAGGACGGGCGCATCGTCGCCCGCGGTCCCGAGCTGGAACCGCAACCCGGCGACGAGGTGATCTCGCTCGAGGGTCGCCTCATCATCCCGGGGCTGGTCTCCGGACACATGGTGCCCGCGTCGATCTTCGTGCGCGGGCTGCCCCTTCCTTCCGTGGAAGGTGAGGATCCCCTCCCGCCGAGGGTGCAGCTGCGCCACGCCGTCGAGCGCGCGCTGGATGCGACCGGCGTGCAGGTCGCGGCCGCGGCGTCGGGCCTCGAGGCCCTGCAGTGCGGGACCACCACGGTCATCGCCACCCACGCGTCCCCGCAGGCGGTGGAGGGCTCACTCATCCGGCTCGCGCGCGGCTTCCACGAGGTGGGCCTGCGCGGCGTGCTGTCCTATGCGGTCACCGATCGGGCCGGGGCGGTCCACCGCGAGCAGGCCATCGAGGAGAGCGTGGCTTTCGCCGGCAAGGCGCAGGGGCGCTTCCGCGGTGCGCTCGGCGTGGGCGCCCTGGGCGATCTCTCGGACGAGGGACTCGAAGGCATCCGCGGCGCGCTGGACAAGATCCCCGGGCGCCACCTGAGCGTGGAGCTCGCCGAGTACGCGCAGGACAGCCGCCGCTCGCGGGCGTTGCATGGAGACACGCCGGTCGCCCGTCTGCTGCGTGCGGAGCTGCTGGGGCCTCAGGCGTGGGTCTCCCACCTGGTGCATCTGGATTGGCCCGAGCTCTCCGAGGTCATCACCACCGGTGCCTGGCTGGTGCACGCCGCGCGCTCGGACATGGTGGCCGGCGTGGGCCACGCGCCGGTGGGGAAGTTCGGTGCCCGCATCGCCCTGGGCAGCGGCTCGCAGTCGCCGGACCTGCTCCTGGAGGCCCAGGTGGCGCATCACCGTGCGGTGGATGCCGGCGCGCCGGTGGATGTCCTGCGTGCGCTCGCCAACGGGCATCGCATGGCGAGCGAGGTGTTCGGCGTGCCCATCGGTCCGCTCCGGGAGGGGGCGGTCGCCGACCTGGTGGTGCTGGATCACTCGCCTCCCACACCGCTGACCGCCGAGACCCTCGGAGCGCATCTGGTGGAGGGGCTCTCCTCCCGGCATGTGGAGTCGGTGATGGTCGACGGGCACTGGCGCCTGTGGGCGCGCCGGCCGCTGACCCTCAATCCGACCTCGCTCGCGTCGCAGGCCCGGGAGGTGGCAGCAGCCATCGCCTCCCGGCTGGCGGCCGCGTCCGGAACGACAGGCGACTGAATCGCGCTGGCCGCGCCTTTGGGACGACTCCTGGGGCGGCCCCCGCATCGGGGGCATCCGTCTTCGCAGGCTTCGCGCGGAGGAGCGCGCAGCCTGCGCGTTGCGGAGAGCTGCGGGAGGCCCCCGCGCCGGGACCCTCCGTCTTCGCAGGCTTCACGCGGCGAAGCGGCGATCAGGCCGTGGGCTGCGAGGCGTCCGGCGCCTTGGTGAGGCTGGCAGCAGCGGCAGCAGCGGCGGCCGCGGCGGTGGCCGGCACCGAGGGCCGCCTGGTTGCGCGCGGCCGTCTGCGGAGCCGGCGTCCCTCATCGCGCAGTTGGGCCCGCTGCGCTTCGTCGTACTTGAGGTAGGCGTCACGGACCTCGGGGGTGGGCTTCCGCAGCTTCTTCACCACGCCCATCTTCGAGAGCAGCCACAGCGAGTAGTAGCTCAGGTCCACCTCCCACCAGAACCAGCCCTGGTTGGCGGTGTTCTGGTAGTAGTGGTGGTTGTTGTGCCAGCCCTCGCCCAGGGTGATGAGCGCGAGCAGCCCGTTGTTCCGGCTGGTGTCGGTGGTGCGGTAGCGGCGGCTCCCGAAGACGTGGGAGAGGCTGTTGATGGTGAAGGTGCCGTGCCACAGCGCGACGGTGCTGATGAAGAGCCCCCACACCAGCATGCTCCAGCCGCCGATGAAGAAGAGCGCGACGCCCAGCAGCGTGGGCGGCACCAGGTGGAAGCGGTTGAGCCACACCAGCTCGGGGAAGCGGGCGAAGTCGCGGATCGAGCTGTAGGGCGTCTCGTTGTAGCGCTTGGAGAGGATCCAGCCGACGTGGCTCCACCAGAAGCCCCGCTGCAGCGGCGAGTGGATGTCCTCCTCCTGGTCCGAGTAGCGGTGGTGGTGTCGGTGGTTGCCCGCCCACCACAGCACGCCCTTCTGCGCGGACATCGTCCCCACCCAGGCGAGGATGAACTGGAAGAGCCGCCCGGTCTGGTACGCGCGATGGCTGAAGTAGCGGTGGAACCCGGCGGTGATGCCCCACATCCGCAGCACGTAGAGGCCCACCGCCACCGCGATGTCGATGGGACGCACCGGCAGGAAGAACGCGGCCAGACAGGCCAGGTGCATCAGGAAGAAGGGGATGGAGGAGACGAAGTCCAGCCGGTCTCGGGAGTCCGGGGTGGCAATGGTCTGTGTGCTCACTGCAGGCCTCTCACGCGTCCGTTCAAGTCACGCCCCGGTGCGCTGCGGCGTGCCGCCGAAGGCCTGGGGCCGGCGACCAGGGAAGGCTCCCGGCTCGCCATCACTCACAGGACGCGCCCCGGTCGTCTTCACGACCAGATGCCCACCCTCAGCCCCGATGAACACCCCCCGCTGTCATCGCTCGGTCACGGGCCGGGAGTTCGGGCGTGGGCGGAACGCTGGTGCACCTCCGGTGGAGACAGACGTGGCGCGGCGGACCCGCGCGGGTCCGTTCGTGGAGGCCTTCTGTCGCGGCCAAGACGCGGTTCGGCAACGTCCTACCGGGACCGGCGCGCCCGTTCAGCCGGACGGCGGGCTGCTCATGCACCAGGCTGGCAGGCTCGGGACGGTCGGGCGGCGCGTGAAGCAGCTGCGCGCCCGAAACCCGCCCAGTGGTGGTGGCCACGCCCGGCCTTCCGGTGAGCCACGCATGCAGGCGGCTGCGTCAGGCGGGCCGAAGCGGCACCCGCCCCGAGGTCCTTCGCGCTCAGGTGGTGGCGGCCCACGCCCGGCAGTCGGATGCCACGTGTGCAGGGCGGGCTGCGTCGGGTGGCGCCGAAGCGGGCCCGCGCTTTCGGGGGCCCTCGCTTCAGGTGGTCGCCGCCACGCCCGGGAGACCGGTGAGCCACGCGTGAAATGCGGGCTGCCCGTGCAGGCGTGAAAGGTCGTCGTCGGTCGATGCGTAGGCGTGATCGGTGAAGCCCAGCTCACTCGCCCGATTGAGGCAGCGCAGGGCGGCCGCCACATCTCCGGACCGCGCGTGTGCGCACGCGGCGTCGTAGGCCAGCTCGGCGGAAGGCGCCGCCTCGAGCCCCGCTTCGGCCAGCTCCGCGGCCTCGGAGTAGGCGCCTCGGAGGAAGGGCGTGCGCGCGGCGCACACGTAGGCCAGGTCCACGCGCAGGCCGGGCAGCCGCTGGAGGGTGTCTGCGCGTCCGGCACGGATGAGGGCACCGCCCCACTCGTGGAGGATGGTGGGATCCTGGGACTCGCTCCACGCCACCTCCCAGAACGGCAGCGCGCGCTGCTCGTCGCCGATGAGCGAGAACGATGCGGCCAACGCGGCAGGTGGGATGCGCAGCCCCTGTGCCTGACCGAAGTGCGTCAGCGCCAGCCGCCCGTTGGCCTCCTTGAGCGCCACCCATCCGAGGATGAGGTTCGCGCGCGCCTGCAGCCGGCGGCTGTGAAACTCCCGCAGGACCTGCTGGGCGGACTCCCGTGCCTCATCCAGTCGGCCTTCGCGAAGGAGAGCGTCCGCCTCGACCAACTGGGGCTCCATGGGCGGCTCGTCCTCCAGCACCGCCTCGCCATTGAGGATGGCCATCAGCAGCTTGAAGGTCTGGAACCCGAAGAACCCGAAGAAGAGGGTGATGAGCAGCTGCCCCATCCGCATCCCGAACACCACCAGGATGGCGCACACGGCGAGGGCGAGGAGCTGGGAGGCGATGATCCCGTTGCGTCCCAGCAGCTTCTTGCCGAACTGCATCGACAGCCGGCCGCCGTCGAGCGGCATCACGGGCAGCAGGTTGAGCACCGTCCAGAAGGCGTTGGCGATGAAGAGGTTGTAGACGAAATGCCCGCCCGGGCTCGGCGGCGCGTCCCGCAGGAGCAGGTGGGCGCCTCCGGCGACCAGGGTGAGCAGCAGGCTCGCGGCCGGTCCGGCGGCGGTAATGAAGACGTCCTTGCCCCACGAGAGCGGACCCCTCACCTGCGGCTGGGTGTGGCCGCCCATGGCGACCAGGCGGATGACGGCGTCGTGACCCGAGGCGAGGGTCGCCGCGGCGTGGCCCAGCTCGTGGATCAGCACCGAGGACGACACGATGAGCATCCAGGCCACCACGATGGTGAGACCGGAGAGCGCGTGTCCGAGGTCGCCCAGGCCTGCCATCCATCCGGGCGGCCAGCCGGCGAGCCCGGCCGCCGAGGGCACGAACATGAGGCCGAAGACCGCCGAGATGAGCAGGTGCGACGGGTGAACCTCGACGGGGATGCGGCCGATGTTGAAGCGGAGCATGGGGCGGGAGACTAACCGTGCTTCGCCGATCGCGCCCGTCGGAGTCGCAGCCGGGTTTGCATCGGCCCCACTCCATCCCTTAAGGGACCGCCGCAGAGTGCCCATGCTGACCATCGGACCCTACAGCCTCCCCAATCCCTACATCCTCGCGCCCATGGCGGGTGTCAGCGAGAAGCCCTACCGGGTCATCGCCTTCCGCATGGGCGCGGCCCTGTGCCCGACCGAGCTGGTGTCGGCGCAGGGGCTGTTCCGCGCCAACACGCGGACGCTGCGCTACCTGCGCTTCGATCCCGAGGTCGAGGTCCCCTACAGCCTGCAGATCTTCGGCGGCGAGCCGGAGGTGATGGCGCGCGCGGCGGCGATCGGGAAGGAGCAGGGCGCGCAGATCATCGACATCAACATGGGCTGCCCGGTGAAGAAGGTCACCAAGAACGGGGCGGGCTCGGCGTTGTTGGCGGATCCTGAGCGCGCGGCGGCGATCGTGCGCGCCATCCGTGAGGAGACCGGTCTGCCGGTGACGGTGAAGATCCGCTCGGGTTGGGACGCGCACTCCAAGAACTACGTGGAGCTGGGACAGGCGCTGCAGGAGGCGGGGTGCGCCGCACTCGCCATGCACGCCCGCACCCGCGCGCAGGGCTATTCGGGGGTGGCGGACTGGGATGCCATCGCCGACCTCAAGCGCAACGTGACCGGCATGCCCATCATCGGCAATGGGGACGTGAAGACCCCCGCCGACGCGCAGCGGATGCTGGAGACCACCGGCTGTGACTTCGTCATGGTGGGACGCGCCGCACTGGGCAATCCGTGGATCTTCCGCGAGCTGCTCGGCGGCCCCAAGCCCACGCCCGAAGAGCGCGGCGCGGTGGTGATCGAGCACTTCCGCGCGCACGTGGACTTCGTGGGTGAGCCGGTCGCGGCGGTCCGCTCCTTCCGGCGTCACCTCTCCTGGTACGCGCACGGCCTGCGCGGGGCGAGCAGCTTCCGCGCCGAGGCCACCCAGCTGGATTCGGCCGATGCGGTGCTGCGCGCCTGCGAGCGCTTCTTCACCTCCGCCGATGCCGACGGCAGCGACGCCGGCGAGATGGAGGACGTGGACTACAAGGCGGCGCTGGGCTGAGTCAGCGGCAGGCGCCCCACCGTCTCCACGGCGGTGTGGGAGGGCACCGGCAGGGCACGCGTTCCCGGGGGCGCGAACAGGCGACGCTCCGAGGCCACGCTGCGGAAGTAGTCCACCGCCGGCGTCGGGATGCGCTCGAGGGTCTCGAAGTCCACGCGGTAGAGGCCGAAGCGCGGCCCCCATCCCTCGAGCCACTCGAAGTTGTCCATCAGGGACCAGTGCAGGTAGCCGCGGATGTCGGCGCCGCGGGCCATGGAATCCAGCACCTGCCGCCAATGCGCGTGCAGGTAGTGGGGACGGCGATCGCCGGTGCGATCGTCGATGCCGTTCTCGGTGAGCCAGATGGGCAGCCGGTAGCGGCGCATCTCCTCGATCATCATGCCCAGCCCCTCGGGATAGTCCTCCCACCCGATGTCGGTGAGCCCGCGCGTGTGGCGGTCGCGGTAGTGGAACTCGAGGAACGGCGCCCGCGGCACGAAGCGCAGGTGGGCGCGCGTGTAGTAGTTCATGCCGACGAAATCGAGCGCGTCCCGGGCCTCGGGGATGGGGGTGTTGACGTTCACCAGCCCCGGCATCGACAGGCGCAGGCGTCCCTCGGTGATGGCTTCGAGGAAGCCGTGGTTGTAGGCCCGCGCGCCGATGGCGCAGAGCGCACGATCCAGCGGATGCCACGCCCGGTCGGGGACGAAGGCGATGACGTTCTGGCTGATGCCGACCTGAACGTCGTCTCCGCAGACCGCTTTGATCTCCTCCCTCGCCGCGACGTGGGCGCGCACCAGGTTCGCGGAGGCAAGCTCCAGCGCGCGGGGATCACTGATGCCGGGCGGGATGAGCCCCTGCAGGTAGCCACCGAGGAGCAGCACCATCGGCTCGTTGAGCGTGATCACCATCGCGTCGAGGCCGCACAGGACGGGCGCGACGCGACGGACGAACTGGCGGAAGGCGCTCACCGAGCGCGGGTCGTGCCAGGGCGTGGTGTCGTGGAACCAGGTGGGGTGGGTGAAGTGGTGCAGCGTCACAATCGGGCGCAGCCCTTCGGCGCGCATGGCGAGCAATCGCTCGCGGTAGCCCTCCAGCACGCGCAGGTCGAACTGCCCGGGTGAGGGCTCGATACGGGCCCACTCCAGCGACATGCGGAAGGCCCCCGCGCCCAGATCCCGCGCCAACCGGTAGTCCTCGCGGTAGCGCCGCCAATGCTCCACGCCGCGGCCGCAGCGCATGTCGGGACACTTGAGTCGCCCCGCCTCCTCCCAGCGAAGCCAGTCGTTCTGGATGTGGCCCTCCACCTGGTAGGCGGCGGTGGAGACGCCGAAGGTGAAGGTGTCCGGGAAGGTGTCGGGCGAGGGGAGTCGGTTCATGGCACCCCTCAGGCTTTGCACCCGGTTCGTCATCCGGAACCGGTGGGGCAGCCAAGCGCTGGGTCGGGTCGTCAGACAAATGACGAACGCCGCGGGTGGCGGAAAGTCGGGGGTCCCCGCGATTGCACCCTGTCACCAAGACATGCCATGACATGTAGTGCAGTCGATTGACTTGCAGTGACCACATCACTAGCGTCACCCACTCACTCACCCAGTTGAGTGGCTGTTCCCCCCCTACGGAGGATTCCTCTGATGGCCGCGAAGACCGCGACGACGAAGAAGACCGCAGCGCGCAAGCCTGCGGCGAAGAAGCCGGCAGCCAAGAAGCCGGCAGCCAAGAAGACCCCGACTGCCAAGACGTCGACGGCGGCCAAGAAGACGGCAACGAAGAAGCCGGCAGCACGGAAGTCGACGGCCACCGCCGCGGCGAAGCCGGCGGCCCGGAGGAGCACCGCGGCGAAGAAGGCCACCGCGGCCAAGAAGCCGGCGGCGAAGAAGGCCACCACGGCGAAGAAGGCCACCGCGGCCAGGAAGCCGGCGGCGAAGAAGGCCACCACGCGGCCGACGGCGAAGAAGGCCACCGCGGCCAGGAAGCCGGCGGCGGCGAAGAAGACCACCACCCGCTCCACCGCGAAGAAGGCGACCGCGGCCAAGAAGCCGGCGGCGGCGAAGAAGACCGCCACGCGGACGACGGCGAAGAAGGCCACCGCTGCCAAGAAGCCGGCGGCGAAGAAGACCACCGCGCGCAAGCCGGCCGCGAAGACCGCGACGGCGAAGAAGGCGCCCGCGCGCAAGACCTCGGCCCGCAAGACGGCCGGGGCCAAGCCGGCCGCGAAGACCGTCACCAAGCGTGCTCCGGCGCGCAAGCCCCGCACGCCCAAGGCGGCTCCCGCGGCCACCGAGCCTGCGGCGAGCTGAGCCGGTTCGCGGATGGGCCCCAGGGTCCATCGCATGACGGCCCGGATCCGAACGTTCTCGAACGTCGGGCCGGGCCGTTCCGCTTTGCGTGGCTTCCGATCCGCCCCCTCAAAGCGGGCCCCTTGATGGAGGTGAGGAAGCCCACCCATCGGCTCTCCCTTGCGCGCGGCAGCCCGCGGGGTGAAGAGAGGTGTCCATGTCTCTCTCCCCGGATGAGCTCCTCGCGGTGGCCGCCGACGCGCAGGCGCATCTGCGCGGTGCGGTGGTGCAGAAGGCCTTCAGTCCCTTCCCGGCGCTGGCCTTCCTCGAGCTGCGCATCCCGGGTCGTTCCCTGTGGTTGTGCGCCTCGGCAGAGCAGGAGGTCGGCCGGCTCTCACTCGCCGCGAACCGCCTGCCCAACCCCGGTGAACCCTCGCCCCTGCAGCGTTGGTTGCGTCAGGAGCTCATCGGCCGTCCCCTCACCGACGCGCGCGCCGAGGGACGGGTGCTCCTGGTGCGCTTCGGCGCCGAAGACGAGGGGCGGGTGCTGTTGCTGGAGCTGGAAGGGGGAGGCCGTCTGAGCGTGCTCACCGACGCCGGGCGCCTCTTCGGGAGCAGCTCGATCTCGAACAAGCGCGGTCCCGCTCCCGGCTCATACGATCCGCGGGTGGAGGCGATGCTCGCCGGTCCCCGTCCCGACGCGCTGTCTGTCCATGCGGGCCGGTTGTCCGAAGCACCCGCAGACGTCGTGGGCGCGAGGTTGACCGCGGCCGAGGCCCTCTTCGCGGACACCGGCAGCCGACGTCGCGCCGAGACCATCCGGCGTCTGCTGGAGCGCCCTCACAAGGCGAGGCTCGCGCGCCAGGAGAAGACCCTCGCGAAAGTGCGTCGCGAGGCGGAACGCGGCCAGGAGGTCGAACGCCACCGCCGCATGGGGGAGCTGCTGACCCACAACCTGCACGCGCTGCCGCGGGGAAAGGCGAGCGTCACCCTCACCCACTACGGCGAGGAGGGGGTGGAGGAGGTGGTGGTGGAGCTGGATGGCAAGCGCAGCCCCCGTGAGCTCGCTGAATGGCACTTCCACCAGTACCGCCGGCTGCAGCGCGGCATGGGCCATGCGCAGCACCGGTTGGCCGAGCTCGAGCGCGAGGCGGCGCACTCCCGCACGGCGCTCACGCAGTTGGCGGCGATGTCCGATGCGGACCTGCTCGCGCAACACGAGGTCCTGGCCAAGCCCCCCACGCTGCCCGGGCAGGCGCCGGCCTCCCCCTACCGCGCCCACGTGTCGGCGTCGGGGCTGCCCATCTGGGTGGGCAAGGGCGGCGCGTCCAACCAGCAGCTCACCTTCGGTGTGGCGCGCCCCCACCACCTGTGGCTGCACGCGCGGGGCGTGAGTGGGGCGCACGTGATCATCGCGTTGGCCAAGGGGCAGGTGGTGGACCAGGAGAGCCTGCTGGATGCCGCCCACCTGGCGCTGCACCACTCCGATCTCAAGGGGCAGCCCGAGGGCGAGGTGAGCTGGATGCCGCGCAAGTACGTGCGCGCGGTGAAGGGAGGGGCCCCGGGGAAGGTGACCTACACCCAGGAGAAGACCTTCCTGGTGCGGGTCGAACCGGGGCGACTGCAGCGATTGCTGGGAAGTTGAAGGCGCGCTCCCCGTTGATGCCCGTCACCGGCGGCGCGCCCCACCGCATCGTCGGAGCGAGGAGGATGTGAACACCGTGAGCTGCAGTCAGCCCCGCGCGGATGCCCCGGTCTGCGCGCGTTGTTCCGGGGCGCTGAAGGTGAGCTGCTGTGAGTTGGCGGAGGGCGAGTCCCTGGCCACCCTCACCCTCACCGACGTGGCGCGGGTGCAGGCGGCGACCGGCTGGTCCCGGCGGCGCTTCGTCGACGAGGAGGGCTTCAGCGAGCTGGAGGCTTTGGCCTACGAACGCGACCGGCCGTTGTACCGTGGCTACTTCGCCAGGGGTCCCATCCGCCTCACCCTTCGACCGGTGAACGGTGCGTGCGTGTTCTTCCGCCCGGGGGTGGGCTGTCGGCTGACCGCGGCACAGCGTCCCCTTGCATGCCGGCTCTTCCCCTTCGAGCTGTGGCCCGACGGGCAGTGGAGCCTGCAGGTGGAACGTCACGGGAACATCGGGGCGGCGCGTGCGCAGGGCGGCGCGTGCCTGGCGGTGGAGGAGGCCACGTCGATGGAGGAGGTTCTGGAGGCGATGCACACCACCCGTGACGAGGTGGAGACGCTCGGTCGCCAGCTCCACGAGGAGGTGCGCTCTCACGCACGGGGGCGAGCGCTGCCCTTGAGTCCTGACGCGGATTCGGGTTGAGAATCATCCGATGGCTCCGCGCGCGCCCCAACAGCTTCAGCTGTTCGATCCGATCCGGTCGCGCCCGATCGTCCGGGATCCGCGTGACGTCCACGCGCCGCGTGGACGCGCCCAGCCCACTCCGGTCAACCAGCTGAGCCCTCCGGAGCCCTCCCTCCCGCCGTCGACCACCGAGCCCCTGCGGGTGGTTGAGCCGGTCTCCCCCCGCGCCGACGCGCTGGTTCCGCCTCCGCTGGCAAAGCCGCAGGAGCTGCAATCGCTGCCGCCGCCTCCCCGTGAGGTGGTCGTGGCGAAGGCCGAGAAGCTGGCCTCGCGTCTGAGCCGGAGCCTGGGACTGCGGGTGCGGCTCGCGGTCACCGACAACCGCTCGACGATGCTCAGCTTCAAGCGCAACGCCTCGGCGCTCCAGGTGCGGCTGCACCACATGTTCCTGGACGCCCCCGAGGACGTGGTGACCGCACTGGCTGACTACACCGGCCGCGGGCGCCGCAAGGCGGGCACGGTGCTCGACGCCTTCATCCAGGGGATGCAGCCGCGCATCCGCCAGGAGCGCCATCCCGCCGAACCCGAGCTCCAGCCCCGCGGCCGCTGCTACGACCTGCAGGCGCTCTTCGATCAGGTCAACGCCGAGCACTTCGACAACGCCATCGTGGCGCAGATCGGCTGGGGCCGCCGCGGCCCGAGGCGGATGCGCAAGTCGATCCGTCTGGGCGTCTATGACCACCAGACCCGGGAGATCCGCATCCACCCGGCCCTGGACCGCCCCGAGGTGCCCCGCTTCTT
>DATGQN010000093.1:0-3720 GCA_035304185.1 Myxococcaceae bacterium
GACCGACCCGCATCAGGGCCGATTCTTGTGTTCCCTTACGGAGGGGAAGGAGACCGCAACACCCATGGCCGACAAGAAGACTGCCGACGAGTCCAAGCCCAAGCGCAAGCCCAACGCCGGCTTCATGAAGCCGATGCAGCCGTCGCCCGATCTCGCCAAGATCGTGGGTGACTCGCCGATCCCCCGCACCGAGGTCACCAAGAAGGTGTGGGAGTACATCAAGAAGAACGGCCTGCAGAACGGCCGCGAGATCAACGCGGACGCGAATCTCGAGGTGGTCTTCGGCGGCAAGAAGACGGTCACCATGTTCGAGATGACCTCGCTGGTGAACAAGCACCTCTCCAACGTCCCGGCCTGACGCTTGCGAGGGTCCGACGGGCCCACGACAGCGAAGCCCCTCACCCGTCTGCACCAGCGGACGGATGGGGGGCTTTCTTCGTCCCGGAGACTTCCCGACCCGCCTCCCGCTTGAGAGAGTCCGCCGCCTATGGCGCGCTACTCACTCTGGGACGTGTGGCCCGGAAGTCCCTACCCCCTCGGTGCCACCTGCGACGGACGGGGCACCAACTTCGCCGTTTTCAGCCAGCACGCCCGCAGCGTGGAGGTCTGCTTCTTCGAGCCCGGCGATCCCACCCGGGAGACCGGCAAGGTCCGCCTCCAGGAGCGCAGCGGCCACGTCTGGCACGGCTACGTCCCCGGGATCCTGCCCGGAAGCCTCTATGGCCTGCGCGTCCACGGCCCCTGGGAGCCGGCGCGGGGGATGCGCTTCAACCCCGCGAAGCTGCTGGTGGATCCCTACGCGCGCGCGCTCACCGGACACGTCGACTGGTCCGCGCCGGTGTGGGCCTACGACAAGAGCGAGGGGGCCAATGCCGGCAACACCCTCGAGCGCTCCGATTCGGCGGCCGGCGTTCCCAAGGGCGTGGTCCTCGCGCCCGACGCGTTCGACTGGGAGGGGGATCGCCGCCCCCAGACGCCCTGGCACCAGACCCTCATCTACGAGGCCCACCTCAAGGGGCTCACCGCGCTTCACCCGGACATCCCTCCCGAGCTGCGGGGGACCTACCTGGGGGCGGCGCACCCGGCGATCATCTCGCACCTGAAGTCCCTGGGCGTGACCGCCATCGAGTTCCTGCCCCTTCACGAGAAGGTCGACGACGAGTTCCTGGTCGCGAAGGGGAAGCAGAACTACTGGGGCTACAACACGCTGGGCTACTTCGCGCCCGACCAGCGCTACGCGAGCGGCTCCCGCGGCGAGCAGGTCAACGAGTTCCGTCAGATGGTCAAGGCGATGCACCGCGCGGGCATCGAGGTCATCCTCGACGTGGTCTACAACCACACCTGCGAGGGCAACCACCTGGGGCCCACCCTGAGCTGGAAGGGGCTCGACAACGCCTCGTACTACTGGCTGTCGGACCAGGATCCCCGCTACTGCATGGACTTCACCGGCTGCGGCAACGCGCTGAACGTGCGCCACCCGCAGGTCCTGCAGCTCATCCTCGACTCTCTTCGGTACTGGGTCGAGGAGATGCACGTCGACGGCTTCCGCTTCGATCTCGCCACCACGCTCGCGCGCGTGGAGGGCGGGGCGTTCAGCCGGCACGCGCCCTTCTTCCACCTCGTCCACCAGGACCCGGTGCTGCGGGACGTGAAGCTCATCGCCGAGCCGTGGGACCTTGGGCCCAACGGCTACCAGGTGGGAGGGTTTCCTCCGGGCTGGGCCGAGTGGAACGGGCGCTACCGCGACGCCGTGCGCCGCTACTGGCGGGGCGACGAGGGGCAGATGGCCGAGATCGGCTACCGCCTCACCGGAAGCTCGGACCTCTTCGCCGCCAGCGGGCGCCAACCCTCGCACTCGGTGAACTTCGTCACCGCGCATGATGGTTTCACGCTCAACGATCTCGTGAGCTACACCAAGAAGCACAACCACGCGAACGGCGAGGACAACCGCGACGGTGCGGACGAGAACCTGTCCACCAATGAGGGCGTCGAAGGGCCCACCGATGATCCCGCGATCATCGCCGCGCGGGAGCAGAAGAAGCGCAACTTCCTCGCGACCCTCTTCCTGAGCGTGGGCACGCCGATGCTGCTGGCGGGCGATGAACTCGGGCGCACCCAGTCCGGGAACAACAACGCGTACTGCCAGGACAACCCGCTGGGCTGGATCGACTGGAAGCTCACCGCGCGTGACGAGGCGCTCCTGGAGTTCACCCGCAAGCTCTCCAAGCTGCGGCGGGAGCAGCCGGTCCTTCAGCGCCGGCGCTTCTTCCGGGGCAGCCAGATCTGGGACAGCGCCCTCAAGGACCTCGCCTGGTTCCGGCCGGATGGCACCGAGATGAGCCGCTCGGACTGGGACGCGCCCGCGGCGCAGACCCTCGGGATGCTGCTGGGCGGTGACGCCATCGCGACCCCCGGCATCCATGGCGAGCGGGTGGTGGGCGACACCCTGCTGATCCTGGTGAACGCCGACGACCAGGCCCGCGAGGTGGTGCTGCCGGCCATCGAGTGGGGCGCGGACTGGGAGGTGGTGCTCGACACCGCGGATGCGCACGCCACGCCGCCGCGCACCCCCGCCGGAGGGAAGCTCGAGCTGCCCGCCCGCTCGCTCATGGTGCTCAAGCGGCCGGCAACCGAGGAAGAGCGTCCCTGAGGGACCCGCGCCGGTGTCCCCTTCCTCGTGGGCCTTTCTTGCTGGGCGGGGCAGGGGGGAGCCGTTAAAGAGGCTCCTCCTGTCTCCCTGGGAGGACGAGCCGCGTCATGTCGGACACCGAGACCGAAGGCATCCGTATCGTCGTGCGACCGCGCTACTGGGCCGAGCGCTCGGAGCCGGGACAGGGGCGCTTCGCGTTCACCTACGAGGTGGTGATCACCAACGAGGGCCGTGAGCCCGCGCGCCTCACCCACCGCCGCTGGGTCATCACCGACGCCATGGGACGGGTGCAGGAGGTCCAGGGGCCGGGCGTGGTCGGCAAGACCCCGCGTCTCGCTCCGGGAGACCACTTCGCCTACACCAGCTGGGCGATGATCGAGACCCCCTTCGGCACCATGGAAGGGCACTTCGTCATGGAGCGCCCCGATGGCCGGAGCTTCAACGCTGCCATCGACAGCTTCTCGCTGATGCAGCCCCACGCCCTCAACTGACGGAAGGCCGTCCGCCGAAGTGACGACGGTGCCCGGTTCCACGACGCACACCATGACGAAGAAGGGCCTGCTGCTGGTCAACCTGGGGACGCCGGATGCGCCGGAGCCCCCCGAGGTGCGCCGCTATCTCCGCGAGTTCCTCTCCGATCCCCGCGTCATGGATCTGCCCGCCCTGGGCCGATGGTTGCTGCTGAACCTGATCATCCTGCCGACCCGCCCGGCGCGCTCGGCCGAGGCCTACCGGAAGATCTGGACGCCGGAGGGAAGCCCGCTGCTGGTCAACGCCCGCGCGCACGCCGAGGCGGTGACCGCGCGCCTGGACCCGAAGGAGTGGGAGGTGGCGTTGGGGATGCGCTACGGGCGGCCCTCCATTCCCGAGGCGCTGGCCCAGCTCAAGCGCGCCAACGTCTCCGAGATCACCCTGCTGCCCCTCTATCCCCTCAACGCGGTGTCGGCGAACGTCACCGTGGTCGCGCGGGTGATGGAGCTGCTGAGCAGGGACTTCGACTTCCCGCCCCTGCGCGTGGTGCCTCCGTTCGTGCAGGACGCCGGCTTCCTCGCCGCGATGGAGGCGGTGGC
>DATGQN010000094.1:0-4100 GCA_035304185.1 Myxococcaceae bacterium
CTCGGCGGTCCCGCTGCCCCGCACCTGGCGAAGCCCACGCCCACCGACGGGAGGGGACCTACGCAGCCTTCACGTCACCCGAGAGGGGCGCCGGCTCGGTGTCGCGGCCGAACCCGGCTGAGAGCAGGAGCAGTCCCTCCGCAAGCTGCCCGTCGCTCGTGGCGCCGGCGAGGATCTGCGAGATGTCCGCGACACTCTCGACCCCGGCGAGCTGACCGATGAGCCGATCACTCCCGAGCTGGAACTCCTCATCCCAGGTGCGCCCGGTGGCCTTCTCCCAGTCCGCGATGTAGGCCTGCGCGCGCTCGGCGATGGCCTCGACGTCGTCGTGGCCCAGGGTGAGGACGAGGTCCGCATCGCCCTCGAACTGCGCCACGGCGGTGTCATGGTCCGCGCCGGTGAAGGCCGCGTAGATGTAGGCCCCGACCGTGTCGTTCACGTCGGTGAGGGTCATGGTCATCGTCTGCTTGGAGAGGTCCTCCTCACCATCGGGACCGAAGGTCTGGTGGAGCTCGATGGGGATGTCGCCGGGGTGCAGGCTGAAGTTGGAGACGGTGGTGGAGGTGCCATCCGGAAGGGTGGTCGTCACCTGATTGAGATGGCTCGAGCCGATCTCGCCCCCCACGCTGAAGGGACCGATCTTGATTCCGGCGCTGCTCGTGGAGTCGAAGTCGAGCTTCTCGATCTTCGCAGCGTTCGAGACTCCGTCTCCATTCTCCTTCGGCATGTCACCGGTGACCAGGAACTCGCCATAGCTCCCCAGCCCGCCCTCGGAGTCGAGGTCGAAGGTCGCCGTGTGGAGGGTGAACCCCTCCAGCGACGTGGTGTTGCCGATGTGCGCGCTGACCGGTCCGAGGGTGAGGCCGAGCTTGAAGGAGTTCTCGATGGCCTCCGTCGGGCCGCCGGTGACGGTGAGCTGGTTGTCCTCGCCCATCTCGAAGACCATGGACGTCCCCTCGGACTCCTTCACCTTCGAGTCGAGGCTCAGTTGGCGGTACGAGGCGCTCAGACCGGTCTCGGAGTAGTCCGAGCTGTTCATCATGATCGAGCTGCCGGGAGGCATCGTGGTCGGGTCGAATGGGTTGGGCTCCGGGATCTCGCCGTCGAGCATCCGCTGGTAGTCCTCGTCGGACATGCGGACCTGGTAGGTGGTGGTGATTCCCTCGGTCTGGTTGGCGCCGAAGCCCACCACCCCGGCGTTGACCTTCCCGCCGACGGTGAAGGACGCCTCTGAGGTCACGGTATAGGTCGTGTAGCCGTCCTCGCTCTTGACGTCGGTTTTCTGGGACGCCTTGGCCGAGGCCTCGATGGAGACGGTGATGCCCTTGGGACCCGTGATCTTCCCATCGAGCTTTCCGCTGACCTCATCCGGGGCCACGCTGTAGGTCCCGCGCCCATCCAGTGACACCGGGGACGCGACGGTGTTCGCGGTGGCGGTGAAGGTGTCCCGCACCGCGGGCAGGGCGGGGCCGGTCTGCGCCTTCTGCGGGGCGGGAGGGGGCTTGGGCAGGGAGACGACGGCGGAGCGGATGCGGTCGATAAAGGACATGTCGAACCTCGGGTGCGGGGAACTCGGAGGGGATCTTCGCTCAGTAGACACGCCCTGGGGGCAGGGTGGCTCATCGGCCCTGACACCCAACCGGGTCACAGAGGGAGCCATCACCTGGGCTTCTGCGCTTCTCCACGCCCCTGCAGTCGGACGTCTCGCGGGTGAAGGAGTTGCTTGAGACGCGCCGGGCTGGCCCTTAGAGTGCGCCGCCCGATTCACCGACTGTCACCGGCCCGGACCCCAGAGGCCGGTGGATTCGTGGCGGTGGTGCCCCATCCCGACGACGGGAGGGCGCTGCCGCCACCTTTTCCAAGGAGCATCGAAGCGATGGCCACCCCCGCCGGAGAGAAGATCACCCTGAAGAACGGCGTCCTGACCGTTCCCGACCGTCCGATCATCCCCTTCATCGAAGGTGATGGCACGGGCCCGGACATCTGGCGCGCCAGCCAGGCCGTTTTCGACGCTGCGGTGGAGAAGGCCTATGGCGGCAAGAAGCAGATCGTCTGGAAGGAAGTGCTCGCCGGCGAGAAGGCCTTCAAGACCGTCAACAACTGGCTCCCGGACGAGACCGTCGAGTCCTTCCGCGAGTACCTGGTGGGCATCAAGGGGCCGCTGACCACGCCGATCGGCGGCGGCATCCGCTCGCTGAACGTGGCGCTGCGCCAGCTGCTCGACCTCTACGTGTGCCTGCGTCCGGTGCGCTACTTCAACGGCGTGCCCTCGCCGGTGAAGACCCCGGAGCTCGTCGACATGGCGATCTTCCGCGAGAACACCGAGGACATTTACGCGGGCATCGAGTTCGAGGCCGGCTCCGAGGGTGCCAAGAAGTTCCTGGCCCTCTTCAAGGAGAACTTCCCCAAGGAGTTCGGGAAGATCCGCTTCCCGAACGACGTGGGCATCGGCTTCAAGCCGGTGAGCCGCGAGGGCACCGAGCGCCTCGTGCGCGCCGCGATCCAGTACGCGATCGACCTCAAGCGCAAGAGCGTGACCCTGGTGCACAAGGGCAACATCATGAAGTTCACCGAGGGTGCCTTCCGCACCTGGGGCTTCGAGCTCGCCGAGCGCGAGTTCAGCGCGCAGACCTACACCTGGGGCCAGTGGGAGCGCACGAAGGCCGAGAAGGGTGAGGAGGCGGCGAACGCCGAGCAGAAGGCCGCGCTCGAGTCCGGCAAGATCCTCATCAAGGACAGCATCGCGGACATCACCCTGCAGCAGGTGCTGACCCGCCCGAACGAGTTCGACGTCATCGCGACGCTCAACCTCAACGGCGACTACCTCTCCGACGCGCTTGCCGCGCAGGTCGGCGGCATCGGCATCGCGCCGGGCGGCAACATCAACTACGCCACCGGCCATGCCATCTTCGAGGCCACGCACGGCACCGCGCCCAAGTACGCCAACCAGGACAAGGTGAACCCGGGCAGCGTCATCCTGTCCGGCGAGATGATGTTCCGTCACCTCGGCTGGCACGAGGCCGCCGACCTCATCATCAAGGGCATGGATGGCGCCATCTCCGCCCGCACCGTCACCTACGACTTCGCCCGCCTCATGAAGGACGAGGGCAACGTCACCGAGGTGAAGTGCTCGGAGTTCGGTCAGGCGATCATCCGCCACATGTGAGCGTCCGGAAACCTTCCCCACACATCCGTCACCACACGGAGGAAAGACACGTCATGGCCAAGAAGAAGATTGCGCTGATCGGAGGGGGCCAGATCGGCGGCAACCTCGCGCTGCTCGCCGTCCAGAAGTCGCTCGGAGACGTCGTGCTCTACGACATCCCCGCCGCCGAGGGTCTGGTGAAGGGGAAGGCGCTGGACATCAACCAGCTCGCCGCGGTGGATGGCTACGACTGCCGCGTCACCGGCACCACGGACTGGAAGGATTGCGCGGGCGCCGACGTGGTGATCATCACCGCCGGCATGCCCCGCAAGCCCGGCATGTCCCGCGAGGACCTGCTCGAGGTGAACCTCAAGATCATGAAGGACGTGGCGGAGAACGTGCGCACGCACACCCCGAACGCCTTCGTGATCAACGTCGCCAACCCTCTGGACGCGATGGTCTACGCGCTCCAGAAGGTCTCCGGGCTGCCCCACCACATGGTGGTCGGCATGGCCGGCGTGCTCGACACCAGCCGCTTCAAGTGCTTCGTGGCCGAGGCGACCGGTGCCTCGATCCGTGACGTGGACGCGCTGGTGCTCGGCGGCCACGGCGACGACATGGTTCCGGTCACCCGCCTGGCGACGGTGGGCGGCGTGCCCCTCGAGGAGCTGCTGAAGAAGGACGTGCTGGACGCGATCATCGATCGCACCCGCAAGGGCGGCGCGGAGCTGGTCGGCCTCTACAAGACCGGCTCGGCGTACTTCGCGCCGGCGGCCTCGGCCATCGCGATGGCGGAGAGCTACCTCCTCGATCGCAAGCGGGTCCTCCCCGCGGCGGCGTGGCTCACCGGCCAGTACGGCATCAAGGACACCTTCTTCGGCGTCCCGGTGAAGATCGGCGCCGGCGGCGTGGAGTCGGTCCTCGAGGTGAAGCTCAACGAGACCGAGCAGGCCGA
>DATGQN010000095.1:0-95490 GCA_035304185.1 Myxococcaceae bacterium
AGCTTGCGGAACATCTCAACGCCGGTCACGACCGTCTTGGCGGTCGGGCGGATACCGACGATCTCGATCTCCTCGCCCACCTTGATGATGCCGCGCTCCACGCGACCGGTGGCCACCGTGCCACGGCCGGCGATCGAGAACACGTCCTCGACGGGCATCAGGAACGGCTTGTCGGTCGCGCGCTCCGGGTTGGGGATGTAGGTGTCGACCGCCTCCATCAGCTTCAGGATGGACTTGGAGCCGATGTCGCTGGTGTCACCCTCGAGGGTCTTGAGCGCCGAGCCCGAGACGATGGGGATGTCGTCGCCCGGGAACTCGTACTTGCTGAGGAGCTCGCGCACCTCCATCTCGACGAGCTCGAGCAGCTCGGGGTCGTCCAGCATGTCGACCTTGTTCAGGAAGACGACGATGTAGGGGACGCCGACCTGGCGGGCCAGGAGGATGTGCTCACGGGTCTGGGGCATCGGGCCGTCGGCCGCGGACACCACCAGGATGGCGCCGTCCATCTGCGCCGCGCCGGTGATCATGTTCTTCACGTAGTCGGCGTGACCCGGGCAGTCCACGTGCGCGTAGTGGCGGTTCGCGGTCTCGTACTCGACGTGCGAGGTCGAGATGGTGATGCCACGCTCGCGCTCCTCAGGGGCCTTGTCGATCTGGTCGTACGCGCTGAACTTCGCGCCACCGGCCTCGGCCAGCACCTTGGTGATCGCCGCGGTCAGCGACGTCTTGCCGTGGTCCACGTGCCCGATCGTGCCGATGTTCGCGTGCGGCTTGCTTCTCTCGAACTTTTCCTTGGACATGTCGTCTCCTGAGGGAGGCCTCGGGCCCGCCGATGGGCTCTTGTGAATGCAGAGCCCGTCACCGGCGCTGTGCACCGTGAGGGCGCGGCCTTTACGTGATCTTTCCCGTGGGGGGAAGGGAAATCGTCAGCGGGTCGATCAATGCGCCACGATGCGCTCGCGGACGGAGCGCGGAACCTCGGCGTAGTGGTCGAACTGCATGGTGAAGGTGCCGCGTCCCTGGGTGCGGGAGCGCAGCTCGGTCGCGTAGCCGAACATCTCGCCGAGCGGCACATCCGCGGAGATCGCCTGCACCGAGCCCGGCCGCGCATCCATGCCGTTGATCTGCCCGCGGCGCGCGTTGAGGTCGCCCTGGACCGCGCCCATGGAGGCGTCCGGCACGGTGATCTCACAGCGCATGACCGGCTCGAGCAGGATGGGGTCCGCCTGACGCGCCGCCTCCTTGAACGCCAGGGAGCCGGCGATCTGGAAGGCGTGCTCGTTGGAGTCGGTGTCGTGGAAGCTCCCGTCAATCGCCTCCACCAGCACGTCCACCATCTCGAAGCCTGCCAGGGGCCCGGTCTGCATCGCCTCCTCGGCGCCCTTGGCGGCGGCCTCGATGAAGGGCTTGGGCACCTTGCCGCCGGTGATGAGGTCCTTGAAGACGAAGCCGGCCCCGCGCTCGTTGGGCGAGAGCCGCAGCACGATGTGTCCGTACATCCCCTTCCCTCCGGTCTGGCGGATGTACTTGCCCTCCCCTTCCGCGACCTTGCCCAGCGACTCGCGGTAGGAGACGCGCGGCTTGCCGATGTTGGCGTCCACGTTGAACTCACGCAGCAGCCGGTCGACGATGATCTCCAGGTGCAGCTCGCCCATGCCGGCGATGATGGTCTGCCCGGTCTCGTCGCTGGTGCGCACCTTGAAGCTCGGATCCTCGAGTGCCAACCGGTTGAGGCTGTCGCTGAGCTTGTCCTGATCCGCGGTGCTCTTCGGCTCGATGGCGATGTCGATCACCGGCTCCGGGAAGGTCATGCGCTCGAGCACGATCGGATGATCGGCGTCGCAGAGGGTGTCTCCGGTCGCGGCGGTCTTCAGGCCCACCACCGCGCAGATGTCGCCGGCGCGCACCTCCTCGAGCTCTTCCTTCTTGTCGGCGCGCATCTGCACCAGGCGGCTCACCCGCTCGCGCTTCTTCTTGTCGCTGTTCCACGCGGTGGTGCCGCCCTTGAGCGTGCCCGAGTAGACGCGGATGAAGCTGAGCGTCTGCGCGGCGAAGGACGGGTCGTTCATGATCTTGAAGACCAGCGCGCTGAACGGCGCGGCGTCGTCGGTGGCGCGGGTGGCCTCGTCGCCGTCAGGGGTCACGCCCTGCACCGGGGGGATGTCCAGGGGGCTGGGCAGGTAGTCGGCCACCGCATCGAGCAGGGGCTGCACACCCTTGTGGCGGTACGCCGAGCCACAGAGCACCGGGAAGATCTTCAGCGCGAGGCAGCCCTTGCGGATCCCCTCGCGGATCTCCGCTTCGGAGAGCTCGCCGGTCTCCAGGTAGCGCTCGGTGAGGGCGTCGTCCTGCTCGGCGGCGGTCTCCACCAGCTCATTGCGCGCGGCCTCGGCCGCCTCCCGCAGCTCCTCGGGGATCTCGATCTCGGTGGGGCGGCTGCCCTGCTCATCCTCCGGGAAGGTGACCGCCTTCATGCGGATGAGATCGATCACGCCCCGGTGGCGATCCTCGAGCCCGAGGGGCAGCTGGAGCGGGACGGCTTGGGCGCCGAGCTTGTCCTTGATGCTCTGCACGGACATGTCGAAGTCCGCGCCCACCCGGTCGAGCTTGTTGATGAAGCAGATGCGCGGCACCCGGTAGCGGTCCGCCTGACGCCAGACCGTCTCGCTCTGCGGCTCCACGCCGTTGCCGCCATCGAACACCGCGATGGCGCCGTCCAGCACCCGCAGGGAGCGCTCCACCTCGACGGTGAAGTCCACGTGTCCCGGGGTGTCGATCAGGTTGATGTGGAAGCGTTTGCCGCTGCGCTCCCAGTTCGCGGTGATCGCCGCCGAGGTGATCGTGATGCCACGCTCCTTCTCCTGGACCATCCAGTCGGTCGTGGTGTTCGCGTCGTCGACGTTGCCCATCCGGTGGATGGCGCCCGCATAGAAGAGGATGCGCTCGGTGGTGGTCGTCTTCCCGGCATCGATGTGGGCCATGATGCCGATGTTGCGGTAGCTCTCGAGCGGGAACTCGCGGGGCATGGGACGGTGCTCCTGTGTCTGTCTTTGAAAAGGACGGGAGGTGAACGCAGACGATCCGGCGGGCGTGGGACGACCGGAACGGACGGCGCCGATCCGGGGCGCCGCGGTCCGGGACGCCGACGTCTCCCGGGCGCTCTCCTACGACGACGCGAAGGGGTGCGCCAGTGGGTTTCCGCGGCGGGGCCATGGCGCCAGACGCAAAAAGGGCCCCGGTCACCCGGAGCCCTTCTCACTGCGGCAGTCTGTTCGGAAGGCCCTGCCCCGAAGGCGGGCCCCGACCGGGAACTACCAGCGGTAGTGCGAGAACGCCTTGTTGGCCTCGGCCATCTTGTGCGTGTCCTCGCGCTTCTTCACCGCGTTGCCGCGGTTGTTGGCGGCGTCCATGATCTCGCCGGCCAGCTTCTCCTTCATGGTCTTCTCACCACGCGCCTTGGCGTAGTTGATGAGCCAGCGCATCCCGAGGGCCACGCGGCGGTCCTGACGGACCTCGACCGGCACCTGGTAGGTGGCACCACCCACGCGGCGGGACTTCACCTCGAGGACGGGCTTCACGTTGTCCAGGGCCTTCTTGAAGGTCTTGAGGGGGTCATCCTTGGCCCGCTCTTCGACCAGCGCGAACGCGCCGTAGCACACGCCCTCGGCCACGGACTTGCCGCCCGAGATCATGAGGTCGTTGACGAACTTGGTGACGAGGCGATCCTGGAACTTCGGATCAGGGAGAATCTTGCGCTTGGCGACAACGCGACGACGAGGCATGGGACGTCCTCAGCTTGGAATCAGAAAGGGGGTTGAGAACGGCTCAGCTGGGACGCTTGGCGCCGTACTTGGAGCGGCTCTGCTTGCGGTTCTGCACGCCGGTGGCGTCCAGGGTGCCGCGGACGATGTGGTAGCGCACGCCCGGGAGGTCCTTCACACGACCGCCACGGATCATCACCACCGAGTGCTCCTGGAGGTTGTGACCCACGCCGGGGATGTAGGACGTCACCTCGATGCCGTTGGTCAAGCGGACACGGGCCACCTTGCGGAGGGCCGAGTTCGGCTTCTTCGGGGTCGTGGTGTAGACGCGGGTGCAGACACCACGCTTCTGCGGGCACTCCTTGAGGGCGGGGCTCTTGCCCTGCACCGTCAACTTCTCGCGACCCTTGCGGACCAACTGGCTGATCGTGGGCATTGCTACGGAAATCCTTGGAAAGGTACGTGACCGCCCCGCATGCAGGGCGAGGCGAGGCCCCAGTCGGGCCGGAAAGGCGCGCGAGTATAGGGATGGGCCCCCCGCTGTCAAGCACTCTCGGCAGGGAGACCACCTCTGGAGCCCTGGGGCCCCTCGGCGCGGGCGCTACATAAGAGGTTCTCGCCCCGCGATCAACCGGCAGGGCGCATGCGCGCTTTGAAGGCGCCTGCTGCAGGGTCTCCCCTGCCCCGGGCCCACGTTCCCGATCAGAGGGAGATCGCGCGCTCCATCACCAGAGCGTCCTCCCCCTCCTGCGCGTAGTAGCGCGGTCGCACGCCCACCGTGCGGAACCCGAACCCTTCATAGAGCGCGATCGCCGGAAGGTTGCTGCGGCGGACCTCCAGCGTGGCCAGACGGCAATGGCGGTCGCGGGCGCGATCCAGTGCTTCGGTGATGAGCGTGCGCGCCACCCCGCGGCGCTGGAAGTCGGGGGAGGAGGCCACGTTCAGGATGTGGAGCTCGTCGTGGATGATCCAGAAGACCACCACGCCCATGAGCTCACGTCGCTCGGCGTCCACCTGCTCGGCCAGGAGGACGGTGGACCAGCTGTGATCGAGCTCGGCGCGCAGCAGCGCCGCCGACCAGGGATGCGCGAACGCCCTCCGCTGCAGGGTCTCCACCGCATCCAGATCCGCAAGCTCCATCGACCGCAGCTGCCAATCGGCGGGGAGCGCTTCAGGAGACGAGAGGGGTGGCTGGGGCTGCCTCATGGGTCCTCCCCGTCGGCGCCGGCATCCGCGCGGGCCCAGGGCGCCAGCCTGCGGATGGAGGCGCTCTCCATGAGGCGCGCCCGCTCCCGCGCGGCCACCGCCCGGGAGCGCTCCCGTCGCAACTCACGGGCGAGGCGCTCGCGTTCTTCGGCATAGGGGCGGGTGCTGCCGCTCTCTGCGTGGGCCTCGCGGATCTCCGCCTCGGTGACCTGGGCACGGACGCGCACGCGGACGTCGAGTGCGCGGGAGGCCTGCTCCCATCGTTCGATGAGCCCCAGCAACTGCGCGCGATCCGCGCCATGGCGGGTGAGGAATGCGTCGAGCAGTGCGGGTCCTCCGGCCTGCGCTTCGAGCTGCGCGAGTTGGGCGTGCTTCTCCGCCTCCGTCAGGGGAGGCACCCCCAGCCGCTCCGCTTCCTGTGCCAGAAGCCGTCCGAGCAGGCTGGTCTCGAGGGTCCGCGCAAGCTGTGCCTGATCGATCGAGCGGGAGAGCCCCAGCGGCCCCTGGGCGGCCAGGGCGCGCACGCGGGCCTCGAAGATCAGATCCGAGCGGGTGATGAGCTGCTCTCCGAGCATCGCCACCGCGGCATCCAACAGCATCCCCTCACCTGCCGGGCGTCCCGCTGCATGCCTGTCCGGCCCCGCTGCGTGCTCCCCCTGGGCCATGTCCCCGCCCTGCGCGCCGGCCGCCAACGCCCGGGCCCCGAAGGGACTTCCGGACAGCACCGCGAGCAAGGCCAGGCAGGGCAGCCGCCACCCTCCCGGGCCGCCGGGATCCGCCGGTTGGGTGGAGCGGGTGGTGGATGCAATCGCCAACTGGCGCCCTCCTGATGGCTGGTTAGTGTAGGACCGACTTCGCAGCGCCCGCATTCCTCGTGGGTGCTCCGAACCCAGATCCCCAAGATGGCAGAAGATCTCTACAGCATCCTCGGGGTGCAACGCGGCGCTTCCGCGGCCGACATCAAGAAGGCCTATCGGAAGCTTGCGCGCGAGAATCACCCCGACGTCCGCCCCAACGACAAGCGGGCAGAAGAGCGCTTCAAGAAGGTCACCGCCGCCTTCGAGGTGCTGGGCGACGCCAAGAAGCGCGCGCTCTACGACGAGTTCGGAGAGGACGCCGAGAAGATCGGCTGGGACGAGGCCAAGGCCGAGCAGCTGCGTCGCTACCGCGCTGCCTCCACCGGCGGCATGGGCGGGCAGATCCCCTTCGGTGGGGGCGCGGACTTCGACCTCGGAGATCTCTTCGCGGAGATGTTCGGCGGGCGGCGGGGCGGCGGGGCGCGCAGCCCCTTCGGGGGCCGGGCGAGCGTGCCACAGCCGGGCGAGGACCTGAGCACCACGGTCAGCGTCACATTGCGGGACGCCGTGCTGGGCGGCGAGCGGGTGGTCAGCCTGCAGCGCCCCGGTCGTCCCGATCCGCAGCGGCTGACCGTCCGGATTCCCCCCGGCGTCCAGACGGGCTCGCGGATCCGCCTCGCCGGACAGGGGGGACCCGGGGTGCGGGGGGGCCCTCCCGGCGACCTCTATATGGACGTCGAGGTGGTGCCCCACCATCTGGTCCGTCGCGAAGGCGATGACCTCTACCTCGATCTGCCGGTGACCCTGCCTGAGGCCCTGCTGGGCGCCGAGGTCCGGGTGCCCACCTTCGAGGGGCAGGTGACCGTCACCATCCCTCCCGGTTCCCAGTCAGGACGCAAGCTGCGCCTCAAGGAGCGGGGCGTTCCGGCGCTCAAGGGCGGGCGCCGCGGGGACTTCTATCTGGTCCTGCAGATCCAGGCCCCCACCGGCCCGCTCACCGACGAGGTCCGCGAGGCCGCCGAGACCCTCCGCCGGGCCTACGGTCCGGGCATCCGGGCCGGGGTGGTCATCTGATGTCCCCTGCCCTCCCCCGGTCCACCGGACACCGCGTCCCGTGGGCCCATCGGGCGAGCCCTCTTCCGGTTCCGCTGCCTCTGCCGCGGATCCTTCCACCCCGAGCGTCCGAGCCCTGCGTGTTCGTGGCGCCATCAGGAGCAACACGTCATGGGATTCTTTGATCTCTTCCGCGGCGCCACCGACGCCGAGAAGGCCCTCAAGCTCAAGCCCCGCGTCCAGCAGAAATACGGTGAGCCCATCACCCGCCAGAAGGCCATCGAACAGCTGGGCGAGCTGCGGGTGAAGGAATCGGTGGAGGTCCTGCTGCACCGCTTCACCTTCAGCGTCGAGCCGGCCACCACTGACCTGGATGAGAAGGAGCGGGTCCTCGACCTCGTCGGCGGCTTCGGCGAGCTGGCGCTGGAGCCGGTGAAGAGCTTTCTGCGTCGCAGTGACGCCGGCATCACGTGGGCCCTGCGCGCGCTGGGTGCCCTGGTGCCCGAAGAAGAGGCCATCGGCGTGGTGGTGGGCGAGCTCGAGTACCTGGGCTCCGGCTACACCCGGACCCACGAGAAGAAGGTCCTCTTCATGAACGCGCTCGCCGACAAGGATGACCCGCGCATCGCGCCGGTGGTGCTCTCCATGCTCGAGGATCCGGCCGACGACGCGAAGGTGCTGGCCCTGCAGATCCTCGGGCCCCGTGCCTATGCCCCCGCGCGCGAGCCCATCGTCGCCCTCCTCCACTCCGATGAGTCTGCCCGTCGGGTCCAGACCGCGGCCCTGGAGGCGCTCGCCCAGAGCGGTTTCGAAATCGGAGCCTCGGACCGTCCCCGCGTCGAGCCCCTCCTCGGGGACCGCTTCACGCTGGACGGCAAGGGGCTGGTCCACGCCCGCTGATCCGGGCGGGAGATGCGGGAGGCCGGCGTTTTCCGCGGTTCGGGGTTGCGCAGATCCGGCTTGGAGTGTCCGATCCCGAGCAGCCGGCTCCGCCTGGTAGTCAGTCCTGTCGTTTCTCGAACGTGCTACCGGGACTGCTTGTTTCCGGTCCCCCGGCGCCTCGGAAAAGGATCGGCCCATGCCTTCGCGCTCGAAATCCACCCGCTCCAAGGTCGTCCCGCTCCGGCCCGAGCTCCCGCCGCTCCCGCCGGCCCAGCTCGCCGATCACGCCCTTCCCCTGGAGGCGGTGACCGGCGCCCTCGCGGACATGGCCCAGCTGCTCTCCCGCGCCAGCACCGGCGGCGAGACGCTGAGGCTGCAGCTCTCCCGCGTCCACGCGCTCTTCAAGGCCCAGGTGGTCTACGTCCTGGAGCACGATCCGGTGACCCGGCAGCTGCGGGTCGCCAAGGTCCGGGGGCGCGCCGATGCCCGCATCCGCGCGGTCGCGCCGGACGAAGGCGCGCCGGGCCGGGCCTTCACCGCTGAAGAGGTCCGCCGTGAGGGGGACCTGGTCTGCGCCCCCCTCATCGGCCGCAATGCGCCCCTGGGCGTGCTGTGCGTGCTCGGCGCCAAGCGGGAGGTCACCGACGCGGTGATCACCGCCCTGGCCGCTCAGGTCTCCGCCGGCTTCGACGTCGCCGAGCTGCGCGACGAGATGCAGCGGCGTAACAAGGACCTCGAGACCGCCCTCGCCGGCCGCCGCAGCCTGGAGCAGCACCGGGACCAGCTCCTGGGCAACCTCTCCCACGACCTCAAGACGCCGCTGACCCCCATCAAGGCGTGGCTGGGGCTGCTGGGACGTCAGCGCCTGGGCCCGCTCTCCGAGGAGCAGCGCGCGGCCGTCCTCAAGTGCGAGCGCAACACCGACCGGCTCCTGCGCCTGGTGGATGACCTGATCCTCATGTCCCGGCTGCAGAGCGGGAAGATGCAGCTCGCCGACAAGCCGGTGGCCCTGCGCGCCCTGGTGGAGCGCACGGTGAAGGCCCTCTCGACCTCGGCCGAGCTCGCGGGGGTCCACCTGCGGCTGAGCGCGGGATCGGAGACCTATGTCCGGGGCGATGCCGAGCGGTTGACCGAAGCGGCGTTCCTGATGGTCGAGCATGCCCTGAACCGCTGCGCCTCCGGGGAACGGGTGGACATCGACGTCGCGGTGCGGGACGGCCTCGCCGCAATCTCCGTCCGCGACAGCGGCGACATCCTCGCCGAGGAGGATCTGGAGGGGCTCTTCACCCCCTTCGTCCAAGCCCGCCGGGGACGGAACCTCGCCTCCTCCCTGGGCATGCCGCTGGTCTCCCGCATCGCCAAGCTGCATGGCGGCCGCGCGGAGGCGACCTCGGAGTCGGGGGGCACCGCGGTGCACCTGCTGCTCCCCCTGTTCGCCGGTGCCCTGGACAGCCCCGAGGACGCCGCCCCCGAGCCCCGCTCCGGAGGCATCCTCCTGGTGGAGGACGACGCCGACTGCCGCGAGGTCCTCTCCCAGGTGCTCACCGAAGAGGGCTATCGCGTCATGGAGGCCGCCAGCGCGTCCGAAGCCCACTCCCTCCTGGCCCACATCCGTCCGGCCCTGGTGCTGCTCGACCTGCGGCTGCGCGACGGGGATGGGCGCGAGGTCCTCCGCACCCTGCGCTCGACGCCCGGCACCGAGGACGTGCCCGTCTACATCGTCTCCGGCGCCAGCGATCTGGGCAGCCTGAGCCGCGGTGAGGGTCCCGACCGCATCGACGGCTACTTCGAGAAGCCCCTGGTGGTCTCCAAGCTGCTCGACACCGTCTCCGCCGTCGTGCGTCCCGCCAAGCAACTCGCCCGCTGACGCCCGCCGCAGGGCCGGCGTCGTGGCGTTTGTGCTCCCTCCACAGGTGGCGCGTGGCCAGGTCCAGCACCCGGCCTGCTCGGCGCGGCGGCCACGCCGTCGCGGCCCGGGCGAACCGTCGATTGCCGGCGAGGCTCAGGCCCGCTCCCCTGCCCTCAGGCGTCCGCCTCCGCGACATGGGTCACCGTTGATTGCCGGCGAGGCTCAGGCCCGCTCCCCCACCCTCGCGCGTCCGCCGTCGAGGCCCGGGTGACCGGTGATGGCCGTCGAGGCCCGGGGCCGCTCTCCCGCCCTCAGGCGTCCGCCGTCGCGGCATGGGACTCCGTTGATTGCCGGCGAGGCACAGGCCCGTCCCTGCGCCCCGACCCTCACGCGTCCTCCGCCGGGTGGCAGTTCCAGGTGGCGGGCGCAGTCCGTTGGGATAGGCTCCGCGCCCCCATGGCCAGCACCGAACCCGTTCTCCTCCGCTACCGCAGCGCCTTCGTGAAGGCGCTCGCCGAGGCCCTCAACACCCCCGTCGCCGAGCTCGACACCCAGGTGAAGGCTGCCGATCCGCAGCACGGCGACTTCTCCTTCCCCACATTCCCCCTGGCGCGCGCGCTGAAGAAGGCGCCGCCGGCCATCGCCGCGGATCTCGCCGGTCGGGTGCAGGTCGAGGGCCTGGAGATCGCCGCCACCGGCCCTTACCTCAACGCCAGGCTGTCCCATCTCCCCTTCACCCGCGAGGTCCTCGACGACGTCGCTGCACAGGGAGAGGCCTGGGGTGGCAGCCGCGACGGGGAAGGCCGCACGGTGGTCCTCGACTACTCCTCCCCCAACATCGCCAAGCCCATCGCTTTCCATCACATCCGCTCGACGGTGCTGGGCCACGCGCTCGCCAACCTTCACCGCGCCCACGGATGGAGGGTCGAGGGGATCAACTACCTCGGCGACTGGGGCAAGCAGTTCGGGCTGGTCGCGGTGGGCTTCGAAGCCTTCGGCGATCCCGCGCGCAAGCACGACGTCCGCCACCTGGTCGAGGTCTATGTCGCCGCGAACAAGCGCGCGAAGGAGGACCCGGCGTTCGACGAGCAGGCCCGCGACTACTTCCGCCGCATGGAGGCCGGGGACGAGAAGGCGCTCGCGCTGTGGAAGGAGCTGCGCGAGGTGTCCCTCGCCGACTTCAAGAAGATCTACAGCCGCATGGGCGTGCACTTCGAGCACTACGAGGGGGAGAGCTTCTACCAGGGCAGGATGGAGCCGGTGATCGACGCCCTGCGCGAGAAGCCCGGGGTGAAGACCTCCGAAGGCGCGCTCGTGGTCGACCTGGAGTTCGGCGAGAACGAGCCGCCGATGCTGCTCAAGAAGAGCGACGGCAGCACCCTCTACGCGACCCGCGATCTGGCCACGGCCATCGACCGCTGGGAGCGCTTCCGATTCGACCGCTCGCTCTACGTGGTCGCCACCGATCAGGCGCTGCACTTCCGGCAGCTCTTCCGGGTGCTCGGCGCCATGGGCAAGGAGTGGGCGGACCGGCTGCACCACGTGAACTTCGGCCGCGTGGGGGGCCAGTCCACCCGCAAGGGCAACCTCACCCTCCTCTCCGAGGTCTTCGACGAGGCCCGCGATCGCGCACTGGAGAAGGTCCGCGAGAACCAGGCCGCCGGAAAGCTCGAGGCTCCGGATCCGGAGCAGCTCGCCGAGCAGATCGGGATCGCCGCGGTCTTCTTCGGGGATCTGAAGAACCGGCGCACGACCGACTACGAGTTCCGCCTCGCCGACTTCCTGGAGTTCGACGGACACACCGGGCCCTATCTCCAGTACGCGCACGCCCGCGCCTGCAACGTGCTGCGACGCGCGGGAGGACGCCCCGCGACCGCCGACGCCGGCCGGCTCACCCTGCCCGAGGAGGCCGCGCTGGTGCGCCTCGTCGCCTCCTTCCCTGTCGTCACCCGCGACGCGGTGGAGCAGCTCGAGCCCTCGCTGGTCGCCCGACACCTGCTCGAGGTCGCCGCCGCCTTCAGCCGCTGGTACACGCTCGGCAATCAGGATCGCAGCAAGCGGGTGCTGGTCGAGGACGACGCCGACCTGCGCGATGCGCGCCTGCTCCTCGTGGACGCGACGCGGGCGACCCTCGCCTCCGGACTGAAGCTGCTGGGTATCGCCACACCTGAGACGATGTAGTCTCCCGGAATCGGGGCATCCATGGCAGCGCAGAAGCAGAAGGGGGAGCCGTTGGACGCGACGGGACTGGCGCAGACCGGTGAGGTCTCCATCGACGAGGCCCTCCGCCACGAGTTCGGCCCCACCGGCCGCATGCTGGCCGAGCAGTACTTCCGTCCGGTGCGCTTCCCCGACGCGAACGCCGAGAGGCTGCGGGAGCTGTCGGCTTCAGGCTTCGTGGTGCACGTCATGCGCTCCACGTCCTGGGTCAACTACCTCTACCTGAACTGGGCCCTCATCCAGCGCGCCCTGCCCCCGGTCCGCGCGGTCGTGAACCTGCGGCCCTGGTTCACCCGTCCCTTCCGCCTGGCGGCCCAGGGTGGGGAGCCGGAGGTCCGCTTCGATTACGCCGAACGCCAGGGTGGCAGCGGGCTCATCTTCCTCAAGAAGACCGGCTTCCTGCGGGCCGGCGGACGCGACATCAAGGAAGACCCCTTCACCGCGCTGGTGAAGATGGCGCGTAAGAGCGACCGGCCGGTGTGGCTCGTCCCGGAGCTCTTCGTCTGGGAGAAGAAGACCGCCAAGCTCAAGCCGAGCTGGATGGATCACGTCTTCGGCTCGCCCGAGGCGCCCGGCTTCATCCACTCCCTGGTCGCCTACTGGCGCAACTATCAGCGCGCGCAGTTCCGCGTCGGTGAGCCCATCGATCTGCGGCGGTTCGCCGAGGAGAACCCGGACGATCCGGACGAGCGGCTGGGTCGCAAGGTCCGCAGCGCCCTGCACCATCACCTCGCACGCGAGTCCCGCGCGGTCTTCGGCCCCCCGGTGAAGCATCCCGCCCGCATCATCGAAGAGACGATGCGGGACCCGGTGCTGCGCAACACCATGGGCACCTACGAGGTGGAGACCGGCCGGAGCGCGTCCTCCACCCAGCGCGAGGTGCGCCGCAACCTGCGCTCCATCGCGGCGAAGATCAGCCCCACCGTGCTCTCCATGGTCTCGCCGATCCTCTCGGTCGTCTTCGAGCGGATCTATGACGGCATCGAGGTGGATGAGCGGGGGCTCGAGCGCGCCATGCAGGCCGGCCGGCAGACGCCCCTGGTCCTCACCCCCAGCCACAAGAGCCACGTGGACTACCTGGTCCTCGCCTGGGTGCTGTGGCGGCGCGGCTACAACGTCCCCACCGTGGCGGCGGGCGCGAACCTCTCCTTCTTCCCCCTCGGCCCCCTCCTGCGCCGATGCGGTGCCTTCTTTCTCCGGCGCTCCTTCAAGGGGGACGTCCTCTACACGGCGTCCTTCCGCGCCTACGTGAAGAAGCTCGTCCGCGACGGCACCACCCAGGAGTTCTTTCTCGAGGGCGGCCGCAGCCGGACCGGGAAGCTCCTGCAGCCGAAGCTCGGACTGCTCACCTGGGAGGTGGACGCGGTGCTCGAGGGCGCGCGTGACGACGTCAGCTTCGTCCCGGTGTCCATCGACTACGAGCGGGTCATGGAGGGCGGCAGCTACAGCCACGAGCTCGCCGGGGGCGAGAAGAAGCCCGAGGATCTCAAGGCCCTGCTCAAGACCCCCAAGGTCCTCACCCAGCGCTATGGCCGCGTCTACCTGACCTTCGACGCCCCCATCCGGCTCACCGAGGTCGCCCAGGCGCGGCAGGTGCCGCTCAGCGACGAGATCACCGAGGATCAGAAGCGCGGTCTGGTCCGAGCCCTCGGCCACCGTCTCATGTATGGCGTCAGCCGGGTCTCCACGGTCACCCCGCACGCACTGGTCAGTGCCGCGCTCCTCGCCCACCGGCAACGGGGCCTGAGCGGCCCGGAGCTCTCCTGGCGCATCTCGGTGCTGCGCCGCATCGCCTCCGAGGAGGGCACCCCCCTCTCCCTCTCCCTGCAGAACGCGCCGTCGGATCCGACCGTGATGGGCGCGGTCCAGGACGCGGTCCGCACCCTGACCTCCGACGGCATGGTCGCGACCGAGAGCGCACGCAACACGGTGATCTTCCGCGCCGTGGACGACCGCCGCGCCGAGCTCTCGTTCTACAAGAACACCCTCATGAACATGGTGGCGAGCCGGGCGCTCCTGGCCACCGCGCTCTTCGTCGCCCGCAACGAGGACGTCACCTCGCTCGAGACGGTGAAGGCGTTCACGCTCAACCTCTCCCGCCTGTTCAAGGTCGAGTTCATCTACCGGGCCGACCAGGGCTTCGACGAGATCTTCGCCCACACCCTGGAGCGGCTCGAGCGCATGGGTCTGGTCGAGCACGAGGGGGACACCGTCCGCATCGGCCGCGGTGGCCACGCCATCGAGGAGCTCTCCTTCCTCGCCGACCTGGTGCGCGACTACGTCGAGAGCTACCTGCTGGCGCTGCTCACCCTCGAGGATGTGGCGCGCGCTCCCAACGGTCTGGACAAGAAGGAGTTCGTCCGCGCGGCCCTGGACAACGGCCGCCTCGAGTTCCACGCCGGCCGCCTCCAGACCCCCGAGGCCCTCAGCCGCACCACGCTGGAGAACGCGATCTCCTGGCTCAAGGATCAGGGCTTCCTGGTCGAGGAGAACCGGCGGCTCAAGGCCGGTGGCCTGGCGGATGAGGCGGAGGAGCGGCAGACGGTGGTGCAGCGGCTGCGGCGCTGCCTGATGCGCTGAGGTCGCGCCTTCGCACCTTCGGCGCCGGGAGGTGGCGGGAGACGCCTGAAGTGACGTTCGCCCGTCGCGGAGGGGTGCTCAGGCCTCGCGCAGCTCGCGGCCGTTGATCCCCAGCAGGTAGAGAATGCCGTCCAGGCCGGTGGAGGAGATGGACGTGTCTGCGGCCTCACGCAGCTTGGGCTTGGCCCGGAAGGCGATTCCGAGTCCGGCCTTCTCGAGCATGAGCAGGTCGTTCGCACCATCGCCCACCGCGATGACCTGATCCGGGAGGATGCCCTCCTTCTCGGCGATCTCCTCGAGCAGCTCGGCCTTGCGCTCGGCGTTCACGATGGGCCCCACGAGGCGGCCGGTGAGGCGCCCGTCACGTACCTCCAGGGTGTTGGCGAAGGCGTAGTCGATGCCGAGGCGCTCGCGCAGGGCCTCGGCGGGGACATCGAACCCTCCGGAGAGAACCGCGGTGCGGAAGCCCAGCCGGCGGAGGACCCGGAGGAGACGTTCGGCGCCGTCGGTGAGGGGAAGGGCCTGCGCAATCTCGGTGAGCGCGCTGGCCTCCAGCCCTTCCAGCAGGGCCACCCGCTCCAGCAGCGAGGCGTTGAAGTCGAGCTCCCCACGCATCGCCCGCTCGGTGATCTCGCTCACCCGATCGACCACGCCGGCCCGCCGCGCGAGCTCGTCGATGACCTCGATCTGGATAAGGGTGCTGTCCATGTCCATCACCACCAGACGCTTGCTGCGCAGGTAGAGGCTCGCGGGTTGGAGCGCCACGTCGAAGCCGCCTTCGGTGGCCAGCGCGAGCAGCTCCCGGCGCAGGGCCTGCGGATCCACGTCCGGGCTCAGCCGCACACGCAGCTCGATCGAGCTCAGGCAGTCCTCGGAGAGGCGCGCGACCTTCTCCACGTTCACGTTGTGCTCGGCGAGGCAGCGGGTGAGCGCGTGCAGCCCCTGCGCATGGAGGCGGGGCGAGAGCGCGGTCACCACCCACGCCGCCCCGGAGGGCCCATCGTCCTCAGGTCCCAGGGGCTCGAGCTCCAACGCCACGCCCATGGCCTTGGCCTCGATCAGGAGATCGCGAAGGGCGCCGTGTCGCGGCGGGAGGGCCACGCGCAGACACAATGTGAGACGTCCGTGGAGGACGACCTGATCGATGTCGAGGATCTCGGCACCGTGGTGGGCGAGCACCCCGGTCAGGCGGGCGGTGATGCCCGGATGATCCTTGCCCGAGACGGTGAGCAGCAGCTGATCGGGAGCGTCGGCCATGGCTGAGGCATCGCATAGCAGCGTTGCGCCGAGGTGGTCGAGCGCCGCGGGAGAGGCCAAGATGCCCGGCCCCATGTCCCCTGCCCCCGCCCCCTCCCACGCCGCGTCTCCAGCCTGGCTGCTCGCCGTGCGCGCCATGCTGCTCACCTTCGCGGTCTTCGTCGTTCTGGGGAGCGTGCTGCAGGCCCTGCATCCCCCCACCGGCATCTGGACCTCGGAGCTGCTGGTCTTCTTCGGGCTGTCCGCGCTGCTGGTGACCCGGAGCGGACGGCATCCCTTCCGCTATCCGGGCCTGGGCTGGACCGGCCTGGGGCCACTGGTGGTGGGATTCCTCCTGGGGACGCTCAACTTCTTCGCGCTGGTCGCGCCCCTGCAGTTGATGATGCAGGCGATCTTTCCCGAGTCCTGGGTGCAGGCCTTCGACGGCTCCCGCATCTTCGAGGGGCTTGCGCCCTGGGAACTGTGGGCGGTGATCGGCGGGGTCACCCTCGCGGCCCCCTTCTGCGAGGAGTATTTCTTCCGCGGCGTCCTGCAACAGGGCCTGGCCCGCCGGTCGGGCGCCCAGGCCAGGGCGCTGGTGATCACCTCGGTGATCTTCAGCCTCTTCCACCTCGACCCGGTGGGGTTCGTGGGTCGGTTGGAGCTGGGCCTCCTCTTCGGGCTGCTCTACCTGCGGACCGGTTCGCTGTGGGCCCCCATCGGCGCGCACATGGCGAACAACGCGGTGTCCGCGGCGCTCTTCCTGGCGGGTCAGGGCGTGGAGGCGCCCGAAGCGAACGCCCTGCCCGATCCGGCAGCGATCGCGGGCATCGCCGGCATCGGCGGGATCTTCTTCCTGGCGCTCCTGTGGGGCATCCACATCTCCCCGGCGCTGCTCCCGCCCCGCGCGATGGGTCCCGAAGTGCCGCTGAGGCCCCTTCCCGGCGCCGTGAAGGCGTGGGGGCTCTGGGCCGGCGCCGGCCTGCTGGCCCTGGCCCTCGGGTTCTTCGCGTCCAAAGCGGGAGGGGCCCGCGCCCCCCGTCCGCCGACCACCGATCCGCTCCCGGCGGTCATCCCGGTGGCGCCCTCGCCCGAAGCGGCGCCGCCCGACGGCCTGCCTCAGAGAAAGCGGTAGCTGTCGACGTGGAAGACCGGGCCCACCATGGCCGCGGTGGCGAGGTCCTTGCGGATGCTGCCGGTGGCCTCGATGCGCCGGCCCTCCTTCTTGAGCTGCCGGTCGCCGCCCGCCAGTTGGTAGGTCTTTCCGTCCTCGCCCTGGAGGACCCAGACGCCGAACTCGATGTCGCGGAAGGCGATCGTTCCCCGGAGCGTGGTCATGCCCCCTCCTCGCGGCGGAGCATCGCCCGACCGATGAAGAGACAGATGAACGCGTGGACCGTCAGCCAGGGCAGCGCCAGGGCCTTGAACGGGAGCCACGCCAGCGCCGGCGCACCCGACCACGCCGCATAGGCCAGCATTGCGGCGAAGCCGATGCTCACCCCCGCCACCACCGGGCGCAGCGACTTTCTGGCAATGGCCGCGAACGAGAGCAGCAGCGGCACCAGGGCGCTGTACATCAGCGGGTTCGCCAATCTGCCGCGCCCGAAGATGATGCGCTCCAGATCCGGGAGGGGCAGCGAAGCCGCGTTCAAGGTGTCGCCATCCCCGAGCCAGCGCAGGAAGAACGCGCCCACGGTGGTGAGCACCAGCGAGATCAGGAAGCGCGGCCCGAAGAGCACGTTCAGGTAGCCCGGACGCGCGCGGCCCCGGAGGGTGAGCAGGACCCCGGCGAGCAGCACCGAAGCCCACGCCAGGGGCGACCAGTTCACCTTCCCCTTGCCGGTCTGCTGCAGGGCCTCGAGCGCGCCCCTGGCGTTGAGCAGGCCATGGCCGTGGTCGTCGGTGCGCAGTGCCCCGCCCATGGGCTTGGCCCCGGCGATGAGTGCCCGCTCGACCTCGTCGGGATCGTTGGCGCCTGCGGCATAGAGGAGCGCCGCCACCCCCGCCACGTGAGGGGTCGCCATGCTGGTGCCCTGGTAGGAGCCGAAGATCGACCTGGAGGGATCCCGCGGATCGATGGTGTTCTGGACCACCCCGCCGGCATCGCCGCCGAGCGACTTGTTCCCTCCGGGCGCGACCAGGTCCAGAGCCGCCCCATAGGAAGAGTACGGCGCGCGCTGTCCGTCCGGCCCCACCGCACCCACGGCGATCACCCCGTCGTAGGCGGCGGGGAACTCGACCTTCCCGATGCCCCGGTTCCCCGCAGCGGCGACCACCGTGACGCCCTTGGCGCGCGCGTGCGCGATCGCCTGCTCCATCACCCGCGAGCGCATCCCGCCACCCAGCGAGAGGTTGATGACCTGGGCCCCATGATCGGCGGCCCACCGGATGGCGTCGGCGATGTCGGCCGAGGTGCCCGCGCCGAAGTGGTTGAGGACCTTGATGGGCATCAGGCTCGCCTCGTGGGCGATGCCGGCGACCCCCAGCTTGTTGTGGGTGGCCTGGGCGATGGTGCCCGCCACGTGCGTCCCGTGGCCGTGGTCATCGTTGGCGTGCGGGGTGTCGTTGACGAAGTCGTAGCCGGGAACGAAGCGCACGCCCTTCAGATCCGGAACCCGGCGGAAGTCCCCCCGATCCTCGTAGGCGATGCCGGTGTCGATCACCGCGACCACCACGCCCTTGCCCCGGTTGTGCTCCCAGGCCGCGGGCATGTCGATCATCTTGAGGTTCCACTGACGATCGAACCCGGGGTCGTTGGGCTCGAACCGGGTGCTGTAGACCGAGAGCATCTCCGCCGACTCGACCGCGGGATGCTCACGCAGCGAGCGCAGCAGCCCCTCGGAGTTCTCCACCCCGGTGGCGATGGTGATGCCGGTCACCACCCCGTGCTCGGAGTTGAACTCCAGGTCCACGCCCCACGCCTGTTCCCAGGAGTCGAACTGGGCCTTGGTGGTGCCATCCACGAAATCCACCACCACGGTCCGCTCGGCCTGGGCCAGGAGGTCGGGGTCCGCGACCGATTCGCTTCCGCTCAGAGGGGCGCTCGCCGCGTCGCCCGCCTCCATGCCGGCTCCGCAGGCGGCCAGCCCGCACGCCAGCAGCGCCAGGGCGCGCCAGGAAGGCGCCGGTGATCGGGGATGGGGGTGCATGGTCCGCTCCTTTGAGGCTCTCACATCGCTCGCCCTACGAACGCACGCAGGAACGATTGGATCTGCGGTCCCGTCGCGCGCCCGGCCGCCTGGACCCTTGCATCCTGCGGACCCGGGGTCAGCTTGGCAAACCCGGCGCGCCGTGGACTCCCCGGCAGCGTTCACCCCGTCGGGTGGGGCTCGAGGCTCCGCAGCCAGCGGGCGACGATCCGCCCCAACGCGGGCAGCCCCCGGGTCCAGGTGGCGTCCGCGTCCTCGACGAGCTCCAGCCGCCCCGAGGCCTCGGCCAACGCGGTGGCCAGCGGAAGCCGCCCCTGGGTGGGCTCCGCGGTTCCCAGCACCATCAGCATGGGCAGTCGCCGGTGACGGAGGGCGTCTGGGGAAAGTGGCCCGGGACTGATGAGACAGAGCCCGGCCACGCGCTCGGGCGCGGCATCCAGCGCGGCCAGCGCGGTCTGCACCGACGCGCCCAACGCTGCGAGCGCCACCGGTGCGCCCCCGGCGTTCTCCGAGGCCACGGTCATTGCCGCCCGCACGTCTTCGACCCACGCCGCCGCATCCCCCGGCTCGCCCTGGCTGGCGCCGATGCCGCGGTGGTTGAAGCGCAGGGTGGGATGGTCCTCCCGGGTGACCGCCCAGGCGAGCTCGGCGCCCACCACGTGGTCCATGCTCCCCCCTTCCGCGGGACTGGGGGGAAGGATCAACAGCGGCGGCCGACGGGTGCCCCGGTGGGACACCCCTTCCAGGACCCACGCGTCGACCGGGATCAAAGCCGGCCGCTCGAGGAACTGTCCCGGCATCACCATGACCGCTCGACCCTCCCTCCGATCCGCCGCCTCTGCGACGGTTCACCAGGGTGCGCCCCGGCGCGTCAGACCGACTGGAGCACCAGGAACTTGAGATAGCGCCCTTCGGGAAACTGCAGCCGGACCGGGTGATCGGGAGGCTGGTACCGCTCCTCCACCAGGGCCAGCTCGGTCCCCGCATTGAAGGCGCCCTCCCGGACCGCTCCCAGGAAGGCCTCCTGGCTGACCCGCGCCGAACACGACGCCGTGGCGAGCAATCCGCCCGGACGCAGGATGGCCAGGGCCTGCCGGTTGAGCGATGCGTAGCCATCCACCGCTGCCTGCACCGCCTTCTGGCTCTTGGCGAAGGCCGGGGGATCCAGGATGACCAGGTCGAAGGTGCGGCCCTCGGCCTTGAACGAGGCGAGCAGCTCGAACACGTCAGCCGCAAGGAAGTCGTGGGCCTCGGCCGGCAGGCCGTTGCGCTGGAAGTTCTCCCGCGCGAGCGCGATGGCGTCGGCGTCCTGGTCGACGGAGAAGACGCTCCGGGCCCCACCCAGCGCGGCGTTCACCGAGAACCCGCCGCTGAAGCTGAAGCAGTTGAGGACATCGCGGCCATCGGCGAGGCGGCGGATGAGGTAGCGGTTCTCGCGCTGGTCCAGGAAGAACCCGGTCTTCTGGCCGCGCCACACGTCCACCGCGAACTTCGCGCCCCGCTCGGTGATCTCCACCAGCTCTCCCGGCGTCTCTCCGAAGAGCAGCTTGCCGCTGCCCCGCTCGTCGTCGACGTCCGCGTCGTCCCGGCCGACCTCGTCGCGTCCCACCACCGCCGTGAGCCCGGGGACCGCGGCGCGGAGGGCCTCGACCAGGAGGGGGCGGTAGGGGGTGAGCCCCGCCGAGTACAGCTTGAGGACCGCCACGCCCGCATAGAGGTCGACCACCACGCCGGGGAGGCCGTCCCCCTCCCCGTGGATCAGGCGGTAGCTGTCGGTGCCGCTGAGATCGATGAGGGAGGTGCGCGCTTCGACCGCGCGGCGGATCCGACGGGCGAAGAAGTCCGCGTCGATGCGCTCGCCTGGATCTTTGGTGAGGACCCGGACGGCGATGGCGCTGAAGGGATCGTAGTAGCCGCGCGCCACGAAACGGCCGCCCTCGGCGAGATCCACCACGCTGCCGGGGGGAATGCGGGGCGCCTGGGTGAGGGCCTTGCGGAAGACCCAGGGGTGGCCGGCGCGGAGGTGGCGGCCCAGGCCGCGGGCCAGCTCCAGTTTGACGAGGCTCATGTCGCGTTCAGCTCAGCGAGGAGCTCGGCGAGCTGTGCGGCAGCGCGCTGTCCCTCCTCGGGTGGAAGGGTCTGCACGTCCTGCCGGCGCATGCGGCGCAGGAACACATCAAGGGAGGGCAGGCGCCCGTAGAGGGCCTGACACGCCGCCAGCGCCTCGGCCAGCGCCGCGTTGCCCGCTTCGGGGTCGAAGGCCAGGAGCTGCTCGGCCTGCTCGAGCTTCACGCTCACCCGGGCCATCACCTCGAGGTCGTGCTCCTGCAGGATGGGACGCTGGTTGACGCCCTGGAGCTCGACCACGAACTCGTAGACCTCCTGCACCAGCAGCACCAGGCGGGCCCGCGCCGGGGAGGGCGACCCGGCCAGCTCCCCCACCCGGGCGCGGAACTCCACGATGTGCCGCTTGTCCTGCGCGCGCAGCGAACGGTAGGCGCCGGTGCGACCGAAGGTGTCCAACTCGGTCTGGAGCTGCTGGGCCTGGGTGGCAAGGTCCCCGGCTTCGGCCTCCTGCACCCGCTCCAGCCGGGAGGTGATGATCCGCAGGAGGTCCGCGGAGATCGCCCGCAGGCCGATGGCCGACTTGAGCTCGGCGACGTAGCCCGGGATGACCTCGCGCGGACGGACGTCGGAGAAGAAGGCGATGGCGTCGAAGACCAGCCCGCCCAGATCCTCACGCAGCCGGGAGCGCATCGACTGCACCTCGGTCAGCAGGTTCCAGCGGTCGGCCATCACCGCCGGGTCGCGCATCATCTCGGCCACGCGGCCCAGTGAACCGCCGAGGTCGCGCGCGCGGTCGTGGAGGGAGCGGACCGCGGCACCCGCTTCCGCGGAGAGGCTCGGGTCCTCCTGATCCTCGGGGAAGGCGGCGCGCAGCTCGGCAAGCAGCGCGTTCACGTCGATGACGGTGTCCCGGATGACCGGCGCCATCTCCTCCCAGAGCGAGAGGTCCGCCGCGGAGGCGTCGGCCTCGGCGTGGGACTCGTAGCGCACCAGATCCAGGTCGGAGAGGCGATGGATGGCGTTGGCCGAAGCCTGGAAGACCCGGCGCAGGCGCGCACGAAAGGCCGGCTCAACGAGCTGCTGGAGGGCCTCTTCCAGGCGGGGGGGCAGCTCCTGTGGGGTCGGGGTGTCCAAAACGACGGGCATCCTAGACGTAACGTCGCACCTGAAGGCACCGGAATCCGAGCCGACCTCGACATCCGGGAACCGGAGCGCGAGGCTGGTTGCCCACATGCCCATCCTCGATCTCGATTCTCACCGCCTCCACTACCTCGATGAGGGCCGCGGCCTTCCGGTCCTTCTCTTCCACGCCTATCCCCTCAGTGCGGAGCTGTTCCGGCCGCAGATCGAGGCGTTGAAGGACCGCTTCCGCTTCCTGGTGCCCGACATGCGGGGCTTCGGGCAGAGCGGTCCCGCGGACGGCCCCACCACCATGCGGCGGATGGCACAGGACGGGCTGGCGCTCCTCGACGCGCTGGGGATTGAGCGGGCGGTGGTCGGCGGCGTGTCCATGGGGGGCTACGTCTCCATGGCGCTGCTGCGCGAGGATGCCAGCCGGGTTCTGGGGCTCGTCCTCTCCAGTACCCAGGCCCGGGCCGACACCGAGGAGGCCCGCCAGGGACGCGAGGCCATCGCAGCGCAGGTCGAGCAGGAAGGCGTCCAGCCGGTGATTGACGCCATGGTGCCCAAGCTCGTGAACGTCGAGCGCTCGGGCTGCGGCCCTACGGTCACCACCCTGATTCAGGCCGCGACGCCCGCGGGGATCGCCGGCGCCCAGCGGGGCATGGCCCAGCGGCTCGACTCGCGCGAGGTGCTCGCCCGCTTTGCCGGCCCCGCCCTGGTCCTCGTGGGACGGGAGGACGCCATCACCCCGGTCGATAAGGCCGAGGCCATGCACGCCCTGCTCTCCAACGGAGAGCTCACCCTCATCGAGGACGCCCAGCACCTGCCCAACCTCGAGCAGCCCGGGGCCTTCAACGCGGCCCTGGCCACCTTCCTGGAGCGGGTCGACAGCGCTGGTTGAGCGGGCTGTTCAGGGAGGGCGCGCAGACCAGGAGCCCTTCGGCGAGTTCGCAGGAGGCGCGCTCCTCAACACGGCGTCGACGAGCTTCCTGAAGCGGATCGACAGCGCTGGTTGAGCGGGCTGTTCAGGGAGGCGCGCAGACCAGGAGCCCTTCGGAGAGCGCACAGGAGGAACACTCCCGGGTCTTGATCATCGTCCCCTGTCGGCACTCCAGCAGCGCCCTTCCGTCATCGGCGCACCGCCCCTGTCCGTAGGCCTCGAGCGGGCAGAGATCCCCCTCGCGGTTCTCCGACAGATCGCAGCGCACCACCTCCCCCGCCTCTTCGCAGCCGGCAAGGCCACGGCAGGGGAGGCGGGTCCAGCGACCCTCGCGGCACTCCAGCGCGGCATCGACGTCTGCGCAGGCAAAGCGCTCGCTGGTGCAGGACGCCCCCTCCTCCACCCCGGCGCATCCCATCCCGAACAGGGCTCCCAGCAGCAGGAGCGTTCCCAGCAGGCCTGGGTGGTGACGGGTTCGGCGAGAACACACGGGCTGCGAAAACGCCGGGTCCCATGGATCTCGCGGGACCGTACTCACCCATCTGAGCGAGCTTCGCCGATCGGGGAGCTGGGTGCCTTCGCGCAAGGGAACCTCCGGGCCTACTCTTCAGGGAGCCCAGGCCGGATGAGATGGGGCAGCAGGGGTCACGGATGCTCCCCCCTTCCCTGCCCCTCGCCAAGGCAGATGCGCACTCACTGTCCGGGCAGCGCGTCGAAGCGGCCGAGCAGCTCCCGGAAGAAGCGGATCCAGTTGCCGCCCATGACCCGCTCCACGCGACTGATCGGATGCCCCCGCGCGAGCAGCACCTCCGCCACCCGGGGAAGATCGCGGACGTCCCGGATGCCCCTGGGCATCCCCACCATCCCGTCGAAGTCGCTGCCCAGCCCCACGCCCTCCTCCCCCATCACGTCCAGGGCGTGTTCGATGTGGCGGGCCACCGCATCGAGGTCCCGGCCGCCCAGGTACACCGGCGCGAGGATGATGCCGACCACCCCGCCGCGATCCGCGATCGCCCGGAGCTCGGGATCCCGGAGATTTCGGAAGTGACGCTTCGCCCCACTCACCCCGGTGTGGGAGCACATCAGGGGCACCTCGCGGTGGGTGAGCACGTCGGCGATCGTTTTCGGTGAGGCGTGGGCGAGATCCACCGCGACGCCCTTCGCGCGCATGGCCTCCACCACCTCATGTCCCTCGCGGCTGAGGCCGGGGCGGTGCGGAGCCGGAAAGGAGGAGCCTCCCAGCGCGTTGTTGCTCAGGTGGGTCAGGCCGATGAACCGCACGCCATCCTCGACCAGGACCGCGAGGCGCCCGGGATCCCCTTCGAGGACCTGACCGCCCTCCACGCCGAGGACCGCAGAGACCGCTCCTGACGCCAGGTGCCGATCCAGCTCGGCGCGGGTGGTGGTCCGCTGCACCCGCCCCCCCGAGGCCTCGCACGCGCGCCGCAGCGCCTCCACCTGGAAGCGATAGCGGCTCCAGGCATCCCGGTGGGCTGCTGCCGGCCATCCCCGCCACCGCGCGAAGAGCGGAAAGCCCCCCACGTACGGGAACCCTCCGGTCACCACGGTGAAGCACTGGAGGGCCACCCCCGCCTGCTCGAGCCGCGGGAAGTCCACGTGGCCGCCGTGTCCCGCCTGCTCCAGGGGCCGGTTCCACATCAGGGAATCGGCGTGCGCGTCGGCCAGGCGCAAACCGGCCCCCGGACCGACGTGGGTCCGGGGGCCTCCCTCAGCATTGTCCGTCATGGGGACGAACCTGCGTCCTGACCGATCCGGCCGGCTCAGAAGCGCTCGCGCACGTCCTGAGCGGCGTCCTTGGTGGTCTCCTTGGTGTCGTCCCAGGCCTTCTCCGCACCGCGACGGGCGTCATCCATCCCCTCACGGGTGTCGTGCATCAGACCGCTGCCGCCGGTCGCCCCCTCCTTGGACTGGGTCACGGTGACGTCCGTCGCCACGCGCTCGCCGTCCCGGTTCTCGAAGGAGGCGCGCACCTGGTCACCCTCGGAGATGTCGGTGGCCGCGAGGCTCTGGCCATCCGCGCTGTGGAAGCGGGTCTGATCGTCGAGCTGGATCTCGACCTCCTGACCGCCCTGCTCGGCGACGGTCAGCTTGTCCTCGGACGCCTCCTTCACGTCACCGGTCAGCGACGTCGCGGCACCGCTGCCGCCCATCGCCGCGCCATCCGTCCCCGTCTGGGGCTGGTTACCGGCGTAGGCGGGATCCTCCGTCGTTGCGGCACCACCGGTCGCCTCACCACTCATCGGATCCTGGGTGTTGCGATCCAGGTCCTGGGTGGGCTGGGTGTCCTGCCCGGTGTAGCCGTCCTGCACCTGCGAGTACTGATCGGCCTGCTGCTGATCCGCGGCGTTGCGTCGCTGATCCTGGCAGCCCGTGAACGCCACCGCCGCCATCGCGCACGCTGCGAACATGATTCGACGAGTCATGTGATTCCTCCTGCCCCTCGGTCTCGTCCCGGGGACGTCCCGGGCGTTGGGCGGAAAGTGGTGGCCGTCCGCGCATCCGGCCAAGGGTTGACCTTGAGGAGGATCGTGATGAGGGGGGCCGGCCCGGATGGGTGGCGCTCCCATGCCTGCCTGCCCATTTTCGGGGGACGCGGGTTGTTTCAGGAGCCTCCTCCAGGGGGAGAACGCCCCGGCGCATGTCCGTTGACGGGCCAGGGACCGGGCGCTAGGGAGTCCGCTGTGCAGATCGAGCTCAACGGAGAAACGCGGGAAGTGGATGAGGGCCTGACGGTGGCAGGGCTCCTCGAGCGCCTGGGTCCCAAGGGGGTCCAGGTCGCGGTCGAGGTGAACGCCCGGGTCATCCGTCGCGCCGAACATGCCACCCACGTCCTCGCCGCCGGCGACCGGGTGGAGCTGGTCACCTTCGTCGGAGGCGGCTGACGCGGGCCGCGCCGGGTTCCCAACACACACAAGCCCAACCGGCGCCGGTGCCTTCCAGGGCCGGTCCGCCATCACCGGAGCGCCAAGCCATGTCCGAGGCCCCCTCGCAGGACCCCCTGATCATCGCCGGTCGCGCGTTTCATTCGCGCCTGCTCATCGGCACCGGCAACTACCCGAGCCACGAGGTGATGCAGGCGGCCCACCGCGCCACGGGCGCCGAGATGGTCACCGTCGCCGTGCGGCGGCTCGACCTGAAGGCCCAGGGCGAGGCCTCCCTCATGCACTGGATCGATCGGGATCGCATGCAGCTGCTGCCGAACACGGCCCTCTGCTACACCGCCGACGACGCCATCCGCACCTGCCGCCTCGCCGAGGAGCTGGGGATGAGCAAGTGGGTCAAGCTCGAGGTGCTGGGCGATCCCAAGACGCTCTACCCGGATGTTGAAGAAACCGTGAAGGCGGCGAAGGTCCTGGTGAAGGAGGGCTTCACCGTCCTGCCCTACACCAGTGACGATCCCATCACCGCGCGCAAGCTCGAGGACGCCGGCTGCGCCGCGGTCATGCCCCTTGCCGCGCCCATCGGCAGCGGGTTGGGCGTGCGCAACCCCCACAACATCGTCCTGATCCGCGAGGCGGTGAAGGTGCCGGTGATCGTGGACGCGGGCGTGGGGACCGCCTCCGACGCCGCCATTGTCATGGAGCTCGGATGTGATGGCGTGCTCATGAACACCGCCGTCGCGGGCGCCAGGGATCCGGTGCGCATGGCCCGGGCCATGAAGCTGGCCATCGAAGCCGGGCGCGAGGCGTTCCTGGCCGGTCGGATCCCGCGCAAGTCCTACGGTGCGGCGTCGAGCCCCCTCGAGGGCCTCGTCACCTGAGCATGGAGGCGCTGCCCCGCCTCATCGTCATCACCGACTGGTCGCTGCCGCGGGAACAGGTCTTCTCCGCCGTGGCGGCGATCGCGCCCCTGGGTCCGGCGGTGGGAGTGCAGCTCCGCGCGCCGGACGCCGGTGGGCGGCGGCTGTGGGAAGACGGGCGGCGGCTGCTCGGGCTGCTGCGTCCTCACGGTGCGTCGCTGTTCGTCAACGGCCGGCTGGATGTGGCGCTTGCACTCGGCGCCCACCTGCACCTTCCCTCCACCGGGCTGTCGGTCGAAGAGGTCCGCCCCCACCTTCCCTCCGGATGCCGGGTGTCCGTCGCCATCCACCCGGGAGAAGAAGTGCGCGCGCGGGGCGCGGAGTTGGCCCTCGTCAGTCCGGTATGGTCGCCCGGAAGCAAACCCGTGGACACCCGCCCGCCGCTGGGACCGGAGGGTTTCTTCTCCCTGGCCGCGCGCCTGCCCTGCCCGGCATTTGCCCTCGGGGGCGTGACCGCCGAGCGGGTGCCGCTCCTCGGGGGGCGGGCGCAGGGCGTCGCCGTGGTGAGCGCGGTGCTCGCAGCCCCCTCCCCGCGTGACGCAGCGTCCGCGCTGCTGGAGGCGCTCGACCCGCGGCCCCCGTCGGCCTGAGCGACCTCGGGTTGCCCGATGGCGACAGCAGAATCAACGGCAGCGGCCTCTCGCGGCTCCCCTCCCCCGAACCCTGGCGGGGTTCAGCCCCGGGCACGTGGCTCGAGGTGCTCGCCAGCACGTCGCCACTTCCATTGAGCAGGGGAAGGTTCCGGTCAGCGTCCGTCCGGCTCCGTGCGCTTGCTCCTCGTGGCGGCCACCGTCTGCCTGCGCTCCACACCGGAAATCCCCGCCGGTCTCGACTACCATCGGCGCTCCATGGCCTCCTCTTCCCTGCGCCCGCTCCATCTGGGTGAGCTCATTGACCGCTCAGTCCGCCTGTGGCGCACCCACCTGTGGCCGCTCGTCCGGACCATGCTGCCCTTCGCGCTGACCGCCCACCTGCTGGCGGTGATCGCCAACTCCCTGATCGCGACGGATTACGAGGCCCTCATCGAGGCCGGTGCCATCGGGGAACTGCTGAGTTCCCTGGCGGGTGGGTTCGGGCTGTTCTTCCTCGGCTCCTGCATCAGCTGGTTCGGCCAGCTGGTGGTGGCCCGGGAACTTCTGCCCAGGGTGACCGGCCGGGAGGTCGTCGCCGAGAAAGGCCGGGCGCTCGCCATGCGGAGTACCCAGCAGCTCCTCTTGCTCCTGGGTGTCTTCGCCCTGGGGTCCCTCGCCATCATGGCGCCGACGATGCTGCTGCTGGTGCCCATCGGCATGCTGACCCGGAGCTCGGGGTTCTCGCTCCCCATCGTCCCGTTGGTGCTCGTGATGATCCTGGGCTTCCTCCTCTGGGTGGCCTTTGCCCTGTGGTGGATGCTGAGAAGCAGCATGGCGTTGCCGGTGGTGGCGGCCGAGCGCGCCGGCACCTGGACCCTCTTCAAGCGCGGCGGGGCGCTGCTGCGTGGCCGGGTGGGGCCCGGCTTTCTGGGGCGCTCCCAGGTGCGCGCCGCGATCGTCTTCACCGTGGTGTCGATCCTGGGCACCATCACCCAGTTCGTCGCTGCCATCCCCCGCTTCGCCCTCGAGGGCGTGTACTTCGAAGATGGAGGGGGCCCGGTTCAGATTCCCTGGCTGTGGCGCATCCCCGCCGAGCTGATGGTCGCGGGAGGACAGGCCCTCTTCGGACCGCTGGTCGTTGCCGGCTGTGTCCTCTTCTACGTGGATCAGCGGGTGCGCCGCGAAGGCCTTGATCTGGAGCTGGCGCTCGAGCGCATCCCATGACGTCCCGGGCGACAGCAGCCCCCGACGTGGCGCCCGCCGCGTGCGGGAGCGGCGCCGATGCCGACACCTGCCGGTGGCTGCTGGAGGGTGCGCCCAAGCCGGAGGTGGACCCGGCCCTGCTCGAGGCGATCTTCGCGGATCCCTCCCTGGCGGGCGCGCGTGAGCGGGGGTCGGGATCGCTCGAACACCTGTGGGAGCTGCTTTTCGATTGGTTGCTGTCCCTCGTGGAGTCGTCGGGCGCGGCGGGCTTTGCCGGATGGACCCGGACCCTGGTTCTCGCGGGGGCGGTGCTGCTCTTGGTGTGGCTCGCGCTCCGGTGGATCCGCGGTCGGCGGGCATCGGAGGTCGGGGCTCCCCTTCCGCTCGCGGCGGAGGCGGCCGCGGTCGAGGTGCTCGACCTGCCTTCCCGACATCTCGCCCGCGGACGGGAGGCCACCGCCAGCGCGCCCCGGGAAGCCATCCGTCAGGGGCTGCTCGCCCTGCTCTCCGGACTCGAGGACGCCGGCGTGATTCCTCCGGGTCGGGTTCGGACCAACCGCGAGCTCGCGCAGGCGCTCCCCTCGAGCGGCGCCTCGGACGCAGAGGTCGCCGGGCTCACCGAGCTGCTGGCCTGGTACGACCGGGCCTTCTATTCGCTGGCCGCGGTCGCGCCCGCTGAGGCGAACCGCTTCCTCGACCGCATCGAGGTCCACCTCTCCGGCCTTGGCGCACGGGCGGAGGCAGCGTGAGGCGCTTCGGTCCCTGGCTCCTCCCCCTCGTGCTCCTCCTGGTGGTGGTGGGAGGACTGCTCCTCGAAGACGGTGCGCAGCGCGGCGTGGGGCGCCCGCTCGCCGATGACACCCGACCGGCCGGCGCTGCCGCCCTCACCCGCTACCTTCTGGCACGGGGACATACCGTGGAGGTCGTGAACGAGGGGATCCCGACTGGAGGCGCGACCTGGGTCCTGGCCGCCCCCACCGCCAGGACGATCCCGAAGGAGGACGTCCTTCAGATTCTGTCCTTCGTCGAAGGTGGCGGGACGCTGGTGGCGATGATGGACGGCCTCGGCACACAGACGCACCTGAGTGCACGACTCCAGCTGCTGGACGGCCCCGCCCTCAAGGCCGACCACCCGGGCGGCCTGCGCCCCACGGTGGACGTGCCACTCACGCTCCAAGCGGAGGGGGCCCCGGTTGCCGGTGAGCTGGTGTTCGCGCCCGGACCGACGCTGAAGACCTCGAAGCCCGGTGCCCTCGCCGTCGCCCGGAAGGGGGAGGCAGTAGGCCTCTGGCACATCCCGCACGGGCGCGGCGAGGTGTGGCTGACCTCGGGGACGGACCTCATCGAGAACCGGCGGATCGGGCTGGGGGACCACCTTGCCTTCTGGGAAGGGCTGGCGTCTCAGGGACCGATACACCTCATCGAGACCTTCCATCACGGGCGCGCGCCTCACGGGTCAACCTCGCGGAGCCTGCGCCTGACCCTCCTGCAGCTGGGTCTGTGCCTGCTCTTCGCCGGCTGGGTTCTCGGCCCCCGTCTGGGGCCGCCGCGTCCGACGCCCGATGTGCGTCACCGCTCGAGCCTGGAGACGGTCCGCGCCTTCGGCTGGCTCCTGCGCCGCTCGCAGGTGGAGCCGGAGCTGCTCGCAGCCCAGCTCGCCCACCTGCGGCAGCTCGCCGCCGAGCGCCTCGGGGTGGACGTCCGCTCGCCCTCCACCGACGTCGCCCGCGCCGTGGAGGCCCGCTGCGGTCGCGCTTCCGGCTGGGCCCTGTCCATCCTCCAGCAGCTTGAGGCGGCCGCCTCCGAGCGGCGCGTGCGCCCCGCCCGGTACGCGCAGCTCGCCCGGCTCGGCGCCGAGTTGGAGCTGACCCTTCAGGGGACGGCCCCCCGCGGGGTGACCTCCAGTGGTGCCGACCGCCGCGCTGCCTGATGCCGCCGGTCCGAAGGGTCGCCTCCGTTCGGCGACGCCGGATCCACGGCCGCGCCGACACAGGGCCGGCACGTCCTCAGAACGTTGCACCGGCAACCATCATTCGGACACGGATGTGGCCCGGCCGCGGCGCCGTTCCACAGCGGACGACGGCGCGATCCTGAGACAAACGACGCCGCGAGCCTGAGACCGACGACGCCGCGAGCCTCAGGCCGGGGACGTCGCGAGCCTGAGACCGACGACGCCGCGAGCCTGAACGACGACGTCGCTGCCGGGGTCAGAGACGGTGTCCGGACCGCAGCATCGCCTCTCCCACCGCGTCGCGGATGCTGTCCACGCGGGCCTCCCAGCTCTCGTGACGGATGCGCTCGGCGCGCGCGCGGGTGGGGCCGCCGCCCGCCTTGAGGGCCGCGCGGACCTTCTTCGGGAAATCATCCGCGTCCCGGGCGATGTGGCAGAGGCCGAGCTGGGTGACTTCCGGCAGATCACTGGAGACCACCGGCAGGCCGGCCGCCAGGTACTCGCGCACCTTGAGGGGGTTGGAGTTGAGCGTCAGCCGGTCGATGACGAAGGGCATCAGCGCGACATCGAACCCCTTGCACCACGCCGGGAGCTCCGAATACGGCCGACGCCCCATGAAGTGGACGTTGGGCAGGGCCTCCAGACGCGAGACGTCGGCGTCCGGCGCGACCTTCCCCAACAGAACCACCGAGCCGGTCGGATGATCCCTGGCCACCTTCTCGATGGCCTCCAGATCGACCCACGGAGCGATGAGCCCGAAGAAACCGATGATGGGTTTGGGCAGCGCGCGCAGGGCCTCGGGGATCTCGAGCTTGGGGTCCAGCGCCTTGGAGAAGTGCTTGAAATCCACGCCGTGCCGCACCAGCACCGTGTGCGCGTTCTGCTTCTTCTTCTCCTCCTCGAGGATCCCGGAGCTGGTCACCACCAGGTCCGCCTTGGCGAGGAGGTCCGACTCCAACGACGCAATGTGCGCTCCGTTGGTGTCGGTGAAGGCGCTGAACTCATCCACGCAGTGGTAGACGACGTAGTCCTCGCCAAGGGTCCCGGACACCGGCGCGGACGAGGGCAGGAAGGACCAGGAGATGGGCCGCTCGAAGTGGAGCTGCTGCATCACCCGCTTGAGCTGCGCCCGCAGGAGCACCCCATTGAGGGCGCGCACCGCCGGCGATCCGTAGAGGGGCACCGCCAGCGGCGAGAAGACGAAGATGTTGGGCTCCACCTCCTTCACCCCTTCGGTGAAGCGCTGGAGCTTGTTGGCGATCCGACGCAGATCGTGCCCGTCGATGCGGGGGGCGCGGTTGCCGATGCTGTTGACCCAGAGGATCCGGTTGTCGCGGGCGAGGATCCGCATGATGTGGGTCTTGCTCAGGGGATCCCCATCCCAGTCGTTGCTGAAGACGACCAGGTCGCGACCTCTGAGCGCCCGCTTCCTCAGGTTCATTTCATCACTGCGACGCATCGATACGCTCCCGCTCAGGTGAAGGGTGAGAACGACCGCCCACCGCCACGTGCGCCTCCCAGAGCGCGCGGTAGCGGTCGAAGAGAAAGGCGCCGACATCGGACCCGGTGTCCGGAGCCGGCGGAGGGGCCGCGAGCGCCCCGTTGATGGCCGCGACGAGCGAGGTGACGTCACCGGTCCGGTGGGTCACCACGCCTCGTGGCCGCTGCGCTGCATCCGAGGCCACGCAGCGCACGCCGAGCGCCAGCGCCTCGCGGACGGAGATGGCATCCCCGTCCGCGAAGGTGGGTCGTACGAAGAGGTCCGCGGTGGCGACCGAGGCCAGCGCCCGCTCCTGCGAGACCTCGCCCAGAATCTGCAGCCGCCCCTCCAATCCGAACCGGGCGACGTCCTCCCGGAAGGCGTCGCTGCCGGTTCCCGGACCGTGGACGCGGGCGCGCACCTGCGGATGCTTCCCGGAAAGCTGCGCCAGTGCCTCGAAGAAGAGCGTGCGCCCATAGACCGGCGAAGGATGGTGGGCGAAGGCCAGCACCGGACCCGGCTCGGGCCGCCGCGTGGCCTGGGCCCGCACCTCTTCGAGTCCCTCGCTGAGGAAGGCTTCACGCACGGCGATCCGCGAGGCCGGAAGTCCAGCGCCGTGCAGCGCCCCGGCGACTGCCTCGGAGACCGCGATGAGCTGAACGTAGGGGGCCAGGGCGACGCGCGCGAGCAGCCGGTTGCTGCGCGATGCCGCCAAAAACCCCGGGAGCAGCCCCGAATGCAGCGTGGCCATGAGGGGGCCCTTCCCGGCGCCCCGCATCATTCCCACCGCCGCCGCGACCTGGAAGGCACGGGCGTTGTTGCCGCTGGTGTGCAGATGGCTCACCGCCACCGGTTCCCGGGCGAGGGCGGCGATCAGCGCGGACGGGGTCCTCGCCTTGCGGATCCCCGGGCCCGGCACCTTCCCCTGTCCGATGTCCACGCCCCCCACGGACAGGCCCCGCCGGCGCAGCAGGGAATGCAGCCGCTGCACGTGAACGGAGACCCCACCCATGGGGGGTGGGAAGTCACCGATCAGCAGCACCCGCATCGATGAGTCCCTCCGCGTTTCTCGGCGCCATGACGTTGCGACCCTCCACGCCGGGAGGCGGACGCCCCATGTCGCGGGTCCAGTCGAACACCGGGTCGAGCTGCTCCCGGAGCACCCGGGCCGGCACGCCGGCGACCACCGCCCCGCGGGGCACGTCGTGCACCACCACCGCGTTGGCGCCGATCACCGCGAAGTCATCCACCCGGATGTTGCCCAGGATGCGGGCCCCCGCCCCGACCCGGACGAAGTCCCCGAGCACCGGTGCCCCGGGCTGACCGTTCCGCCCCCCCAGCGTCACCTGCTGGCTCAGCAGGCAGTGGCGCCCGATGACCGAATCCTTGTGGAGCACCACGCCCAGGCCGCCGTAGCCCAGCATGGTCCCCTCACCGATCTCCGCCTCGCACGGCAGCCACGCGCCGTAGAGGTGAAGGATCGCGCGGCGCAACAGGCCCGGAAGCAGCGGCACCCGCTTGAGGTGCAACGCCCGCGACCAGCGATACAGCTTGATGGCTCCCACCTTTGGTCCCCCTTCCCTCGCCCACCGGCGGCGCCGCGACAGCTTCTCTGCGGCGACCGGCGCGGAGCTTAAGAACGCCCCCGCGCGCTGACAGGCCCACCACCGTCCGCATCGCCCCCGCGCCGCTTCCGATGACACACAAGCCGTCGTTCCCGCGTGCAGGAACGTCCGTTACGAACCGGCCCCCAATCGCTTCAGGACGCGCGCTGTGCACGTCGCGGACGGAAGGCCGCCACCACCTCCATCGGGTTCACCCCGGACAGCCGCAGCAGCAGCGCGTACCCCATGAGGAAGAGGACGCCGGCGACGGCCAGCGGGAGCAGGCGCACCCAGCCGTCGTGCAGGTCGGTGAGCCGCCCGGGCACGCCGCTGCGCAAGAGCCACACGCTCACCGCGGCCGCCATCGCGGCGCCCCCCGCGCGGGCGAGCTCCTGCAGCGGCAGCATCCGCAGCACGCCCCGCACACCCTTGAGCCCCAGCGCCCCCGGCACCGCCGCCAGCAACGTGCACTTGCCCACCAGCTCCGCCAGGGCCCACGCGCTCACCGCCCCCATCATCCCGAAGCGCGTCACGCCCACGTACACCAGGGGGACGGTCACCACCGCCTTGGTCAGGTAGGAGAAGAAGATCGCCCGCGTCCGTCCCCGGGCCCGCAGCACCCCGTCCATGGGCAGCAGCGCCAGGCACACGGCGAGCACGCTCACCCGGAAGATCGGCACCGCATCCAGGTAGCGCGCGCCGAAGAGTCCGCCGATGAAGTCGGGCGCCGCGGCGAAGAGGAACGCGGCCATGGGAAGGAAGACGTAGGCCAGCTTGCCGCTCGCCTCCCGGAAGGCCCCCACCCCCTCGTGGCTGCGCCCCTGCGCGTCGAGTTCCCCCAGCCGCACCATCAGGACCTCACTGGTCGGCGTGTAGAGCAGATCCACCAGCGGCAGCTGGAAGCAGCCCACCGCATAGATGGCGAAGGCCTCCGGCGAGACCGCCCAGGACACCGCGTACTGGTGGGCGTACTGCTGGGGAATGGCCAGCGCCATCGCCGCGCCGAAGGGAAGCGCGTAGCGCAGCTGCGCGGTGGCGTGCGTGGGGACCCAGAACGGCCCCCGCTCTCCGGAAAGCCCCACCCACCAGGCCAGGCCCCAGCGCAGCAGCGCGTAGGCCGCCAGGCTCCCCATCATCCCCGCCAGCCCGAAGCCGAAGAGGACCGGCAGCACCAGAAGCAGCGCCCGGGTGGTGTCGGAGATCAGGTAGGCGATGGCCGCCGCGCCGGTGCGTCCCCGGGCGGTCAGCGAGGGCTCGAGCCCGAACGAACCGAGCAGCGCCCCGGTGTAGACCGAGAGCGCCAGACGGTGCTCGAGCAGCGCAGGGTTGTTGAGCACCCCGGAAAGCCAGGGCAGCGCCCCGTGCAGCAGCACCGCCGACAGACACCCCATCCCCGCCATGAAGAGCAGCGACTGGAAGAGGTAGGAGCGCCGCTCCTCCACCCGCGGCAGGAAGTAGAACAGCCCCTGCGGGACTCCCAACGGGAGCACGAAGTAGAGGGTCTGCGAGAGCAGGAAGAGCTGCTTGTAGGTGCCGTAGTCCTCGAGCGGGAGCATCCGCGCCAGCACCAACGGGATGGAGATCCCGAGCAGTGCGGTCGCAAAACGCGCGAGGACCAGCGGCCCGGCCCGGCCGAGAAAGTCGCTGGAACCCGCCTGGTCCTTCACACCTGCTCCGGCTGGAGGGTGGGCTGTTCGAACGGCGGCAGCGACATCTGCGAGCGGCGGCCGGCGACGGGGTTGTTGACGCCCAGGGTCCCGAACACGTCATCCAGCTGGCAGCGGGTGAGGGCCGAGGAGTAGGCGCCGTCCATGCCGGAGCTGAAGTTCTCCCAGAGCACCTTGCGCTTGAGGGTGAAGGGGTCCCCGCCGATCACGTTGGCGAGATCCTCGGTGGTGACCGCCGAGCGGAAGCCGGCCTCCCGCAGCTCCCGGATCACCACGTCCGAGTACCAGCCGTTGCAGTAGGCGAAGTCCTCGACCGGCTGCCCCACCTCCTTCTCGATGATCGCCTTGGACTCGCGGATCTCCCGCCGCACGTCGTCGCGGGGCTCCAGGGTGAGCACGGTGTGGTGGAGGGTGTGGGCGCCGAAGGAGATGCCCTGTCCGGCCATCTCGCGCACCTCGTCCCAATCCATCACGTCACCCTGGACGGGAAGCACCGGCCCCACGGCTCCGAGCTGCCGCTCGAGCCCATCGATGGTGGCGCGCAGCATCGCGCCCCGGTGGTAGCCGATGAAGTCGTCCAGCGCGCCGGAGAGGGGTTGCAACCCCTGCAGCACCGGCGCGATGAGCCCCGCACTCCAGGGAGGCAGGGTCTCGTACAGCGGCTCCTGGCCGGTCTCCTGAAGCAGGCGGATGAGGTGGAAGAGCCGATCGTGATCGAAGCGGCGCTCGGTGCCCACGTAGAGGGCCGGCAGGTAGATGGTCGCCGGGATCCCCATCTTCTTCAGAATGGGGAAGGCCCATCGATAGACGTCGCGGTAACCGTCATCGAAGGTCACCACGCACAGATCGCGGGCGGCCTTGCGCTTGCCGCTCATCACCTCCAACGCCTCGCCCAGGGTGGCGAATGCATAGCCGGCCCGGTGCGCCTCCTCGAGATGCCGCTGGAAGGTCTCCTTGGAGATCAGCAACCCCGGAATGGAGCGCTGCAGCTCACCGGTGAAGTCATCCACCACCCGGTGGTAGCTGACGATGAGGATCCGCCGGCCTCCGGCCCGGTGGCGCCTGACGGTGGCCAACGCCGTGCGCATGCCCGAGTAGTGCATCACTCCCGCCACCGCCGCCTTGGCGATCCGCCGCATCCGTCCTGACATCCGACTTCCTCCCCGCCCCGACCGTGGGGCCGACCTGTTCCGGTCCCCACCGGCGGGACCGCATCGGAGCGTTTCGGTCTGCAAAGCGAGCGCCATCCGTTCCGCGGCATACGCCACGGAGCCCCGCGGGCCGTTGTCTCAGGGGGCTGTGCCCCCCGGCGCGCGCCACGGCGGTCTGCGGCAGCGGGAAATGGGTCAAACCCTTGCCCGGATCCGGGCGCCGCCCTTCCCACATCCCCCGCCCGGACTGCTCAATCGCCGCCCCTGAACCCGGGCGGATGCCCTGCGGCGGTTCGTCGCACCTCGAAGCCGCCCGTCCTTCCGCAAGGCGTGCGCCGGGAGGTGGCGGCATCCGCTTCGGGCCCCGCTTCTGCCGTGGTTTCAGGCATTTGCTGAAGGCCCGCTGACCAGGCAGGCGGGCACGCGCGCAGGGGCGGTCCGCGGGTCACCGGAGGGTGGCAGCGCGCATTCGGGGCATGACTTGGGGGACCCGTTGCGCTAGCAGAACCGCGGCGCTGGGACGGTCGGGGCCCTTGGTGGATCCGGACGGCCCCGCGCCTTCCGCCATGAGGATCCGCCACGGCCGCCGCAACGAACCGGACGTCCGCCCCCGCCTCCACCATGTCCCCGCCCAATGCCCTGGTGCTCGACGACGTCAGCCGCCGCTTCGGCCGCCGCTGGGCCCTGGCCCGGGTCAGCTACACCCTGCCGACCGGGAAGGCCCTGCTGCTCACCGGCCACAACGGTTCGGGCAAGAGCACGCTGCTGCGGATGATCGCCACCGCCGTCCGCCCCACCGCGGGGCGGATCACCGTGCTGGGACACGACACCCGCGAGGCCACCGAGCAGGTGCGCCGTGAGGTGGCGTTGCTGAGCCACGACAGCTTCCTCTATGAGGACCTGACCGCCCACCAGAACCTGGTGGTGCTCGGGCGGCTGCTCGGGCGTCCCGATCCGGCAGGCGACAGCCGGGCGCTCCTCGAGCGCATGGGCCTGTCTGCGCGGGGCAGCCACCCGGTCCGCCACTTCTCGGCGGGGATGCGCAAGCGCCTGGCCATCGCGAGGCTGCTGGCCCAGAAGCCGCGGCTGGCCCTGCTGGACGAGCCCTTCGGGGAGCTGGATCCGGCCGGCATCCTCCACATGGAGCAGGTGATTGAGGAGCTGCGCGCCGAAGGGGTGGGCATCATCCTCGCCACCCACCTGGTGGAACAGGGCGAGCGCCTGTGTGACGTGCGCCTGCACCTGGTCGAAGGCCGGCAGGTGACGCCATGAACGCGCCGGGGCTCCTGCGGACCACCTGGATCCTGCTGCGCAAGGACCTGCTGCTGGAGTGGCGCACCCGCGCGCGCCTCAACGCGCTCATCTTCTTCGCCCTGGCGACCCTGCTGCTCTTCTCCTTCGCGCTGGGTCCGGACACCACCCTCCTCGCCAGGCATGGCGGCGGATACCTGTGGCTGGCCCTCCTCTTTGCGAGCGTGCTCTCGCTCGGCGAGTCGTTCCGGGTGGAGCAGGAGAACCTGTGCCTGGATGGGCTGCGCCTGAGCCCCACCGACCCCCAGGCCATCTTCCTCTCCAAGGCCCTGGGAAACGCCCTGTTGCTGGTCTTCCTCGGCCTGACCCTGTTGCCGGTGATGATCGCCATCTACGGGATCGAGCTGAAGATGGGTCTCGCCCCCCTGCTCGGCATCCTGACGCTCGGCTGCACGGCCCTCAGCGCGCCGGGAGTGGTGTACTCGGCCATCGCCAACCACGCGCGGGCGAAGGATGTGCTACTTCCCCTGTTGCTGTTTCCCCTGGTGATCCCCGCCCTCCTCGCTGCGGTGAAGGCGACGACGCTGGTCCTCCAGGGTGATCCGATGGCGCAGCTCGGCTCATGGGTCGGGTTGTTGTCGGCCTTCAACCTCATCTACTGGGGACTGGGGCTCGTGCTCTTCCCCCGCGTCATCGAGGACTAGCGGTCATGGACGACAAGTGGAGGAACCTCCGTCTGGGGCTGGGCGCGCTCGGGCTCATCCTGGTGGTGGTGGGTGCCTGGATGGGCCTGTTCTGGGCGCCGGCCGACCGGGAGATGGGCGACGTCTACCGGATCATCTACACCCACGTTCCGGCGATGTGGATGACCCTCATCGGAGGCTTCATCAACTTCGTCGCCTGCGTGGCCTACCTGATCCGCGCGAGCTGGAAGGCCGACTCCCTGGCCGAGGCCAGCGCCGAGGTCGGGCTCATGTTCGGCGTCTACGGCCTCGTGCTGGGCATGCTCTGGGGCAAGCCCACCTGGGGCGTCTACTGGGACTGGGACCCGCGGCTCACCTCCATGGCGGTGCTGCTGGTCGCGTACATGGGCTACATGACCCTGCGCCGCTTCATCGAGGATCCCGAGAAGCGCGCGGTGTGGAGCGCGGTGGTCGGCATCATCGCCTTCATGGACATCCCCATCGTGTGGTTCAGCGTGCGCTGGTGGCGCAGCCTCCACCAGGAACAGTCCACGCCGCAGACCGTCCACCCCGACATGACCCTGGCGCTGCGCGTGAACGCCTTCGCCCTCCTCTTCGTCTTCCTGGCCTTCCTCTGGAGCCGCTACCGCATCGCGATGGCGAACCGGAAGGAGGAGCTCGCCCTCCCCGAGGCCCTCGGCGAGCCCACTGCGGCTGCGGGCTGAACCCCTTTCAACCAAGGACCTGACAAACCATGAACGGACTGATGCTGCTGGCCCAGGTCGCCGACGCTGCCGAACGGGTGGGAAGTGGAAGGATCCAGGGGGGATGGGAGTTCGTCTGGGCCTCCTACGCAATCGCCTACCTGAGCATGGCCCTCTACGCGTTGAGCCTCTGGTGGCGCCGCCCCGGTCGCGCGGGCCGGTCTGAGGAGAAGCCGTCATGAGCCCGACCACGCGCAACCGCCTCATCCTCGTGGGCGCCCTGGCCATCGCCGCCTCCGGGCTGGCGGTCATCGCCTTCGGAAACCTGGGCGAGAACCTCGTCTACTACTGGAGCCCGCAGGAGATGCTGGACCAGGGCGACAAGGCCTACGGCCCCACCATCCGTCTGGGCGGCGTCGTCAAAGAGGGCAGCATCGAGTGGGACGCCGACTCCGCCGAGCTCCGCTTCCGGGTGGCCGAGGGCGTCGAGGAGGACGCGGTGAGCGTCCCGGTCCGCAGCCGCGAGACGCCCCCCCAGATGTTCCGCGACAACATCGGCGTGGTCGTCGAGGGCACCTGGTCCTCGGCGGGCCTCTTCGAATCCAACCGGCTCATGGTCAACCACTCCAACGAGTACCGCCCGCCCGAGGAGGGTGAGGAGAAGTCCTGGGATCAGACCGTGAGTGCTGCCAGCGGGCCGGGGGCTCCATGAGCCTGGGGCACCTGGGATACGCGCTGGTCCTGGTGGGCGTGGCCGCCGCCACGTTCGGCGCGGTCGTGGGGCTGGTGGGCGGTCTGCGCCGCCGTCCGGCCACGCTGCGCTGGGCGCTGGGCGCAACCTACGCATTCGCGGGCGCGATGCTCGCGGCCAACCTCGTGATGGAGGTGGGGCTGCTCACGGACGACTTCAGCATCCGCTACGTCGCCCAGGTCGGCAGCATCCAGACCCCCACGGTCTACAAGATCGTCTCGCTCTGGAGCGCGCTCGAGGGCTCCATCCTCTTCTGGGGCCTGGTGCTCGGCGGCTACCTGGCGGCCTTCGCCTGGCTGCACCGCAAGGAGGATCCCCTCTACATGTCGGTCGCGCTGGGCGTGATGCTGAGCGTGGCGACCTTCTTCGCCTTCCTGATCGCCGGTCCGGCCAACCCCTTCGAGGTGCTGCCCAACCCGCCCTCGAACGGCCCGGGACCCAACCCGCTGCTGCAGAACCACGTGCTGATGATCGTCCACCCGCCCATGCTCTACCTGGGCTACGTGGGCATGACGGTCCCCTTCGGCGTCGCATTGGCCGGGCTCATCAAGGGGGAGATCCGTACCTCCTGGATGGGGCCGCTGCGCCGCTGGACGCTCACGGCGTGGATCTTCCTCACCATCGGCATCGTGCTCGGCGGTTGGTGGGCCTACGCCGTCCTGGGCTGGGGTGGCTACTGGGCGTGGGACCCGGTGGAGAACGCGAGCTTCCTGCCGTGGCTCACCGCCACCGCCTTCATCCACTCGACCATGGTCCAGGAGCGCAAGCGCATGCTCAAGCTCTGGACCCTGAGCCTCGCGCTCGCGAGCTTCGTGCTCACCATCCTGGGCACGTTCATGACCCGGTCGGGGGTCTTCAACTCGGTCCACAGCTTCACCCAGTCGGACATCGGGCCCACCTTCCTGGTCTTCATCGGGATCCTGCTGGTGGCGTGCATCTCACTGCTGGCCTTCCGCGGACCGCTGCTGGTCGCCGAGGATCACATCAAGGCGCCGCTCAGCCGCGAGACGAGCATCCTCGTCAACAACCTGGTCTTCGCCGCCCTCACCTTCGTGGTGCTGGTGGGCACGCTGCACCCCCTCATCGCCGAGAGCCTCTTCGACAAGCGCGTCAGCGTGGGGGCCCCCTACTTCAACCGCCTCACCCTGCCCTTCTGGGTCGCCATGCTCTTCCTCATGGGCGTGGGGCCGATGCTGCCCTGGGGTCGCGCGGACGGAAGCCGCTTCCGCAACCAGTTCCTGGTGCCGGCCGGTGCGGCCCTCCTGACCGTCGGTGTGTGCGTGGCGTTCGGGCTGCGTGGCGGCTACGCGTTGAGCGTCTTCGGGCTCGCGGCCTTCGTCACCGTGATCACGCTGCGGGAGCTGGTGCTGCCGGTGCGCGCGCGGATGCGGGACAAGCAGGAGTCCTTCTTCAAGGCCCTCTCCGGCTCGGCGTCGCGTTCCCAGCGGCGCTTCGGTGGCTACATCGTCCACCTCGGCATCGTCCTCATCGCCGTCGCGGTCGCGGCCTCCTCGGCCTTCGTCTCGCACACCACCGCCACCCTGCGGGTCGGAGAGTCCTTCGAGCTGCAGGGCCACCAGATGACCTTCGAAGGCCTGGTCCGGGGGCAGGAGCCGCACCGCGAGTACGTCGCCGCGCGTCTGCAGCTCACCCCGCGCGGTGGGGATGGGCAGCGCCTGCTCGCGCCGCGCATGAACTACTACGAGAGCAGCACCGATCCCGTCGGGACCCCGGCCGTCCACGACACCGTGCGCGAGGATCTCTACGTCTCGCTGCTCGCGTTCGACGGCAAGAGCCAGATCGCAAGCTTCAACGCCTGGACCTTCCCGCTGGTGAGCTGGATCTGGTGGAGCCTCCCCATCCTGGCCTTCGGAACGTTGATCGCCGTCTGGCCGGTGCGTCGCAGGAAGCCCGGCAAGGCCGGTACGAAGGCGGACGGTGAGGGAGGCAAACCGGAGGTGGCGCCTGCCGATGCGCCGTCCCCCACCGCTGAGCAGGGGGCCGCATGAAGCGCTGGTGGTGGGTGATCCCCGCGGGCGCAGTGGCCGCGCTGCTGCTGGTGGTGCTCTACCGCGCGTTCGGGACCGATCCCCGCGCGGTCCCCTTCCAGCTCAAGGGACAGACCGCGCCGGACTTCGAGATGAAGGTCATCAACGGCGAGGGGGCCATGACCCTCGAGTCCCTCCGCGGGCGCCCGGTGGTGATGAACTTCTGGGCCAGCTGGTGCGGCCCCTGCGCGATCGAGCATCCCATCCTCGAGTGGGGCGCGCGCAGCATGGGTCACCGGGTGCAGTTCGTGGGCGTGGTGTTCGAGGACACCGAGGCCAACGCCCGGGCCTGGCTCGCGCGCCACGGCGCCTCCTTCCCCCACCTCCTGGATGAGCGCGGCCAGGTCGCCGTGGACTTCGGCGCCTCCGGCGTCCCCGAGACCTACTTCATCTCCGCGGATGGGACGATCGTGGACAAGCACGTGGGCCCCATCAGTCAGATGGATCTCGTCCATCGCGTGGATCAACTCACCGGAGGCTGAACGCCGCCGCCCCTTTCGGACTTCCATGCACGCCGCCCTCATCACCCTGCACCTCATCACCGGACTCACGTTGGGCCAGTACGCGCCCCAGCGCCTCGCCGGAGAGCCGCTCCCGGCGGAGCAGGAGGCCCGGGTCCAGGCGCTCGCCAGTGGGCTCCGCTGCGCGGTGTGCCAGGGCGTGGCGATCTCCGACTCCCCTTCCTCGATGGCGCGGGCGCAGCTCGAGCGGGTCCGGGAGCTGGTCGCGGAGGGCAAGAGCGACGATGAGGTCATCGACTACTTCGTCGCGCGCTACGGCGAGTGGGTGTTGCTCGAGCCCGAAGTCAGCGGGGTGAACCTCCTCGTCTGGGCCGGCCCCCTGGTGTTGGTCCTGCTCGGGATGGTGGTGATCGCCCGGCAGGTGAAGGGGGATGAAAACGCCCCCGACGAACAGCTTCCCGATGGGGCGGCCCAGCCCGCCGACGGACCCTCGGAAGCGGACGCCGACCTGGCCCGCTACCTCGAGGCGGTACGCAAGGAGACGGATCAATGAACGAGACCCAGTGGCTGCCGGGCATCTTCGCCCTCGCCGTGGCGCTCGCGGGCGCGGGGCTCTACCTGCTCTTCGCGCGGCGTCCCGAGGCCGGACAGACGGACGCCACCTCATCCGGTCCGGACGGCCGTGCACCGAACGCCGCCACGCAGGAGCTCGAGCGGCAGGCACAGCTCGCCCTGGACGCGGTCCGCAGCCATCGCGAGGCCAAGCACCTCCAGGCGCCCGAGGCGTGGGAGGCCGAGCTCAAGCGGTTGGAGCTCGCCGCAGCGGCCGCGCTCAAGGCCCGCGACGAAGGTGCTGCCGCCGCCAGCGCCCAGCCTGCCGCTCCACCGGGCCGTCAGCCTGTGGCGACGACCGGCGTGTTGGGCGTCTTCGATCGTCACCCGGCTCTCAAGGTTGCGGTGTGGGGTTCGGGCGTCGTCCTCTTCTTCATCGCCCTGGGCCTGGTGCTCGGACAGGAGTCGCAGGAGCGCAAGGATGGAATGGAGGCCACCGGGACCGTGCCCCCCATGGGCGTCCCCACCGGCGTGGAGCATGATCACGACGGCGACGGGGTCCCGGATCACGCGAACCACGACGATCCGCCTCAGCTCGCCGCGGCGCTCGAGCGCTTCCGTCGCAATCCTCTCGACCTGGACGCGGCCGGTGAGTCGAGCCACATCCTGATCCAGCTCCAGCGCACCGACGAGGCGGACGTCATCGTGCAGCGCGCGCTCGCAGTGGATCCCTTCGCCGCCGAGCTGCGGGTGCACCGTGCGGTGATCCAGGCGCTCCGTGGGGACACCGGGAGCGCGCGCAAGGAGCTGCAGCTGCTGATCGACCTTTACCCCGGTTCGGAGGAGGCCCTGCTCTTCCTGGGGTCGCTGGCGATGATGGAGGGGCGCGAGGCCGAGGGCCTCGAGCACTTCGAGCACTTCGCCATCGACGTGCCGCGGACGATGCAGCCCTCGGAGCTGCTCCCGGCGATCGCCGAGCTGCGGATGAGCATCCGCGGCGCGGACGTGCCTCCGAAGAACTGAAGCTGCGCCACGTCCCCGCTGCTTCGGCGGGGTGAGTGGATTTCCGGTCAGCCCTCGCCCCTCAGCCGCCCCAGGGCGGGGGGTGACCCGCCTCGGTTCCCGCCGGGCGCCCCTCTCCCGCACGCATGATCCGGGAGGCGCTTCAACCGCGATGGGTGGGCGCTCGCACACCGGCGTTCGGCCTTCCGTCACGCCGACCTCGTTCGCGTGTCGGCAGCGTCCGAGGCGCTTCAGCCGGGATGGGTGTGGCGGGCTGGCGCGCGGCGTTCGCGCTGGGCTGCGCCTTGTGACGCTCGCATGCCCACGACCGACGCGCTTCAGCCGCGACGCGCGAGGCGCTCGCGCACCGCGTTCTCGATCCGCTGCACGACCTCGGAGAGGGGCAGCGCGCTCGAGTCCACGTGGATGGCGTCCTGCGCGGGCTTGAGGGGCGCCACCTCGCGGGCGGCGTCGTCCCGGTCCCGCTTCTGCTGATCGGCGAGCACCTCGTCCAGGGGACGCTCGGTGCCCTTCTCGAACAGCTCCTCGTAGCGGCGACGCGCGCGGATCTCCGGATCGGCCTGGAGGAAGAACTTGGCGTCGGCGTCGGGGAAGACCACCGTGCCGATGTCGCGACCCTCGAGGACCGCGCCCTTCGGAGCGGACAGTGCGAGCCGCCGCTGCAGCTCCAGAAGCCCGTTGCGGACCACCGGTCGCGAGGACACCTGGGAGGCGCCCATCGAGGTCTCCGGCAGCCGGATGGCGTCCGAGACGTCCTCCCCGCCGAGGAACACGCGGTTGAGCTCACCCTCCACGCGGAAGCTGATCTCGATCCGACCGAGCAGCGCCTCGAGGCCGGCGTCGTCATCCCAGGCGATCCGCTCGCGGGAGGCCTGGAGGGCCACGCAGCGGTAGATGGCGCCGGTGTCGACCAGGGCGAAGTCCAGACGGCGCGCGAGGATCCGCGAGACGCTCGACTTTCCGGCACCGGCCGGACCGTCGATGGCGACGATGAAGGGTCGGGCTGCCACGCTCAGCGGCCCCCGGTGAAGACGCCCATCGCGCGGAACTTGCGATAGCGATCCTCGACCAACGACTCGGGAGACATCCCGGTGAGCGCGTCCAGGTGGCGTCGCAGCGCCGCGGACAGCGTCTGGGCCATGGCGGCCGGATCCCGGTGCGCCCCGCCTCCCGGCTCGGACAGAACCTCGTCGACGATGCCGAGCTTGAGCAGATCGCGCGCGGTGAGCTTCAGTGAGTCCGCCGCCTTCTCGGCCTTGCTGGCGTCGCGGTAGAGGATGGACGAGCACGCCTCGGGGGAGATGACCGAGTAGATGCTGTTCTCGAGCATCAACACCCGGTTGCCCACGCCGATGGCCAGCGCGCCACCGGAGCCGCCCTCCCCGACCACCGTCGCAATGACCGGAACGCCGAGTCCGGCCATGGATTCGATGCTCGAGGCGATGGCCTCGGCCTGTCCACGCTCCTCGGCGCCGATACCGGGGTAGGCACCGGGCGTGTCGACGAAGGTGAAGATCGGACGGCGGAAGCGGTCGGCCAGCTCCATCAGGCGACGGGCCTTCCGGTAGCCTTCGGGACGCGGCATCCCGAAGTTGCGCACCATGTTCTCCTTGGTGTTGCGCCCCTTCTGGTGGCCGATCACCATCACCGGCCGCCCCTCGAAGCGCGCGAAGCCGCCGATGATCGAGGGATCCTCCCGGTAGAGGCGGTCACCCGACAGCTCGGTGTAGTCGGTGAAGATCGCCTTCACGTAGTCGAGGAAGTACGGCCTCGCCATGTGGCGCGAGAGCTGGACCACCTGCCAGCGCGAGAGATCCTTGAAGATCTCCTGCTGCAGCTTCAGGGCCTTCTTCTCGAGGCGCGCGATCTCTCCGGAAACGTCGACACCACCGACACCGGAGAGACCCTTGAGCTCATCGATCTGCTTCTCGAGCTCGATGAGGGGCCGCTCGAACTCCAGGGCATACTGGGATTGGATCGCCATGCTGGGCTGCGGCTGTAGCACCGCAGGATCGCCCTTTCAACGGACGCCGGAGCGGTGTGCTGAAACTTCCCCGCAGGGGCCCGGGAGGCACCGGGCCGCCCGGGGATCAGGCCGCGCGGGTCTTGGAGGTGGGCGCGGAGAGCGCGTACCAGGCGGTCCGGAACGCCTTGAGCTCCCTGAGACCCGCCGGGTGACGCCCGAGTGCGGGGGCCACGGTGACCGGCACGTCGAACTTCTTCTCCACGGCCTTGGCCACGGAGAGCTCGGCGTTGCGGCGGCCCTCGCAGCGGGGGCAGTCGTTCTTGGGGAGGATGCGGTTGATGAGCACCCGCTCGACGGGGAGCGACAGCTCACGCAGCGCGTCCACGATCCGGCCGGTGCGCGCGACCGAGCCTTCCTCGGCGCGGCCCACCACCACGAACCGCGCCTCGTTGGTCGAAGCGAGCGCCTCGGCAAAGCGGTCCACGCTCCGGCGCAGGCGGATGACCTCGTCGGCCAGCTCGTCCAGGCCCTTGGCCCGGTACTTCTCGAGCACGCCCTGAAGCGCCTCGAGCCAGCGCGCCCCTGTCTTGGAGAGGGTCACCAGGCGCAGGGTGTCGTCCGCCAGGGGGGGCAGATCCACCACGATCCGCTTGAAGCGCTCCTGGAAGAGCGCATCGGTGAGCACGCAGAGGCCGGCCAGCTCGTCGATGTGGGCCGGGGCCACGTCGAGGAGGTTACGCAGCACCTCGCGGTCCGCGGTGACCTCGGCGCCCTTGCTCTGGTCGAAGGCCTTCTCCGCCCGCTCCTTGATGCGCTTCTTGAGCGAGGCGTACCAGGCCGGCAGATCGAGCTCGCGCGCGTAGAGCCCCTTGGTGCCCTTCACCTGGGTCTCGGTGTCCGTGAGGCGGCACTGCAGCACGTCAGAGAGGGTGTGCAGCGGGTCGGCGGAGATGAGGAGCACCGGGCCCTCGCGCTCGGTCAACGTCACCGCCGCCGCAGCCGCGCAGGAGCTCTTGCCGGTGCCGCCCTGACCCACGAAGAAGATGAGGCGCGTGGGCGGAAGCGGAGGGGCCGCGATGGGCGGCATGGAGGGGGCACGCACCAGCGCCGGAGGTCCCTCGAAGGCCTCGAACTCCAGCGCCTTGGACTCCTTGCCGGCCTCCCAGGCCTGACCGAGCTCGCGGAGCGCTTCGACCCCACGGGGCGCGGTCTCACGGCGGCCCAGCAGGACCACCGGGAGGGCCTTGTCGATGGCCTTGTACTTGCGCGCGTGCGGGGCCTGCAGTCCGCGGCGGCCCTGACACGCGGGGCAGCCCTCGTTCTCCTCCACCAGGTTCACCAGCAGGGCGTGCGGCGTGATCTGCCGATCCTTGAGGCCGGCGAGGAAGGTGCGGATCTGCCCTTCCGAGACCGGCTCGGCCAGCGCCACCACGTGCACCGCGGTCCGGGCCTCATCGCGCAGCAGCTCGAGCAGGGACTCGCCGCGGGCGGCCCACGCCTCCAGCGCGTCCTCGACCACCGCCTTCTTCCCCTTGGCCACCGGCCGCAGGAGCTTCACCAGGCGGCGCAGCAGCAGGGTCTGATCGACCAGGCGCAGGAAGTGGCTGGTGGAGGCGGTGTCCAGGACCACCCGGTCCCACTGCCCCTCTTCGATGGCCTGACGCAGGCTGAAGAGCCCGGCGAGCTCCTCGAGCCCATCGAGCACCGGCGAGACCGCCTTGCGCAGGGCGTCCTCGGAGAGCACCTGGCCCTTGGCCAGCGCCTCATCCAGCGCGCCCTGGACCTCCTTGGCGAAGGGCCCGAAGGCGGAGGCCGCGTCGAAGGCGACGCCGAACAACCCGGCGGTCCCCTTCCCCGGCAACAGCCGCACGGGCTTCTTGCCCAGCTTCTTCTTCCAGAGGTCAGCCAGGCTGCCGTCTCCGGAGGTGGAGATCAGGAGGATGCGCTCCTTGGGCGCCGCGTCGGCCAGCAGGAGGGCTCGGGCCGAGGCGAGGGTCGTCTTTCCGGCGCCGCCCTTACCGGCGAAGACATGCAAAACGGGAGCATCGCTCATGCGTGCGAAGGACCTTTCCTTTCCCCCCGACGGTGCGGGAGGAACGGTCGGAGTGCAGATTCGCGGGTCTGCTTGGACCTCGGGAGGGTGCGCCGGCTCCGCGGATCGTCCGGACTGGCGACGATACGCCCCCCCTATGATGACAACGGCCGCAGAGTCCCTCTTTCGGACCCTGCCCGTCAAGCGGGTGTGGTGAGCGTGAATACCTGAACCCACCACGTTTGGACCGGCGCGGAATGGAAGGACGGGACGTCAGGCGCCCGGGGTGCCCGGGAGGAAGGGGGGGATCCGCGTGGGTTGATCGCTGGAGAGCACCTCCGGAAGACCGGCGCCCTGTCGCTGGGCGGCCCGGGCCTCGGCGGCGTAGCGGTTGAGCTTGTTGTAGAGGGTCTTCTCGCTGATGCCGAGCCGGTCGGCGGTGCGCGCCTTGTTGCCGTTGTTGCGCTTGAGCGAGGCGAGCAGGTACTCGCGCTCGATCACGTCCAGGGTGAGCCCGAACGGGAGGTTGAAGGTCTCCTTCTCTCCCGAGCGCGGCCCCAGATCCGGCGGCAGGTGCTCGCTGAGGATGAGCTCCCCCTCGCAGAGGATGACCGCCCGCTCCACGGCGTTGCGCAGCTCGCGGATGTTGCCCGGCCAGGCGTGGGCCTTCAGCAGCTGCATGGCGTCGGGATGCACCCCACTCACCCGCTTGCCCGACTCGTCGTTGAAGCGGTGGATGAAGTGCTGGACCAGCATGGGGATGTCCTCACGCCGATCGCGCAGCGGGGGCAGCTCCACCTGGAAGACGTTGAGGCGGAAGTAGAGATCGCCGCGGAAGCGCTGCGCTTCAATCTCGGCCTTCAGATCCCGATTGGTCGCCGAGAGGACCCGGACGTCCACCTCGAGCTCCGCCTTGCCACCGAGGCGCCGCAGCCGCCCCTCCTCGAGCACCCGCAGCAGCTTGGCCTGCAGCTCGATCGGGAGCTCGCCGACCTCGTCGAGGAAGAGGGTCCCGCCGTGGGCCAGCTCGAACACGCCGGGCCGTCGCTGGTCGGCCCCGGTGAAGGCCCCCCGCTCGTGGCCGAAGATCTCACTCTCGATGAGGGTGGAGGGGATGGAGGCGCAGTTGACGGCGATGAAGGCCTTGTCCCGCCGCGGGGAGAGATTGTGCAGCGCGCGGGCGACGACCTCCTTGCCGGTCCCGCTCTCCCCGGAGATCGACACGCTGGCCTTGGAGGGGGCCACCTTCTCCACCAGCTCCAGCACCCGCCGCATCTGCGCCGACTGCCCGATGAAGTCCGTGGAGCCCAGCTGCTTGAGCCGCCGCTTGAGGAGCTCCACCTCACGCAGGGTCTCGGTGCGCTGCAGGGCGTGGCCCAGGATCACCTTGAGCTTCGCGGGATCCACCGGCTTCTCGATGTAGTCGTAGGCCCCCGCGCGGACCGCGGCGACCGCGTGCTCCACACTGCCCTGCCCGGTGAGCAGGACCACGGGGCAATCCGGCAGCTCCTCCTTGATCGCCTGCAGCAACCACAGCCCGTCGGTCCGGGGCATGGCGACGTCGGAGAGCACCACGTCCGGTTGGAAGGACTCCGCGCGACGGAAGGCCTCGGTGCCATCCGCGGCGAGTTCGACCTTGTGCCCCCAGCTGGTCAGCAGCTCCTCGAGCGCCGAGCGGGTGGCGAGTTCATCGTCTACGGCCAGAATGCGTCCAGGTCTCACGACTGCTCTCCTCCGGCCATGAAGCCGGTCCTGCGTGCGCGGTGCCGCCCCACCGCGGATTCACCAAACGGTCCGGTCGCCGCGCCGGGCCACCGTCCTGAATTCAGAAGGCGCGCTGTCTCCCGCGGACAGTCCCGGTCGGGGGCTGCGTCCCGCGCGCTGCGCGCTCAGGTCTTCCCGCCCCGTGCGTCCCGGGGCAGCAATCGCCTCATGCCATCGGCAGCAACAACGCCCTCGCCGCACCCTGCTGCCGGACTGCCGCATCCAATGAAGAGGCCAGCTCCTGGACGCGCGCCCACGGCTGCGCGCCCGGCACCTCCCACGCGAGCGTCCCGCCCTTCAGGTCCTGCGGCTCGAGCACCAGACAGGCCATCCCGTCGCCGCGGGTGACGCGGACCGAGAGGACCTGCCCCGGGGGAGCGGCACGGATGCCCGCGGCCAGAACCTCCAGCACGCACCGGCGGACGGCGGATGGATCGCGGGGCGAGAGCAGCACGCTGGTCTCGATCGACAGGGAGAGGGTGAGGCCGCGGCTGCGCGCGACGTGTCCCATCACCTCACCGGCGCCCTGCACGAGCGCGCCGAGCTCCACCGGAGCGCTGGCCTCGGGGCGCGGGGCGAGGAAGGCGCCGAACTGCCGCAGCATCCCATCCAGGCGGGTCACCTGCTCCCGGATGGCCTTCAGGTTCTTCTGGACGTTGGCGGGAATCTGACCGTCGTCATCCCGCAGCTTGCCCCCCAGCACCTCGAGGTGGATCGAGATGGCGTTGAGGGGATTGCGGGCGTCATGCAGCAGGCTGTCGACGAGGTGGGAGGTCAGCTCCTCCGCCGGTTTCACCTCCGGCGCCTCCGTCCCAGGCATCTCCAACTCTGCGTCCACAGCGGCTCCCACGTGCCCAATCCTCCCGGCCCACCCAGCGGGCCTTGCGCAGACGCCACCGTGGTGGGGCCCCCGCTCCATCTGCCGCCAGCGTGCGGGGAGCGGAGCAGGAGGGTCAACGCGGCTGTGGGAGGGGGCGGTGCGGAGCGTTCGAGGTGGGACGCAACCGACCTCTGCGCGCAGGAGCCTGTCGGTTCGGCGACGTTCTCATCGCCCGACGCCCGGATGCGCCGGACGCACGGGGCCGATCAGGAGCCGGAGCCGGTGGCGGGGGGAGCGCCCTCGACGGCCCGGGTGAGATCCACCAGCTCGATGGAGAGACGGGTCGCGTACTCGAAGACCCGGGGGTCCCGGTAGAACTCGCCGAACACGATGCGCGTGCAACCGCTGTTGGCGATCAGCTTGAAGCAGGGCCAGCAGGGGCTCGCGGTCGTGTAGATGGTCGCGCCGTCGATGGCGACGCCGTTCTTGGCCGCCTGGATGATGGCGTTGGCCTCGGCGTGCACCGTCGCCACGCAGTGGCCGTTCTCCATCATGTGGCCCACCTCGTCGCAGTGGGGCAGGCCACGGATGCTGCCGTTGTAGCCGGTGGAGAGGATCGTGCGATCCCGTACCAGCACCGCCCCCACGTGTTTGCGATCACAGGTCGCGCGGGTGGCGACCTGCAGGGCGATGTCCATGAAGTAGCGATCCCAGGAGCTGCGCTCGGCCATGGGCTCCACGTTTGGTCGCCCCGGGGACCGCCTGTCAACCGTCGGCGCGGGCGGTCTGCGTGGTTCCGGCCGCCGGTGGCGCCTCTGCGCCGGGGATCAGCCGGGAGAGCCCGTGGGACTGCAGGAAGGTGCGGACCTTGGTCACCGGGGCGGCAAAGGTCTCGCCCGGCATGGGGACCTCGAAGCTGTAGCGCTCGGCGTCGACGTTGAAGCCCATCTTCGCGGTGCGATACCCCTCGACCACCCCGAGCAGCCGCCCGTTGGTGAGGGAGTAGATCCCGCCGCCGGAGGAGCCGTACCCCACCGGCGCATCGGTCTTGACCATGTGGGCCACGCCGTCGCGGCGGTCGATGCGGCTCACCATGCCGCTGGCAAGCGAGAGCGATCGGCCGAACGGAGAGGCGGCGACGACCACCTCCTCGCCCAGCGACAGGTCCTCGTCCTCGGCGAGCTCGACCGACTCCAGGGCCACGCCGCGCACGCGCAGCAGGGCGAGGTCCATGTCGGGGACGCTGCCCACCGCGAGCACCTCCCCCAGGTAGGTCTGCTCGGTTCCGTCCCGCTCCACCGCCACGATCAGGCGCGGGTTCTCGAAGCCCCGGTCATCCAGCGCGTGCGCGTTGGTCATCACGTAGCTCACGCTGCCGGTGGGGGTGGCCTCGGTCCCCACGACCACGCCCGAGGCCGTCCGCTTCAGCGCCTCGCCGTCCCGGAACTCCAGGCGGACGTTGCTGGCCACGATGCTCTGGATCAGCGACCGCCGGTCCGGCTTGGGCGGCGTGGGGCTGGGAGCCTCCAGGATCGCCTGGGCCTGTTCGTTCGGCGCGAGCGTCGGCTGGGCGGTGGCGCAGGCACCCAGGGCGAGTGCGGAGAGACAGGCAAGAGAAGTGCGCAGCATCATGGGGTTTGAGCGGCTCCTTGGGGGGGTCCGGATGGGAGGCCATCGGGCCCCGCTGGGCGCCGACGGGGCCTGCCCATCCTCGAGTCCCGACAACGAAGCCCCGGGCAGCCCTGTTCCGACTGCCGCAGCCTGCGACGCTCCCCTGCCAACTCGGCATGCCGCGGTCCGGGGGCCCGGGCGTTGGGCCGCGGGGCTTGCCCGGACGCTCCCCCAAGCCGCCTCAGGCGTAGCGCTTGCGCATCAGGTGCCCCAACGCGTCCATCGCGCAGGCGTCGCAGTAGCCGTAGCGCTCCCGCAGCGCGGTGAGGGTGCGCTCGACCTCCTCCGTCTCCCGGGACGACAGGGCCTCGCGCTCGTCGGCGAGGTAGCGCAGAAGGTTCTCGTTGTTGCGGCGCAGCTGCCGGCGCCGGTCCTCGAAGTAGTGCGAGCGCAGGCGGCGGAAGAACTGGGGGAAGATCACGGTGAAGTCCATCTCGGCCTCCGGATGATCGACCTTGTGGGCGCCGATGCGGGCAATCACGCCGCGACGGAAACCGTCCACGTCCTCGCCCGGGGGCATGACGATGGATTCGAACTCGGCCATGCGCTGCTCGTCGGGGCGCTCCATCTCCCCGGTGATGCGGTTGCGCATCCGCTCGCCCTTCACCCAGTGGATGACCGTCTGGACGTAGCGCTCCACGAGCTCGAGGTACTGGGCGTCACTGATGAGCCCCATCGCCTCGCGGACCTCGGAGTCGAGCACGTCCAGGTAGGAGACCTCCACCGCCTCCACGAAGGCCGCGGGGTCCTGATACCCGTCCTGAGGCGGAAGCTGGAGAAACCCATACACGCTGCGATCCGCGCACAGCGCCTCGAGCTCCTTGAGCAGGGTCTGGACGGTCAGGCACGCGGACTTCGGGTCCTGCGCCGCGTTGAGCAGCGCGGTCTTCAGCTCCCGGGCCGAGGCCCCCACGTGTCCCTCGTAGCGCTGCGCACTGGCGGTCTCCTCGAAGAGGGCCTCGCGCATGCTGGTGAGCTCGCGCCCCAGCGCCATGCCGAGGTGATCGGGCACGTTGCCGTCCTGGTAGAGCTCGAGCTTCTCGGTGGGGGTGAGTCGGACCAGCGCCTCCTGGATCTCGAGGCTCATCCCCTCGCGCGAGAGTCCCGGCTTCATCAGGCGGGTGAGCACCGCCCAACGCGCGGCCACCTCCGTGACGTGGGGCGCGATGTGCTTGCCCACGACTTCCGGAGTGATCTGCGTGTCGTAGATCTCCTGCTCCACCCTCCAGCGGCGCAGGTAGGGCACGCGGATGAGTTCGATGCGGCCCTTGAACGATGCGAAGTCCGGCAGCTCCTTGAACGCCGCCAGGTGCTTCTCGTTGGTGCTGGCGATCAGCACCTCGTTGAGCTGCAGCAGGAAGTGCTCGAAGGCCAGCTCCCCGGTCTCACTGAAACCCAGCAGGTACTTGTAGGCCTCCAGCGGCCGCTTGAGCAGATCGGAGTATTCGATGATGCCGTGGTTCGCATTCACCAGCGGCCCGTGCGGATCGAAGAGCACCAGGCTCTGCAGCGCCGCCGGCAGGTTCATCTGGGTCCGGTCCGCGGCGACCTGGTGGTAGGCGGCGTCCACGCTGAGCTGCGGCTCCACGGTGACCGCGCCCACCTGGTAGCGCGAGGAGATGGGATAGCGCTCCACCCGCACGTGCCGCAGGACCTGGACCACATCGCCCCGGTAGGCGGTCATCAGCGCCTGGAAGATGCCGCGGCACTTCTGGCAGAGCTCCCCGTGGCGCAGGTACTCGGAGACCACGAAGTCCCCTGCCCCGCCATCCCGCTCCATGGCCCGGTCGATGAGCGCTGCGCGTGCGTCGAGTGGCAGGAGGAAGAGCGGCGGGTCGCGGAGCTCGCAGCGGATCTGGACGTCGATGTTCTCGGCCTCGAGCCGGGCGAAGGTGGTCAGATCCCCCGCGTCGTCGACGCGCTCCCCGAAGCCGATGGAGCCGCGGACGATGCGGTTGGTGGGGAAGATCCAGCTGAAGCGGTAGAGGGCGCCCTCGGGTCGCGCCGAGTAGGACTCGAGACCGCGCTTGAGCGCGCGCACGATGGAGGACTTCGCCGAGCCGTTGGGCCCGTGCAGGAGGATGAGCTTCTGAACCCTGCCCGCCCGGGTGAAGTTGCTGAGCACCCGGTAGATCGCGTTCTGCACCTCCTCCTGTCCCGCGACCCTCAGGTTGGGGTCGCCATTGGGGGCATCGAAGAGCCGGAAGCGCCGCTGCGGGCCGGTGGGGTGTTCGATCTCGCGGGTACCGGCCGCGTCGATGGCGTCGCGCAGGTAGTGCGCCGCGCCCCGGAGCTGCTGCCGGGGCTGCTGGAGGGCGAGATCCAGGTACTCCTCGAACGAGAGGATGCTGCGGCTCTCGGCGAAGGTCCGGGAGGTCTCCTTCCCCAGGTCCACGAGATAGCGCTTGGCGTCCACTGCTGCCTCCTGCTGACGGATTGAAGGTTCGGACCGGCCCCTGACAGCCTTCACGGGTGGGGCCGCACATGCAAACGGGGCGACCCGCCACCGGGACCTGGAACCTGCTGCGCCGGCCCTGCCCCCATACTGGCAGTCCCTCCGCGCGAAGGTCAGTGAGCGCGATCGCGGCGCGCTCGCGGTGGGCGTCAGGGGTGTCCTGCGCGAGACTTCGCGGGTTTTGAACGTCAGACGTTCGCCTTGCGGGCCGGTCGGGCTATCGTGCACCCACGTCGCTGCCGGCCACCGCGCGCTCCTCTGCGCCGCCATGAGTCCCCGGCGCGACGATGGAACCGAACATGTCCAAGGAACCCATCATTGGCATCGACCTCGGGACCACGAACTCCTGCGCCGCCATCGTGGAGGGCGATGGAGACGTGAAGCTCATTCCCTACAAGGGGGGCGACTTCACCGTCCCATCCATCTTCGCCATCGACGATCGGGGCAACGAGCTCATCGGGTTCGAGGCGAAGCGCCAGTGGCAGCTCAACCCCAAGAACACGATCTACGGCGCCAAGCGCCTCGTGGGCCGCCCCTTCAACAGTGAGGTGGTCCAGGACATGCGGGGCACCGTCCAGTACGGCATCCGCTCCGGCCCGGCCAACGACTGCGTGGTCGACGCCGGCAAGCGCGAGTTCACCCTGCAGGAGATCAGCGCGCGCATCCTCGGCAAGATCCGGGACGTGGCGCAGAACCACCTCGGCGTCCCGGTCAAGAAGGCCGTGGTCACCGTTCCCGCCTACTACAACGACCGTCAGCGTCAGGTCGTGAAGGAGGCCGGCGCGCTGGTGGATCTCGAGGTGGTCCGCATCATCAACGAGCCCACCGCGGCCGCGCTGGCGTACGGCGTCGGCAAGGGGATGAACAAGCGGGTCGCGGTCTTCGACCTCGGCGGCGGCACCTTCGACGTGTCCATCATCGAGATCCGCGACCGGGTCTTCGAGGTGAAGGCCACCGGCGGCGACATCTTCCTGGGCGGCCTCGACTTCGACAACGCGCTCATCCACAAGGTCCTGCGCGACTTCGTGGAACGCACCGGCATCGACCTCTCCGGCGACCCGGTGGCGATGCAGCGCATCAAGGACCTCGCCGAGCGCATCAAGATGGATCTCTCCACCCGTGAAGAGGTCGACTTCAACATCCCGTTCATCACGATGACCCCTCAGGGCCAGCCCCTGAACATCGAGACGAAGGTGAACCGCAAGCAGCTCGAGCAGCTCACCTCGGGACTCGTCGACCGCGCGCTGCAGCTGGTTGCGCGGGTGCTGGTGGATGCCGGCCTCTCCACCAAGGACATCGACGATGTGCTGCTGGTGGGTGGCCAGACCCGCATGCCGGTGGTGCAGGAGCGGCTGACCAAGTTCTTCGGACGCGCACCCAGCAAGGGCGTGCACCCGGACGAGGCGGTCGCGGTCGGTGCGGCGCTCTACGCACACTCGCTGCAGGACGACACCAACCTCCGGGTCCAGCTCCTGGACGTCATCCCGATGGCCATCGGGCTCGAGAAGGCCGGCGGCGCCTTCCACGTCGTCTTCCCCAGAAACGCCCCCATCCCCAACGCCAAGCAGATCACCGCGACCACCAGCTACGATCAGCAGACCGAGCTGGCGATGCGGATTTTCCAGGGCGACCACGATCAGGTGGTCAGGAACGCCGCGCTGGGCGACTTCACCTTCAGCGGGATCCGCGCCGATCGCGCCGGCCGGGTGCAGGTGGAGATCACCTTCGACGTGAACGTCGAGGGCATCCTCACGATGCGCGCCCGGGATCCGGACACGGGCAAGGAGATGACCACCACGGTCAAGCTCGGCCCGGGCGGCTCCTGAGGCCCGGGACTCGGGAAGGCCGGACGCGACGACGCCCCCGCTGGGCATTCCCGGCGGAGGCGTCGGAGACGTCAGGGAGTGCTCCGGCGGCGGAGGCGCTTGAAGGCTCCCGGGCGCCGGAGTCCGGGGAAGAGGCCCGACCCTGAAGGTCAGGCGGTCTTCTTCTCCTTCTCGAAGATGAGCTCGGGCTCCGCGCGGCGGGTGATGACCGCCTCGGTGATCCGGCACTCCTTGATGCCCTCGCGGAAGGGCACGTCGTACATGATGTCCAGCATGGCGTCCTCCATGATGGCGCGCAGGCCACGTGCCCCGGAGTGACGGCGCATGGCCTCCTTCGCAATCGCGCGGAGGGCGTCGTGGGTGAAGGTGAGCTTCACCTTCTCCATCTCGAACATCTTCTGGTACTGCTTGGTCAGCGCGTTCTTCGGCTGGGTGAGGATGGTGATGAGATCCTCTTCCTTGAGATCGTTGAGCGTGGCGACCATGGGCAGCCGGCCGATGAACTCGGGGATCATCCCGAACTTCATCAGGTCCTCGGGCTCGGTGAGCGCCAGGAGCTGACCCACGGAGCGCTCCTCCTTGTGGGTGATCTTCGCCCCGAAGCCCAGGCCCTTCTCGCCGACGCGCCGCTTGATGATGGCGTCGATCCCGTGGAAGGCGCCGCCGCAGATGAAGAGGATGTTGGTCGTGTCGACCTGCACGCTCTCCTGCTGGTTGTACTTCTTGCCACCGCGCGGGGTGACGTTGGCGCGGGTGCCCTCGATGATCTTGAGCAGGGCCTGCTGCACACCCTCCCCGCCCACGTCGCGGGTGGAGGACGGGCTGTCGCCCTTGCGGGAGACCTTGTCGATCTCGTCCACGTAGACGATGCCGCGCGAGGCCTTCTCCACGTCGTAGTCCGCGGCGTGCAGGAGGTTCTGGATGATGTTCTCGACGTCCTCGCCCACATAGCCGGCCTCGGTGAGGCTGGTGGCGTCGGCGATGGAGAAGGGAACGTTCAGGAAACGCGCGAGCGACTGGGCCAGCAGGGTCTTGCCCGAGCCGGTCGGCCCGATGAGGAGGATGTTGCTCTTCTGGAGCTCCACCTCCTCCGGTCCCGAGGACTTCATCCCCGGACGGGGGCGGCTGGGGGCCTTGCGCTGATTGATGCGCTTGTAGTGGTTGTAGACCGCGACGCTCAGGACCTTCTTGGCGAAGTCCTGACCCACCACGTACTCGTCGAGGAAGGTCTTGATCTCCGCCGGCGTCGGCAGGCTCACCTGGGGCTTGCCGTCCTCGCGCTCGCCCTCCTCGGTGATGATGTCATTGCAGAGCTTGATGCACTCGTCACAGATGTAGACGGTGGGCCCCGCGATGAGCTTGCGCACCTCGCGCTGCGACTTTCCGCAGAACGAGCAGGACAGGTTGACATGCTGCTCCTTCTTCACTGCGCTGCCTCCGCGTTCTGCATCACCACTTCCACTCCAGAGAAACTGCGCCGTCCCGACGCCGTCAGGCTCGTATATAGGCGCGTGCGACCCACCCCGGAAGCCTGCCCGGTCCGGGGTGACGCGCTACCTGACACCCAGCAACAGCGCGGGGTGCCCCGGGCTTCCAACCCGACGCCTTCACTATGTAGTCGACCGCCCCCGTCTTCGCCGAATTCCTTCACGGCCGCACCCGACGGAGGACGAACGACCGGGCTCAGGCGCGGGCGACCGGCTCGAGGCTCGCCATCAGCTCCTCGACATCCTCGGCGAGGGCCCCGGCACGCTCGGCCACGGCGGGGGGAACCCCCTGGACCTCGGAGAGTTCGCGGGCGAGCTTGCGGGCGGCCTGGGCCAGGCGCTTGAGCTGGAGATCCTCCGGGAGGGGCGGCGGAGGCGGCTTGGGGAAGCGCTCGGTGAGCTCCCGCTTGACCGCGGTGGGCGGGCGATCGGGATCCCAGATGGAGTCGCGGATGGAGGCGTACTCGTCGGCGCTCAACTGGCCGCGCTCCTCGGCGTCCGCCAGGACCTCCACCACTTCGAAGGCCGGGGCCCGCTCCTGGGAGACGGGATCCCGCACCTGCTCGGGTTCGTGGCGGTCCAGGAAGGAGAAGCTGCGGGTGAGCTTGAGGGCGGTGGCCTTCCGGATGTGGAGCTCCTTGAGGCAGTAGGCCTCGAAGGAGGAGAAGCCCCAGGCCTCGTAGCTCGCCTGATCGCGGACCTGGATGAGCAGCCGACCCAGCTCGACCCAGGTCGTCTTGAAGCGGCGGGCGGAGGTGAGAACTTCGTGGCGCAGGGTCCCGGTGGGCAGGGACTCGGCGAGCTGACGCATCTGGGCTTCGGCGGTCGACATGGCCGCGGGTATACCTTCCCTCGCGGCCGCGGGCAGCAACCTTCGCAGGCCTTTCTCAGCCCACGTTGAAGGCCAGGTTCACGGTCGCCTGCTCGCCCTCGTAGGGCTTGAAACGCCATGCCTTGAGCTTGCCGAGCATGCAGGTGTGGAGCTCCCCCTGCTTGAAGTCCGGGTGGTCGATCCAGAGCTTGGAGACCGACCCGTTGTTCCCGATCACGAACTCGATCGGGATGCGGGTGGGCTTGCCGGGGAAGCGCTTGGCCACCAGCTGCAGGCAGCCGTAGAGGGTCTTCTGCTGGCTGGCGACCACGGCGTTGATGCTGGCCTGATCGAGCTGCGCCAGCTCCAGCCCGTCACTCCCGGTGGAGGCCATGGCCCGCCCGGTGCTCGCTGCGGTGCTCGCGGAGGCCGGCCGGCGGGTGCGGGATCCGCTGGAGGCGCTCGCGGGGGTGCGGGGCTTGAGGGAACCGGCGGTGGGGGCGGCCTCCTCTTCGGCCTCGACCCCGTAGGCCAACAGGCCCTCGGAGCGCGACCCCGCCCGGGCGAGCGAGATGGTCGGCGGCTCCACCGAGATGGCCGCCACATCCGAGCTGCTCGAAAAGGTCCCGTGGACGGCCAGGTAGCGCGCGCCGGCGATGGCCCCTCCCAACAGGAGGACCCCGATCACCCCCAGCACGCCCAGGCGGATGGCCAGGCGACGGGTCCGGGCCTGATCGGCCTGCGCCTCGGCGGCGAGGAGACGCTGGCGGGTGGCGGCCTTGGCGGCGATCACCACGAAGGGCTCGACCTCCCCCACCGGATGGAACTCCGAGGAGCCCAGCGGGGCGATCTCCGAGGTCGCGGTGAGGCTGCCCTCCTCGAGGAGCCGCGTGATGCTGGCGGCGTCGACGGGTCCGAGGACCAGGTCGCCTTGGCGGTACAACCACGGGGTGTCGGCACTGAGATTGGGAGCGGCCATCGGTGCGCGCGGATTGTACTCTGCCAAGACCTTGCTGCAACGTCCCCCGGTCCCCGCACGCCGCACCGTCCCCCGCCGACCGGCCGTCTTGTGGATCTGGTACCGGGGCGACGCCTTCCGCGGCTTCCAGCGCCAGCCCGAAGGCCCGACGGTGCAGCAGACCCTCCAGGAGGCGTTGCAGACGCTGGGGCTTCCCCACGGGCTCATGCCCTCGGGGCGCACCGACCGGGGCGTGCACGCCCGGATGCAGGTGGTGAGCCTGCGCCTGCCGGCCGACCTCGAGTTGGACCGGCTGCCGCCGCGGCTCGCGGAGGTCCTCCCCTCCTCCATGGGCGTCACGCGCGCGGTGTGGGCCCCGAAGGGGTTTCACGCCCAGTGGAGTGCCACCGGCAAGGCCTACCACTACCGGTTGGCCCCGCACGACCTGCCGCCGGCATGGGCACACGCGGCCTGGGAGCTGCGGTCCGAGCCCCGGCTGGAGGGCGCGCGGGTCGACTTCGGGCGCCTGGCCGAGCTCCTCGGGCTCGCGTGCGGGACCCGCGACTTCTCCGCCTTCCACGAGTCGAGCAGCCCCACCAAGCCGAGGCAGCTTGTCGAGGCATCCCTGCACCGCGCCCGGGACGGGAGGCTGTGGGAGGTCCGCCTGCGGGGGGACGGCTTCGGTCGCTACATGGCCCGCTACCTGGTGGGCAGCGCCGTGGCCACCGCAGCAGGCCGGATTGAGGAGGCCGCCTTCCGGGCCGCGCTCGAGGAGGCGGTGCCCCTGAACGGGCTCAAGGCGCCGGGCGGGGGACTCATCCTGTGGAAGGTCGACTACCCACCGGAGAAGACGCCCTTCCCCGAGAGTCCGGAGACCGGAGCGCTGCCGATCGCCCCCCCCTTCTGCTTCGACTGAGCTGACCCCGTCACGGGCAGCACGCACCCGGCTCCCGCGCGGAGGTGGCGTCCGTGGGCCCCGGACAGGCCGGCTCTCATCCGGCGCGGTCCGCGCCGTGCAGCCGCCGATGGAGTTCCCGGACCTCCTCGGCCAGGCCGGGCGCCGGACCCAAGACCGCGGCGTTGGGAACCACCTGCTGGATCGACAGCGGGGCCACCGGCCCGGGGGCGAGGCCCAGCTCGCCGTGCCACGTCGCGAGCTGCGCGCTCGAGCTGGCGTAGACGATGCGCCCCAAACCGACCCAGCCGTGGGCCGCGGCACACATGGGGCAGTGCTCGCCGGAGGTGTAGACGGTGGCCGCGGCCCGCTCCTCGGGGGAGAGGTGCTGCGCCGACCAGCGGGCGATGGCGAACTCGGGGTGTTGGGTGGCATCGCCCCCCTGCACCCGGTTGCGATCCTCGAAGCGGACGGTTCCCCCCGCATCCACGAGCAGGGAACCGAACGGCTCATCCCCGGCCTCCAACGCTTCGCGGGCGAGCTCCACGCAACGGCGGAGGTGCTTCAGGTCGGTCTCACTGAGGGTCATCCCCCCATCATGGACCGGAGGAGCTGTTGCCGCCGCCGATTCACCGCGTGAACGCGACGCCCGCGTCCACCGGACATCAGGCGTCGAGGCTGTCGTCGTACTTGGCGAGGAGGTCGTCGATGGCCTCGCGCAGGTACTCGCTCTGACGGATGCGGGTGGAGCGGGAGAGCTCCTTCAGGGCGTCCAGGCGGTCACGGTGGAGGCGGAAAACGATCGAGGCGAGGCGGGGCTGCTGGTCCATGTGCGCTGTCTCCTACAGGTGCGCACACTGTGGCACAGTTCTCGACACTGCCAAGAAAACTACCCGTTCAAAGTGAACAGGCCCATCAGGCCGACGGTGGCGGAGAGGTCGCCGCGCAGGCCGCCGAGAAAGCCGAGGCGCGCCGAGCCCGACACGTACAGGGCCCAGGACGGCCAGAGCTCCCGCCGGAAGCCGATCGCCACGCGGGGGCCGAGATCGAAGCGGCCGTCGGTCCAGCGCATGGCCAGATCGAGGTCGGCCCAGGTGGCCACCCTGCCGCGCCCGAAGGTGTTTCGCAGGCCCAGCCACCCTCCGGGCTCGAGACGTTGCCCGAAGCCGAGTTCGGCCGCCGCCGCCAACGCGAGGCCCGAATCTCCGAGGCCCAGGGTGCCGCCCACCTCCCCCAACCACTGCCCACCACTGCGCTGGAACACGCCGGACTGGATGTAGCTGGAGCCCACCACGCCCACGCCGCCGAAGAGATCGACGTCGCCTCCCGCCGCCAGGACCGGTGCCGACGCAAGGAGCGCGGCGGCGGCAAGCCACCGGGCGGTGAACCGGCGCGCCCGCCCACGGGGCCTCCGCAGGCGGGGGCCGCGATCCCCTCGGGGATCACGCGCTGGGGACGCAGCGTCTGTCTGCCGCGCCCCCCATGGCTGGACGATCACGCGCGCCGACGTCCGAACCAGAGGCCCAGCATCAACAGCGCCAGGGAGGTCGGTGCGGCGCCCCCGGCGTTGCAGCCGCCGGCAGAATCTGCGGCCTGGCCGACCGCGCCGTTGAAGCCCGGCCGCTCATGCACCTGCGCGTCCTGCCAGGTGGCCTCGCCGACGTTGCCGGAACCGTCGCGGACCCTCACGGTGACGCCGCCGGCGGCGTGGACCGCGCTCAGATCGATGGGGCGCGGCGGACCGAAGTCACTGAACGCGCCCTCCCCCACCCGGTAGGCGAAGCTCAGCTCGGCCTCCGGCGAGAGGTTGTCGAAGGCGCGCACCCGCAGGCGGTTGTTCGGGGCATCCGGGACCAGCTCGATCTCGGGCGGCGCGAAGTCCACGGTGAAGGGCACCGAGGCATGGCTGGAGACCCCGTGGGGGGCATCGGCGAAGCGCGCCCGCACATCGATCCGGTGGTGTCCCTGCAGCAGGAAGGTCGGATGCTCCACCTCGAGCAGCCCGTTCTCCGCCGGGGCGAAGGTGGTCCACAGGCCATCATCCACCCGGTAGGCGTACTCGGCCTGGGCGGTGCTTCCCGGCGTCCCCACGCGGAGGATGGCGCGCGGCAGCGGCAGCCCCCGGCCGGTCAGGGTCATGGCCGCGGCTTCGGGGACCTGTCCCTCCACCAGCTCGGCAGAGACCGAAGGGGCGGCGACCCCGCAGGAGACGCCGGGAGGAATCAGGGAGGCGAAGAGACCCAGGTGCTGGAAGCCGCCATTCGACGCCGGGGTGATCCCGCGGAAATGGTCCACCCGGAGGCGGTAGTCCGCGAAGGTCGGGATCTTGAACGGCGAGAGCATGCTGGCCAGCGCGGGCTCCGCGAGGCCCAGGACCGCCGGGATCAGATCGGTGAGCAGCGTCGGATCCTCGGCGAGCATCTCGCTGCGGGTGGTGCGGATGTTGGTGATGACCTGCCGCAGATCCCCCAGCGCCGGCTGCAGCGAGTCGCATCCGTAGAAGATGAGGCTGAGGGGAAGCTTCACGTCCGCGCTGAGGGTGAAGAGGCGCACGTAGCGCTCATCCAGCAGCGTGTAGAAGTCCATGTGCAGGTCGTCGAGGACCAGCGTGAGCAGCGGATCGATGGGCTTCTTGGTGAGCGGATCATAGGTCCCCTCCCCCACGTCCACCCGGGGAGGCGCGCCGGGGCGCAGGGCCACCATCATCGGCGCGTCCACGCCATCGCGGGTGACGAGCTTGCCCAGCGAAGGCAGGAACGTCTTCACCATCCCGGTATTGAGGATTCCGAAGGTCGCGCCGGAGATGCCCAGACACAGGGCCCCGCTCTGCTGGGCGTGGTAGGCCGCCATGCTCAGGAACGGCTGCGAGATGGAGAGGCCCACGTGGTAGTCGCTCCCCACCGGCAACACGCCGTCGAATTGAGGTGAGGCCACCGCCGGATAGGAGGGCACCGGGTGTCCCACGGTGCAGGCGCCGATGCGGACCGTCTCGAAGCCCGCGCGGGTCCCGACCATGATCCCGTCGTCCACCTTCACCGAGCTCCCGGCTGCGACCGAAAGGTCGATCTCGGCCTCGGGAGAGACGCCGAAGGCTCCGAGCAGGGCGCCGGGCTTGAGCCGTCCCTCGACACCGAGCAGACGCGGGACCGGCGCGTCGTTCGTGGCATCCACACACACGCCGTCGTCGCAGACCGCCGACTGCCCGGGAACGTAGGGGCAGTCACTGTTCGAGGTGCACTTGGCCTGGGCCTGCTTGTTGGCCATGTCGGTGACCATGTTGACGATGATCGGCGACAGGTACGGGACCAGGGCGTCCTTGATGAAGCTGGCGAAGCCGCAGACGATCCCTCCGCAGGTGTTGTGGCCGCTGATGTCGAGGTCCTGGGGATCGATGCAGCGCCCATCGGTCTGGCTGCCTGAGCCACACACGTCGATCCCATCGATCTCCACCAGCTCGAAGGTCATCCGCCCATCCCAGCGCTGGTCGACCTTGAGCAGCACCGAGGCGTCCACGATGTTGACCGCGTTGGCGCCGGGCGCGGTGTTGCCGCCGGTGTTGAACCGGAACGAGCACTGCAGACAGCTGTTGGCGAAGTAGATGCTGCCGGTGTCGAGACGGAACGCGAGCCGGGCATAGATGCCGCTCGGTGGCCGGGGAAGGAGCGCAAATCCCTCGATGGTCAGGTTGACCTCGGCCGGGATGTCCCGGTCGTCGCAGATGCCATCCATCCGCCCATCGCCGCCGTAGCCCCCCTGATCGCCCAGCGCCAGCGTGCCCACCAGCGGGACGTTGAACGCGGCGCAGGGAAAGGGAACGGTGAGCTGCTGCCCGGGCGCGAAGAGATCGACCAGGGAGTGCCAGTTGTTGTTGAGGTAATCGAGCCCCGAGGCCGAGAGCCGGAGGTTCACGGCGTTGTCGGTCTTGGTGCCCTGAAACTCACCGGGGGCCAGCGTCTCGTACGCCGCGCATCCACCCCCGCCGCCTCCTGACGAACAGGCAGCGAGGACGGCGAGCAGCACGATGGGGAGACCGACCGGCGCACGATGCCCGGGACTGAAGCGTTCCATGGGCGCCGAGTGTAGGAGGACGCAGGGAGGGCCGCCAAGCGCAGCCGCCCGCGGTGACACCCGCGGATTGTGACGGGCTGCGGCAATCCGCGGTGACGCTCAGGATGCAGACCGCGGCAGCACCGGCAGCGCATGCGACGTCGGTGCCGCGCCGGCCACGATCCCCACCGCCTCGTTCATGCGACCGCTGCGAAACGGCTCCAGGTCCAGCGCCACGAAGCGGAACCCCTGGGCCTTCAGCGCGGCGTTGACCTCCGCGGCGAACGCCGGATCCGCGAACCGCGCACGCTCCTCGGCGGCGATCTCCAGGCGCGCCACCTCATGGTGGAAGCGCAGCCGGAAGGTGCGCAGGCCCAGTCTCCGCAGCTCACTCTCGCCGGCGGCGATCTGCAGCAGGCGCTCCCGGGTCACGCCGGTACCGTAGGGGATGCGCGAGGCCAGACAGGCCATCTGCGGCTTGTTCCAGGTGGGCAGCCCCGCCCTCCGGCTCAGCGCGCGGATCTCATCCTTGGTGAGTCCCGCCTCGGAGAGGGGGGAGCGGACCCGGTGCTCGCGCGCGGCCTGATGTCCGGGACGATGATCCCGGTGGTCGTCGGCGTTGAAGCCGTCCAGCACCACCGAAAGGCCCAGCGCCTCCCGACGCTCCTCGCACAGGCTGTAGAGCTCGGTCTTACAGAAGTAGCAGCGGTTGGTGGGGTTGGCGGCGTAGCCCGGGTCGTCGAGCTCCGAGGAGCGGACCAGGACGTGGCGCGCGCCGATGTGATTGGCCAGCGCCGCGGCCTCCACGGCCTCTTCGGGCGCCAACGACGGGGACACCGCGGTCATCGCGATGCAGCGCTCGCCCAGCACCTCGTGCGCCGCCTGCAGCATGAAGGTCGAGTCGACCCCACCGCTGAAGGCCACCAGGGCGGACCCCGCCTCCTTCAGCGAGGCCTGCATCGCCTCGAGCTTCAGGAGGGCCTGGGGAAGGAGCGCGTCGAGGGCCTCGGGACTCCACTGCGACATGCTCGACTCCGCCCCTCGTCCGACGGGTTGGGGCGCCGGTCACCGACGACCGGCGCCTCCGGGATGATCAACGGCTCTTGCGCTTCGCCGCGGCCTTCTTCGGCGTCGCCTTCGGGGCAGCGGCGGGCTTGCTCACCCGCGCCGCACGGGCCGCAGGACGGGCCTTGGTGCCCTTGGACGCCGTGGCCTTGGCAGGTGCCGCCTTCTTGGCAGCGGGCGCCTTCTTCGTCGCGGGCGCCGCCGCCTTGGCCTTGGCCTTGGCCTTCACCGCGGGACGGGCCGCCGGACGTGCCGGGCCCGCCGGCGCCTTCTTACGCGAGGTCCGGGCCTGCTCCTTGGGCTCCTTGGCAGCCTTCGCCGGCTTGGCCCTGGTCGGGGGCTGGGCCTTCATCTTCTTGCCGGTGATGATCTTCAGCTCGTCCGGCGTGACGTAGCCCAGGTCCAGCAGCGCCTGGAAGATCCGCAGGGCCCCCTCCTCCACCGTCTCGGTGTCGGAGCGGATGATCACCTCCGGCGAGGTGGGCGGCTCGTAGGGCTCGGTGATGCCGATGAAGTTCGGGATCTCCCCGCCCAGGGCGCGCTTGTAGCGGCCCGTGGTGTCGCGGGCGATCAGGGTCTCGGTGGGGCAGTCGACGAACACCTCGATGTAGCGGGTCATCGAGCGGCGGTTCTCATCCCGGCTCTGCTTGTAGGGGCTGACCGCGCACGCGAGCGTCGCCACGCCGTTGCGGGACAGGAGGTGGGCCACGTGTCCCAGGCGGCGCACGATCTGATGCCGCTCCTCCTTGGTCTCGCCCAGGCCCTGCCAGAGCGCCTCTTCCTGCTCCGCCTCGTCCAGGAGCTCCACCGGGCGGCCGACCTGTCGGAGACGGGCTGCGAGGTAGGTGGCGAGGGTGGTCTTGCCGGTGCCGGACATGCCGGTCAGCCAGAGGGTGAAGCCGGGCGACTGTGCCATACGTCGCACTTCCTTCCGATACTCAGGGTGAGGGGTCCACCCCACACTTCGGCGGGGGACCCGTGACGTTGATGGCTCCGTCACATACCCGAGTTCCCCGGTGCTTGACAACGGGCCCCCCTGCCGATCAGGGGCATAGCCAGGGGTTGAGCGCTTCCTCGGGGCCCAGCCGACAGAATCCGTCAGAAAGTCAACTCTACCTTCCGCTCGCGGAACGAATCGTCCTCCCACCGGTACAAACGGGCGGCGGTCGCCCGGCCCTGATCCACCGCCACCACGAGGTAGGCGACCCCGGGAAAGAGGGGGGTTCCGCCGGGGGCGGCCATGGCGTGGTCCTCCTCGGAGAAGTAGGCGCCCACGTCCGCATGGCTGTGGACGATGCAGACGACCTGCTCGCCGGCCTCCTCGGCCTCCTCGGTGACCCGCATCCAGTCGCGGGGGTGGATGTAGTAGGCGGTGCGCGCCGTCCGGGGAAAGGCCGCGGGATCCACCGCCTTGTAGCGCTCGTAGGCGTTCTCCAGGGGCACCACCCGGTGACCGGTGGGACCGCGGAGGATCACCCCGCAGCCCTCCTCCGGATACGCGGCCTCCAGGTGCCGCAACAGGGGCGCCAGGACCTCCGGGTTCTCGGGCAGCTCCCTCATCGGCCTTCCCACTCCCAACGATCGGGTTCGAAGTAACGGTCGGCCCGGTCCGGGAACAGGGTCACCACCACCGCCTGCTGTCCGGCCTCCGCCGCTTCCCGCGCGACCTCCAAAGCCCCCACCAGGGCGGCCCCGCTGGAGTGCCCCACGAAGAGCCCCTCCTCGCGCGCCAACCGGTCGGACATGTCCCAGCCGTCGTCGGTGGAGACCCGCCGCGTCCCGTCCAGCCCCCGCTCGTCGTAGATCCCCGGGATGATGGAGCTGGGCAGGTGCTTGAGTCCTTCGAGCCCGTGAAAGGGCTCGGCCGGTTGGACCGCGTGCACCGCGATCGCCGGGTTCTGCTGCTTGAGGCCCCGGGAGGTTCCCATGGCGGTGCCGGTGGTCCCCAGGCCGCAGACGAAGTGGGTCACCCGTCCCCGGGTCTGGGCCCAGATCTCCCGGGCGGTTCCCAGCTCATGCGCCCTCGGGTTGCCCGGATTCGAGTACTGGTCCGGATAGAACCAGCGGTCCGGCTCGGCCTCGACCAGGCGTCGCGCGTGCCGGATGGCCCCATCACTTCCCTCCATCGGATCGGAGAAGACCAGCTCGGCCCCGAAGGTGGAGGTGATCTGCTTGCGCGCCGCGCTCACGTTCTCGGGCATCACCAGGGTGATGGGCAGGCCCAGGGCCGCACCGATCCAGGCATAGGCGATCCCGGTGTTCCCGCTGGTGGAGTCGATGAGCCGCCGCCCTCCCCCGAGCTTCCCGGCATCCCGGGCCTCCCGGATCATCTGCAGGGCGGGCCGATCCTTCACGCTGCCACCGGGATTGAAGGACTCGAGCTTGGCCCACAGCTCCACGCCCGGGAGGTCCTTCTCGAAGGCCCGGAGGCGCACCAGTGGCGTCTGGCCCACCAGCGCCGCCACCGAGTCGACGCTCGCGCTGCCTCCCCGGAAGAACGTTCTGCCTGCTCTGCTCACCGACACCCCTCGCATGGCTCCAACTCCCACCGCTCACTTCCGCGGGGCCCGAGCACCATCGCGCCCACACCCCGCTCCTCGCCCAGCACCAGCCGCACCGCCACCAGCGCCCCCAGACTGCCGAGGACGACCGGGTCCGCCTCCCTTCCGGGCGCGGTCAGCTGGCCCACCGCGGCGCCGAAACAGGCCGGACACCCGCCTGCCGCGGCCCACGCCAGTGCCGCGCGCCCCCCTCTTGCCCCCAATGCGACCCGGGGACCCTGCGAGGTGAAGGACGCCGGCACCTGCCCCAGCTCTCCGGGCGCCTCTGCACCTTCCGCCGCGGCCACCGCTCCGCTCAGCGACGGGAGGGGCTGCCCCACCTGCTCGCGGGAGAAGAGGTAGCCCACCTCATCCGGCTCGAGCGCCCGGTCCGGCAGGATCAGCGGACAGCCCGCTCCCTCCACGTAGGCGGCGCAGGCGATGAGCGCCGGCCCCGTGCCGCGGAGCGCGAAGGCTTGCGAGAGCAGCCGCAGCTGCCCCACCCCGCCCACCTCATGGAGGAGGATCTGCCGGGAGTAGCGCTGGATCTCCGGTTCGGTGAGAGAGCGGGACATGCCTTCGGGTTCCGGAAGCAGGGCTCAGCGGCCGCCGGCGATGGCCGGGATCAGGCTCACCTTCGAAGCATCGGTCACCGGGGTGTCCACCCCCTGCAGGAAGCGGATGTCCTCGTCGTCCACGAAGATGTTCACGTACCGGCGCACGGCGCCCTCGGCGTCCAGCAGCTTCGCGCCGATACCCGGCGCCTGGGCCTCCAGGCCGGAGAGGACCTCGCGCACGGTGCTGCCGGCGACCTGCACCTCAGCCTTTCCATCGGTGTAGCTGCGAAGCGGGGTGGGAATGCGGACCACGGACATCTTCAGGCTCCTTCTGGTTCAGGGATGTGTTTGCGGAGGATGAGCCGCCAGGTGCCGTCGCCGATCGGATCGAGCGAGACCACCTGGTGCCCCTCCTCCCGGGCACTTCTTGGGACATTGCGCAACGGCTCGTCGCCGCGCAGCAGAATCTCGAGCTGCGCCCCGGGGCCGACCCGCTCGAGGGCCAGCTTGGTGCGCACGTAGGTCATGGGACACACCTCGGCGGTGATGTCGATGCGGAGGGCCGGCTCGCTCATGCCCGCAGCTCCCCGGAGGGGGACGCCCCACAGCCGCACCCCGGACGCGGGGAGAGGGGCGTGGTGCGCCAACGCAGCCGTCGGCCATCGAAGCGGTGAAGGTGCACCGGGTGGAGTGACCCGGGATCCCGCAACACCTGCAACGCGAGCTGGGCCTGCTGAGCACCGACCCACCCCGCCATGGGCCCCATCACCCCGGCGCTGGCACAGGTGGGGGTGAGCTCCGGGGGGGGCGGCACCTCGAAGAGGCAGCGCAGACAGGGTCCGCCGGGAATGATCGGGAAGGCGACCCCCTCCCAACGCAGCACCCCGCCGTGGATGAGCGGGACGCCCGCCTGCAGGGCCGCGTCCGAGAAGTGGAACTTCCCCTCCGGTCCATCGGTCCCGTCGATCACCACCTGATGCCCGGCGAACAGCGACGGGGCCTCGTCCGCGGTGAGCCTGCGATGAAGGGGCGTCACCTCGATGTCCGGAAAGGCTGCGGCCAGGTGCGCGGCGAGCGAGGCCACCTTGGGGCGCCCGACATCTCCGGTCCGGTGCCAGCGCTGTCGAGGGAGATTGCTCAGCTCGACCACGTCGTCGTCGACGACCGTCAGCCGGACGCTTCCGGTGCGCGCCAACGCCAGCGAGGCCGGACACCCCAGCCCTCCGGCGCCGAGGATCAGGATCCGCGCAGCGCTCATGGCAGCGCCCGCTCGAGCGAGAAGTCCCGCTCTCCGGTTTCGGAGGCGAGCGTATAGACCGCCGCCCCGGGGCCCAGCGCACGCGCCTTCCGCAGCGCCGCCACCACGTTCGCACCGGTCCCGATGCCCACCAGGAGTCCTTCCTCGCGGGCGAGGCGCAAGCGCATGTCCCATGCCTCCCGCTCGCTCACCGTCTCCCAGCTGTCGGCGAGGGACGCATCCACGCCGCCGGGAACGAAGCCCAGGCCCAGCTCCTGCAGTCGATGCGGGGCGTGCAGACCACCGCTGAACCCCGCACTGACGTCCGGCTCCACCCCGACCCGCTGCACCCGGGGGAAGGCCTCTCGCAGCGCCCTGCTCACGCCGAGCAGCGTGGCGCCGCTTCCCACCCCACAGACGAAGGCATCGATGCGCCCGCCTTCGGCCTGCACCTGAGCCACCAGCTCGGCGCCCAGCCCCCGCGCGAACACCTCCGCGTCGGCCGTCGGATCCGCCGCCAGCAGGCACGCGCCGGGGAGCGACTGCGCGAGCGCTTCGGCCGCGCGGATCGCCCCGGAAAGTCCCTCGTCCATCGCCGTGAGTTCCAGGCGGGCGCCCATGAGCCGAAGCAGCGCCCGGCGCTCGAGGCTCGCGCTGCGCGGCATCACCACGTGCAGACGATGGCCGCGTCGGGTGCACACCTGCGCCAGCGCGATGCCGAGGTTCCCAAGTGACGCCACCACCACCGGCGCGCCCGCGGTGAGCCGGCCTTCCCCGAGAGCGCGCTCGAGCCTGGCCGTGGCCACCCGATCCTTCAGGGAGCCGGTGGGCAACCGGGACTCGAGCTTCAGGAAGATCCGGGCGCCGCCTTCCGGGACCACCCGCCCGAGCCGCACCACGGGGGTGCCCGCCGCGGTCTCCAGCAGGTGCGCCACCGGCGGCGGGGCGGTGAAGGTGGGGGTTTGAGAGGGGGCTTCGGGAGACGTCATGTTCAAGGAGCGCCGTAGAATTGCGCAGGAAGGGGTGCGGTGGTGGAAGGGCTGCCGTGAGGGGGGCGAATCGTGCTAAGCGGACGAACCCATGACTTCTATTCGAAGCGCTTCCTGGATGCTTGTTTTCGCGGCCCTCGCCACCGGCTGCACCCACAGCTCCGAGAGTCACAACGCTGACGCCTCGGTGACCGCCCCCGCGGAGCACCCCGCCGAGGCTCCCGCGGCCCCCACCGGTCCCCAGCCCTCGACCGCCGCCGAAGCGGCCGCCGCACTGGATGAGGCCGAGCAGACGGGCTCCGCGGCGCCGACCAACGCCGGCGGGACCTCCGGAGCCATCGCGCAGGCGGCCCCCGCCAGCGAGGGCACGGCGGTGAAGGGAGACGAGACCGCGTGTGTCGACGCCTGGCTGAAGGCCAAGAAGCTGGATCGCTTCGGCAGCCCCGAGGGCACGATGTACGCCGGCGGCACCCCGCTCTTCGACGAGCGCACCGGCGAGCGCGCCGAGCGGCTCCCCTTCGTCTACAAGCGTCACCCCGAGGCCCGGAAGGCCTGTCAGGTCGACGGCCAGCCCAAGCAGCAGGCGCAGTAGGCCCGATTCCGGTGGGAGCCATGCGCCCCCTCCCGGGTGGTACGGGCTAGAGTGGCGGCGTGACCCTTCCGGCCGCCCTCGATCCCATCCCGCCTTCTCCGCGGCACGCCCGCGTGCAGGAGGTGCTGTCCCGCCGCCGTCTGCGGCCGGACGTGACGGCGTCCCAGGCCACCGCCTCCTGGGAACAGGACCGCTTCGTCACCCGCGCCCGCGCCCTCTTCGTGGCCCGGCTGATGTTCCTGTGCCTGGGCCTGTTGATGTTCGCGGTGCCCGAGTGGTCCACCTATTTCGGCCTTCAGGGCCCGGTGGGCTTCGCGGTCTACCTGGCGATGCTGCTCTACGGCGTCGCCAACTTCCTGGTGATCGACCACCCGATCGCCGGCCGCTGGGTGACCTACATCACCCTGTGCCTGGACCTGCTCATCATGGTGGTCCTGGTGGTGAAGCCCCAGACCGGCGGAGGTCTGCAGAGCCCGCTGCTGGCCACCCAGCTGCTCTTCACCACCTTCTTCGCCATCCTGTTTCCCAAGCCGCTGGCGATCCTGCCGCCGCTGATGGTCCTGCCCATCACCAGTCAGCTGGATCTCATCCTGCTGCGCGAGGTGAACGCCGTCGATCTGCTCACGGTCATCTGGTACCTGGGCCTGAACATCATCATCGTCTACGTGCTGGTCTACATGAACCAGCGTGAGACGGCCGCGCACCGCGAGGTCGTCGCGCTCCAGGATGACCTCAAGGAACTGGCGGTGGTGGAGGAGCGCAGCCGCCTGGGCCGGGAGATCCACGACGGGCTGGGCGCGAGCCTCTCCGCCCTCATCATCCAATCCGAGTACCTGCTGCAGCTGGCGAAGGAGCCCGAGCTGCGCCACGAAATCGGCGAACTCAAGAACACCGCCGAGGAGTCCATCGAGGAGCTGCGGCGTGCGCTGCAGATGATGCACGAGGACTTCGAGCTCTCCCGCGGCATCCGCGATCACCTGCGTCTCTTCCGGGAGCGGACCCAGCAGGAGGTCACCTTCGAGACCACCGGGCATGCCATCACCCTCCCCCCGGACACCCAGCTGGCGATGTTCCGCATCCTCCAGGAGTGCTTGGCGAACGCGGCCAAGCACGCCCAGGCCCAGCGCATCGAGGTCCGGCTGGGCTACAGCCCCGAGCGCGTCGACCTCTCCATCTCCGACGATGGCCGCGGCTTCGACACCGGCGACACCCGCCAAGGGCACTACGGCCTGCGCAACATGTACGAGCGGGCGATGAAGCTCGGCGCCGACCTCATCCTCGACAGCGCGCCGGGTCAGGGAACCCGGATCCACCTGTCGATTCCCCTCCCCTGATCCCCGCGGTGAGAGAGACCCCCATGGACGCTGCTGCCACCTCCGAAACGCCCATCCGGGTCTTCGTCGTCGAGGACCAGGCCAAGATCCTCAAGCACCAGCTCAAGCTGCTGGAAGGCCACGCGGGCCTGGAGATCGTCGGCACCGCGATGTCCGGAGAGTCTGCGCTGGAGGAGCTCGAGAAGGTCTCCCCGGACGTGCTGCTGCTGGATCTCGGGCTGCCGCGGATGGATGGAATCGAGGTCACCCGCGAGGTCAAGGCGCGCTGGCCCCAGGTGGAGATCCTGATCTTCACCATCTTCGACGAAGAGGAGAAGGTGCTGGACGCGGTGAAGGCCGGCGCCTCGGGCTACCTGCTCAAGGGCATGCCCGCCGAGCGCATCGCCGAGGCCATCGGTGAGGTCCGCGCGGGCGGCACGGTGATCCAGCCGAACCTCGCGCGGCGGCTGCTGCGCCACTTCCGGATCGCGCCCGCCGAGGAGGCCTCCCTGCCGCAGCAGGAGGAGGTCATCCTCCGTCCCCTCTCGGAGCGGGAGACCGAGATCCTCCAGCTCATCGCCAAGGGGCTCTCGAACACCGAGGCCGCCAAGCTCCTCGGGCTGAGCAAGGCCACCATCCGCACCCACCTCGAGCACATCTACGAGAAGCTCGAGGTCACCAACCGGGTGGAGGCGGTCACCGAGGGCATCCGCAAGGGGCTCATCTCGGTCTGAAGCGTCAGAACGCCAGGGAGATGCCCAGCTCGAGCCCGGTGTAGAGCTCGCTGCCGATACCGCCCGCGGTCCACTCCTCCTCGTCGCCGGTGGACTCATAGGTGTCCCCGAAGCCCATCACGTTCAGGCGCACGTGGTAGCCCACCGGCCCGGTGATGTGGCCGCGGAGGCCGAAGGATCCCATCAGCCCCATGCTGGAGCCTTCGATGCCGAAGCGGCGGCGGGTGGCCCGCGTCTGGCCCGGGGCGAAGGCCCACAGGCCCGAGGCCTCGATGACCATGGTCTCGCTGAGGGCGAAGCCGGCGTCGATGCCGCCCACCGGGAAGCGACGATCGGAGTCCGGCAGCAGCGCCTGGGTCTCGGCGTTCACGTCGAAGAAGCGCCACATGAAGCCGAGGCGGGGCCCCACCCAGAGGCGGTGGCTCCCGACCGGGATGTCGAAGCGCCACACCATCTCGGCGGACACCAGGTTGTCGGTGATGCTGGCGCGCGCGATGGAGCCGCCCACCGGTCCGGAGCGCAGGTCAGCCTCGATCCAGCCGCGGCTGGCGCCGGCGATGAAGCCCAGGCCCCGCGCGATGCCCTCACCACCGGTGAAGGGGAAATAGAGGAGCTCCAGCCCCACGCCGGAATAGGGGATCTCGGTGCTGAACTCGGTGAAGCGACCCGCGGGCCGATCCGCCGGCTCCAGGCTCTTGTACGTCACGCACGAATCCACCGCCGGCGCCATGCAGGCCGATCGCCAGCGCGCGCTGCCCGAAAGGCGGAAGCTGATGACCGGCTCACGCCCCAGCACCTCTCCGGCGGGACGGGGGGATTCCGCGGTGGCCGATGGCTCCGCAGGCGCCGGCGCATCCGAGACCAGCGGCTCGGTGGGCGTCTCCGGCTCGGCCTTCTCCTCCGCGGCTTTCGCGGCAGGTGCCGCTTCGGGCGCAGCGGGAGGTTCTGCCACCTGCACCGCCGCCAGGACCGCGTTGCCCAGCCGGTTGAGGTCGGCCGGACGCAGCAGCCGGCGCCGCAGGTTGAGCACGCGGGTGGAGAGGACCTCCCCCTTGGCGTTCATCAGCTGGACCCGGAACCTGGTGCCCGCCGAGTTCACCGTACCGGTGACGGCGATGGAGACCCGGGCCTCGGGTGCCAGCGCGCGGACCCCGGCGGCGTTGCGGGAGCGGACCAGGGTGATCTTCTTCGACGCCGCCAGCTTCTGCCACTCGGCGCGGGAGACGACCTCCAGACCTTCGATCCTGGAGAGCGACTCGGCGATCTGTCCCTGGAGCCGGTCGCGCCGATCGTTGCGCAGATCGGTGACCACCGCCTTCTGGGCCCAAGCCGCCGGCCCGATGAGGCAGAGGAGGACGAAGAGCAGCGGGGCCCCGGAGAGGGGGCGGACAGACGGACGGGCGGACGTCGGCATGAGGCGCTGACGTTCACCCAACCTCGGCTGGTTGTCCACCCGCCGCCCCGAGGGGGGCGCGCGCCTGCACCCGGGGCGCCGGGGGCGTGGGCATCGGGAGGGGCTCCAGGCCCAGGTAATCCCGGCGGTAGATGCGCACGGCGGTGGAGAAGAAGCTGGCGATGAGCGGACCCACCAGCAGGCCCACCATGCCGAAGACCGAGAGTCCGCCGAAGATGGAGAGGAACACCAGGAGGGGGTGCAGGGACATGCGCGCGCCGCAGAGCTTGGGACGCAGCACGTTGTCCACGCTTCCCACGATGAGCGCTCCGTAGACCAACAGCGCCAGGCCGGCGTTCAGCTCTCCCTGCAGGATCAGCACCCCGGAGATGGGGCCCCACACCAGGGCGGTGCCCACCACCGGGACGAAGGCTCCGATGGCCATGGCCAGGGCCCACACCGGCGCGTGCGGAACCCCCACCATCCACAGCCCGAACCACCCCACCGCGCCCTGGGCCGCCGCGGTGAGCAGGTTGCCCGAGCTGATCGCACGGGCGGTCTGCTGGAACTCCTCGCAGAAGGAGTGGAAGTGGCGGGGCTCGAGGGGAATCAGGCGCCCGACCTCGGCGACGATGCGGGGCCCATCCAGGAAGAAGTAGTAGGCCGACACCGCCATCAGGAACAGCTCCAGCAGCAGTGAGGTGCTGCCCCCGAGCAGGTCGCGCAGCAGGCCCGCATTCCACTGGAGCGCCCCCATCAGCGCGCCCTCCCACTCCTCGACCGGGGGGATCACCCGTCCCAGTACGCTCAGGGAGGGGGGCAGCGAGGCGTGCACCGTGTCGTGGAGGGTCCCGTCGCGGAGCAGGGCCTCGGCCGCGCTGGCCATGCCGAGCAGCTGATGCGCCACCAGGACCGCCACCACGGCCAGGGGGAGCAGCAGCAGGAGCAGCACGCTGGTCGCGCTGATCGCGGCGCAGAGCCGGGGATGTGAGGGGAGCAGGCTTCGCAGGCGCTGGTGCACCGGGTCGAAGAGCACCACCACGAAGGCCCCCAGCAGCACCGGGATCAGGAAGGGCAGCACGATCCGGGCGAGCAGCAGCAGCGCCGCGCATGCCAGACCTGCGAACACCCACCCCGACCGACTTCCCCCACCCATGACGACGCCCTCCCGGATGCTGACAGCAGGCAACCTAAGGACCGCCGGGCAAGCGCGAAGCCCCCCCTGCCGCGGCGCCCCCGCTCCCGTCAGCCTCCGGACGCCCGACGGCGAGCCACGGCCTGACGGTGCTCACCGGGCGATATCGCACCTCAGGTCCGCCCGAACATCCGAACGGCGCGTTCCGCCGTGCGGCGCGGCACAGGAAGAGCGCTCCATTCACCCGGAGGGGATTGTGCCCGGGTCTGCGGCCTGGGCCCGCTCAACGTCCGCGCGCGACCACCTGCCGGGGGCTGCGGCGGCGATGGCGGGCCGAAGGTCCATGCCACGGGGTGGCGCGCAGGGAGACCCGGCCACCGACCGCGGCGCCGGCTGCCGCCCGCCGATCGGCAATGGATGCACCTGCAACCACTTTGGCGTCCACCACCTGGGTCTGCGCCCAGTGATCACCGCGGCGCTGTCCCAACGGGTCTTTGAGGGTCGCCCAGCACTCGGCGCCCCCCAGCACCACCAGGGAGACCAGGAACGCCACGATGCCCAGCGGCGGCGGCAGCATGCCGAAGAGGGCAATGAGCGCCAGCGGCGCGTTGCGGATGGCGCTGTCCCGGTGCCGGCCGATGGAGCGGGTGGGCAGGTGCACCACGCGGATCCCGAACACGCGCTTGCCGATGCTCTGCCCTTCGATCATCCCATCGGCGAGCAGGATGAAGAGCAGCGCCGCGAGCAGCCCCACCTGTCCCAACAGCACCCACAGGCCCCAGGCGACCGAGAGATCCACGATCCGCGCGCCGGTGCGCAGCCAGAGACTCGCCTTCGGGTATGGCGAGCCCTCCTCCTCACGTGGGCCGGGAATGATCCGCCAGCGGGGAGGTCCGGGGTGGGCGCGATTTTCGACGCGCGCGAGCCTCATGCCTCCTCCGGCGGAAGGTCGCGGTCCGCAGGCGCGGCCCCCGCGTCCCGTTCTTCCTCTTCTTCGGCAAGCGCCCGGAGTCGGGCCCACGCGTCCTGGGCGTCCGGTGCACCGGACGCAGGTGCGGTGGCGTGGGTCAGGGTGTCCCCGCGCGAGGCGAGCCGCTCCAACCGCGCCTGGGCCCTCGCCCGGTCGTCCGCTTCGGCCCCCACCTCGCCCGCGTCGTCCGGCTCCGGCTGCGCCACGGGGCGCAGGGCCCGGGTGAAGAAGACGAAGGCCATGGAGGGGCGGCGCGAAGACTCCCGCATGGCGAACTGCACGTTCTCCAGCCTCCAGCCCTGCCGCACCCAGTGGTTCACGGTCTGCTCGAGGGAGCGCTCGTCCACGAGGGAGAGCTCGATCACCTTGTACTCGAGGGGAACGGAGGCGTCGGACATGGGGAGGTGCTTCAGCCGTTGAGAAGTCGGGCGGCCTCGGGGGCGTGGTAGGTGAGGATGAGATCCGCGCCGGCGCGGCGGATGGAGGTCAGCACCTCCAGGATGATGCGCTCACGGTCGATCCACCCCCGCTCGGCGGCAGCGTGGATCATCGCGTACTCACCAGAGACGTTGTAGGCCGCGACCGGAACGTCCACCTCTTCGCGGACGCGGTGGATGACGTCCAGGTAGCTGAGGGCGGGCTTCACCATCACCATGTCGGCGCCCTCCTCGAGATCGAGACGGACCTCCTTGAGGCCCTCGCGGACGTTGGCGGGATCCATCTGGTAGCCACGGCGATCACCGAAGGACGGTGCGCTCTGCGCGGCATCGCGGAAGGGCCCGTAGAACGCCGAGGCGTACTTCACCGCGTAGCTCATGATGGGCGTGTCGCTGAAACCGTCCCCATCGAGGGCCGCCCGGAGCGCACCGACCCGGCCGTCCATCATGTCGGAGGGCGCGATGATGTCGGCACCCGCGCGCGCGCAGCTCACCGCCATCTTGGCAATCAATGGGAGCGTGGCGTCGTTGGCGATGTGATGCCCACCTTCGATGACCCCGCAGTGCCCGTGGTCGGTGTACTCACAGAGGCAGATGTCGGCGACGAGCTCGAGCTCGGGAACCGCGTCCTTGATGGCCCTCAGCGCGCGCTGAACCACGCCGTCCTCGGCCCAGGCCTGCGTCCCGCGCGCGTCCTTGTGGCCGGGGATCCCGAAGAGCACCAGGGAGGGGATGCCCAGGGCGTGGGCCTCCCGGGCCTCCTTGACCACCTCGTCCACGGAGAGGTTGAAGACGCCGGGCATGGAGGGGACCGGGCGGCGGATGCCCTCCCCCTCGGTGACGAACAGCGGAAGGATCAGATCCGAGGGGAGCAGCTCGGTCTCGCGCACCATACGGCGCAGGGTCTCGGAGCGCCGGAGGCGGCGCGGGCGATGGATGGGAAAGCTCATGACGGGCGGAACATAGCCCCCTCCCCCTCCCTCCCGCGCGACAAACGCCCCGGCCGGATCGGATACAGTGCGCGCCCTATGCACGCCCTCGAGGTCTCCGGCCTCACCAAGACCTACGGTTCGGCGCTCGGCAGAAAGCAGGAGGCCCTCCGGGGTGTCGATTTGGCGCTGCCTGCCGGCACCTCGTTCGGTCTGATCGGCCCCAACGGCGCCGGCAAGACCACCTTCATCAAGACCCTGCTGGGGATCGTGGCGCCCACCTCCGGCGAGCTGCGCCTGCTCGGAGGTTCACCGAAGGACCCGGCCATCCGGCGCCGGCTCGGATACCTGCCGGAGCGGCTCCACCTCCCGGCCTTCGACACCCCGCCCTCCTTCCTCCGCCAGATCGCCCGCTTCAAGGGCGTGGCCTGGGACGCGGATCAGATCCGGGCGCTGATCTGCCGGGTGGGCCTGGAGGACGCCATCGACCGTCGCGTCGGAGGCTTCTCCAAGGGGATGCGCCAGCGCCTGGGCCTCGCCTCCGCGCTGATCGGAGCCCCCGAGCTGCTGATCCTGGATGAGCCCACCGACGGCATCGATCCCATGGGGCGCGCCGAGATCCGCCGCATCCTCGCCGACGAGGTGGCGCGCGGAACCACCCTCTTCCTCAACTCCCACCTGCTCTCGGAGACCGAGCGGATCTGCACCCGCATCGGAGTCCTCAACCGCGGGAAGCTGGTCCTCGAAGGGCCGCTGGAGACGCTGCGCCAGCCCAGCCCCCGCTGGACGTTGCGCTTCGCCGAGGGCGCGCCCCGGGAGGCACTGCTGGCGTTGGGCTTCGAGCCGCAGGACACCGGGAGCTGGCAGCTCGAGGCCGCGGACGCCGAGGGTCTCAACGTGAAGCTGGACCGGGCGCGGGAGGCCGGTGCCCTGCTGGTGGGCCTGACCCCCGAGCTGCGGGATCTCGAGAAGGTCCTCGCCGAGGCCATGCAGGAGGCGGCCTGACATGATGCTCTTCGAGGTCGCCCTCCAGGTCCTGCGCGAGGCCGTCCGGCGCCGCTGGGTCCTGGCGCTGTTCATCGGCATCACCGGGATGCTGCTGCTCCTCTCCTTCACCCTCCAGCTCGAGGTCGTCGACGGCGCGCTCGCCGCCAGCCGCCTCTTCGGCAAGGTCCTCGGGATCGGGGCGGAGGACGCCGAGGTGGCGCTGCGTCCCCTCTTCGCCGCAGGCTCGGCCCTCCTCTTCTACGGAGGGCTGCTCTTCGGGATCGTGGCCACCGCGGACTTCGCGCCCCGGCTGCTCGAGCCCGGCCGCATCGAGCACCTGCTGGCCCTGCCGATCCGGCGCTGGCAGCTCCTGCTCGGGACCTTCCTGGGGGTGCTCGTGCTGTGTCTGTCGGCCGGGCTCTATGGCGCCCTGTGCTTCACCGTTCTCATCGGGACGAAGACCGGCTTCTGGATGTGGCAGCTCTTCGGTTCGGCCCTGCTGTGCACGGTGGCCTTCGCCAGCATCTACGCGGTGATGCTGGGCTCGGTGACCTGGGTGCGCAGTGCGGCGACCTCGGCGGCGCTCGGCGGCGTGATGTTCATCCTGGGGATCATCGCCAGCAATCGGGTCGCCATCGCGCCGTTCATCACCGAGGGCTGGGGGCGCACCGGCTTCGAGGCCGTGACGTCCGTCGTCCCCCGCATCGCCAGCCTCGGTCTGTTGGCGGCACATCCGGACCTGGATCCCGAGCGCCTGGCGCAACTGCCCACCCTGCTCGTCGGGATGGGCCTGTTCACGGTGGCGGTGCTGACGCTCGCGCTGTCGAACTTCGAGAGCAAGGACTACTGAGATGTCCCCTTCCTCCAGACGCCTGATGGTGCTGCCGCTGGTGGCCCTGCTGCTGGGACTGGCCGCGTGGTTCATGTCCCGCAACGAAACGCCCCTTCACGCCGGGCCCCCCGCCACGGTCACCTTCCCCACCGAGATGACGCCGCGGGAGGAAGCTCGCGCCCGCGCCCGACGCACCCACCGGCCGCCCGCCGCTCCAAACGCGCCAGCACCGGGCGCGCCCGTGGATCCGCTCCTGGCCGTCCTGCCCACCGATCCCGGCGCCGGGGCGGTGGTGCTCGAGGCCAACGCCATCCGCAACTCTCCCCTGGGCGAAACGCTCCTGGCGTGCATGGGCGGGAGGCGTCAGTTGGACATGATGCGCGAGCGCACCGGCGTGGATCCGCTCAACGATCTGGACCGGATGGCGATCACCACCGAAGGCGTCTCGCTCACCGGCCACTTCGGTGAGGCGGACTGGGACGCCCTGTTCCCGGATGCCAGCCGGAGCGCACGCGGCGATCAGGGGCGGATCTACGAGCTTCCCGATGAAGGTGTCCGCGGAGAGAACCGCCGCGCGGTGGGGGTCTGGGGCAACTCCATGGTCGTCCTGGGCACGCCGGAAGAGGTGGAGGCGGCCCTCGATCGATTGGAGGGCGGCGGCCCGCGGGGCACGCCGATCCTGGATGCTTCGCAAGCCTATGGCGAGGTCTATGGGGTCATCGGCGGCGACACCCTGGCCATGATGTTGGGCCGTGGAGGGGGATTGGGCGATCAGCTCCCGCCGGAGCTCAGGGACGCGGCCAGCCGGCTCGAGCTGCACGCGGACACCCGCTCCGACGTGGGGGTGGTGGCCCGGTTCGAAGGCGAGGATCCCACCCGGGTGGAGGAGCTGGGCAAGACGTTCAAGGGCCTGCTGTCCGTCGCCCGCGCGCAGGCGCAGCTCGAGGGTGAGCCGGACGCGGTGCGGCTCCTCGACATGGCCCGGGTGTCCCACGGAGAGGCGGGCTTCGACCTGCAGCTCGCGGTGCCCCAGAGCTTCCTGGAGGAGATGGCCGAGCGGTGTCGCGTGGAGCATCAGGCCCGGGAGGAGGCAGCGGAACGGGCCCGGGCAGAGGGTGAAGCGCTTCCGGAACCGCAGACGCCGACCGCCGCTCCCGAGCGCGAGGAGCTGTAGTCCCCATCCGTGACCGGCTGCCCCCGGGGCGCGGGCATCGAAGGGCGTTGGGCCGGGGGCCAGGCGCCTTCCTCTGAAGACGTGAGGGACACCCGGGAAGAGGTGCCCCAATCCGGTCCCCCAACCCGGAGTGCCTGCAACGCAGCCGCAAGCGCGCTCCTTGATCAGGCGTCCGGATCGCCGAAGAGCAACCCCGCGGGGATCTGGGGCTCGAGCCGGAGTGTGCGGGGCGGCAGGCTCAAGCCGGCCTCCATGACCGCACGGAGCTCCCAGATGGGTGGCGGGTTCAGGCCGAAGCCCACCTGGAAGCGCCCGGCGTCCACCTCCCGCGCCAGCGTCTCCAGCGTGGGAACGGTGAAGACGTTGGGGTGCCCCACCGCTTCCGGATCCCGCAGCCCCAGCACGGTGCGCAGGACCAGCGCGTTGAGCATGGCCAGGTCCAGGCTGCGCAGGGTGGGGCTCTTGGGGACCGCGGGGAGCTTGGGAAGCTCCAGGCCCTGTCGGTATCGCAGGAGGCAGGTCTTCCCCTCGGGCAACACCACCAGGTGCGCGCGTCGACCGCGGGAGAGCGTGCCGAGCTGCTCGCGCGCCGCGGCCCGTCCGGCGACGGTGTCGAGCCGCCCCTCCAACGGGAAGATCCGGGCCCAGTCCTGGACCAGCCGCAGGAAGGTGTCGATCTGGAAGCCTTCCAGCCCCTTCACCGCGCGATGCACCGCCCGGGCCCGCCAGCCCGGACCCGAGAGCGGGATGATGGCCACCAGGCTCGGACTCCGCTCCGCCAACGGTCCCAGGGGGCGCACCGGCGCCTCGGCCAACACGCCCTGGATCCGCCGCAGGATGGGGCCGCGCTCCTCGCTCAGGATCCGGAAGGCGCGCCCGTCGTCGAGCCGCCCCTCGAGCAGCAGCCGTCCGGCGCCCGCCCCCTCGGCGAGCAGCTCCCTGAGGATCATGTGGTCATCCGCGGCGAGGCCGACGGTCGGAACCACCAGGGGCGCGGGGCTGGGGGTGCGACCTTCCTCCAAAGGCTGCACGTTCTCCTGCGGCGGGGTGAGCCCGAAGAGGACGTGAAGGGGTGCCTCCCCCGGGACCTCGGCGGCCAGCTCCAGGATGGCGTAGCCCGGCGTGTCCGCGCGGGTGAGGCGCCCTTCCCGCAGGGCACCGCTCAACGCTCCCCGGGAATCGAAGGCTTCGGCGAAGTGCAGGCCATGCCCCGGTTGGGACAGCAGGCTGCGGCGGGTGGCATCCGGAAGCGGCCCCTCGGCCACCCAGGGCTCGGGGATGGGACCGGCGGACGCCGAATACATCAGGGGTCGGAATGGGAGGACACGGGCCATGGCGCTCAAGAGGTAGCCACCCCGGCCTCCTGAATGAACCCTCGGGCCTGTCGCTCCCTCGTCCGGCGTCAGCTCCTCGGACGCCGGGTGCCCTCACCACGCGTCCGGCGTCACCTCCCCGGACGCCGGAAAAAACCTCACCACCAGGGGTTGGAGTAGGGGCGCGCGGGCTCCCGGCGGCCGGTGTGGGTCCAGCGGCCGACCTCGGGATCCGGCTCGGCCCACAGCAGGGTGACCAGCGACATCGCGGCAGCCGAGGAGACGAGCCCCAGCACGTACGGCAGCGGCTGGTTGAAGCCCCCGGCGGCGAGGGCGGTGATGAGCAGCACCCCACTTCCCACGCCCGCCCCGAAGAGGTTCGCGCGCACCAGCTGCTCCACGGACGGCGTGTACCGGATGGAGGCGAGCGCCATGGCGCCGAGCCCGATGCCGGGGGCGATCATCAGCGCCGGGAGGAAGTCCCCCACCCCATCGAAGTCGGTCCCGGAGGTGGCCATGGTGGCGATCAGCAGCGCGCCATAGGCGAGTCCCCAGGCAGCGCCCGAGCTGAGCATGAGCCCCTGCGCGGCGGGGAGCTTGCCGGTCCCGAGCACGATGCTCATCCACGCGGCGATCTCCGCGCCCACCAGCGCCGTCGAGGCCAGCACCAGGGGATCGTCGCTGAAGGTGTCGACCAGGCCGGTGAGGAACAGCGCGCCCACCAGGGTGTGGATGATCCCGTAGTGCGCTGCGGGCGGCTCGATCCAGTTGTTGAACTGGTACCAGGCCGAGGTCGCAAACCCGAGGCCCGCGCCGGCCAGGGTTCCCAGCAGCATGGTGGTGCGGGTTCCCACGTCGCCCACGTCGAACCTCCCGGGGATGCCGGTGATCGCGAGGCCGCCGGCCGCTCCCATCAACGTGTGGTGGAGGATGAAGTCGAAGCTGCCCGGCCCGGCCAGGAAGTTGCCGATGCGGCGGTGTCCATCCACGTGCGTGGCGTTGGTGATGGCGGTGTCGAGCTCCGGTTCGGCGTCCGCGAGGGAGTCGGCGGGAAGCAGCGACGGTGAGGCGGTGGCGGGCGCCTCGTCCCAGGCCCCGAGCTCCGCCGCGCCCGATGCAGGCGATTGGGGCGAGGGCGCATCGGGCTGTCCATAGGTCTCGACCGGAAGCGGCTCCTCGCGTGCATGGGAATCACGCGGGACGCTCACCGCGCGATCACCCTGCACGGTGGAATCGCTGCCCCCCTGAAACGCCGATTCGGGAGGGGGCCCGACCTCATCCTTTCGGGTCTCGGTGGTCCAACGACCGGACGCATCCTGCACCTGCGTAGGCTGCACCTCGACCTCGTACCTGGGTGAGGTCTGGGCGAGCGCGGAAGCACTCAGCAGGCAGGAGAACAGGCAAAGCGGGAACACGCGCATGTGAACGGCCTCCGACTCGGACGCTCCCGTGGGCCGGAAGCGCTCCAACGCCCCGAGTTGACGACACTCTGAGCCTGCTTGCACGCTTCCCGTTCCGTTTTCCTCGAGAGACGGAAGTGGCTATGAAGGTTGGAATCGACGCGCGCTCAAAATGATGCCAGCGGGTGTCTTCCCGCGGCGATCGCGCCCACCCTCCCGGAGTCCGGGACCCACCTCGAGGAACCACACCATGGCGGTCATGAAATTCGATGTGAACCACAGCCTCTCCAAGGATCAGGCGCGGGAGCGCGTGCAGAAGCTGATGGGGTACTGGGCCGACAAGTACGGCGTGAAGAGCGAGTGGAACGGCGATCAGGCCAGCGTCCTCGGCAAGGTGATGGGCATCAACCTGGAGGCCAACTTCGAGGTCCGCGACGGTCAGGTCTGCGGCGAGGGCACCGATCCCGGCATGCTGCTGCGCGGCCAGGCCAAGAAGTACATCCAGAAGAAGTTCGACGAGTTCCTGGATCCCACCAAGTCCGAGGCGGACCTCAACGCGCTCTGCGACTGAGGGCTGCTTCTCTCCGCCCGTCGCCTTCCGCTCACGGGCAGGAGGTGACGGGTCCGCGGACGCTCAGGACGCCTCTTCGAGCGCCGCCAGGGCGTAGCGGGCGGCCCGCGCGAGGGCGGCCTCGGAGTCCGGCATGTCCGGGTAGTGACCGGCCAGCGGACGCTGCGGGAAGCGCAGTTGGGAGAGCGCGTTGCGGTAGCTGCGGCGGGCCGGACCATGCGCCCCACCCCGCTCCTCGACCTGCGCGAGCAGGTAGTGGCCGATGGCCAGCGTGGGCTCCAGGAACAGCGCGCGTGAGAGCTCTGCCCGCGCCTCCTGGGTCTTGCCGGCCTGCATCGCGGCGAGTCCGGCGAAGAGGCGGGCCTCCACGCACAGAGGCTCCTTCTCGCTGGCCTGGGAGAAGACCTCGCGCGCGGCGGCATAGTGCCCGAGCAACGAGTGCAGGTTGCCCAGGGTCAGCAACGCGTCCAGATCGTCCGGCTCATCGCGCGAGAGCGCCAGGACGGCGGCGAGCGCGCCGTCGAAGTCTCCCAGGTGCATCAGCTGCGCGGCAGCCTCCAGGCGGGCCTGAGGGCTGCGATCGCCGGCCGGGAGGGGCTGGGCGATCGAAGCAGCCTCCGTTGCAGCCGGCGCGATGGACATGGCCGGGGCGGCGGACTTCGCGGCGGGTGCGGGCGCGATGCGTTCGGCAGGGCGCGGGGCCCCTCCCCCACCCGGATGCGGATCGGAAAGCGCCGGTCGCAGAAAACGGCGCCACGCCTGATCGCCAGCGGGGGCCGACGACGGCGCGGTGACCGGCGCTCGGATCGGCGTGAGCCACGTGGACGACGCGCGCGCGGTGGGCGGAGTGGGCTGGGCCTTGGGGCGCCGGTAGACGAACGCGCCCTCGACCTCGACCATCTCGAAGTGCTCGTACACCCGGAAGAGGCTCTCCGAGTACCCCAGGAAGAGCAGTCCCCCGGGACGCAGCGCCTGGAGGAAGCGATCCATCAGCGCGCGGATGGTGGGCAGGTCGAAGTAGATGATGACGTTGCGGCACAGGACGAGATCGAGCGATCCGGGCAGCACGTCGGGGAAGGTCGTCGACGCCAGGTTCTGGATGTCGAAGCGGACGAAGCGCTTGAGGATGGGGAGCACCCGGACACGCTCGCCAAGGTCCTCGAAGTACCGCTGGCGCCGCGCGGCCGCGAGGGTGGAGACCCGGCGGTGGGTGTACTGCCCCTCCTTCGCGGCCTCGACGGCGGCGGGGTTCACGTCGGTGGCCCAGACGTCCACTTCGTCGGGAAGCGCGCCCAGCTCGTGCAGCAGCATGGCGACGCTGTAGGGCTCCTCCCCGGTGGCGCACCCGGCCGACCAGATGCAGAGCTTGCGCCCCTCCTTGCGCGCCCGCATGAGCAGCTCGGAGAGCACCCGCCGCTCGAGCGCCGCGAACTGGCGCGGGTCGCGGAAGAACTCGGTGTGCCCCACCGTGACCAGGGGCATGAGCGCCCGCAGCTCGTCCTCACCGCCGGGACCGCGCAGGCGCTCCACGTACTCGGAGATCGAGGAGAGGCCCAACGCCTCGAGGCGCGCCGCGGTGGCAAGGCGCAGTCCGTAGTGACTCTCGGGGCCGATCCGCAGGCCCGCGCGCTCGAGCAGAAGCCCGGCGAGCAGGGTCAGGGGCGTGGCCTTGGTGGCGGTGCTCACGTCAGTCGGTCGAACGTCTGGGCCAGGCTCTCCACGCCCAGCTCACCCTTCACGAGGTACGCGTCCGCGCCGGCATCCAGCCCCCGCCGCTTGTCCTCGGGTGAGGCCAGCGAGGAGAGGATCACCACCGGGAGGCGCGCGAGATCGGCGTTGCCCTTCAGGCGCCGGGTGAGCGCGAAGCCGTCCAGCTTGGGCATCTGCACGTCGGTGAGGATGAGGTCGTACTCCTCGGCGAGTGCCATGGCGTAGCCCTCCTCGCCGTCCTGCGCCTCGTCCACGAAGTGCCCCAGCGCCTTGACCAGCGCGGACTCCGTTGCACGGGCGATGGGCGAGTCGTCGACCAGCAGCACCCGCAGCCGGCGCGAGGCCTGCTGCTGGGTCACCGGGCGCGCCATCTTGCGCACCTCGGTCATGAGGTCGGGGACGTGGAGCAGCACCGCGATGCGCCCATCTTCCAGCGCCGCGGTCCCGGCCACGAAGGGGGCGCCCTTGAGGAAGTCACCGCCGCAGGGCTTCACCGCGACCTCGCGCTCGTCCACGAAGCCGTCGACCACCAGGGCCGCGCGGTCCTCTCCGTGGCGCACGATCACCGCGGGCGGACGGTCGTAGCGGGGGCCGCCGTTGAGCCCCAGCATGGGCCCCAGCGCAACCAGGGCCACCGGCTTCTCCCGGTGGTTGACCGCGATGGTGCCGAAGACCTCCATGCGGTCCTCGGGCTTGATGCGGGTGACGGCGTCGACGTCCGCGGCGGGCATGCCGTACACGTCGTCGCCCAGACGGATGAGCAGCACCTTCATGAGCGCGAGGCTCTGAGGCAGGCGCAGCGAGAAGGTGGTTCCCAACCCCAGGCGGCTGGTCACGGTGACGCTGCCGTTGAGGGCCTCCGCCTTCCGCTTGACCACGTCCATACCGACGCCGCGCCCGGAGATCTCGGAGACCTGCTCCCGGGTGCTGAAGCCGTTGCGGAAGAGAAGCTCGATGGCCTCGCGCTCGGAGAGGGAGGCAGCCTGGGCGGCGGTCAACAGGCCCTTGGAGACCGCGGTGTTCCGCAGCTTCTCCGGATCGATGCCCCGCCCGTCGTCCTCGATGTCGAGGAGCAGCATGTCGCCATCGGCGCGCACCCGGATGCGGATGGTGCCGGTGGGCGGCTTGCCGAGGGTGCGCCGGACCTCTTCGGACTCAATGCCGTGATCGACCGAGTTGCGCAGCATGTGAACCAGCGCGTCGCGGACGTCCGCCAGCATCGAGCGGTCCACACCGATGTCGGCGTTCTCGGTGATGAGATCGACCTCCTTGCCCTGGACGTGCGCCATCTCGCGCACCGCCCGGGGGAAGGCCTCGAAGACGGTGGAGAGGGGCACCAGCCGCGCGTCCGCCACGTGATCGGCGAGCTGGGCGAGGTTGCCGTGGAGCTGCTCCACCCCGTCCCCATGTCCGCGGGTGAAGCGGAAGGAGTCATCGCGCAGCAGGTGGAGGTCGCCCTCGATGGCGTCGAGCTCGTCGCGGAGCGGACCATCGATGTGGATCGACTCGGCGATACGCAGGAAGCGGTCGCTGATGCGGGAGTGCCGCTGCAGCAGCGCTTCGAGCTCGCGGGCGCGCAGGCGGGAGCGGGCGCTCTCCACCAGCAGGTCGCCGGCGAGCAGGCCCACCGCGTCGAGCAGCTCGACGTTGACCCGGATGCTGCGCTCCAGGGCCTGGCCCTTGGGAGCGGTCACCTCATCGCGCACCGCGGCCGACTCGGGCGGCCGGGTCATCGCAGCGGAGGGGACGTCGGAGCGCGCCGGCTTGGAAGGCGTCGGAGCGCCCGCGGCGGGTGCAGCCTGGGTGTCGCCTCCCTTCGCGGCCGGAGCCTGTCCCGCGGCCTCCTGGAGGGCCCGGAGCATCGCGTCGACGTCCGGCCCTCCCTGCTGGGCGAGGGAGAGATCGTCGATGAGATCGCTGAGGGTATCGCAGGCCTGCAGCATCAGGTCGGCGGCCAGACGGGTCGCGGCCCGGCCCTCACGCTCGGCGCGCAGGAGGTCCTCGGTGGCGTGGGCGAGGTGGCCGATGGCGGGCAGGCCCAGCATGCGTGCCTCCCCCTTCATCGTGTGGAGCTCGCGCGCCACGTCCTCCGCTGCCTGCGCCGCGGTCGGCTTCTCCAGATCGATGACGCCGAGCTGGATCTTCTGCAGGCGGTCTGCAGTCACCTCCTGGAACTTCTTGAGGAGGGATTTCTTGAGGGCCTCAGTATCCATGGGCGGGTGCGCTCCCGGCAGCCCGGGGGCCCCTCCCGACGTCATCCGACGCCGGTGAAGAGGGCCCCACGTTCACATTCCGGTCGCCGACTCAGTCGGCCTTGAACCGCTTGATGAGCTCCGCGAGACGACCCGCCAGCTGGGTCAGCTCGGCCGCAGCGCCGGTGGACTGCTTGGAGGCCTGCGTGGTCTGCCGCGTGACCTCCTCGATCTCCGCCATGGAGGCCACCACCTGCTCGGTGGCGGTGCGCTGCTGCTGCGTGGCCAGGTTGATCACGCGGGCCGCGTCGCTGGTCTCCTGAACACCGGCGAGGATGCCCTCCACCGCCTGGGCCGCGACCGCGCCGAGCTTCTCCCCGCTCTCGGTGGCGATCTTCGAGGCGTCGGCAGCGGCACCCGCGGCCGTGGTGGCCTCGCGGATCTCGGTGATGAGGTTTTTGATCTCCTTGGTGGAGTCCAGGATGTTCTCGGCCAGGCGGCGCATCTCGGCGGCCACGATGGAGAAGCCCTTGCCGGCCTCGCCGGCGCGGCTGCCCTCGAGCGCAGCGTTGAGCGCCAGCAGGTCCGAGCGGTCCGCGATCTCGTCGATGACCTCGACCACGGTGCCGATGCGCTCCACCCGCTTGGTCAGCTTGGCGATGGAGTCGGCGACCGCGACGCCGTCGCTGCGGATCTGCTGCATCGCCTGGATGAACTCACCGATGGCACCGCGACCGGCGCGCGCCGCCCCGAGCGTCTCCTCGGCAACCCGGGCCACCGAGCCCGCGTTCTCGGCGATCTGCGCCGAGGCGTGCTTGAGCTCCTCCATCGTCGCGGTGGTCTCGTGGATCGCCGCGGCCTGCTCCGTGGAGGAGGTCTCGTGCTGGGTGCTGGAGGCGAGCACCTGGTTGGCCGACGAGGAGAGCCGGAGGGCCGCCTCGTTGATCTCGCGGACGAAGGTCCGCAGCGTCTCGATGACCTTCCCGAAACCCTCGAGCAGCGGCGCGAGCTGCTCGTCGTCCGTGGTGGTGTTCCAGCGGGAGAGATCCCCCTGACGGACGAGGAGGATGAGCCCGTCGATGGCGCGGTCGATCTCGCGGGCGGTGAGCTCCTTGCCGGTCTCCGCCTCGATCAGACGTCGGCTGATGCCGGCCAGCGCCTCGTTGAAGAGCTTGGCCACCTCGAGGGTGCGCCCGTCGAGGTGATCGGTCTCGATCGTCGCATCCAGCGCGCCTGCCGACAGCTTCCCCAGCACGTCGCTGAGGGGGTTGAGCAGGTCGGAGCTCTTCACCGCCTCCGCCTTGGGGGCAGCCTTGGCACGCGGCGCCTTGCGCTTGGGGGTCGTGGACTTGGGCGTCGGGGACTCGATCGACATGGGTGAGGTTGTCCTTGCTGCGTTTGAGGCGACAGTGAAGCTGTCGGAAGCGTTCAGAGCGTCAGGGGCAGATCGATGAGCACGATGGGGCGCGCATCGGAGAGGTAGAGACCGACCGCGAGCGGCGAGCGGGTCGCCGCCGGAGGCATGCGCCGCAGCCTCGAGATGGGCACCGCATCCACCCCGATGATGGCGTCGACCTTGAGCTGGGCCTCGCCGTTGTCGGTCTGGAAGACCAGGGAGCGCTTGCCCTCGCGCAGGGTCCCGAGCGCGGGGTGGGCAAAGGCCCCGGCCTCCGCGCGGTCGATGCGCAGGACCTGGGTGGCGTCGACGCCGTACTGCTCATCTCCCACCCCGACCAGGAGGATCTGGATGACCTCCTCGGCGGCGGACTGCAGATCCGAGGCGCCGATCATCGCACCACCGCCCGCTTTCTTGCGAGCTGCAGCAGGCGTCCGAAGTCCAGCAGCGCCAGGGCCTCGCCACGTGCGCCGGGCTGGAAGACGCCCAGCATGTGCTCTGCAGAGGCATCACCGCCCAGCGGCGGCGGCAACACATCCGAGGTGAGGATCCGCTTGAGACCGATCACCGAGTCGGCCACCACCGCGGCGACGAAGGGTCCGCTGGTGCCGACGAAGTAGCGGGTGCGCTCTCCGACCTTCGCTTCGCCCTTGCCGAGAAAGCGCAGGAGATCGAGCACGGGGAGCACCTGGCCACGGTGGCCGGTCACGCCGAGCACGAAGGCGGGGGTCCGGGGAAGCGGCGTCAGACGCCCCCCCCGGAAGACCTCGAGCACGCAGCTGCTGGGGATGCCCAGGCGCAGGTCACCCAGCCGGAAGCAGAAGAACTCCTGCTCGGGACGGGCCTGCGCGGCCTGCTCCTGCTCGGGGGCGACCTTCAGCGCTCTTTGGAGGGGTGTGGGTTCCAAGGTGGCCGAGTATCGGGAGCCCGCCGCCGTCGGGTCAAGGCGTACGGCCTCCAAGGCTTGGCGAACGGCGGCCTGCCCGGTATACCTCGGGGCTCCTGACTCTGGCGGTGGGAGCACATGGCGCGCGTTCTGGTCCTTGATGACAGTCAGATGCTGGTGGAGCTGACGGTCCAGGCCCTCACTGCGGCCGGCCACGCCGCCCGGGGCGCGACCGACCTCGCCCAGCTCGATCAGGAGCTCACCCAGCAGGCGTTCGACCTGATCCTGATGGACGTCAACATGCCGGAGATGTTCGGCGACGACGTGGTCGAGTACCTGCGCCACCAGCGCAAGGTCACCGCGGCGCTGGTCCTCTACTCGGACATCCCCGAAGAGGAGCTCGCCGCAAAGGCCAAGGCCAGCGGCGCGGATGGGTACATCTCCAAGGCCGGCGGTCTCGAAGGCGTGCTGGCCGGCGTGGCGCATTACCTGGAGCACCCGGGTTCCCCGCCTCCGAAGGTGGTGGAGGCCCGGGTGGCGGCCGCACCGTCCCAGCCGGAACCTGCTCCGGCACCCAGGCCGTTGCCGTCGGTTCCGGTCGCGGGAAGCGCCAAGGGCCGTCAGCCTCGCATCCTGATCGTCGACGACAGCGAGATGACCGCCCGCATCATCGAAGCGGATCTGGTCGCCAAGGGCTTTGAGGTCCACGTCGCGGACAACGCGGAGAAGGCCACCAAGGTCATTCTGAAGAAGCAGACCCGGCCGGACCTGGTGCTGCTCGACGTGCGGATGCCGGATGTGGATGGCGAGCAGTTCTGCCGCTTCATCAAGCGCAACCCCATCTTCGCGGGCATCAAGGTCCTGCTCTGCTCGGGTGAGGATGTCTCGGAGCTGCAGCGGATCGTCCGCGAGGCCGGCGCCGACGGCTACGTGCCCAAGGACGCGGTCCTCTCCAAGGTCGTCGCGCGCGAGCTGGGCTGAGCTGTCTCCGTCGGTCGCACAGAGCGTCCGAACGTCGTGGCCCGCTGAAGGTTGCACCTGCAACCACGCGTCCGGGTTTCCGATGGGAGCTTGGAGCGCGCCCATTGGCCTCCCGGGAGTTCAGTCTGATGGGTCGGCTTCCAGCGCACAGAACGTCGCCGGCCCCTTCCGCCTGAGAGAGCGCCGGACACTCAGCAGACCTGAATCTCCCGCCCCGCTGCCGTTCAACCCGCCGCGCGCTCGTTCAGGGCACGGGCAAAGTTGCCGATGACGAGGCCGGGGCGGGCCTGTTTGAAGGCCTTGAGCATGGCCTCGATGCCGATCGGCTCACCGCCCGCCCCCACGTCCGCGGCGACCTCGAGGTACTGGATGGGATCGATCGCCAGCGTCCGCGCCTGCACCTGGTCGACCCGGTACTTCGCGATGAGCTCGCACAGCGCCTCCACCTCCCCTTCGCGATCGGTCACGCCGGGGAAGGTCAGCAGGTTGAGCGCGAGGTAGCCGCCCTTCTCCCGCGCCACGGCGATGGACCGCTCGACGTCGGAGAAGTCGTAGCCCTTGGGGCGGTAGTAGGCGGCGTAGAGCTCGGGGTCCGCGGAGTTGAGGGACACGCGGACCGCGTCGAGCCCCGCATCGAAGAGCGCCGAGAGCCCCTGGGTGAGGCTCGCGTTGGTGTTGATGTTGATGCTGCCGCGCTGGGTGCGCTCGCGCATGTAGCGGATGGCCTGGGCGATCTGCTTCCAACGGGTGAGCGGCTCGCCCTCACAGCCCTGGCCGAAGGAGACCATCACCCGGCCCCTGGCGTTCTCCAGGTGGTAGACGCCGAGCTTCCCCATGTCCTCGGCGGAAGGCCCCTGCTCCATGCGCTCGTGCGACGAGGGAGGACCGTCCTCGGGCTGGTCGGAGATGCAGCCCACGCAGGCGGCGTTGCAGAAGGTCGAGACGGGAATCGCCCCCTCGTCCTGCACCATGAAGAGGTTCTGCGCGGTGAAGCAGCCGTACACCTGCGCGCAGGTCTTCAGTTGCACGAGCAACGGGTTCTCCGGCATCCGCGCGCGGTGCGCCTCGACCAGGTCCTTCATCTCCTTGGCGGGAGGACGCGTGTCCGGGTGCCAGTGGCTGCGACGATCGGTGTGGAGCGCCCAGACCACCGGGCCTCCGTTCTCCCAGGCCGCCGCGGTGTAGCCCCACTGCGGAAGCACGGGCCCATCGTCCTTGAGCTCACCGGGAAGGAAGGTCCGGGTGTAGCCGGGGGGAAGCAGCGCGCCGACGGCATGGGGCACGAAGGTCTTCCCTTCCACCGTCACCTCGCGCAGCAGCTCGAGCTCGCCGCTCTCGGGATCCAGGCCGACCGGGCGGCGACCGGGCAGGTGCGCGAGGCGGGCTCCGGGAGGCAGCGGCAGCCGCTTGCCCTGAGGCGGCACGAGCTCCTCGCCCAGGCGCAGCATCGCCAGGAGCGTGGGGTGCTCGTAGACCTTTCCTTCGGCATCGGCGAACAGGAGCTTGGGGGCGTCGGACATGGCTGCCGGGGCCTCTAACACGGAGGCGCGTGGGGCCGCCAAGTCGCGAGCGCCCTCCAGCTCGAGGACGCGCGCCGCTCAGAGGCCCGCGCGACGCAGCCGCGTCAGCCACCGCTGAGACCCCCGCATGCTCCCCTGCCCTCGGGCTTTTCCCATCGCGAGCCCCAACTTCCAGCCGCTCTGGGAACGGGTGGCCCCCGGCCGCCGCGGGCAACGGAGCGTCAAGGATCCGGGGAACGAAGCGCTGCTGATTACGAATCAGTGACCTCATTCTTCCATCCGGCCCAATGACCGGAAGCACCCGCTCCAATGACGGACACGACGGTTGAAATGCGCCGTCCCCACGCGTCCGGATGTCCGGGCGCGGGGGGGAGTCCCGACATGGTGAAGAACTGGAAGTGGGCACTCGCGCTCGTCGCGGTGCTGGGGGTGCCGAGCATGGCTTCGGCACATGAACTGGTCTGCGAGAAGCGCGCGAACGGAGAGCAGGTCTCGGAGGTGCAGCTGTATCCGGCCGAGGTCCTCTACGGGGTGCGGATCACCAACGTCCACCCGTGGGAGACGTCCGTCGCGCTGACCGCGCAGGACCTCCTCTACCTGGCGTTCACGGTGGCCCCGCCGCCCATCGCGATTCCACTGGGCGAGTACGTCGAAGACGAGTTTCTGACGTCCTTCGACACCTATCAGTCCTGCCTCCAGATGGCCGCGTCCGATGGGCTCGTCGACAACCACATCGACAACGTGTTCCGGGTGACCTGGGAGCTCGGTGAGACCCAGTGCACCTCGCGGGTGACCTGCTGCCCTCCTCCCATCAACGGAACCGGAACCGATGGCTGCGGGCCGCCTCCCTGCGAAGGACCCGACTGCCCGTGCGAAGGACCCAACTGCCCTCCTCCCGAGGGCGAGGCCACCCGCACCATGGGCTTCTTCAAGACCCACGAGACCGCGCTTCAGGCCTGCGTCGACCTGGGCGACATCGACCTCGGCTACGTCACGGTCACCTCGCTCGAGACCGCGCTCGGCATGCTCTGGGGCAGCGTGCCCACCTTCGAGGGCGGCACCAGCCGCAACCAGCTCGAGCGGCAGCGCTTCCTGCTCGCCCGCCAGCTCATGGTCGCGGAATGCAACGTGCGCCTCTTCGGCGCCGCTTCACCGGGCATCGTCGACCTCATCAATGAGGCCCGGACCGAGCTCTCCGGCACCGACTGCTCGGACATCGCGGACCTGGTGGGGCCGGTCGACACCTACAACAACAGCGGCGATGACGAGCCGTTCCCGCCCGGGTTCGTGCCCGGTGCGGCGACGCCCAGCCACGCCGAGAGCATCGCGGACGATCCGACCTCCCCTGGAGGGGTGAACTGTGGCGACGCGGCGCCGTGAACGCATGAGGCATGAATCGATGGGGCACATGGATCGGATGGGGACGGGAGGAAACATGAAGCGACTGATGGCAGCGCTGGTGCTGTTGACGATGGTGGGTTGCGGGACCGACACGACGAGGAGCCTGGATGGACCGACGGCGCCTCCTGATGAGGTCGCCGTTCCGGGAACGCCCGTGGCCCACGAGCCCGAGCCTCCCGAGGCGCCTGAACCCGGCGTGACCCAGCAGGGCCTTCGCGCCACGCTGCGCCTGCAGGGGATCGGGATCGGCGCCTACACCGCGGTGCTCGGGCAGATCCGCTCGGTCGAGGTCCGGGTCGACGGAGTGGAACAGGAGGTGCGTCTCGAGCGCGGGTCGGTCGATCTCGCCCGGACGGGTCACGCCTGGAAGCTGGCCACCTTCACCATCCCCGACGGAGCGCGGGAGGTGAGCGTGGCGCTGCGCTTCGATGACTTCGGTGGCTACGAGTCGTCCGCGGGTGCCGGGATGGTCGACCTCCGGGTCCCGCCCCTGCGCTTCTCCGCGCCGGCTGAGAACTTCATCGAGCATCGCCACGCCGTGGTGCACCTGGACGTCGCGCGCTCCCTGCTCGACCGCGGTGAGGGCCGGCTGCTGCTGCCGAGCTTCCAGGTCCACTACTGAGCCCCGCCAGGACGGCCGGGAGTCGCGCGCTCCCGGCCCGGCCTGACGGGTCCCCGGCTGGATGGGACAAGCCATCTCACAGACACCGGCACCCGGAGG
>DATGQN010000096.1:0-2008 GCA_035304185.1 Myxococcaceae bacterium
CTTCGGGCGGGAGGGGCTCGAGGTGCTCAGCGGCGACAAGGTCATCGAGCTGCGGCCCCGTGGGGTGCACAAGGGGCTGGTCGTCGAGGAGCTGCGCGGACGCGTCCCCTCCGGTGCGCTGCTCATCGCCGCGGGTGACGACCGCACCGACGAGGACATGTTCGCGGCCCTCTCGGCCGAAGCCATCGCCATCCGGGTGGGCTCCCGTCCCACGCGCTCGGCGTCCCTGCGGGTGGCCGACCCCGCCGCGCTGCACGCGCTGCTGCGCCGGCTGCTCTGAGGCCCTCTCGCGGAGGATCGGACCTCGCCGTCCCGCCCTGAGGGAAGGCACGGACATCGCCGACCACAGCATGCGCAACAGAGGTCGCAGCCGCTCCGGCCGGATCACGTCACCTGGGCCGACACGGAGGCAGCGCCGTGAAGCAGGGAACCCGCTTCCACCATCGTCGACATGGACGCGGCGCCTTGATGGGGCGGATCAGCGCTGGACGGAGGCGGCCGGCCCCCCGGCCTTCGTGCTGGCCTGCTGGGCGCCGGGGACCAGCTCGATCCGGCGGTCGAAGGCCTGATCCACCTGCGTGAGGAAGGCGCGGAACGCGGCGTACTCCTCGGCCTTCACGCGGGCGACGGCGATGGAGAGCTCGCTCTCGGCCACCAGCTGGCCGCCCTGCTCGCGGAAGGACATGGTGAGCTGGCCGTAAGGGGTCTGAAGCGACACCGGCTTGGGCAGTGCCTGGATGCGGCTCCCGGCCGGCAGCTCGAAGCGCCAGGTGGTGCGCTCGGTCCAGGGCATGGAGAGCACGAGGTCGTGACGGCGCTCGGAGAGGGGCGCGAGGGACTGGACGTACCCTCGCTTCGCGCCGAAGGGATGGACGCGCAGGGAGGTGCCCTCGGTCCGCGCCAGCCGCGGCACGGTGAGCTCGAAGCTCAGCGAGACCGGCGCGCTGAGATCCGTGGTGTCGCTCACCTTGACCGAGGAGACGGAGACGCCGGGGAAATTGCGGGCCCAACCGCGCTCGAAGGTCGAGGCCCGGCCTTCTTCTGCGCGATAGGCACTCCGGAAGCGCGGCGCGTTCTGACCCACCACCGACTGGGAGCCTGAAATGGAAGCGGTCCCGTCGGAGGCCAGCTTCACGTCGACGGAGAGGGTGCTCAGGTTCGACTGCGCGCTCACCGCCGGGATGGTCATGAAGCGGCTCTCACCCTTGGGCTCCACCACGAGCACGTTCGCGAGACGGTCGGAGCCGGGCAGCTCCATGGCCCCGTGGAACTCGGCGGTTCCATCCAGCCAGAGGTCCTGGCCGGGGACATAGACGATCGCGTGGTTGAAGGCCGCGAGGCTCGCGGGGGTGCCGGAGAGACTGCCGAGGTCGCGCATGCGCAGCAGCACGATCCGGCTGTCGACACCTGCGACCTGGAGCATGGAGTGGATGAGGCTCGCCTTGTCCTTGCAGTCACCGAAGCGCCGCGCGAGCACCCGGTCCACCCGGTAGGGCTTGAAGCCGTGGATGCCGAACTCCAGCGCCACGTAGCGGGTGTGCGTCACCACGAAGTCGTAGACCGCGCGGACGATCGCGGCCTCGTCCTTCGGGTTCACGTTGCGCAGCACCTGGCGCACGGCCGCCTTCACCTCGTCGGTGGGCGTGAGCTGATCGCGGATCAACCCCCAGTAATAGCGGCCCACGTCATCCCACGAGCGGTAGGTGGAGACGTGGAGGGTGGAGGCGACCTCGGCCCAGCCGGGCATGGAGGGTTCGGCGAGCACCTGCGCCACGGTGTTCGCGCGCCAGGTGTAGAGCGTGCGTCCATCCCCGAGGGATTCGGTGCTGTGGCTCACGCCCGGGATCTCCGAGGCGTTGGAGTACAGGGGGCGGCCCTTGGGCATCTCCACCTGGTAGAGGAAGCGGACTTTGGGCGCGGCGCGCTGCACCGGCATGACGTCGCCCCAGTAGTCGCTCAACAGGTTCTCGGCGGCGACGTCGTCGAGGCGGTAGCGCAGCTCGAGCAC
>DATGQN010000097.1:0-107969 GCA_035304185.1 Myxococcaceae bacterium
ACCCAGATCGCCTGCGAGAACGCCGAACAGCACATGGAAGGGATCTCCCGACACTTCGCCAAGACCGAAGAGGTCATGAAGAAGCAGAAGCGCCGCCGTGCCGCCCGTCGCAGCGCCGCCCGCACCGAGGCCCCCGCTGCGGTTCCCTCGGAACGGGGCGTGGGCGGGCCGGTCGAGTGAGAACCGCCGGTCTCAGCTCCCCGTACGCAGGGCGGCCGCCGCCAACAGCACCCACCCGCCGATGAAGGCCAGGCCTCCCAGCGGGGTGATGGCCCCCATCCAACGCACCCCTGAGAGGGCGAGCACGTAGAGGCTCCCCGAGAACAGCAGGATTCCCGCGGTGAACGCCCATCCCGAGGCCGTCAGCAGCGCGTGGCCCCGCAGGTGCGCCACCAGCCCCACCGCCAGCAGCGCGAGCGCGTGGTACATGTGGTAGCGGGCGCCGGTTTCAAACACCGCGAGCAGATCCGGCGTGAGCCGGGACTTCAGGCCGTGCGCGCCGAAGGCTCCCGCGGCGACGCTCAGCGCGGCGTTGATCGCTCCCCAGGCCATCCAAGGTCCCATCACGTGCCTCCTCAAGGCGGTGGTCCGGATGCGGCTTGCCGGTTGCGTCGCCCCCGGTCAACCGATCCCTTCACCCGGACGATCGAACTCGGTGGGTAGGCGACCGGGCACGGAGAAGGCTGACTTCTGCAACGGGCCTGCGGTAGACGTGGTGACCGGCATGCGTCGCTCCCTCGCCCTCGCGCTGACCCTCGTGGCCCTCGTCGCCTGTGACCGCGGCGCCGCCGATCATCTCCAGCGCGGGAACGACGCCCGCTTCGAACGCCGCTACGAAGAGGCGCTCGGTGAGTATCGCCGCGCACTCGAGGCGCTGGAGCGCGAGCCCAAGGATCCTTCGGCGGCGAACGTGCTGCGCGCGCGGATCCTGCGCTCGGCCGCGGACGTCTACTGGTTCGAGCTGCGAAAGCCGCGTGACGCGGTCGGCGTCTACCGGGAGCTCATCGAGCGAAGCCCGGAGGCGCCTGAGACGCTGGAAGCCCGGGTCATCCTGGCGCGGATGCTGGACGAGGCGCTGGGGGATCCGCGCGGCGCCATCGACGTGCTCGAGGGTGCCATCCAGCGCAACCCACCCCAGGTCGCCGAGCTCAGCTACCGCAAGGCCTCGCTCTACTACTCCATCTCCGACTACGCCCAGGCCGCCCTCGAGGCGTCGCGCCTGGTCGAGCGCTTCAGCAACAGCGAGTGGGTCGACGACGCGCTGCTCCTGCGTGGCCAGGCGTTGGCGATGATCGAGGAGCGGCGCGAGGAGGCGTTCCGTGCGTTCGAGGAGCTCGAGACGCGGCTTCCCGACTCCCCGCTGGTCCCTCACGCGATCTTCGAGCGCGGGCGGCTGTTGTCCGAGTCGGGCAGCCGTGAAGAGGCCATCGAGGTGTGGGTCACCGCGCTCGAGCGCCATCCGCAGCCCCAGCTCGTCCAGGACGCCATCGCCCGCGCGCGTGAGCAGCTCCTGCGCAAGGCCGCCGAGCCCGTCGAAGCGCCCCGGCGGACCGTCCGCCGCGCCCGCACCTCCGAAGAGGCCATGCGGGCCCCGTCCGTCGTCACGCCTTAGGCACGCGGTGTCGACGCCCCGGTGTCGGCGTGCGTGTTAAGCATCCCGCCATGAAGCTCGACACCAGCAAGGCTCTCTTTCAGCGCGCCCAGGCGGTCATGGCCGGTGGCGTGAACTCCCCCGTGCGCGCGTTCCGTGGCGTGGGGGGCACCCCCGTCTTCTTCGAGCGCGCCGAGGGCGCCTGGCTCACCGACGCGGACGGACAGCGGTACCTGGATTTCGTGGGCAGCTGGGGGCCGATGATCCTCGGCCACGGCCACCCCGAGGTGAAGGCCGCGGTCGCCTCGACCCTGGAGCGCGCCACCTCGTTCGGTGCGCCGCACCGGGGCGAGGTCGATTTCGCCGAGCTGATCTGCAAGCGCGTCCCCTCGGTGGAGAAGGTGCGCCTGGTCTCCAGCGGCACCGAAGCGACCCTCTCGGCCATCCGGCTCGCCCGCGGTGCGACCGGTCGCGCGCGCATCCTCAAGTTCGAGGGCTGCTATCACGGCCACGGCGACAGCTTCCTGGTGAAGGCCGGCAGCGGCGTGGAGACCCTGGGACTGCCGGACTCCCCCGGCGTTCCGGCGGGGCTCGCCGAGCTCACCCTCACCGCGCCCTTCAACGACCTCCCGGCCGTGGAGCAGGTCTTCGCCGCGCACGGAGATGCGCTGGCCGCAGTCATCCTGGAGCCCATCGTGGGCAACATGGGGCTGCTGCCCCCGGCGCCCGGATTCCTCGAAGGCCTTCGCGAGCTGTGCACCCGCCACGGCGTGGTCCTCATCTTCGACGAGGTCATGACCGGTTTCCGCGTGGCCCCCGGCGGCGCGCAGGAGCGCTACGGGGTCAGGCCCGACCTGACCACGTTCGCCAAGATCGCGGGCGGCGGGCTGCCGCTGGGCGCCTTTGGTGGACGCGCGGAGCTGATGAACCAGCTCGCGCCCGAGGGGCCGGTCTACCAGGCGGGGACGCTCTCCGGGAACCCGCTGGCGGTGGCGGCCGGGCACGCGACCCTCTCGTTGCTGGGCGAGCCCGACGTCTACGCGCGCCTCGAGGCGACCTCGGCGCAGGTGGAGTCCATCATGGTGGCGGAGGCACGCGCCTCCGGGGTGCCCTTCACCTTCAACCGCATCGGCAGCATGTGGACCCTTTTCTTCTGCGAGGGGCCGGTCACCGACTACGCCAGCGCCAAGCGCGCGGACACCGGCCGCTTCGGCCGCTTCTTCCACGCCATGCTCCAGGAAGGCGTGTACCTGCCCCCCAGCCAGTTCGAGTCCTGCTTCGTGAGCCTTGCCCACGACGCCGAGGCGCTCGAGCACCTCGCCCGCGCCGCCCGCCGCGCCTTCTCTGCCCTTGCCTGAGTCTCCTCCCCAGAACGGAGGCCCTGCGGCCTCCGGTCAACTCCCCATGGAGTTCGGTCCCTTCCGCCTGGTCCGCAAGATCGGCGTGGGGGGGATGGGAGAGGTGTATCTGGCGATCGAGGAAGCCGACGGCACCGCCCGCGCCTGCGTGGTGAAGAAGGTCCTCCCGCACCTGACCGCGCAGACCCAGTTCGTCCACCGCTTCCTCGACGAGGCGCGGGTCGCCACGCGGCTGCGGCACCCCAACATCGCCCGGGTGCGATCCATGGGAGAGGTCGACGGGGAGTACTACCTGTCGATGGAGTACGTGCAGGGCAAGACCCTCAGCCGCTTCGGTGCGCGGTTGCGCGAGCAGGGGACGCCCATGCCGGTGGGGTTGGCGCTGCTCACCGGCGAGCTGGTGTGCGCGGGCCTCAGCCATGCCCATGCGGCGACCGACGATCACGGACAGCCGCTGCAGCTGGTCCACCGGGACCTCTCTCCGGCCAACGTCTGCATCAGCTACGACGGAGAGGTGAAGATCATCGACTTCGGCGCGGCGCACTCCACGCTGAAGGAGGCGCAGACGGCGCCGCGGGTGGTCATCGGCAACCTTGCGTACATGGCCCCGGAACAGGCCCGCAAACGCTGGGTCGACGGACGTGCGGATGTGTACTCGCTGGGCGCGGTGCTCTGGGAGCTCCTCACCCATCAGGCGTTCAAGCAGGAAGGGGATCCCATCGAGCGCTGGCGAAAGGCCGCGAACCCCGAGTGGGCGGCGCCCAGCAGCCTGCGCCCGGAGATCCCCGTCGAGGTGGACCGGGTCATTCTCAAGGCCCTCTCGGTGCCCGTCGATGGCCGCTGGCCCGACGCGGCCGCCTTCGGGATGGCGCTCGGGGAGCTTCGTGCGCGCGTGGCGCCGGAGGCCTCGGAGGAGCAGCTCGGAGCGCTGCTGCGCAACACCTTCAAGCGGGAGAGCGCGGCGGAGATTTCCATCCTCGAGCGCATGCTGGCCGAGGCGAACCGCGACGTCGCTCCGGCCGTTCCCGTCGCCCCCGCACCGCCCCGGCGTCGGACGCCGCCCGGGACGCGGCCGATCCCCCGCCGCGATGAGCCGGAGGGGGGACCCGCTCCGGAAGAGGAGGAGCCCGAGACCACCGGCGGCCAGGTCACCATGCGCGAGCTGCCGGGAAGGACCGCCACCGCTCCGGGTCCGGCTCCGGAGAGGGCGCCACGAAGTGTCGATGACCGCGCCGAGACCGTCGCCGAGATGCCGGCCCTGAGCGATGAGGACACCACGGGAAGCGGTCTGACCGCCGAACTCGCCGAGGTCACCGCGCCTCAGGATGACCGCCCCGGTCCCCCCATCGCCACGGACGCTGGTCCCTTTCCCCGTCCGCGGCGGCCCAGCGCGGTTCCGGCGACCGAGCTCATTGCGCCTCCCTCCGTAGACGTGTCCGTGGCTCAGCGGTCCCGCCCCGAGCGGCGCCAGGAGGTCGGGACGGCGCAGGAGCTGAAGGTCCTGCGGGAGCTCGATGCCGATGCCGACGAGACCCCCAGCGAGGCTCTCGACGAGCCGCCCACCGCGGATTTCGACACCCTGGGGCGTCAGCGTGCGCTGCTGATCGGTGGGACCATCTTCCTCAGCGCACTCGCATTGGGGCTCTTCCTGGTCCTGCTTCTGACGCGGTGAGCCGTCCGTCGTTTCTGGAAGTGCCCCACGGAAGCCGCTAAAGAGCGGGGTCTGTCCACCCGACCAAATCGGAGCCATTCATGCGCAGCCTGCTGCTGATCCCCGTTCTGCTGAGCCTCACCGCCTGTGGCAACACCCTCTCCCGGACCGACGCCATCAACGAGGCTGCGCACGCGGCCTGTGACTTCTACGCGCGCTGTGACCAGATCGGCGCCGAGCAGAATGACGCGTATCCGAACCGGGATGAATGCGTGACCGAGTGGCGCTCCACGTTCCAGAGCCTGTGGACGTTCGATGCCTGCGAGGACAACATCAACCCGGATGGGTTCGATGCCTGCATCACCCGGCTCGAGATCATGCAGTGCTCGAACGTCCTCGATCTCATCAGCGCGCTGGGCAGCTGCACGCAGGGCAACGTCTGCGGCGGCCAGACCAACTGATTTCCGAGGTGAGATGCCTTCCCGGACCGGATGTCGGGTGCCGGGGAGGCGGCCCTCCTCTTTGAAAGGTCGCCCGTATGTCCCCGCGCCCCTTCCGGATCCTGGGCCTCCAACAGATCGCCGTCGGCGCGCGTGACAAGCGAGCGCTGCGCCGCCTCTGGGGGGACGTCCTGGGCCTGTCCATCGAAGGCACCTTCCGCAGCGAGAAGGAGAACGTGGACGAGGACATCGCGGTGGCCGGCGTGGGTCCCTTCCGGGTGGAGGTGGACCTCATGCAGCCCATCGATCCCGACGCGAGGCCGCGCGTCCATGAGCCCGCGCTGAACCACGTCGGCCTGTGGGTCGATGACCTGCAGGCGGCGCACACCTGGCTCGAAGCACAGGGCGTGCGCTTCACGCCCGGTGGCATCCGCAAGGGCGCGGCCGGTCACGACGTCTGCTTCATCCACCCCAAGGGCAACGAGGCCTTCCCCCTGGGCGGTGAGGGCGTGCTCATCGAGCTGGTGCAGGCTCCCGCGGAGGTCCGGGAGGCCTTCGAGCAGGCAGCCCGGTCCGGCTCCTGAGCCAGCGCGCCCTTCAACGCGAGGCGCTCAGGCGCGTCGAGCGGCTGCGTCGCAAGGGCAGCGTCGCCGATGCGCTGCAGGCGGTCGAAGCGCTCGCCGAAGCCCTCCCTGACGATGGCCGGGTGGCGCTGGAGTGGGCGCGGACGCTGCACGGATATGCGGACGATCCCGCCGCGGCCCTGCAGCAGGTCGACCGCGCGGTGGTGCTCGCGCCGGGGCTGCATGGTGCCCGGTTCGAACGGGCATTGTTGCATCTGAAACTGGGTCGGCCCCAGGAGGCGCTCGACGGTCTCGACGCACTGCTGGCGACCGGGATGCGGCACCCGGAGCTGCTCCACGTGCATCGGGCGCGTGCCTACGAGGGGATGGCGGCGTTTTCCGACGCGCTCGGGGCCTGGCAGATGGCGATCCGCAGCGCGCGCCCTTCCGCCTGGCTGCATTGGCAGCACGCCCGTGTGGCGTGGCGGATGGGGAGACTGCGGGATGCCGCCGAGGCCCTGAACCAGGCGGCCTCAGTCGCCGCGGAGGACAAGGAGGCGCCCGATCCGGAGCTGCTTCTCGACCTGGCGGAGGTGGAGTGGGCGCTCGGCGCAACGGCCCGGGCGCGCAGAGCCCTGGAGCAGGCGGCTGCGGCCCTCTGGCCGGAGGAGGTCGAGCTGCTCGCCCGTCATGACCTGCTCGAAGCGCGTCTTGCGGCGCCGGAGCCCTGACAGGCCGGGGGGCGTGGCGAGGGGAGCGTCGGTCCCGCCCTGCTGCCCGTCTTCGGCTGCAGGGCAGGTCGGAAAAAGGGACGTCAGCGCCGGAGGGAGTTGGGAGCGCCCTCGAAGCTGCTGGGGGAGCCGACCAGCTCCTCCTGACGGCGCTTGGCCTCGCTGAGCACCAGCTTCTTCATGGCGGCGGCCTCGAGCATCGCCAGCTCGATGCGCTGCTTGCGCTCCTCCACCCGCTCGCGCTCGAACCGCGGCGTATCCTGGGGAAGCTGGAACTGCTCGGCGCGGGTGTAGAGCGCGCGCAGCTTGGTGAGGGCCTGGAAGACATCCTGGAGCTTCTCGAAGAAGTCTCCCCAGCGGCCGGTCACCATGGCCACCGAGACCGCGACCGCCACCTCGACCACCGCCTCGACGATCTCGGTCGTGAGCGTGTCGAACTCCTGGACCGCCGGGCTCAGGGCCTCGACGGCGGGGCGCAGCATGGGGGCAGCGTTGATGAGGTCCTTCACCGTGGTCATGACGTGCTCCTTCGGCGCAGGGGCCTGAACGTGCCCCTCCTTCTGGATCTCCCGTGCTTTGCCGCCGGATGCAACCCGGGCGCAGGAGCAGGGAAAGCCTGAGGTGACGCCCCTTTGCGGAGAGCGCCCGCGCGCTTCAGCGCATCTTGCCGACGGTCAGTCCCGGTGGGACGAACGCCACGTCGTCCGACCGCTCTCCGGCCTCCACCGCTTCGACCTCCTCATGCGAGGCGCCGGACACGATGAGGCGGAACTTCTCGGCGGCCTCGGCGTGGTGCCCGGCCTGGGAAGGGTCCAGCATCATGATGAGCTGCCAGAAGAGCGCGGCGTGTTCCCGCTCCTCGTCCATCACGTGATCGAGGATCCGCTTGGCGGCGACGTTGTCCGTCGCGTCGATGTACGAGGCGTACAGGTTGATGGCGTCCATCTCGGACTCGAGCGAGAGACGGATGACCCGCGCGAGCTCGGAGTCGGTGAGCTTGCGGTCGGGCGTGAGGTGCGTGAACGGCGGGGTCTGCGGCATGAGCGTCCTCCGGAGCCGCGTACCGTCCCAGAGGCCGTGCGCGAATGCCACCCTTCCGGAGCAGGCATGCCAGCCGGTTCACCCTGTGCTCCGCAGCGGCGCTTCGGAGCGGTGTCGTGTTGCACCGACGCGCGGCCGGACCGCCAGAGGCGCCGGGCGTCCCGTCCTGATCCCACCCCCGGACATCGGGGCGTTGCCGCCAGGGCGTTCGCGTGGTAGCAGGCGCGCCCGAAGGCGGAAGGGCACCCTGTGAGTGAAGACGGACCAGGCAAATCGGACGGCCTGTCCTCGCTCGCGCGGGGGATGCGCAGCGCGCAGCCATGGCTCGATCTCGCCTGGCGGTTCATGGGGTCGGCGTTGGTGTGGGGGTTGGCGGGGTACTTCGCCGACCGGTGGTTGGGGACCTCACCCCTGTGGTTGTTGGTGGGGTTCTTCGGCGGGCTGGTGGTGGGCTTCATCGCCCTCCTGAAGGCCACGTCGAAGATGTCGAAGCAGCAGCAGCGTGAGTCGAAGAAGCGGAGCGAGTGACGTGATGCAGGGCCTGGCGCAGGACGGAGAAGCACGAAAGGCGGTCGTCCGCCTCTCGACCGTGCTGGCTCTGGCCGTGCTGGCCCTCCTCTGGCGTGAAGGTGACGCGGGGATCAGCGCCGCGCTGGGCGTGGTGCTCTCGGTCGGCACCGGCTTCGTCGCGCTGTGGAAGAAGCGTCAGGGCCTGGGCTCGAGCAACCAGGGCGTGCTGCTGGGCGTCGTCTGGGTCTTCTTCCTGCGCGTCCTCGTCGTCGCCACCGGGCTGGTGGTGGTCTCACGCTGGGAGTCGGGCAGCCCGCTCGACTACATCGCCGGGGCCTTTCTGGCCTACCTGGCCGGGCAGTTCATCGAAGTGAAGTACCTGTTGGCCGCCTCGAAGCCGGCCGCCGCGAGGAGCGAGTGATGTCGCGCATCTGGATTCTCGTCGCCGCCCTGTTGTGGGCTGCCCCGGCCCTCTCTGCGCCTTCCTCGGTGGAGGAAGAGGAGGAGAGCGTCGCCGACTACGTCCTGCACCACATCGCGGACGGCCCGAACTGGGAGATCGAGGTCCCCCTCAGCTACGACCACATCTACATCCCGCTGCCGGAGATCCACGTCCCCCTGTCGGCCGGAGCCTGTGAGCTGGTCGCGGATCCGGAGCACCCGGGCCAGATGATGCGCCCGGGGCTCGGCGCCGGCTGCCTGGACCTCTCAATCACCAAGCACACGGTGATCATGTGGGTGGCGGCGGTGCTGCTCATCCTCGTCATGCTGCTGGTGCCCAACCGCAACAAGCAGCAGCTCGTGCAGCGCGGCACCTGGGCCAACATCGTCGAGATGATGGTGCTCTTCGTCCGCGATGAGCTGGCCATCAAGAACATCGGGCCGAAGCATGGGCCGCGCTACACGCCCTACCTGCTCACCATCTTCTTCTTCATCCTCTTCATGAACCTCCTGGGGCAGCTCCCCTGGAGCGCGGTGGCCACCAGCAACCTCGCGGTCACGGCGGCGCTGGCCCTCTGCACCTTCGTGGTCACCCAGGTGGCATCCATCCGGGTGCAGGGCATCAAGGGCTACCTGGCCCACCTGACCGGCGGTGTCCACCCGCTGCTGTGGGTGATCATGGTGCCGGTCGAGGTCCTCGGCCTCTTCACCAAGCCCTTCGCGCTGACGCTGCGACTCTTCGCCAACATGGTCGCCGGCCACATCATGATCTTCTTCCTGCTCGGCCTGATCTTCATCATGAAGAGCGCGGCCGTGGCGGTGGTCAGCGTGCCCTTCGCCATGGGCATCTTCTTCCTCGAGTTCTTCGTCTCCTTCGTGCAGGCGTTCATCTTCACCATGCTCTCCGCCCTCTTCATCGGCATGGGCGTGCAGACGCATGAGCACGACGACGTCGACCCTGAAGGGACCGGCCACGCCGCCGCCCACTGAGCTTCAACACCTGTAGGTACCCGGCGATGCGAAAGGTCGCCGGAGGTCGTCCACCGGGCCATCCGCGGGCTCCCCCGAAGACCAGAGCGGGTCCGCAGCAGTCAGCAGTCACCCATCCCAGAACCCGGCAGCGGGGACTCCCCGCCTCATCGCCGGACCCTTGAAGGAAGTCTCACCATGACGAACATCGCCCTCGCGTACCTCGCTGCTGGCCTCGGCGCCGGCCTCGCCGTTTTCGGTGCCGCCCTCGGCATCGGCCGCCTCGCCTCCGCCGCCCTCGAGGCGACGGGCCGCCAGCCCTCCGCCGCCGGTGACATCCGCACCTCGATGATCATCCCGGCCGCCTTCATCGAGGGCGTCGGCCTCTTCGGCGTCGTCGTGTGCCTCCTGCTGGCCCTCAAGTAGTCCCGGGTTCTCCGGAAGGGGCGGTGGTCTGAAGGGTGCGCCCGGAAGACCCCGCCCCGAGCCGGAGCCGCAACGCTCCCGGTGCCCGGGCCGAAAGGCCAGGTATCGGACCCGCAGTCCCTGACCCCGCACTTTTCGGGAACCTCATCATGCCCCTGCCCCTGCTCGTCGCCGCCAGCTTCGTGGATGTCCGCCCCGGCCTCATCTTCTGGACCCTCGTCACCTTCATCCTGGTGTTCGTGGTGCTGCGGTGGAAGGCGTGGGGCCCGATCCTCACCGTCGCCGAGGAGCGCGAGAAGCAGATCACCAACGCCATCGAGTCGGCGAAGCGTGAGCGCGCCGAGGCCGAGAAGCTCCTCGCCGAGCAGAAGACCGCCATCGCCGATGCGCGCCGTGAGGCGGCCGAGTCGCTGCGGAAGAACCAGGCCGAGATGGAGGCTTTCCGCAACGAGCTGATGGCCCGGAGCCGCGAGGAGGCCGACGCCCTCAAGGAGTCCGCCCGCCGCGAGATCCAGGAGGAGCGCGCGAAGGCCGTTGCCGAGCTCAAGGCACAGTCCGCCGACCTCGCCATCGCCATCGCCGGCAAGCTCCTCAACGAGCGCCTCGACGACGCGAAGCAGCGGGAGCTGGCGCAGCAGTTCGCGCAGTCGCTCGCCACCGAGCGCGCCCAGGCCTGAGCGCCCTGACGCACCCGGACCCCGCTGGATGCGGCAGGCCCAGCACGAAGAGGTCGTCTCCACCCGGGGGCGGCCTCTTGGCCGTTGCGGGCCCTGAGGGCGCCCGAGGCTTGCCTCCCACGCGCTGACGCGTTGAAGTACCCGGCGATGAAGACGCCGACCCCCGCGATCCAGGAGCTCCAAGGCGAGCGGCGCCCGCGGCGACTGCGCCCGGCGGGGCCGGTCCGTCAGGCCTGCCTGCTCGAGGTCCCCACCGTGGACCGCCTGCCCTCAGCGCCCCTGGACGTGGAGAGCGAGGACGACCCGGTGCCCGGCGCTCCCCCCCACCTGCGGCAGCTGCGCCTGGTGCTCTAGTGCGCGCGCCACTTCTTCGCGCCCTCCCGCGGGGGCAGGGGCCGGGACCGGGACGACTGTGTGTGCTCCTGCTGATGGTTGCGCTCGCAACCGGTTGTGGGGCGTCCGGCGACGACATCCGGCTGCCGCCGCTGACGCCCGAGGATTGGGTCGTCCACTGGGCGGAGGCCTTTGATCCGGCCGACCTGGACGGGGACGGTCTGCCGGATGCGGCCGAGGACTGGATCGCCGAGCGCTGGGCGCCCGAGCTGCGGCTGCCCCCCGACGACATCGATTGGACCCGGCCGGCCAACGTGGACTGGTACCTGCCCTACGTCCACATGCGCTTCGATCACCCGCGCTGTCCGGACCACGAGGTGCTCCCCCTGGGTGGAGTCACCCAGCAGAACCTCTCACGCCAGACGCACGAGCGGGCCGAGGGGCTGGGCCTCTGCAGCCACACCGGGGAGGTCGTGTCCTCCGGCAACGCCGAGCTGGGCTTCTTCCTCCAGCCGCCCGATGACGCGATCCACGCCGGAAGCTCCAACCCCGCGGACTGGCGCACCTACGTCCACGTGAAGGCGAGCGCCTCCCATCCGGGCGCGGTCGACATCCAGTACTGGTTCTTCTACCCGTACAACGACTGGGTCGCCTCGGTGAACCACGAGGCGGATTGGGAGCACATCACCGTGGTGGCCTCGGGAGACGGGACGCTGCGAGGGGTCTGGTACGCCAACCACAACGGCGGGGACTGGTACGAGCCCGGGGAGGTCCCCCTGACCGCTGAGGGCCGACCGGTGGTGTACGTCGCGGATGGCAGCCATGCCTCCTACCCGGTGGCGGGGACCTTCAATCACGGCCCCGGCTTCGATGACCGGACCTACGACGGAGGGCCGGTGTGGCGCACCTGGGAGAACTGGGTGAACGTCGGCGAGCGCGGCGCGGTCCGCAACGGTCAGTTCTTCATCGAGTACGGCGGCCGCTGGGGGGAGGTGGGGGAGACAAGCTTCACCAGTGGACCTCCGGGTCCAGCTTTCCAGGACGCCTGGAACGCGCTCTAGGGCCGCGCGTGTTACACCTCCGGCCACCAACCGGGCGGCCGCCCTGACGGCGGCACGGGAGCCGGAGGAGAACACACGCGATGAGTGAGCACGAGACGCAGCGGGTTCAGACGTGGAAGTCCCAGGGAGTGCCGGAGCAGCTGCTCCGACGCGGGGCGCCCGATGAACCCACGGTCCTGGAGCTCATCGGGGACGTCTTCGATCTCGGCGGCTTCCGTCAGCTCACCAGCGGCGACGAGGGGCTGGTGCACCTGGCCTTCGACGAGGGGCGCGCGACGTGGAGCATCATCACCAGCCGCCTGCTCCGCGTGGATGGCCCCTTCGGTTCGGTCTCCGGGGACGTGGCCTTCCGCGCCGCCACCGAGGATTGGGGGCCTCTCGAGGACACCGAGGAGGATGAGGACGGGGGGCGCTGCTTCTACTTCGAGCACGGTGAGGCCCACCTGAACGGCGATGGGAGCCTGCGCGACTTCGCCCACTACCATGAGCTGGAGGACGGGACCCAGGACGGCGCGACCCCCGGCGCGGAGGACTGAGCGCCAGCGGCCGGGCACCCGGCCGGCTTCCGGGCCCCACCCAGGGGGAAGGCCCGTGTCGCGCGGCCCGGGAGCTCAAGCGCTGATCCGTTTGGGCGCACGACCGATGCGTCCCGACGGGTGACTTCCAGGGGAAAGGGCGATGCCGCGGCCTCCCCGCGGCGCCCCGGATTCAGGAGGTCGGCAGGTCGAGCCCGTTCGCCTCGATGAACCGGACGAGCCCGGCGATGGACTCCGGGCGGACCTGAAGATGCGGCGGGATCGCCTCCAGGCCTCCGAGCTGGTGCTCGAGATGCGGTTGCGGCGTTCCCACCCGGGCGTCGCTGTCGGCCTCGATACGGAACCGCCCTTCGTCGTCGGGATCGACCCCGTGGGCCGCCTCGACCAGGAGGAGCACCTCATCGGGAGAGAGCTGTCCCACTGCCTGGAGGAAGTCCCTGGGCTCCACGCCGAGGTGCTCGGCGATGGCGTTGAGGACCGGTCCCACGCTGCGGCCACCGGAGTCCGCGTTGCGCAGGTGGTAGGTGACGTCGCTGGAGAGGCCCGCCGCCTCCAGAAATGCCTGGGTGTGGCCGTTCTCCATCACGTTGGAGGCCCGAACGCGATCGAGCTGGACCAGCGCAATCCCCGCGCCGGCGGCGATGGCGAGCCCCACCCCGGTGGAGCCCGCGAGCGCGATGACCGCACCGGCTGCCTGCGCCATGTGGAGGGAGCCCTTGGCCGGGTCCCCTGCCTCGAAGGCCAGGGCGGCCTCATAGGTCGACAACCCCGCGCCCAGTGCGCCGGCGACCTGTCCGGCCACCTTGAAGGTGGTGGCCGCCCCTCCCTTGAGGAGCGACACGTTCCGCGTGACGCTGGAGGCCAGCTCCACCGCCGAGGTGCCCAGGCCGGAGGCATTGCTGAGCACGCCGATGGCGTTCTCCAGGCTCTGCTCGTCGAGGAAGTCGCCCACCGCATCGGCGGTCGCGATCGCCCCCAGGACCACACCCGCGGTCCGGAAGGCGAGGCCGAAGCTCCGCTCCGCAGAGAACGGCCCCTCGCTCCTGAGGTCATCCAGGGCGGAGTTCATCCGCTCCATCGCCTCCGCGGCCTCCTCCGGGCTGGAGGCGGTCGCGAGCTCCCCGAGCTCGGAGGTGAGGGTCTCCATCTGGGTCGGCGAGAGGCCGAAGACCCCCGCCTGGCGGTTCAGCGAGGCCAGGGCGCGCTCCACGGCCTGCAGATCCCCGGTGCCGCTGGCGGCCAGGGCCTGCTCCACGGTGTGGTTCAGCAGGAGCTTGCCGGCCTTCTCCAGGTAACCGGCCTTGTCGTCCACCTGCTCGGCCACGTCGGCGATGCGGTCCAGGATGCTGGTGTCCCCGGACGCCAGCAGGACGTCGACCGACGCGTGGCCGTTCTCGACGTTGTTCAACGCATCGGGGACGCGCTCGATGAAGTCGTTGAGGCGCGCGCTGAGGTCCTCGGCGTGGTCGAGTCCGCTCACGCCGGGGGGAAGCGCGTGAACGCCGTTGAGGAGTTCGAGGGCGGGGCCCGCATAGGCTTCCAGCTCCGCGTAGGCCGGGTGGCTGTCACGGAAGGCGTCGATGGCCGCCTGGAGCTCCTCGTCGCCCATCATGGGACCCCAGTCCTGGATGAGCCGGGCGAGGTCGGCGTTGTGGGCATCGACCGAGGAGGTCAGGTCCTCCAGCCGCTCTGCATGCTTGGCGGTCGAGGCCTCCACGTTCTGAAGGATGTCGTCCGCAGTGCCGGACTCTCCGTTCGCGGCGAGCTGGCGGATGACCTCCATGGTGAGGGCCGAGCTCGCCCGCTCGATGCCGCCGTCCCGGTCGAAGGCGTTGCCTCCGAGGAGGGTGTTGCCCAGCGCCTCATCGAACCGCCCGATGCCCCGGTCGGTGATGACCTCGGCGAGCTGGCCCGCGAGGCGTTCGATGACGGCGTCTCCGCCGGGCGCCCGACCCGCGAGCTCCGCAGCCAGGCCGAGGTCGGCGACGGTCTGATCGAAGCGCACCTGCGCCTCGTTGGGCAACCCGAACTGGGAGCCGTCCGTGCCTCCTGACGCATCACCGAGTGCCTCGACGACGCGGTCGATGTGCTCCTGGTTCGCCTCCATGATGGCCCGCGCGGCCTCGGGGGAGGGGGCGGACTCCACCGCTTCCCTCAGGGCCGTGGCCGCCTCGGGCGCGCCTCCCTCCTCGAAGGCGGCCTCCACCTCGGCAACCGACGCCTCGACCGCGCGCGCCTGGGCCGATGCAGCGCGCGCCTCGTCCATCCCCGCTGCGTAGGACGGATGCTCGCTGATGCCCCGGAGGGCTTCACTGCGCGCCTCGATGGCCGGGATGCTGGCGCCGGACCGGGCATAGGCCTCGAGCTCCTGCGCGGCCGCGACCCCGGCCTCACGCCAGCGCTCACTCACCTGGGTCTGCGCGTGATCGATCTGGCGCAAGGTGGCCGCGTCGGCCCCGCCCCCGCTCAGCTCCCGGAGCCGGGTCTCCGCCTCGGTCGCCCGCGCCACCGCCGCCTCGGTGGTCGCCCGTGGGGTCCGGGCCGGTGCGGGGCCGGGATCCTGAAGGGCCACCACCGGCGGACGGGACCGGCTGAAGCTGCTGACCTCCGTCGCCCCCCTGCGGGTGGTGGGTTTCGGCGCTGCCTCAGCCCGGCGCAGCGCCTGGCGGGCCTTCGAGAGAAGCGAGGTCTTGCGGATCATGGTCGCTCCGGCGTTCGTTCAGGAGGGGTTCCTGAGTTCTCGCCGGAGCGGAGCGGAGAGTTGCTTTGTGATCGGACAGGCGGCGACCGGATCGGCGGAGTGCGCGTCCGGGGTTGGAGCAGCCGGCCCCCGACCGACGACGCACCGGCTTCAGACCTGCGGAGGCGCCGGGTCCGGAGGACCCTTGGTCGTCGGAACGTCCTTCGCCTTGATCAGCGAGACCACCACCGACCCACCGATGCAGAGGGCGATGACCCCCAGGCTGATGCCGGAGGGGATGTGGAAGATGTCGACGATCGCCATCTTGGTGCCGACGAACACCAGCACCGCCGACAGCCCCGCCTTGAGGTAGGTGAACTTCTCCATCATCCCCGCCATCAGGAAGTAGAGCGACCGCAGCCCCAGGATCGCGAAGATGTTGGAGGTGAAGATGATGAAGGGGTCCCGGGTGATGGCGAAGATCGCCGGGATGGAGTCGAGCGCGAAGATCACGTCGGTGATCTCGACCAGCACCAGCGCCAGGAACAGCGGGGTCGCGAGCCGGCGCCCGTTCTCCACCGTGAAGAAGTGCTGACCGTCCAGGTTGGAGGTGGTCGGCACCATCCGGCGGATCTGCCGCATGGCCCAGCTGTCCTCGGGGTGCTCCTCCTCCCCTTTGAGCCAGTCCACGAACAGCTTCACGCCGGTGACGATGAGGAAGGCGCCGAAGACGTAGATCAGCCAGTGGAACGCTTCGAGCGCGGCCACCCCGGCGAAGATCATGAACGCGCGGAGGACGAGCGCGCTCAGGATGCCCCAGAAGAGAACCCGGTGTTGGTAGATCGCCGGGATCTTCATCGAGGTGAAGATCAGGACGAAGACGAAGATGTTGTCGACCGAGAGCGACTTCTCGATGAGGTAGCCGGTGAGGAACTCGGTGCCGGCCTTCGACCCGAACTGCCACCAGATCCCGGCGTTGAAGAGCAGCGCGAGCGAGATCCACACCGCGCTCCAGATCCCGGCCTCCTTGAAGCCGATCGCGTGCGCCTTGCGGTGAAAGACGCCGAGATCCAGCGCCAGCATCAGGATCACGAAGAGGATGAAACCGCCCCAGAGGAGCGGGCTACCGACGGAGTCCATACCCATCCCGCCTCCTTAAGCGCCTGGGGTACACATCGGCTATCAGGTAGTTTGCGGGCGATGTATCGGCTCAGCCGATAGGATGGTCGGATGGCGTGGCTCAACTACCACCACCTCCTCTACTTCTGGACCGTGGTCCGCGAGGGCAGCGTGTCCGCGGCAAGCCGCAGCCTGCGCCTGAGCCAGTCCACGGTGAGCGAGCAGATCAAGGCGCTGGAGGAGACCCTCGAGGTCGAGCTCTTCAGCCGCGCGGGGGGCAAGCTGTCCCTCACCGAGGTGGGCACCCACGTCTACCGGTATGCCGATGAGATCTTCTCGCTGGGACGGGAGCTGCAGGACTCGCTGCAGGGACTCCCCGCGCGGCGCAGTCCCCAGCTCATGGTGGGAATCGCGGACGTGGTCCCCAAGCTCATCGCCGCCCGCCTCCTCGAGCCGGCGCTCACGCTGGACGAGCAGTACCGGATCGTCTGCACCGAGGGGCCGCAGGACCGCCTGCTCGCCGATCTCGCGGTGCACGCCCTCGACGTGGTGATCACCGACAGCCCCGTCCCCGCCAAGGGGCCCGTCCGGGCCTACAGCCACCTGTTGGGAGAGTCGGGGGTGCTCTTCTACGCCCGGAAGGATCTCGCCGGCCGCGTCCGGGCAGGGTTCCCGACGTCGCTGGAAGGTGAGCCCCTGTTGCTGCCCACCGCGAACACCAGCCTCCGCCAGGCGCTCGCCGGCTGGTTCGACGCCCACGGTCTGCACCCCGAGATCCGCGCGGAGTTCCAGGACTCGGCGCTGCTCAAGACCTTCGGCCAGATGGGGGTGGGCCTCTTTCCCGCCGCCGCCGTGCTTCGCGAGGACGTCTGCGGACAGGGCGACATGGAGGTGGTCGGACCGGTGGAGGGGATCGTCGAGCGCTTCTACGCGGTGACCGTGGAGCGCAAGCTGCGCCACCCGGCGGTGGTGGCCATCAGCGAGGCGGCGCAGACCGGGCTCTTCACCCTGCAATGACCGACCACCCGGGACCCTGCAGGGACCGGCAGCCGATGCCCGCCCTCAGCAAGGACCCTCCGCGCGGTGACGCCGCCCGTCCTGCGGACGTGACGGGCACAGCCACATGGCTGCAATGAACCGGCGCCGGACGATGCGGAACCTGACGTCCCGCTTTCGCTGACGCCGGCGCGGCACCTACTCCCTGGCCACCGCCTCCAGCTTGGCGGGCTTGGCCTCCAGCTCCGGCACCAGCAGCAGCTCGATGCGGCGGTTGCGGGCGCGACCCTTCGGCGTGCGGTTCCCGTTCACCGGGCGGTATTGCGAGTGGCCCGTGGCGACCAGGCGCTCGGGAGCGACCCCCGCCTTCTCCGAGAGGAAGCGCACCACGGTCACCGCACGGGCGACGGAGAGCTCCCAGTTGGTGGGGAAGGTTCCGGCGAGGCGCTCGGAGATGGGGCTGTCATCGGTGTGGCCGCTCACCTGGATGATGCGGCCCTCGGCCTTGGCGAGCACCGGTCCGATGCGCGCGAGGACCTCTTCTCCGCGGGGACTCAGCGTGGCCTCGCCCACTCCGAAGAGCACCCGGTCCACCAGGTCCACCTGGAGCCGGCCGCGGCTGTCGCTCAGGATGATCTCGCCCTTGCTGATCTCCTCCTGCAGCTGCTTCTGGAGTGCGCCCTGGGTCTGGGTGAGCCGCTCCAGCTCGGCCTCGCGCTCCGCCAGGTTCTGGCCCAACGACTGGTTCTGCTCGAGCAGGATGCGCCGCTCCTCCTCGAGCTGCGCGAGGGACGCCTGGGCCTCCTTGCCCAGAGCCTCCTCGGAGCGGAGCCGTTCGGTGAGATCCTCGAGAGCCTGCCGCGCTCCGGCCGCGGCCCGTCGCTCCTCCTCCAGGGCCTGGCGGTTGAGGTAGAGCACCGCGGCGAGGGTGAGAACGGACACGAAGAGCAGCACCCAGGGGACGGGGCTGCCTGCGCGACGCTGCGGTTCGGGTGTCGGCTGGGCTTCCATGGCGCGCAGTCTGCCAAGGCTGCGCGCTCCGGGGAAAGGCCGGGTGGGTCAGGGTCCCGGCGCCTCCACCTCCTCGTCCATCCCGGTCCGGCTGCTGCCGAGGAAGGGGAGGGTCTGCCGCCCCCTCAGCGCAGGAGCGAAGAGATCCCCCACCCGATCCAGGCGGCGCTTCACGTTCGCCAGGGTGAAGCGGCCGGGATCCAGACGCGCGTTGACCTCGGACCAGCGCAGGGGCGCGGAGTAGGTGGCCTGCGGCGTGTCCCGCAGCGAGTAGGGCGCCACCACCGTCTTGCCCCGGCCGTTCTGCAGCGCGTCCAGGTACAGGCGTCCGCGGCGCTTGGACTTCATCCGCTCGGTGGTCGAGAGCTCGGGGTGCAGGCGGGCGAGCACCCGCGTGATGCCGCGGGCCCAGGCCGTGACCTGGTCGTGGTCCGGGCCGCGGGCGATGGGCACCAGCACGTGGAGGCCGCGCTTGCCGCTGGTCTTGGGAATGCTCTCGAGCCCGGCGGCCTCCAGCAGTCGACGCAGGCTGCGCGCCAGCGGCAGCACCTCGGAGAAGTGCTCGCCCGCGGGGTCGAGATCGAAGACCACCCAGTCCGGCGTCTCCAGCGCATCGGTGCGCGCGCTCCACATGTGCAGCGTGATCACCGAGCGGTTGGCCAGCCACCGCAAATCCCGGGCGTCCGAGACCAGGGCGTGCTGCACGGTGCGGTCGGAGTGCTCGATGGAGGCGGTGGACATCCACTCCGGCGCATCCTCCAGGTTCTGTTGGAAGAAGCCCTTCCCCTTCAAGCCCGAGGGCCAACGCTGCAGGGAGAGGGGACGACCTTCCAGGGCCGGCACCAGGTAGGGCGAGACGGTCCGGTAGTACCCGACCACATCCGCCTTGGTGTAGCCGGCCTTGGGGTAGACGACCCGCTCGGGGTGGGTCACCTCGATCTTCTCGGGAGCCGCAGGCACCCAGCCACCCTGCGCACGCGGAGCGGCCGGCGCCTGCCTGTCTTCACTCCTGCCTACGGACCGGGCGGGGGAGCGGCGGTGATGGGCAGCCCGCGCGCCCCATCCGCACCGTAGGGGACGGGCCTCTGTCGGACCGGCGTGGAGGGCGCCGGCGCGGAGCCTGGAAGGAGTGGTCCATGCCTCGCGCACTGTGGAGCGGAGCCATCCGCTTCGGACTCATCAACATCCCCGTGCAGCTCTTCACCGCGGTGCGGGAGCAGGACGTGAAGTTCCGCCAGCTCCACAAGCAGGATGGAGGACGCATCCGCTACCAGCGCGTCTGCGAACTCGACGGGGAAGAGGTGCCCTACGAGGACATCGTGAAGGGCTACGAGTTCAGCAAGGGCGAATACGTGACGGTGACCGACAAGGAGCTGGAGACCCTCTCGGCCGAGGCCCGGCGCTCCATCGACCTCGAGGCCTTCGTTCCGTTGGAGGAGATCGACCCGGTCTACTTCGCCTCCACCTACCACCTGGCCACCGATGAGGTGACCGCACCGGCCTACGCGCTTCTGGCGCAGGCCATGCGGGATGAAGGCAAGGTCGCGTTGGGGCGGGTGGTGCTACGCAGTCGCGAGCGCCCCTGCGCCATCCGACCCACCGACACCGGTCTGGTGCTCAACCTGCTGCATCACCCCGAGGAGCTGGTGGAGGCGCCGGGCGCGATCCTCGGCAAGGACGCGTCGCTTCCCGAACCCGGGAAGAAGGAGCGCGCCATGGCCCAACAGCTCATCGGCAGCCTCGCCGGCTCGTTCGAACCCGAGCGCTACACCGACACCTACCGGGAGCAGGTGCTGGAGCTGGTGCGCAAGAAGGTCGACGGCGAGGAGATCGTCTCCCACGCGCCTCCCGTGGAGCGCACCGGCAAGGTGGTCGATCTCATGGCGGCCCTGGAACAGAGCCTCAAGGCCCAGCAGCAGGCCGAGCGGGGCGACAGGGGGAGCCGCAAGGAGAAGGCCGAACGTCCGGAGAAGGCCGAGCGCGGGGAGCGGCGTGCCCCGCAGCGCAAGGCGGCACGGCGGGCGCGCAGCAGCAAGGGGTGAGCGCGCGACCCGCAGGAAAAGCGCCCGGCAGGCGGTCTGCCGCGTGTGGCCGCAAGCCCGCGGGATGCCGAACCTGTGAGCCACGGATGACCGGACGTCCCAACCAGGAGGAGGCGAGATGGCCCAGTGTGACGCGTGCGGAAATGACTACCCCAACGCCTTTCAGGTCGTGGGGGCGGATGGGCAACGCCACACCTTCGACAGCATCGAGTGTGCGGCGCGGGTGATGGCGCCCCGTTGCGAGAACTGTGACGTGCGGATCCTCGGGCACGGGCTTCAGGCCGGAGGACGGATGTTCTGCTGCGCCCACTGCGCCCGGGCGGAAGGCGTGGAGCAGCTGACCGACCACGTGAACTGAACCGCGCCGCCGGTGGCGGCAGCCGTCGGCGGTCGCGACGCGGGGTCCGCGGTTCCCGCGGCGGAACACCCGGGGGTGGGGATGCGCTTTCTCAATCGCAGACAGGCAGGCCAGTTGCTCGCCGAGCGTGCCGCGCACCTGCGGGAGGCCTCACCGCTGGTGCTGGGCCTTCCGCGCGGCGGCGTTCCGGTGGCCGCGGAGGTTGCCCACGCGCTCGACGCCGAGCTCGACGTCTGGATCGTCCGCAAGGTGGGGGCGCCCGGCTTCGAGGAGTTCGGCGTGGGGGCGGTGGCCGAAGGGGGCGAGGTCTATCTGAACCGTCGCTCCCTCGCCCGGGTGGGTCTGGGGGGAGCGGCGCTGGAGGCGGCGGTGGAGCGGCGGGCGGCAGAGGTCGCAGAACGGGCCCGTGAGCTGCGTGGACCGGATCGCACACCTCCCGAAGTGGAGGGCCGCACGGTCCTGGTGGTGGATGACGGGATCGCCACCGGCGGCTCGATGGTGGCGGCGCTGCAGTCCCTGCGGCAACAGCGGCCGGCGCGATTGATCGCTGCGGTGCCGGTGACCTCCAGCCAGGCGCTCACGCTGATCGAACCGCTGGTCGACGAGGTCCTGGCGTTGGTGGCCACCCCCGACCTGAGCGCGGTGGGCGCCTGGTATGACGACTTCGGCCAGACCTCCACCGACGAGGTCCGCACGCTGCTGCAGGCGGCCTGGACGCGGCCGTTGCGCGCCTCGTCCGGCCCCATCTCCCGCCAGGTCGCGATCCCGGTGGGGGCCGAGGCGTTGGTCGGCCTCCTCGTCATCCCGCAGGATGCCCGGGGGCTGGTGATCTTCGCGCACGGCAGCGGGTCGAACCATCTCAGCCCGCGCAACGCCCAGGTGGCCGCGGCCCTGCAGCGCCATCGGCTCGCCACGCTGCGCGTCTCCCTGCTCACCCCGACCGAGTCCCAACAGGACGCGCGCGACGCCTCGTTCCGCTTTGACCTCGACCTGCTCGAGGAGCGTCTCGGTGCCACGTTGGACTGGACCGCCAAGCCGACGTCGGGGCTGAGCGGGCTGAAGCGGGGCCTGTTCGGCTCGAGCACCGGCGCGGCGGCGGCGCTCGAGGTGGCCGCGGACCGGCCCGGGGAGGTGGACGCGGTGGTGTCCCGTGGCGGGCGGGTGGATCTGGCCGAGGAGGTCCTCCCCCGCGTCCGGGCACCCACGCTGTTCCTGGTGGGCGCCCGGGACTCCCAGGTGCTGGAGCTCAACCGGCGCGCGCTCCGGCAGATGCGCTCCCTGCACGTCCTCTCCATCGTGCCGGGGGCCAACCACCTCTTCGAAGAGCCCGGCACGCTGGAGCTGGTCAGCGAAGAGGCCGCCCGATGGTTCGTCCGGCACCTGCAGCCTGAGGAAGCGGAGGTCCAGGGCGAGGTGCCGCCGCCGGGTACCTGACGCTCGCGGCCCTCACCACCACCGACCGCGGTGGCCTCTCGAGAGTGAGCCGAACCAGCTGAAGGGGACAAAGAGAAAGAGGGTGGCCACCGGCAGGAAGGAGAGCAGGTAGAGCGCGCCCGACGTCTGGGCCGCGAGCTTGCTACGGATGCCGAAGTTCCAGATGCCGACCAGCACCGCCAGGGCGATGAGCCCCCACTTGATGGGGCGGCGGAAGCGGACCGGAAGGAGGGAGAGGAGCAGGTCGCCCAGGGAGTGGTGATCGCTCCAGCCGATTCCCCGCGCGTCCAGCTCGTTCTCGATCTTCCTGCGCTGCTGGGCAGCGAGCTGTTCATGGAAGGCGCGGCGCGCACCCGTGAGCGACTCCGAGCGCGCCTGCGCCTCGCGTCGCTGGGCCTCGGCCACCTCGGCTTCCCGGGCCTGACGCTCCCGGATCTCCTCCGCCACCTGCCGCTGGAACGCGAGCTGTGCCGGGCTGTTGAGGTCCGCATCGCAATGCAGGCAGCTGGTCGCGAAACGGTTGCTGTCGACACCACAGTCGGCGCAGCGGCGGAAGGGCAGGGTGTCCCCGTCCCGCTCATCGAGTGCGATGGGAGGAGGGGCCGGGTTGAAGCGGGCGTGCGTGGGACTGGGGACCGACGTTCCCGGCGGCGCGAACAGGGCGTCCGACAACAGCCCGGGCGGCGCGTCCGGTGCCTGCTGCTGCGGCATGGCGAAGAGCGAGCGATCCGGTGCCTTCAGCGAAGGGTGATCCGGCGGAAGGCGCTCCGGTTCCGAGAGCGCGTCCGGCAGGTCTGCCGCGCCCGCGTCCGGAGTCGCGGGCAGCGCGTCCGGTGCCTGCGTGGGAGGTGGAGGCCGCGGGGAGACCACGGCCGCGAACCGTCCCGGGGCGGGCGGTGGTGTCGAGCCGATGGGTCGCCCGGCGGACGGCGACGCACCTTCGGGACGGACCGGCTCGCGCGCCGGCCGGGGCGCTTCGATGTGGCGGAAGCGATCGCGTTTCACGGGGCGCTCCCGGGGAGCTCGGCCGGCCCGGAGGCGGGGCGGGTGCGGACGCGGGCCCACTCGCGCAGGCGGTTGATCTCCTCGCGCATGGTGGTCGCCAGGGGAAAGGTCTCTGCCAGTGCCGCTTCGATGTGCGCCTGGGTCAGCTCGGAGCCGTCGGCGAAGGCGTCGTAGAGCGCGGAGACCACGGCCTGCTCGAGCTCCGCGCCGCTGAACGACTCCGCCTTCCGGGCGAGCGCGTCGAGATCGAAGCGCCGCGGGTCCCGGTTGCGGCGCTTGAGGTGGATCTCCAGGATGTCGCGGCGCTCCTGCACCCGGGGCAGATCGATGAAGAAGATCTCGTCGAAGCGGCCCTTGCGCAGCAGCTCCGGCGGCAGGCCCTCGATGCGGTTGGCGGTGGCCACCACGAACACCGGCGCGGTCTTCTCCTGGAGCCAGGTGAGCAGCGTTCCGAACACGCGCGCGCTCACCCCCGAATCGTTGGAACCCGCGCCCACCCCTGACAGGCCCTTCTCGATCTCGTCCACCCACAGGATGACCGGCGCGAGGCTCTCGGCGGTGTGGATCGCGCGGCGCAGGTTCTCCTCGGAGGAGCCCACCAGCCCACTGAAGATCCGTCCCATGTCCAGGCGGAGCAGGGGCAGGTTCCACTGCGTGGAGATGGCCTTGGAGGTGAGGCTCTTGCCGCATCCCTGCACGCCCAGCAGCAACAGCCCCCGGGGCTCGGGCAGACCGAAGGCGCGGGCCGCTTCACCGAATGCGCGCTGACGGCGCTGCAGCCACACCTTGAGCGCGTCGAGCCCGCCCACGTCGGCGAGTCCCTGGTCCACCGGGAAGAACTCGAGCAGGCCGCTCTTGCGGACCACCTGGCGCTTCTCGTCCATCACCAGGTGGATGTCGTCGACGTCCAGGCGCTGGTTGTTGGCGATGGCCTTGGCAAAGGCGTTCTCGGCCTCGGCGATGGTCAGGCCCTGCGCGGCCTTCACCATCTGCTCGGCGTGCTCCTGGGTGAGCTCCACCGTCGCGTGGCGGTTGCTGCGGATGAGGTCGAGGATCTCCCGGAACAACTGCGCGAGGTCCTGGAACGACGGCAGCGGTACGTCCAGCACCGTCATGTCCTTCTCCAACTCGGGAGGCACGACGAGCGATGGGCTCAGGATGATGGCGGTGGTGTAGGTGCTCTTGAGCGCGTGCCCCAGCTCCCGGACCGCGCGGATGATGCGCGGCTCCTCGAGGTAGCGGTGGAAGTCCTTGAAGACCACCACCGAGGGGGCGGTGAGCTTCCGTGCCGCAGCGAGGGCGACCAGCGGATCCTCACTGCCCTCCACCGCCGGGCCGCTGCGACCGGTGCGCACCCGGCGCAGCCCCTGGATGATGCTCCACTCGTAGACTTCCTTGCCGTGCCGTTGCGCAAGCTCGTGCAGGAAGCCGTCCACGCGCTGCTCCTCGGGGCTGACGAGGTAGAGCAGCGGGTAGCGGGCCCGCACCAGCGTGTCGAGCTCAGCGAGGAACGCCTGACGTGGATCGGGAGGAGAAGACATGCCGCGCCGACTCTAGCGCGCCTCGGCGGCCGTCCGGGGCCCTTCCACCCGCGGGATGGACGGCTGACGTTGCCGCCCGGCTGCCCGGCCGCTTACTCCTCCATCAGGCCATCGATGATGGCGATGGCGATTTCGGTGCTGCCCTTCTCGAAGATGGCACCGAAGGTGTTGCCGCCGCCCGAGCCGTAATCGATGCAGACGTAGTCCTTGCCGGTGGCCGGGTCGATGATGTCGCGAACCACGAAGGCGCGTTCATCGGTGCGGGAGAAGGCTTCGGCGAGGGTCTCCGGGCGCGGGTGGAGGGCGAGCTGTCCGGCCACCAGGAGCTGCTGGGCCAGCTCATCGGAGATCGCGTCCTTCGGTCCGACCGTGCGCTTCTCCAGGACCGTCACCCGATCCAGGACCGCGCCGAAGGTCTCCATCCCGGTGGTGATGGGCTTGTTGCTCCTGGGAGCCGCCAGCTCACCATCGTGAATGGCGAAGAGGGGGCGCTCCCCGGCCGTCTCGAAGATGGCACCGTAGGTGTTGTCACCCGCCCCGTAGTCGATGCCGATGAGCTGCTGGGAGGTCTCGGGATCCGAGAAGTGGGTGATGAGGAAGCCCCCGGCATCAATGGCCGCAGCGGCCTCTTCGAGCGTGCGCACCGGTCCCAGGCTCGACTGCTGGACGGCGGCGATGAGCTGCTCGGCAAAGACGCTTCCCTCGAGCCCGCTCACGTCCTCCAGCGTCTCCCGCGAGGCCACGAAGGAGCGGTCCAGCAGATCGTTCCAGTATTCGCCGACCTTCATCGGCTCGCCGGGCACCCATGGGGCAGGCGCGGGTTCGGCGGCTGCGGCCTCGTAGACCTCGTTGTCGCGGATGGCGTGCAGCACGCGCTCGTCCCCGGCCTCGAAGATGGCGCCGTAGGTGCTGTCGCCGGCGCCGTAGTCCACGCCGATGTACTCACGGCCGGTCGTCGGATCGGTGAAGGCGGTGACGGTGAAGCCGCCGGCGTCGATGGTCGCCAGCGCGTCAGGGAGGGTCTTCACGTCCTCGAACGCCACCTGGGCGGCGGCGGTGAGCTGCTGCGCGAAGATGAGATCGTGGACGGGCTCGGTGATCTTCTCGCGGGAGGTGATCTGCACCCGCTCCTTGAGCGCCAGCCACGCCTCGCCGGTGGTCAGCGGCGCATCGGGGTCGACGTTCCCGCCGGCATCCAGCTCGGTGGCCAGCTCCACCGCGAGCTTCCCGGTGCGCGACATCTTCTCGATCTCGTCGGCGGAGAGACCGTCCCCGTCCAGGTCGTAGTTTCCGACCAGGCTCGCCTTGGCGTAGGCGACGGCCTGGGCCACGTCATCGGTCGACACCTCGCCGAAGGCCTTGCCGCTGCGCTTCTGCACGAAGCGCGAGAACACGTCGGTCAGTGCCTTCTCGGTCCCCTCGAGCTGTTCCAGGGCCCCTTCGAGCTCCGGCTTGCTGAGCTTCTTGTCGGCGGCGGCGGCTTCGGTGAGGTGGCGGCCCACGCGATCGAGCGCAGCGTTCACGGAAGAGGTCGGAATGCGGGTCATGACAGGTCCAGGGCGGAGGCGTCCCAGGGGCTCGGGGCTGCCCCGGGGGAGGAAGAGAAGAGTGGAAAAGGCCCCGAGGGCCTGAAGCTCAGGAGAAGTTCCAGTTGAACTTCTGGGGCTCCTCGACCTGCCGGTGCCGCGGGGTCATGGCCTCGATGAACAAGCCGAACTGCTTGAGCAGCTCGAAGTCGCCCTCGGCCTTGATGGTCCCGGCGTTCACGGCGAGGCGCATGTCCAGGTTGCTGGCGAGGAACTGATCGAAGGCGGAGGGCTCGAAGTACATCTTGAGGCCGGCGGCCTCGTCCGCGCCCTCATGCACCGCCTCGGCCTCGCCGAAACGGAACGTCCAGGACTCCTCTCCGATCCGGAAGCTGATGCGCCCCTTGTTGGCGAGGTGCTTCTCCAGTTGGGCCTCGACCAGCGCCGGGAGGGTCTCGCCGAAGAACTTGTGAGCCTTGGTGGATGCCGTGTTTTCCATGCCCCCCTTTTCCCTCGCGCGGGGGGCTGATGGGAAGCAGCAGGCGAGGGAGGGAGCCGCCCGCGTGACGATGTTGCGCGGCCGTCGGGGGCGTGTCACCCACCCGCCGCATGGATTCCCATTGCGGCCTTCTGCCGGCGTGGCATCAGTGCGCATCGCCGGGACGGAAGGCCGGCTGGAGAGGAAGGTCGGGAGAGCCATGGCCCAGATTCACGTCACCGCGCAGGAGGCCGCTGAGGCGCTGCGTCAGCGGGGGTACGCCGTGCTCAACCCCCGGGAGCTCTCCCGGTTGGTGGAGGTCGAGCTGACCGAGCTGGAGGCGTGGAAGCCGCTCTGGGAGGAGCTTCCGCGCGATCCCCACCTGAAGGACCTCGGCAGCTACCGCGCGCGGCGCCACGGCTGCTTCGTGGGGGGAGCCGCTGGGGGCCTGGAGGCCGTCCCCCACCGTGCCCACTGGCAGTCGGAGGACTACAACGCGCTTCACGGCGGCATGGAGCGCTGGTTCGAACCCCTGACCCCGACCCTGGTGGAGACGCCGGCGTGGCAGCACCTCGTCGGAGGGCTGGGGACGCTCTTCTCCCGGGTCCGCAACGTCGACCGCTGGTACATCGAGGCCCACCAGTTCCGCATCGACACCGCGGAGGGGATGGGACGGCCCACCCCCGAAGGCGCGCACCGCGACGGCGTGGACTTCGTGGCGGTGATCCTGGTGGACCGCAGGAACGTGCTGGGCGGCGAGACCCGGGTCTTCGACGCCGACGGTCCCGATGGCTGGCGGTTCGAGATGACCCAGCCCTGGACTGCGCTGCTGCTCGACGATCCCCGGGTCATCCATGAGTCCACGCCCATCCGGCCGTTGGACCCGCAGATGATCGGCTCCCGGGACACCCTGGTCCTCACCTATCGTCAGGGCGGGTTCCAGGCGCCGGAGGCGTCTCTTCAGGGCGCTGCAGGGCCGTAGCTCGGGCTCATCGCCCGAGCAGCTGGCGCCCCTGGGCCGCGGCGGGGGTGCCGGGGTAGCGCGCCACCAGGTGGTCGAGCACCGCGCGGGCGTCGGTGGGCCGCTGGAGTCGGTTCTCGAGGATCCGGGCCAGCACCAGGAGCGCGTTGGGGGCGATCTCGGGGTCCGAGGAGCGCCCGGCGACATTCAGGGCCTGGGCGGCGAGCGTGTACTGCTCGTTTGCGGCAGCACTCCGGGCCAGGGCATAGAGCGTCGCAGCGGGGACTGCCTGGGGCGTCTGCAGGGTCGAGAAGAGACGGGCTGCCGCGGGGAGGTCGCCCCGATTCACCTCTTCGACGAGCTGCTCGACCGCCGAAGCGGGAGGAGGGGCCACGGGCGCGGGGGCCTCGGGCTCGAGCTCGATGGCCTCGGGCTCGAGCTCGATGGCCTCGGGTCGCGGTGGCCTGGCGCTCGGCGCGGCGGTCGTCGGGGGCTGCCCCGGTGCCTGAGCTGCCGGTGCGCTCCCCCTCGGCGTCGCGCCGGGGAGCAGGAGCTCCTGATAGTCCGACTGCGGTCCCAGCCCCAGATCGTCGCCGCGGACGTACATCAGGGCGCCCAGGGTCCGGGCCATCAACATCGGACCGATGAGCTGCAGGCAGGTTCCCAGGACGCCGGAGAGGACCGGGACCGAGCCCAGAAAAGCGGAGAGGAACGTCAGGAGGAAGGCTGCCACCAGGAGCAGGCCCGTCGCTCCGACGGCGATGGCGTAGTCGCGTCCCAGCCGGAGGGCCCCACCGACGATCGCGAGCGGGTTGAGCATTCCCAAGACGCTCCCGCCCAGCCCCGCGTGGATACAGGCCATCGGCACGTACAACACGCTCACCACCGCCAGCCCCCACAGAACGGGGTCCCCGCTCCAGGACGCCTCCCACCCTCCCGGTCGGTAGACGATCCACGCCAGCGCGGGACCGATGACGATGAGGAGCGCCATGAGCCCCAGCAGTCCAGGGCGGATGACGTCATGGAAGAGCTCGCTCAGCTCCGGGGTCGCGATCCCGCTCTCACCTCGCGACGCGTTCGACAGGGTCGCGAAGAACAGCCCGAAGAAGACGCAGACGCTGAACACCACGCCCAGACAGCCGAGATGCCTCAGCAGCCAGATGACGACCCCCGCGCCCAACAGCGTCGCGAGGCCATCCCGCGTGAACGCGGCTCCGAGGGCCCAAGGAATGCGTTCAGCGAACGACGCGATCTCGGCGCGGCGCGCGGTGAGGGGCTGTGCACTCTCTCCACACCGCGAACACGACACCAACGCCACCGCACCCGCCTGGCGGGTGTAGACGCACCCCGGGCACAGCAGCGCCTGGCAACGCTGGCATTCCCAGCCGGCGCGCGCGCCCGGATGCCGTCCGCAATGGGGGAGCGAGTTCACCGGGGCAGGCTATCAGAGGCGTCGCGCCGGGCAGGCGCGTCCTACGCAGCGCGCATCGGGATCCTCCACGTTCGCGGCAAAGGCCCGCACTGCGGTCGGAGTGATCACACCCGGCAAGGTGGAGGCGTCGGCGAAACGCACGGTCGGGAGGCGCTTCAGGCCGGGGGCGCGGCCACCGGCTCACCGATCAACGGCAGGCCTCCGTCCTTGGGGAGATTGCGCTGCTGCAGTCCCAACTCACTGCGGACCTCGGCGAGCCCGGCCTCGATCCGCTCGCGCGCCAGGGCCTTGAGGCGGGGAATGTCGTCCCGGGTCATCCCCTTCGTCTGGATCGGCTCGAGGATCCGCACCCGCGCCTTCGCCTCACCGAACCACAGGCTGCCCTTGGGGCGGCACTCGCGGGTTCCGGCCAGCGCGAGCGGCAGCAGCGGCACCTGCGCGTCGACGGCCATGACGAACGCGCCGTCCTTGAACGGCAGCAGGTTGCCGTCGGGGGAGCGGGTGCCCTCGGGGAAGACCATGACCGGGACGCCCGCATCGAGGGTGCGCTGCACCTCGGCGAACATCTCCTGCACGCTCTCCTTGTCGCCCCGGCGCAGCGGGATGTCCCCGGAGAACTTCATCAGCCAGCCCAGCAGCGGCAGCTTGAAGATCTCCTCCTTGGCGATGAAGCGGGTGTCGAAGGGGAGCTGGCAGAGCAGGAAGGGGTCTGCGGTCGACTCGTGGTTGGAGATCACCACGTAGGCCCGCTCCTTCACGTCGGCCGGCGGCGTCCCTTCGGCCTTGAACGACCAGATGGGGGTGAGGGCCGAGCAGAACCTGCCGAAACGCCGCATCCACCGTCCCCGGATCCGCGCGCCGGGCGTGTCCCCGTGGCGCAACGTCGCAAGTCCCATGGGGACCAGGAAGATGACTGCGGAGGCGAAGAACTCCGCGTAGGTGTACAGACCAAGGACGAGTCGGCGCATCCGGCGAGCCTCCGCCGGGAATGTCATCATCGGGTCACCGGGATGCGAACTGCCGCCCGCCTGCTCTCCGTCCGACCGTTGATGCCCCTTCCGGGAGGGAGGGAGGTCGCATAGGGTCCGCGGCCTCTCATGGCACTCTCCATCGGAATCGTCGGTCTGCCCAACGTGGGCAAGTCCACCCTCTTCAACGCCGTGTCCGCCGCAGGCGCACAGGCCGCGAACTATCCCTTCTGCACCATTGAGCCCAACGTGGGCGTGGTCCCGGTTCCCGACCCGCGCCTCGACCGGCTCACCGAGCTGGTCAAGCCCCTCAAGAAGGTGCCCACCAGCCTCGAGTTCGTGGACATCGCCGGACTCGTCCGTGGCGCGAGCAAGGGCGAGGGGCTGGGCAATCAGTTCCTCGCCAACATCCGCCAGGTCGACGCGGTGCTGCACGTGCTGCGCTGCTTCGAGGACGACAACGTGACCCACGTCGAGGGCGGGGTGGATCCGGTGCGCGACCGCGAGGTCATCGACACCGAGCTCTGTCTCAAGGATCTCGAGTCGGTGGAGAAGCGCCGCGACCGCACCCAGAAGAACACCAAGCTGGGCGGGAAGGCCGCGGAGCAGGCCAAGTCCGAGCTGGTGGTCCTGGAGAAGGTCATCGCCGGCCTCAACGAGGGCCGCACCGTGCGCCGCCAGAAGCTCACCGAGGACGAGCGCGAGATCCTCGCCGACCTGTTCCTGCTCACCGACAAGCCGGTGCTCTACGTCGCCAACATCTCCGAGAGCCAGATCGGCAAGGAGGACAGCGATCCCCGCGTGAAGGCCGTCCGCGAGATGGCTGCGGAGGAGGGCGCCGAGGTGGTGGTGCTGGCCGCCGCCATGGAGTCGGAGATCCAGCAGCTCCCCGAAGAGGAGCGCCCGGGCTTCCTGGAGAGCGTGGGCCTGAGCGAGCCCGGACTGCACCGCGTGGTGCGCAGCGGCTACGCCCTGCTGGGGCTGCAGACCTACTTCACCGTGGGCGAGCAGGAGTGCCGTGCGTGGACCATCCGCAAGGGCGCCAAGGCTCCCGAGGCGGCGGGGGTCATCCACTCCGACTTCGAGCGCGGCTTCATCAAGGCCGAGGTCGTCTCCTACGAGGACCTGGTGCGGCTGGGCAGCGAGAACGCGGCGCGCGAGGCCGGGCTGCTGCGCATCGAAGGCAAGGAGTACGTCGTCGAGGACGGCGACTGCATCCACTTCCGCTTCAACGTCTGAGCCCAGGCGTCAGGAGCTTCAGAGGGGACCATGGCGGACAAGGCGCTGAAGCTGCGGGGGCGTTGGGTCCTGGTGACCGGTGCCTCGGCGGGCCTCGGGCGGGAGCTGGCGCTTCAGCTCGCCCGCGATCACGGGGCGCACCTCATCCTCATGGCGCGGCGGCAGGCCCTGCTCGAGTCCCTTGCCGAAGAGGTGACCTCGACCTACGGCGTCCAGGCGGTCCCGCTGGTCGCCGACCTCTGCGAGCCCGCCCGGTGTGAGGCCCTGCTCGAGGAGATCACCCGTGAGCGCCCGCTGGCGGCGGCGGTGCTCAACGCCGGGATCACCCATTACGGCGACGCCCTGGACCTCTCGGGGGACGCGCTCAACGCGCTGATCCACACGAACGTCACCAGCCTGGTGACCCTCGCCGGCGCGATCGCCCGACGCTTCAAGGAGACCTCCGAACCCGGGGCCCTCCTGCTGGTCTCGAGCGTGGGCGGATTCCTCCCCCTGCCGTACCAGGCGGCTTATGCGGGCTCCAAGGCCTTCGTCACCCACTACGGCCTCGCGCTGGGGGTGGAGCTCGCCGGCACCGGGATCTCGGTCACCGTCTTCGCCGCGGGCGGGATGCCCACCGATCTGGTGGAGAAGAGCGGGCTGGGTCGCAAGTTCAAGGCCGATCAGTTGGGGATGATGCCGGTCCCCAAGGCGGCGCGGATGGCGCTCCAGGCCATGTGTCGGCGCGAGTCGCTGCGCGTCCCGGGCGTGATGAACCAGGCGCTGGCCTTCGTGACCCGGCTGGTGCCCCGGCGCTTCATGGCCGCGCGGGCGGGCGACCTCTACCGCCCGCTGCCACCCGGGTGAGTGGCGGTGGCCCGTTCCCCCGCTCCGCATCCGCTGGTGGCGCGTCTCCAGGGTTGGGGGCTCCTGCGCGCCGCACCTCCGGTTGAGGGCTTCGCAGGCTCAGGCTGGCCCATCGCCGGTGAGGCACCCGCCATCGCGCTGCTGAAGCTCGCGGCGCTGGGCGCGCTCGAAGGAGGGCTCTCGGCCTCCCAGGGCGTGCGTGCCGATGAGCTCATCGGTCCGCTCTGTCAGGCGATGGGCGGGGCGGCCAGGGAGCTGCGGGTGACCGACGTGCGCGAGGCCGGCGGCCTGAGCCTCGAGGTGAGCTGGCGTGGACGGGAGGCCCGCTGGTCAATCCCCTCGCTCGACGCGCTGCCGGTGGCCCTCAACGCGCTGCTCGGCGCCGTGGAGGGCGTGCGGCCGGCGGCGGTGTTGGGGCACTGGGAGGAGGCGCTCCACCTGTGGTGTGTGCCCCGGGCCCTGCTGGATCCACTGCTCGATGAGGCCCTGGAAGGGGCCTGGAACCTCGAGCAGCTCGAAGACCTGGTCTGAGGCTCTTCACAGGCCGAGGGGAACGCGAACGGCGCGCTGTGAGCCCCTTCGCGGGCCGGGGTGAGGTCAGCCGCTCGCGTCGGCGCGCGGCAGGACCAACGCCACCCGCGCGCCTCCCAGCTGGGACCGCCCCACCTCGAGGCTCCCCCCGCTGGCATCCATCACCCGGCGCACCAGGGCCAGCCCCAGACCGGTCCCCGTCGCGCGGGTGGTGAGAAAGGGTTCACCCAACCGGCGCAGGACCTCGGGGGAGAAGCCGGGACCGCTGTCCTCCACCACCACCGACGCGGTGTCGGCGGCGCCCACGGTGGTGACGCGCACCCTTCCGCCAGCGGGAATGGCCTGCACCGCGTTGCGCAGGATGTTGATCATGGCGAGCTGGGCCAGCTCGGGATCCACGCGTCCGATCACCTCGGAGGAGGCGGGGAACTCCGCGTGCACGGTCTCCAGCTCGCCGCGTTGGGTGAGCAGATCGGTCGAGGTCTGCACCAGCTCACTCAGGGAAACCGGACGGGCACGGGGGGTGAGGGGCCGCCCGAGCTCCAGCAGATCCATCATCAGGCGCTCCAGCCGATCCGCCTCTTCCCGGATGATGAGGATGAGCTCCGAGGCCTCGGGACGACGGCGTTCATCGGCCTCCAGAACGGTCAGGGCGTTGAGGATCGCCGCGAGGGGATTGCGCACCTCATGGGCCATGACCGCCGCGGCCTCACCCAGGGCCGCGAGTCGCTCCCGGAGCACCCCCGCGCGGCGCAACCGCACGTTCTCGATGGCGCGCGCCACCAGCTCCGCGAAGAGCTCGATGTCCGAGGCGACCAGCGGGGTGAGCTGACGGCCGATCACCACCAGCGCTCCATACGGGGCGTCGTCCACGTGCAGGGGCGCCTGGACGATGCGGTGCTCAGAGGTCAGGTGCGAGAGTTCCGCGGGCGTCCGGTCGGGGAAAGCCTGTCGCAACAGACGCCATCCATCCGGGAAGTAGGCCGCGCGCCGCTTCGCGTAGCCGGGATTGAGCGTCTCGAGCAGCGCATGGGGCAGACGCCGCTGCTTCCACTCGGGCAAACCGGTGTCCTCATCGCCCGGGGGGAGCGAGGTGGGGCCATAGCGGAGCAGGTCATCTCCTTCCTCGATCAGGAAGGTGACCGCGATGAAGCCGTGGAAGCTGACGGCCTCCACCGCACGTTCGAGGACCTGTTCTTCGTTCTCGCACTCACTGAGTTGACCGGCGGCGCGGGTGAGGGTGTCGGAGACCTGCCGGCTGAAAGCCTCGGGCTCGGCATCCATGAACAGGACGATGCGCCCGTTCGGGACCGTTCCGGGGCTCCAGCTGATGTGGAGACGTCGCTCGTTTCCCTCGCCATCGAGGCACCGCACCCACGCCTCCCCGTGGGGGCCCGGGCCTCCCGCGCGGTTCCGGCGGGCGACGTCGAGTCCCGGCTGGTCCTGCGGCACCACGATCGAGGAGATGAGCTCGGTGATGCTGCGGCCGAGCAGCTGTTCGACAGGGATGCCGGTGAGCTCGCAGAAGGCGGGATTGACGGCGATACAGCGCTCATCCCGTGTGATCATCGCGGGGATGGGCAACTGGTGCAGCCGCAACGTCGTGTCGCCGGTGGCGACAGGCACCTCTCGGACCTCACTCATATGGCCGACTCCCCCAAGGTGCGCGGCAATCTAGAGCCAGGTCCCCCGTGGCTCCAAACGACGCCAGCATCCGATGTCGGCGCCCGCTCGCCTGCCTGCCGGGCGCCCGGGCGGCCTGGGGACCCCCTCTGGAGGTTCCCGGACCCGTCCCAGCGGGGCCGGCACTCAGCTGCTTCCGTCGGGAGGGCGGCGGGGAACGAAGGAGACCACCGGTCCACCACCGCGGCCTTCACGGTCCCGTCCCCCCGCACGATCGCGGTGGCGGAAGTCCCGGGAGCCTCCCGACGGCGCACCTCCGCCGGGACCCCGTCCGGAGGCGGCCCGGCCCTCCGGATCGGGAGGGCTGCCACGACGCTCGACGACGGGGCCGCCGCGCGATGATGGGCCCCGGCGCCCTGACAGCGGCTGACCCACGGCGTTCCGGTCGCTTCCCGGCGCACCGTCGCGTCCGTTCCGGAAGCCTCCACCGCGCCCCTCTCCCTGGCGCGGTCCACCGCCCGGATTCGCGTCCCGGGCGTCGCTCCTCGGGCCGGCGTTGCGTGCCCCGAACCGGGCGCCACCACCGCTGGCCCCGGTGCCGGGACCCCGACCCGCGCCACCACCGCCGGCTCCGGTGCCGGGACCCCGACCCGCGCCACCACCGCTGGCGCCGGAACCCCGGCCTGCGCCACCACTGCGGCCGCCGGGGCCCTTTCCGGGGCCTCCGCCGGAACGACGCGGGCCACGGCCACCCCTTCCGGAAGCGGGAGGCGCGGCCGGCTTGCTCCGTGCCCCTCCGCCCTGACGCAGGAGGGTGGCTTCGAGCGCCTTCAGCTCCGCCTCCGGGTCGAGCTCGGTGCGCGTGGGAGGGGGTGGCGCCTCCGCGGGATCCGCAGGGGCGAAGGCACTGCGGTCGAAGTGGGTGATGGGGACCGGTGCGCCCGGGGCGGCGCTCACCTCGGGACCGCGGTCGGGACGCGGTCCCCCGCGGCGCCGTCCCCGCCGTCCGCCCGCGCCCAGGCGGCTGCTCTTGCGGGCGGGGTTGGGCAGGTACTCGGGGTGGAGCTCGCGTCGCTGATACGCCAGCCAGAGATCGTCGGTCTCCCACTCGAGGTCGTGCAGCTCGGGGTTGAAGCCGGCCAGGAAGGTGCGGATGCCGTCCATGTCGCGCTTGAAGAAGCGCTCCGCGCTGTTGTTGCGGGCCGCGGCGACGGTCTGGGGGAAGTCGATGATGGTGGGACCGTTCCAGGCCGACAGGACGTTGTAGGCGGAGAGGTCACCGTGCACGAGGTCCACCGCGAGCATCCGGGTGACCTGCGTGCGCAGGTCCACGTAGAGGGCGAGGGCCTCCTCCGGGGACACCGGAGGGGCCTCGATCAGGCGGGGGGCGGGGTGACCGGTGGCGTCGATCACCAGCTCCATCAGCAGGATGCCCTCGTAGAAGAGCACCGGCGCCGGGACGCGCACCCCGGCGGCGTGCAGCGCATAGAGCGCGTCGACCTCGGCCGATTTCCAGGCGTCCTCGCTGGCGTTGAGCCCGAAGCGGGTGCCCTTGGCGATGGCCCGCGCGGTGCGCGAGTTGCGGACCTCCCGTCCCTCCCGGTAGCCGATGTTGTTACGGAAGTTCCGGGTCGCGCGGTCCTTGTAGAGCTTGGCGGCGACGATCTCGCCCTGGTGCTCCACCATCCACACCTCGGCCTCTTTGCCCGACTTCAGGCGGCCGATGATGCCCTCGATGATTCCGTCTTCGACGAGTGCTTCCAGGGTCGTGCTCATGCGTCTGCCTGTGGGGCGGGGCCTCTCCGTGGTGGTGGCCTTGAGGCCGGGGGCGGACCTTTCAACCGCCGGCGGGTGCCGCGCATGCCGCAGAACCCGACCGGTCGCTGTTCAGGCTGCCCTCCGGTCCGGATCGCGTCAGCGGCGGAAGAGCTCCCGGGCAATGATGACCCGCTGGATCTGCGAGGTGCCCTCGTAGATCTGCATGATCTTGGCGTCGCGCATGAGCTTCTCCACGGGGTACTCGCGGTTGAAGCCGTTGCCGCCGAAGACCTGCACCGCGTCGGTGGCGATCTTCATTGCCCAGTCGGCGCCGCACTTCTTGGCCATGGCCGCGGTGAGCGTGTTGCGCTGGCCGTTGTCGATCTCCCAGCCCGCCTTCCAGACGAGCAGACGCGCTGCCTCCACCTCGGCCGCCATGTCGGCGATCATGAAGCTCACGCCCTGGAAGTCGCTGATGGGACGCCCGAACGCCTTGCGGTCGCTGGCGTAGGCGATGGCGTGCTCCATCGCGGCGCGGGCCAGACCGACGGCGGCGGCGGAGACCAGCGGGCGGGTGTGGTCGAAGGCCTTCATGGCGATCTTGAAGCCGTCGCCCTCGCGGCCCAGCACGTTCTCGGCGGGGACCTCGACGTCCTCGAAGGTGATGCCGCGCGTGTCACTGGCGCGCTGGCCCATGTTGTTTTCCTTCTTGCCGATGGTCACCCCCGCGGACTTGGCGTCCACGATGAAGCCGGTCATCCCCCGGTGACCCGCGTCGGGATCGGTCTTGGCGAGGACGAAGAACCAGCTCGCGTGACCGGCGCCGGTGATCCACATCTTCTGGCCGTTGAGGACGTAGGTGTCCCCCTTCTTCACCGCCCGGGTCTTGATGCCCGCGACGTCGGAGCCGGCATCCGGCTCGGTGACCGCGTAGCTGCAGAGCAGGGGGGCGTCGATGAATGGCGAGAGCCAGCGCTTGTGCTGCGCCTCGGAGCCGGCGACCACCACCGGCACCTGGGCCAGGCTGTTCGCGGTCATGGCCGTGGCGATGCCGGTGCAGCCCCAGCCCATCTCCTCATCGATGAGGGCCCCGTCGAAGGTGCCGAGCCCGAGCCCGCCCGCGTGGGTGGGGATGTGCACGTTCAGCAGTCCCAGCTCCCAGGCCTTGCGCAGGACCTCGTGGGGGTACTCGCCGGTCTCGTCGTGGTGGGCGGCGACCGGACGGATCTCGTCGCGGGCGAAGTCGCGCGCGAGCTTCTGAAGGGCCTGCTGCTGTTCGGAGAGCTCGAAGCTGATCATGGATGCCTCAGGAGTTGGGAGGGGGAGGGGAGGGATCGCCCGGCGGAGGGGCGGCGTTGGGACCGTCCCAGGTGAGCCCGGCCCGCTGGGCGGTCCATTCGACGAACTGCTGGAGGGGGGCGCGCGCGCCCCGCTGCGGAGGACGCAGACGCAGGAGCCGATCGTCCTGGAACACCAGGAGGTAGGCGAGCTCCAGGTCCTGGCCGATGTCGCGGCGGATGCCGATGAGCCGCGACAGGGGGAGGGGCTCCTCCGCACCACTCCTGCGCCGCAGCCGCAGCGCCTGCGCCTCGAGCGTCACGGCGACCACCACGTCCCGACGCAGCAGGGTCACCGCGATGAGCGAACCCAGGCCGATGAGGCCGAGCATGAGCGGGGGGAGGCGATCCAGCCAATGGCTCTTGAGCAGGAAGGACCGCGCCGCCGCGATGAGCAGCAGCCCGAACATCACCTGGAAGAACAGGGCGCCCTTGCCGGTGCGCTGGTGCAGCACGGGGGCGCCGCCCGGATCCGGAGAGGGAGCTGCCGGGACTTCGGAACCCGGCGAAGAAGAATTCGCGGCCTCAGGGGCGCTCACGGAAGGGGGCTGGGTCATGTCTCGGTGGTCGGCTCGAGCATGGGGCGCAGGTAGAGCACCGGCTCGAGCTCCCAGGTACAACCTTCCGCGTCATCCTGCACCAGGGTTGCGCCATCCAGCCGGATGCTGATGACCAGCGCCAGCTCCGCATCGCCCTCGCCGGCCGAGAAGGAGAGTTCCTCGGGGAGGGTCAGCCCGGGCTCCACCGCCTCGGCAGGGATCCGCAGATCGCAGCGGGCGTCTCCGGCGTCCACCACCGCGCCGGGGAGCAGGTGCCAACCATCCACCGCCGGCTCGGGGGCCTGCAGCCGCAACCGGATCTGGGAGAGGGTGTTGGCCGCGGGCAGCGTCCCCTCCCCGAGCTTGCGGAGCTGATCTCCACGGAGGTTGATGAGGTCGATGCTCAGCGGCTCGGAGAGGAGCTCCACCCAGCCGAGCTCGGACTCGGGATCCGGCGTGCGGGCCAGGATTCCGGCCAGGTAGACCGATGCGCTGGAGAAGGTCAGCCGGACCTGCTTGGCGTGGATGAGCGTGTCCCGCGGACCATCCAGCGCGGTCGTCGTCAGGATGGGGGACTCCGACTCCGAGCTGTTCAGATAGAGGGTGAACGCGTTGCTGCCACACCCGGACAGGGCCAGGGCGAAGAGCAGCAGCGGCAACGGGAGACGGGAAGCAGGCACGGGGGGCAGGGGAAGAGCGGTCAGGGTGCCAGCACCCGGAGCGGGACGCAACGCGGGCCGAACCCGCCGGGAGACCTTCGGCGGGCCTGGAGGCCTGCTGAGCACGAGGGGGTCGACCCGGGGTGGAGCCTCCGGCCGGATCAGCGGGCCGGTGGCGCAGCCCTCCCCGGCGTGGCCAGGGCCGCGCAACGCAGCAGGGCGGTCCGCATGGGGACGTCGCTGGCGCGTCCCGTCCCGGCCAGGTCGTAGGCGGTCCCGTGGTCCGGCGAGGTCCGGGGAACGGGCAGCCCCAGCGTGACGTTCACGGTCTTCTCGAAGTCGAGCACCTTGGCGGGGATGAGGCCCTGGTCGTGGAACATGGCCAGGACCACGTCGACCCCGGACCGCCCCTGGATGATGGAGGCGAAGAGCCCGTCGGCCGGGTGCGGCCCCGTGACATCGACCCCGGACCGCCGTGCGGCGCGGATCGCGGGGGTGATCCGCGTCCGCTCCTCGTCACCCAGCAATCCGCCTTCCCCGGCGTGGGGATTGAGCCCGCACACCGCAATCAGGGGACGACGGCCGAAGGCCGGTTCGAGCGAGCGGGACAGCAGCTTGATCTGGGCGGTGAGGCGTGGGGCATGCAGCCGCCCGGAGACCTCCGCGAGCGGGACGTGATTGGTTGCAAGCGCAACTTTCAGACGCGGTCCGTCCATGAGCATGAGGACCTCCCGTTCGAAGGCCTCGGCCAGCACCTCGGTGTGTCCCATGAACGGGATGCCGGCGCGGGAGATCTGCTCCTTGGAGACCGGCGCGGTGCAGATGCCGTCGAGCTGCCCCTCCTGGGCCGCGGTGATGGCAGCGCGGATGTAGGCGTACTGCGCCCTGCCTCCGGCGCGGGTGGGACGTCCGGGACGACGATCGCGCTCCGGAAGACGGCTGACCTCGACGACGGTGGGCCGGGTGGGCCGGGTGAGCGCCTCCGGGGAGGTCCGTGGCCAGGTGCGGAACGTGGGAAAGGCGTCCAGGGTGGGGCCGTCCCCGAAGACCACCGGGACCAGCGCTCGACGGACGTTCGGAGCCCGAAGCGCACGGGCGCAGATCTCCGGCCCGATTCCGCTCACATCTCCCAGGGAGATGCCGATGACCGGCCGTCCGGCACTCAGAGCATCAGCTCCACACTCGCCTTCTGGCGAAGCTCCTGGATCAGCTGCGCGCTGTATCGCTCCATCTGGGAGGCGAACAGGGATTGGCGCAGCTGCTCCTTCACCTCATCGAAGGTCTTGGCGGGCACCACGTGGCGGTCGGTGACCTGGATCACGTGCCAGCCGGAGGCGGAGCGCACCGGCTCCGAGACCTCTCCCGGCTCGAGGGCGAACGCGGCCCGCTCGAAGTCGGGCATCATCACCCCGCGCCCGAACGTGCCCAGGTCGCCGCCCTCGGCCTCGGACACCAGGTCGTCGAAGTCGACGTCTGGCTGACGCGCGCGGCGGGCGAACTCGGCGGCCCTGCGGCGCGCGGCCTCCACCTCGGCGGCCGGAGCGCTGCCCGGGACCTCGATGAGGATGTGGCGTGCCTCGACCTCGACATCTCCGCCCTCTGCGTTGGCGTAGCGGGCGTACTCGGAGCGCAGGTCGGCCTCGGACACCTTCACCTTGTTGCGCAGCTTCATGTTCATCAGCTTCATGCGCGTGAGATGGTTGCGCATGAAACGACGGTACTCCTCATAGGAGAAGCCCTCCTGCGCCAGCATCCGCTCGAACTGGGCGTCATCCAGTCCGTTCTGCGCCTTCACGTCGTCCAGCGCGAGCTTCAGGTCGGCGTCCGAGACGGTGAGCTCGAGCTCCTTGGCGTCTGCTTCGAGGAGCTTCTCACCGATGAGCACGTCGAGCGTGGCCTGGAGGATCTCCTGGCGCTTCTTCCGCCGGACCTCGGGGTCGGGCTCCGCACGCAGGGCGCTGAGCTGGGGGCCCACCCGCTTCTCCAGCTCGGAGTAGGTGATGATCTCGCCGTTCACCACCGCCGCCAGCCGATCCACCAGCTCGGCCGCGTGAGCCGGCAGGGTCGCCACCATCAGGGCGCCGGCCATCAGCGCCGCCACGGCGTGTCTGCTGCTCAGGATCCGTCCCAACATCATCTGCTCCTCGTGTGCTGCCATCCCGGACGACTCTTTGGTCCCATCCCGGTCCCGGCGCAAGGTCTACGTCCTGTGCCGGGTGTGCTCAGCGCTCCGCACGTCCCGGCCCGCTCGGCTGGAGGCTCTGCAGGAGGGCCTCGTCGATCTCGACCCTCGCCGCGTCCTTGAGCTCCTGCACCCAGGCCCTCTCGGCGTCCTGGCGCCGCTCCTGAACCAGCTTCCGCTCCAGCTCCACCCGGGCCTCGGAAAAGGTCGGCTTCTGCGCGGCCCTCCGCTCGACCACCCGGAACAGGTGGAACCCGTACTCGCTCTCCACCACCTCGGAGGTCTGCCCCACGGCGAGCTTGAAGGCCCACTCCTCGAAGACCGGCGGCATCCGGCCCCGGGGGAAGAACCCGAGATCGCCGCCGACCTTGGCATCCGCCGAGAGGCTGTAGCGCCGCGCGAGATCGCCGAAGGCTTCGCCCGCCCGCAGGCGGCGACGGAGGCGCTCTGCCTCATCGAGTTCCTTCACCACGATCTGGAGCATGCGCACCTGTTCCGGGGTTTCCAGGGACTCCGCCCGGTCTTCATAGGCTTCCCGCAGCTGCGACTCGGTGACCGCCACCCGCGGATAGACGTGGGTGACGAAGAGGCGCTCGATGAGCATCCGCTCCCGGGTCTTCCGCTTGAGCTCGGCGCGGGTCATGGCGCTGCGACCCAGCTCTCCGGCGAACTGATCGTCCGGGTAGTCGGCCGCCATGCGCAGCAACCGGCGCTCCACCTCGTCCTCGGGCACCGAGATCTCGAGCTTCCGGGCCTGCTGGAGCAGGAGCATCCGCTCGACCAGGGAGTCCAGCACCGCGCGCTTGAGGGGCGCGAGCTGCGGCTGGGTCGGCGCGTGCACCTCGCTGGTGGAAAGCTCGCGGAGCACCATCTCCCCGGTGAGGGGCTCTCCATTCACCAGGGCGACCACGTCGCTGCCCAGGGGGCTGGTCTCCTCCTTGGGGCAGGCGCTGAGGCCGCCGATCAGGGCGAGACACAGGGGCAGAATGGAGGGGAGCGATCGAGGGGACATCACCTGCTGCTCTTTATCGGTTGGAGGGGGCGGGGGAAACCTCCGCCCCGGCAGGCTGCCTGGTCGCAGCGCCGGCAGCGTCGACTTCCACCCCTTCCGCGGGCCCGATGATCGGATCGCCTGGCGTCCGTGGATCGCGCCGGTCGGTCGGGCCACCCGGTGCGGACCCGGCCGCCGTGTCCTTGATGGGGCTTCCGGGGGGCCGGTTGGTCCGGCCGTGGGTCGGGCTCCCGGTGGCCGGGACCTTCTCGGGAACGGCTCCGGAGAGCTTCGCAGCGTCGAGATGCACCCCCGCCTGCTTCTGCAGGGAGGCGAGGAGGGCGGCCTCGGCGCGGCGTTCCCGATCCCGTTGCACCGCGCGCCGGACCCGTTCCCGGGTCTCGGGCTGCTCGAGGGAGAGGGCCAGGGCGGGGCGACGGGCCGTCAGCCGCAACAGGTGCAGTCCGCGCGCCCCCTGGATCCACGTGCTGCGCTCTCCGGGGACCCGCAGGGCGAAGGCGGCGTCGGCGACGGCGGCACCGAACCGCTGGCTGAGCTCGGCGTGGGAGCGGAAGCGCAGATCGCCGCCGATGGAGCGGCTGTGCAGATCCTCGCTGTGCGCCATGACCAGGCGGGCGAACCCCTCCGCGTCATGAAGGCCCAGGGATGCCGAGGCCTCCTCGAGCGAGGCCATGCGCTCCCCAAGCGCCTCCGGAGGCGCTCCGCCCACATGGCGGAGGAAGAGGTGGGAGACCTGGACCTCGGCGGGGCGGCGGAAGTCGGTGAGGTGGGCCTCGTACCACGCCTGCAGATCCGCATCGGTCACCGCGGCGGCGGCGCGCGCACGCTCCAGCTCCAACAATCGCTGAACCATCAGCCGCTTGGTCGCGTTGAGGATCCGGGGATCGTGGTGCAGGTCACGCCGGGCGGCTTCGCGGGCCAACAGCTCGAAGTCCACCATCCGCTGCACCAGTGCCCGGCGTCCTTCGGGATCCGAGTGAAGCGACTGCTGGGCGGTGGGAAGGGTCTCCCAGGCCTCTTCGAGGTCGGAGAGGGTCAGGGCGTCATCGGCAAAGGTGGCCACCACCTCGCCTTGGGAGGGGGGCACGCGGTGACGCCGGAGATCGAGGGACACGCCCGGATCCGGGTCGGTGCAGCCGGCGACGGTGAGGATCAGGAGGAGGAGGACAGCGGCGCGCATCACGGGAGGGAAGGGTGCCCGACGCCGGCCCCCGGGGGCAAAGTCAGCGGCGGCGGCAGCCGGCCCGGCGCGGAGCCGACCGGCCCTGTCAGACGGGTTGGGCCTGGGCGGAGAGGAAGGACTCCACCACCGGGTAGATCTCATCCGGAGCGTGGCGGCCGAAGAGCAGGTCCCCGTGCCCATAGTCCCCACGGAAGCCGTGGGCGCTCCCGGCCATCACCAGCTTCACCGGCCCTCCGAGGGCTTCGCGGGCGCGGGCAACGGCCAGCGGCGTCGCCAGCAGATCGTGCGTCCCGGCGATGAGCAGGAAGGGGACCTTCACGTGCGCGAGGTTGCGGTAGTCGAAGCCGTCATCACCGTCGAAGGTGCCGTTGCGGACCCAGCGCGCGAACTGCCGGGCCACGCCGCCGGGAATGTCCGCGGCGATGCTGGCCAGCGCGTGCTTGGCGATCTCCACCTCGAGGTTGGTCTCGTGCACCAGGTAGCGGGTGATGGGGCCCGGAGGCAGCCCCAACGGCGCGAGCCGCCCCAGCTGCGCGGTGGGCAGGAACGCCCGGGTGAGCAGCGGGGCCACGCGGCGCACGAAGAGCTTGAGGCCCGGCTGGAGCGCGAAGGTGAACGGGGACCCGATGGTGACCGCCGCCCGGATGGGCGCGCTGCCGAACCGGGCCAGATGGGCGTAGACCAACAGGCCGCCCTTGCTGTGGCCGACCCACAGCACCTCTTTCGACCCGGTGGAGCGCACGGTCTCGATTGCGGTGGCCACGTCGTAGAGGACCTGGTCGTCGAAGGTCGCCTCCAGTGGCGGGCCGGCGAGGCCCCGACCCCGCAGCTCCAGCACCCAGGCCTCAAAGCCGGCGCGCGCGAGGTGCCGGGCCAGCGAATGCCGCTCGTCGAGGTCGAGTGCGTGGCGGTTGTTGCCCAATCCGTGGCAGAGGATGACCGGTTCCACGAACCTGCGGGGAACCCGAGGGTGATAGCGGCCCAGCGCGACCGCGGCCCCGTCCTGGGTCGGAACGCGGTAGACCTCGTCCGGTCGGAACGGGGTGCTCGCAGGCTGAATTCGTCGACTGGACAACATCACGGCCGGCCATCATGAACGCAGCTGACCGCAAAGAGAAGCGCCGCCGGGTTGAGCGGAATCGCTCCGAAGGAGAGGCGACCGGCGATGGGGGCACCACCCGGCGGGCCGGCGGTGAGCCGCATGGTGATCGAGGCGGTGACGCTCATCCGTCGACGCAGGGGGCCGTGGCCTCAGAGGCGACGCCCGTTGCCGGTGGATGGTGGGTGTACCTGCTCCGTTGCCGGGACGGCTCGCTCTACGCCGGCTGCACCAACGATCTGTCGCGCCGGATATTGGCCCACAACGCGGGGCGGGGCGCGGCGTACACCCGGTCGCGGGGGCCGGTCGAGCTCGCGTGGTGGGAGGCCCAGCCGGATCGCTCTGCGGCGTTGCGCCGCGAATGGGCCATCAAGCAGCTCACCCGCCGACAGAAGCTCGCGCTGGTGTCGGAGGCGTGTGTGGAGAGGGGGGGAGCACCCGCGCTCGGGGGCTCTTGAATCCACGCCCCGCATTCAGGGATTGTGCGCGCGCTGAAGTCACCCAGGCGCTGCAAGGCACTGCCGCTTCCCCGAGGGGGTCCAAAGACATGAAGAAGGTCCTGATTGGCGTTGGTATTGCGTTCGGCGCGCTGGTGCTGCTGGGGATGGTCGGGCTCTTTGCCGCGGGCATGTGGGCGAAGAAGTCGCTGGGCGGGATGACCGAGGGCCTGGAGGAGATCGAAGCCAACTCCGCGCGCGCCGAGAAACTCAACGCGCGCTTCGCCTTCGACGACCCGGGTGAGGACCGCCTGGTGGCTCTCAAGTCCGATCGGTTCCAGATCTGGCTGAAGGTCGGGCAGGAGACCCAGGAGAAGTACGAAGCCTGGGCCGCGGAGCTCGAGAAGGAGGGGAACACCGGACCGCAGCAGGGCGTGAAGGGAGTGCAGGATGCCTTCGCCAAGATGAAGCTCGGCACCCGGATGATCTCCGAACTGCAGGAGGCCACGCTGAACTCGCTCGAGTCGGCCGGGATGTCGCCGGCGGAGTTCCGCGCCATCACCAACACGGTGTTGAAGGGCCTCAGCTTTCAGATGACTGAGCAGATGAACGCCTCCTTCGCCGAGAGCCTCAAGCAGATGGAGACGTCGCGGGCAGAGGCGAAGGCCGCGCTGGAGAACCCGGACCTGTCGGCCGAGGAGCGCGCCATGCGTGAGAAGATGGTGGCCGCGATGGAGGAGAACGTTGAGCGGCTCAAGCAGCAGATGAACGAGGCGGAGCAGGATCCCGACCGCAAGCTCCTCCTCGCCAATGCGCCGCTCATCGAGAGCCACAAGGAGGTCATCCAGGAGGTCGCCGCAGGCGCCTTCTCCATCGGGTTGTTCGGCGCCGGCCTCCAGTAGGACGTCACCCTGCCTCATCGGCAGGCATCACCCGGAGCGCCCCGCCGGACACCCTCCGGCCGGGGCGTTCCCGATTCGGCCGTCGTCCCCGCGTAACGGCAGGTCGCGCACCCGGGGGGATGTACGGGAAGCCGCGCGGGAGCCTGGGCTCACCGGCAGGAGCGGGCGTCATGCGGGCGCTCTCTGAATGCGTCGGCGTGGACGTTCAGATGAAGCACGAATCCATTGGGACCTATCGTTGAGCGGGCCCATCTGGACGGCGCCTTCAACGCCGCGTTGAGCGCGCGTAGGGCCGGACGGCCATGACGTGACGAGCGCACCGGGAGCGTTGAAGCGGCTCGGGTCGGAGGCGCGATGCTTCCCGAGTTGGTGTCGCAGAGGCCCCGTCGCTCAGACGCCGGCCGAGGTATTGGTGGGCGAGGCGATCTCCGACCCGTTCACGGGTGCCTGCAGCCGACGCGCTTCCCGGCGGCTGCGGGAGCGGGCGAAGAGGATGCCGGCGATCAGGCCCGTGAGCCCACCGATCCCCGCACCGAGTGTCTGTGCGCGCAGGAGCATGCTGGTCGCCTCGCGGATGACCTCCACACGCGAGACGATCTCCTGGGTGCCGGCTCCCGGTGCGTGAGACCAGGTGTAGAGGGCCGGCGCGATGAGGCTCGCGACGACCGCTCCCAGGATCACGCCTGACAGGAGCAGCAGCAGGACGGTCTTGAGGAATCGGGTGCGCACGGGCGATCTCCTTCGGGAACGCGGGTGAAGGGCGCTGCGTTCTTCCCACGCCGTTCCGGATGATGCGGCACCCGGGCGGACGGTGCGAGATCTTCTCAGCCCCGGCAACCTCGGCTATTCAGCCTGGGCAACCTCCGCTAAGGGAGAGCGCGGGGTGGCGGATGCCGCCCCCAGCGAGGACACCGTGTCGCCCGAGGTCATGGCCAGCATCTGTGGAGTCATCTTCCTCCTCGCCTGGGGAAGGGTGCTGGTGCACGCGTTCGGGCGGAGCTTCGGGACCGCCGCGTTGGTGCTGGCGATGCCGCTGTACGTCTTCGTCTACGCCTTCACCCAGTTCGAGCACCGTCGGAAGGGCTGGATCGCCTCGGGGTTGGTGGCCTTCGCGGTGCTCACCCTGGTCTTCGCCGGATTGACCACGGTCGAGGAGCCCGTCGCCGAGCCGGTCCCCGAAGACATCGCCTCCTGAACTGCGGCGACGGCGGTCGGCGCTCGGGGGGGCGGTTCCCGTCCCACGTCGGTCACGCGCTCCGACGGCTGGGGGCAGGCAGGCTCACACGCCGCGGGCTTCGGGCTCCCAGATGTACTTGTGCTGCTGGAGCTGCATGCGCACCGGCAGGCGATCGGCGATGACCCACTCGGCCAGCTCGCGCGGGTGCAGCTTGCCGAAGACGGTGGAGACCAGGGTCTCGAAAGGACGCTCGGCCAGGTGCTGCTCCGTGACCAGGGTGCGCGCCCACTCGTAATCCTCGCGGGAGCCCAGCACGAGCTTCAGCTCGTCGTGCGCCACCATCCGATCGAGGATGCGGAGATCATTGCGGTCGCACTCACCGCTGGAGGGCGACTTGAAATCGACGATCTTGCGGACCTCGGTGGGAACCAGCCGGATGTCGATGGCGCCGCTGGTCTCCAGCATGACCTCGTAGCCGTCATCGAGCAGGGCCTGCATGAGCGGGTAGACCCCCGGCTGCAGCAGCGGCTCGCCGCCGGTGAGCTCCACCAGGGAGCAGCGGAGCCCGGCGACCTCGCGGAGCAGTTCCGGGATGCGGCGCCGCTCGCCACCGGTGAAGGCGAATTCGCTGTCGCAGTAGGTGCAACGCAGGTGGCAGCCGGTGAGGCGGATGAAGGTGCACAGGCGCCCGGCATGCGAGGACTCGCCCTGCAGGGACAGGTAGATCTCCCGGACCACCACCGAATCGGCGGTCGGGACCAGGCGGGGCTCAATTTTGGGACGGGCGCGGGGCATCGGATGGGTGGGCACACCGAAGGGGGCCCTCTCCGCGGCTTCTCTCGCATCGGGGACGCCGGGGTGCAACCGATCGGCATCCGGACGGGGGCTCTGAGGGGTCGCACGGGTGCTCCCCAGGCGCAGTGCACCTGCTTTCGCCGGTGAACGCGCTCGGCCCCCGAGTGGGGACCTGGAACCCGGAACGCAGCGCGTTGCGGCCCCGGGTCACCGCAGGAACGGCGCGTCCAACCGGGGGGAGGCCCCAGACCCTCCGCTCCGGCGCTCCCGCGTCCCCCGGGGGCCGCGACGCCTGGACGTACGGTGGACAGGGAGGCGCCCGGGGGGCAGGGGGAGCGTTCAGCGGGAGGATGCCGGCGTGCTCTTCCTGCGGAGCGTGCGCACCTCACGTTGGCGGGCGTCACCCCGGCAGTCGGCCGTGGGCGTCCCGTGAGGAGGTCGGAACATGAAGGGATGGCGGTGGAGCTTGATGGGGGCCTGCCTGATGTTGGCGGTGGGCTGTGGGGGAAGCTCGGTGCAGCCCGGCACCTTCGAGCGGGGCAAGGCATTCGCCGTCATCGGTCCCACCCTCCCGGCCAGTGCGCCGGGGCGGGGCACCCAGGGCGGCTACTTCCCGCTCGGGCCCAGCAGCAAGTACCAACACAGCGACGTCCGCGAAGGGAGCGCCGGGGTGAACCTGGTGGGGGCGACGGTGCTGCCACGCGAGCAGACGCCGGACTCCGCATTTCCCGAAGCACGCGGCGGTGGCGAAGTCGCCTTCGTCCCTGGAACCTTCACCCGCCGCGGCCACGGCATCACCGCCCAGAACGGTGAGAACATGATCCGCCGCGGTCGTGCCGAAATCCGCGTGCTCAGCCATCTGGACCCATGGGGCCCCCAACAGGCCGCCAGCCTGACCCCGGCCATGCCCCCCGAGGCCCCGTCCCGCCCCGAAGGCGTGGGTGGGAGTGGACCTCAGGGTGGCCGGTAGCCGCACGCGGCGGGTCGGGAGCGCCTGCGCGCCATCTGGGGCGGACTCTCCGTGAGCGGGGCGTGCGGAGCTTCGGGGGAGCGGAACGACGAGGCGGGCCCCGGGCTCTGAAGAGAGCTGCCTTCAGGGAGCGCGGGGAGCGGCTTGGACCACCGCGTCCCAGAAGGTCGCCCGGACCCCCGCGCTCTGCAGCGCCTCCCGTTGCTCGGGCGGGAGCGCATCCCAACGCTGACCCTCGCTGAGCGCCCGGGGGGCGTCCGGGGCGCCGCGTCCCCAGGCAATCGCGGGGGCGCGCCTGGGATCCGCAAGCTGGAGGGACACGCCGGCCGAGACCTCGTAGGGCAGGACCCGGGTGAGGGCCACGTTCGTTCCCAGGCCGAAGCCCACCTGGCCCGACTCGGGGGTGGTCTCGACCCGCACGGGCCCCCACTCCAATTTGAGCGTTCCGTCCGAGCCCACTGAAGCACCGGCCGGCCCCACCCGCATGCCCGCGCTGACGACCGGCGCTCCCCCGTCCAGCGGCACCTGCACCTTGAGGCCCGCGCCCCGACCAGACACGCCCGCCTCCGGCTGCAGGCGAAGCCCTTCCGCCCCCCACGTCCCGTTGATCCCGACCTGCTTGGCGCCCTTCGTCGCCGAGGCGCTGAAGGTGGCCCGCAGGGTCATCGGTGGACGCTCTCCGGCGAGCACGAGTCTGCGATGGGTGTAGGCCTGAAAGGCGCGCAGGTGATCCTGATCGGTGCGCTCCCGGGACAGCGCATTGAGCGCCCTGGTGCGGGCGATCGCCGCCTCGGACCAGCCCGGGCGCTCGAAGGCGTCCTTCCGCACCGGCTGCCCGAGCAGCTCCAGCTCCCGATGGTTGGAGGCGTTCTCGACGGCTGCCACGTACCGCTCGAGATAGGCCTCGCGCTCCAGGCGATAGGTGCGGGCGCGCTGGGCGTTCACCTCATGCGCCAGGGCCTCGAGTGGCGGGAGGTGGGTCGGTGCCACGGCGAGCGTGGCGGGAAGCGTCGGAGGACCCAGGGGCCCGACCGGCGGCCGATTCGGAGCGCCTTCGACGAGCACCTGTCGCTCGCGCAGCAGCCCGACGAATCCCTCCCGCGTGACGGAACTCTGTTCCTCGAGGAAGCGTGACAACAGTCCCCGCGCCTCGAGCCCGGAGAGCGCGTACAGCAGCGCCTCCCGGTTCAGGGGGCCCAGGATGTCGAGGACCGCGGCGGCATCCCCGTCGGTGACCACCGGATGGGTCAGTCCCCGGGTGAGGCGGGCGGTGGCCTGCTCCAGGGCCGCGGCGCCGGCAGCGGAGTTGAAGCCTCCGGGCCGCGCGGAACTCATTTCCGGGCCCACGGCGCGTTCGGAACGGGGCGCGGTCATCCCCAGATGGGAGCGGTCCTGCCCCTGGCGCCTGGGCGCCGGCTCTTCCGGCGGCAGCGCGTCGGGTTCGGGTTCGGCCAGCGCAGACAGGTTGGGTGGAGGGAGGACATCGGTCAGGCGCATGCGGGCTCCGGTTGGGGTGCGAGTGACCGGCCAGAGAGCGAAGCCCGTGCCGACGCGCCGTCCCCCGGCGACGGACCTCCACCCGTCCGGCGGCCGGGAGTCATCGGCTGGCGACGCGGACGGTCGCCGCGCTCGGCACCTCCGGGCTTCGCGGCGGGGCGAACCGCTTGGAGTGCAGGTCCCCGGCCCGTAGTCTGCGCCCCCTTTTCCCGAACGTCGTTGCAGGAGTCGCCGCATTGGCCCAGTCAGATGTCCCCCTTCCGTCCCCCTCTGAAGACGGAACCCTCTCCTCCCGACGCGAGCTGAGCCCGCGCGCCGTCATCGTCGGCCTGCTGGTCGCCGCGTTCGTGGGGGCCAGCTATCCCTACGTCGTTCTCAAGATCGGCTTCGGGCCCAACGTCAGCGTGGTCAGCGCCTTCTTCGGCTACCTGATCCTCACGGTCATCGGCGTGGTGGCCACCCGCCTCAGCCGCAAGGACCACCTCAGCAACCGCTTCGAGATGAACATGGTGCAGACGGCGGGCACCGCGGGTGCTCAGGCCGGCTTCATGTGCGTGGTGCTCGCGGCCTTCGACATGCTCGCTGCCCGGCCGGAGCTTGGCTTCAGCCTCAACCCGTCAGCGCTGGACATCTTCCTGTGGCTCAGCTTCGCCGGGTGTCTGGGCGTGCTGCTCGCGGTGCCGCTGCGTCGCCACTACATCGATGAGGAGAATCTCACCTTCGCGGATGGTGTGGCCGCGGGCGAGACCCTGGTGGTGCTGGACGAGCGGGGCGCGTCGGGTCGGCGCCGCCTCCGGATGCTCGGCATCGGAGGGCTCTTCTCCGCCATCGTCACCTGGTTCCGCGACGGCATCCCCGCGATCATCCCCGGCGCGACGCACTTCGGCGCGTGGGGCGCGAAGCTCAACGTCGGCCTGAGCTGGAGCCTGCTCGAGATCGGCTCGGGCCTCTTGGTCGGCCTGCGCATCACTTTGTCCATGGCGGTGGGCATGGCGCTGGGATGGATGTTCCTGCCGCCCTACCTGACGGCCGAGGGATGGATCCCGGCCCAGACCTTCTCCGAGGTGCTGCGCTGGACCATGTGGCCTGCCACCGGAATGATGGTGGCCGGTGGTCTCACCGCGCTCGCGCTCAAGTGGCGGCTGGTGCTCAAGACCTTCCAGCAGCTGCGCATCTCGGGCGACGCCACCGCCAACGACTTCCCCATCCGCTGGGTCATCATCGCCGCGCCGGTCTTCGCCGTCCTCCTGGTGGCGCAGCAGTACCACGCGTTGCACGTGCCCATCTGGCTGAGCGTCGTCGCCATCCTGGTGTCGATCCCGCTGATGCTCGTCGGAACCCGGGTGCTCGGTGAGACGAACTGGGCGCCGATCTCCGCGCTCTCCAACATGGTGCAGGCCATCTTCGCCGCGCTCGCGCCGGGCAACGTCGCGGTGAACATGGTGGCCAGCGGCATGTCCGGCACCGTCGCCGCCAATGGCGAGCACCTGATGCAGGACTACAAGGCCGGGAAGATCATCGGCTCCAACAACCGCTCCCTCACCTGGATGCAGCTCATCGCAACGCCCGTCGGTGCCCTCGCGGTCGCGTTGGTGTATCCGATCCTGCGCAGCCAGTACGGCATCGGCGCGGAGCGCTACGGTCTGGATCCCTCGCGCGTGGGCGATGGCGCGGCCGGACTTTCCTCTCCCATCAGCGTGAAGTGGGCGGGATTTGCGGAGGTCCTCTCCACGGGGCTGGATGCGCTGCCCCCGTTCAGCTTCCAGGCCCTCCTCATCGGCGTGGCCATCGGCATCGTCCTGACCCTGGCCGAGAAGCGTTTCGGGCGCTACCTGCCCTCGGCCACCGGTATCGGCCTGGGCATGCTCATCCCCGCGCAGCATGTGTTGCCCATGGTCATCGGTGGTCTCATCCAGTGGGTGTGGTCGCGCACCCGCCCGGAGCAGGAGGCCGAACTCAACACGCCTCTGGCCAGCGGCTTCATCGTGGGCGAGGCCATGCTCGCGCTCATCATTCCGCTGCTCTTCTTCTTCGGGATCCTGAGCCGGGGCGGCTGACCGAAGCGCGCAACTCACGCCTGACAACGTGAAGAGGGCGATGGATCCGGTCGGAATCCATCGCCCTCTTGCTTCTTCAGGAGCCTCCCAACCGGTGGGCTCAGTGACGTTTCCGGCTCAGCCGCGCCGCACGGGCGAGCTCGTGTGGAAGCGGGCGTAGCGCGGGTTGTTCCGATCGAGGCGCTGCAGGTCCTGGCGGAGCTCGGCGAGGGCGAGGCGGATGCGGCGCTCGTCCCGCTGCGCCTTCATCAGGTCACTGCGGTCCCGCTTGCGCTGGGCCTTGGCGATGTCGCGCTCGACCTTGGAGAGGTCACGCTCCTGCTTCTCGATCTGCCGGACGAGCTGCCGGCGCTCGGCCTCGTACTGCGCGCGGCTGAGCGGGCGCGCCGGCATCTGGCGGACCTTCGCGGGAGCGGTCTGGACGATCCGCGGCGGGGCCCGGTTGGCGCCCACTCCCGGGGGAGGCGGGGCGGCCATGACGGCGGGGGCAGCGGTGAGGGCGAGAGCAAGGAGACTGGTGGTGAGCGTCTTCTTCATGGCGTGACTCCTCGTTGCCGGTGCATGGGTTTGCACAAGCCACACTGACGCCGCCTCCGCAGATGCATTCAATCGCTGGCCCCGCCGCGGCTTTCAGCGCACCGCGGTGCCCACCAGGGCTTCGACCTCCGCGGCCTCCTTGGGGATGGAGGCGGTGAGGACGTCAGGCGCCCCATCGGTGACCAGCACATCGTCCTCGATGCGGATGCCGCGCACGTCGGAGAAGCGCGCGAGCGCCTCGCGATCCAGACGACCCTCACCGATGCGGGAGAGTTCGGGATCCGAGAGGATGGGCGGGACGAGGTAGAGCCCGGGCTCGATGGTCACCACCATGCCGGCCTGGAGATCGCGGTCCAGACGCAGGTGGTTGAGGCCGAACTGCGAGCTGCGCGTCCGTCCCGGCGCATAGCCCGCGAGATCTCCGAGATCCTCCATGTCGTGGACGTCCAGTCCCATGAGGTGCCCGATGCCGTGGGGGAAGAGCAGCGCGACGACGCCGTCCTCCACCAGCCCGTCCACCGACCCCTTCAGGACGCCCAGATCCACCAGTCCCTGCGCGAGCACCCGCGCCGCGGTCAGGTGCACGTCCCGATACCGCACGCCAGGCCGGCACCGATCGATGGCCGCCTTCTGCGAGGCGAGCACCAGCTCATAGAGTTCACGCTGCGTCGGGCTGAAGCGACCGTTCACCGGCCAGGTGCGGGTGACGTCGGTGGCCCAGCCTCCCGGGCTCTCGGCGCCCACGTCGGCGAGCAGCAGGTCTCCCTCCGCCAACACGTTGCGGTGGTGGTGGTTGTGCAGCACCTCTCCGTGCACGGTGACGATCGGGTGGTAGCCGAGCGGCACGTCGTGCGCGAGCGCCACGGCCTCCATTGCGGCGCGCACCTGTGCCTCGGTCCGACCGGGGGCACTGGCCGCCATGCCGGCGACGTGAACCTCATGGGTGGTCCTCGAGCCGATGCGCAGCTCCGCGATGGAGGCCGCGTCGTGGATGAGCCGCAGCGCAATCATCGCCTCCGCCAGGGGACGGTCGGCTTCACCGAGCACGTCCGCGCGGATGGTGCGCCCGAGCAACGCGCTCAGGTCGGCATTTCCCAGCGCGTCGGGCGTGGGGAGCGTCCTTATGCCCGGGCTCTTGCGGACCACCTGCTCGAGCTCGGCGACGTCCCGGACCTCGAGTCCCAGGAACTCCGACCGCTCGGCGAGGGTCGGCATCGGGCCGTGCCAGAGGAGCTCACCGCGGCTGGGGGCGGCGGTGAAGAGGGTGAAGGCGCCGTCTTGGAGGACCAGGTAGCTCGCCTCGAGCGGGAGGCCGACGAGGTAGAGGAAGTGGCTGCCGGCCCGGAAATCGAACGTGTTGTCCGTGTAGTTGCGTGGCGAGGCCCGCCCGCTTGCGAAGAGGAAGGCGCCTTGGGGGAGGGCCTCGGCGAGGCGGCGGCGGCGCTCGGCGAGGGTCTTGGTGTCCAGGTTGGGTATCGACATGGGGGCACCATAACGCCGGCCCCGATTCCGCACGGAACGGATCCCGGCGACTGTCGGGAGCCGCTTTGATCCGGACCCGCCCGGCAGGTGCTAGCCTCGCCGCGTGCTTCCTTCCATCCACCGCATTCCCCTGATCCTGGCGCTCCTGATCGCCATGCCGGGCGCCGTTCACGCTGAAAGTCCGGTCGAACGCCGTGCGCGCGAGGCGCTGGACCAGGCGCTGCTCGAGGTCGCGCCCCCCTCCCCGGCCCACGTCGAAATCATCCTCGAGGGCCTGGGCATCGAGGGGCACACGCTCGAGGACGCGGACTTCATCCTGGACGGAACGCCGCTGGCGGCCGGGAGCCCCGAGCAACTCCACGCGAAGGGGGAGCACCGGATCTACACCGCAGCGGTGGAGCCGGGGCCGCACACCCTCATGGTGACCCTGGTGTTCCGCAACACCGACACCTCGATCTTCAGCCAGCTCGCCGGCTACCGCTGGAAGCTCGCCTCGTCGGTGCGCTTCGAGGCGCAGCGGGGGCTCAAGGTGAAGGTCATGGTGCGACCGGCCCACATCCCGGATGCGCCCAACGTCCCCCAGCGCTTCACCCTCTCCCACGGTCTGGTCGCCGAGCTGCTCGCGCCCATCCCCGAGACGCCACAGGGAGGCCGGGTGGTCGCCGCCTCGGCCCGGAGCGGCGAGGAGGCGGCTGCCGAGACCGTCCCCGCCGTGATCCGCCGGTCTGAGGGGACCCTCACCGTCAGCGCCCTCGCAGGTCCGCGCGCGGTGGCCGGCACCGTCCGCCTCTACGGTCCGGAGAACCTCGAGGTCAGCCTCACCCGGGGCGCCCAGGGCGGTTCACAGGTGGCGTTGGTACCGGGTCGCTACGTGGCGGAGATCGTGGCACCGGGCTACCTGTCGCAGATGCGCACCATCCAGGTGGCGGAGGGACAGCAGGTCGAGCTCGACTTCCGCCTCGCGCGGACGCCGGATCGCAAGCGGGTGCGCGTGCGTGAGGGGAGCCTTGAGCTGGTGCCCCCGCTCCGCTTCGTGAGCGGCTCCTCCAACCTGAGCGGCGCGGCCCACCAGACGCTGCGGCACGTGGTGGACGCCATGGTGCTCCACGATCTGCAGCGCATCCAGGTCGAGGGGCACGCGGATGGACACGAAGGACGGCGCACCAAGGGAGGTGACTTCGCCATCTCCCTGGAGCGCGCGAACGCGGTGCGTGATGCCCTGGTGGCAGCGGGTCTCCCTCCGGAGCGGGTGGAGGTGAAGTCGATGGGCGCGTCCAAGCCCCGCGCGCCCAACGTGACCCCCCGCGGGCGCCTCTACAACCGCCGGGTGGAGCTGCTCATCCCCGAGGGCTGACCCCGCCCATGGCCGGGTCAGTCCGGTTCAGAAATGGTCCGGCATGTGGAAGGTGGGGCCGGAGAACAGCGCCTGCGCCTGTTCGATGACCGCCGGGTCACGGACGTCCGCGCGCCCCAGCTGCACCAGGGAGCGGACGTCGCGGAAGCCGGAGTAGAGGCTCGAGAGTCCCGGCATGTCGATCCGGAGCGCGCCGCTTCCTCCCGGCTCCAGCCGCGCGCTTCCATCCTCCACCTGAAGCCGCCAGCGTCCCCCGTTCGCCGTGATCAGGGGATCATCGAGCTCGAACTCCAACGTGCCCCGTGCGCCCGGACGCCAGCCCCGTTGCGTGAACGCGGCGTCGAGATCGACCAGGCGGAGCATCCAGGCGTCGCGGACCGTGGCGCGGAACGTGGGCTCGGGGAGCAGGCCCAACACCGCGTCCGACGGATCCAGCGGGAGGAGTGCGTCCTCCGCCAGGCTGCCGTGCGCGGCGAGGAAGGACCAGAAGCGCTCGATGGCCCGCGGCGTCTCCAGCGACACGTCGGTGAGGAGCAGATCGTGAAACAGGCTGTCGGGGCGCATGACGCGCTGGATCCCCAGGTGTCCCTCCGGCGGACCGTCCTCGGGCCCGATGAGGTAGCACTCGGCGACGGCGCCGCGGGGCGGTCGGTTCACGCGGCTCCAGATGTAGGCATTCCGACGCAGCCACCCGTCGTGACGTGACGCCACGCGCTCGTAGAGGGCCTCGACCGCGGCGTGATCGCTGGGGAGGACACGGCGGACCGGGAGCGCCCGCTGACCCTGCGAGAGGGCCCCGAGCGTGGAAATGGGCACGCGGGTCTGAACCCGCAGCCCCGCCTGTCCGAAGCCCACGCCGCGGTACACCGAGAGGGTGGCCGGATAGAGGCCCGAGAGGGCGACGCCCTCGCGGTGCGCCTCGAGCAGCGCGTCGCGCACCAGCGCCTTGGCCAGGCCGGTGCCCCGGACATGGGGCGCCACCGCGACCGCGCTGATGCCGGTGCAGGAGACGGCGCGTCCGCCGATCCACATTCCGAAGGGGAGCACCCCCAGCCCTCCGACGCAGGGCTCGGCGGCCGTGCGGGCGATGCGGATCCCGTCCGCGCCGATGCGCTGGATCCAACCCTGATGCTGTTGAGCGTCCCCGCCGAAGGACTCTCCCATCACCCGGGCAAAGGCATCGAGCGCCTCGGGGCCCTCAGGGCGGCTCGAGGTCCAGGTGGGACGCGGTCCGCTCATCGTCCGAAGACTCCCTTGAGGCGCTTCTTGGCCTCCTCTTCGGCCTTCTTGCGCTCCGCCTCGAGGCGTTCACGCGCTTCCTTCTCGAGCCGCGCCTTCTCTTCGGCAGCGCGCTTCTCGGCCTCCTGTCGGGCCTGGTCCGCGCCACCGTCCACGACGTCCTTGAGCTGCTGGGTCCGCTCCTTTCCGAGCAGCCCCTCGGCGGCCGCGCCCGCTGCCATCCCGACCAGGGCCTGCGCCGTGGGGCGGATGTCGAGCCCCTCCACCGTCGGCTTCCACGCCGGACCGCTGAGCGCCAACTGCACCGGGAGCGGGGAGGGAGGCGAGACGCGTCCGCCGGTGAGCTGGTTGATGAGCTCGGGGGCCAGCTCCACCTGCCCATCCAGATCGAGCGTCCCATCGAGCTTCACGCCACCATCGAAGGACATGCGCGCCCGTCCATCCCGCGTCCAGGTGATGGGCTTCTTGAGCTGCGCCACGCCGTCCTTGATGGTCACGCCGATGGGGAGATCCGCGGCGAGCCGGGTGGCGTCCTCGAGGGTGATGTTGCGCGCGTTGGCGAAGGGGACCGCCGAGGACAGCGGCTTCACCACCGAGCCTAGGACGTCGATGCCCAGGAGGGTTCCCTGCACCAGCTCACCCTGGAGCGCACCGGTGAGCCGCTCCATGAGCGCCTCCTTGCTGTAGCCCGTCCCACCGAAGTCGGCTTGGCCACTGAAGCGGCCGGTGAGCATCCGCTTGTCGGTGGCCACCGCGAGCGCCTGTGAGACGTCGATGTCCTCGACCGCCACCTTCGCGGTGAAGGGCCGCAGATGGGGAAGGGGGCCGAGCGCGATGCTGCTGCCGTCAGCCACCACGGTCCCGCCGAAGACCGACGCGCGGAACGACTCCACTTCGATGCGGTCGTCGATCATCTTCATCGACGCCTGCACCTGCTGGAGGTCCATCTCCTGGAAGCGCAGGTTGGCGACCTGCACGCGGATGTCGCCACGCGCGCCGTCAAAGCGGTTCGGGTCATCGCTGGGCGTGGGGAGCTTTCCTCCCGAGGCGATGATCTCCTCGTCGCTCAGCAGCAGACGGTCGGCATTCAGGCGCTCGCTCTTCATGTCGACCATGAAGTTGAGGGCCTTGCCGCTGGTGTAGCGGGCGCTGCCGGTGATGGTGTCGCTCAACGCCTGGAGGGTGAACGCGGAGACGTCCACCACGAAGGTGTCGTTGTCGCCGGGGGCGAAGGTCCCGGATGCCCGAAGCGAGAGGGCCTGTCCCGGAGCCTTGTTGAGCAGCTGCATGGGACGCAGGTCCGCCCCCGAGGCACGGACGTCCGCCTGGAAGCGCAGCGGGCCTCCGCCGGCGGCATCTCCGTTGGCCGTGAGGTTGAGGGAGAGCGGTGCGCCGGCGGCCTTGTGGATGGTCTCGGGGAGCGCCAACCGCACCGGGGTGAGATCCACCTTCGCCCACAGCGCCTGGGCGTCGGCGTCCCCGCTGCCACGGATGTCGATGCCGATCGGGCCGGCGATCACGCCCCCCACCAGCTCCCGCAGTTTCGGCCAGTACGCGGACAGGGCTTCCGGGTCGAGCCCTTCGCCGCGGATCTCGAAGTCGTCGAAGCGGGGGTGCTCTCCCACCAGCCCCTCCACGCTGCCCTTTCCGGTGAGCGTGGCGGGGCCGGCGCGAAGCACGAGGGTCTCGAGCCGCAGGTTGCCCTCGGCCACGTTCCCATTCACGTCCGTGTCCAGCAGCACGTCCAGGGCCTTGCCACCTTCGGCGCCTTCGAAGCGCAGTCCGCTGCCCTCCACGCGCCCCTTGAGCCGCGTCGCCCCGGATCCTCCGGGGACCACCGCCCCCAATGCCGCCTCCAGGTCCGCCTCAACCGTGCCGGCGAGCAGACCGCTCTGGGGAATGAATCGCGCCAGGGGACGGAGATCCAGCGGCTCGAGCTTGAGCGAGAGCGACTCGGGGATCACCTCCAGCTGCTCGCCCAGCGGCGCGGTCTTGAGCGAGAAGGCCAGGTTCTGCGTCTCGCTGAGCACGCCCGCCGAAAGCTCCACCGCGAGCTCCCTGCCGACGCGGACGTCCCGCACCTCCACGTCGAGGTCGTGGATGGTCCAGCTGCCCGGGGGAGGGGCGCTGGGATCGATGAGGGAGATGGTGGCGTCCACCAGCGCCGCGCGATCCAGCACCAGCTTGGAGTAATCGAAGGGCGCTTCCTCGGAAGGCTCCTCCGGCTGCGCGCCGGGTTCCTCAGCGGGCGCGGTCTCCTTCCAACGATCCATCAGGCGCGAGACGTTGGTGCTGCCGTCCTCGAAGCGCACCACGTTGAGCTCAACGCCGCGGACCTCCACGCCCTCGACGCGGATGTCCTGGCCGCGGCTGGCGATGAGCGGGCGTGCCGCGATCGACACCTCCAGGTGCTCCACGGCGGCCAACCGGTGTGACTCACCCTCGGCCGGGCCCACCTCGACGCCGCTCACCTTCGCCCCGAGTGAGGGAAAGAGTCGCGTGTCCAGGTCGGTGATCTGCAGCTTGCGTCCGAGCCGTTCCCCGTAACGGTCGGCTTCGGTCTGAGCGCGCGCGAGCAGATAGGCGTCCAGGCGCGAGAGGGCGAACCACCCGGCGAGGAGCAGAACGAGCACGACCCCCAACAGCACCCAGGGCCAGCGACGACGGCGGATTGAGGAGGCAGCCATAACGGGCAGCTTCTAATGCCCCGTCGGACCGCTGTCAGTTCCGTCCCACCGGTTGCTGACCGACATCCCCCGCTTTTCTGCCCGTCCTCCGGATAGCCGACCGAAGGAAGGGGGCGTCCGTCGGGCAGGGGACGGCCGAAAACCTGCTCTCCAAGGTGCCGACCGCCCGGAGGAGCATGCTGGTCGGCAGGACCCCGATCAGAGCGAGGCGAGGACCGAGCGGATCCGGTCCAGCCCCTGCCGCAGGGCATCGACCTGCGCCGCGCACACGCTGACCCGGTGCCACCCTGCATCGTCGGCGAGGCCGAACGCGCGGAACGGGATGGTCGCCACGCGGCCCTTCTCCAGGAGCAGCCGGCGCATGTCCTCGGTGCTGCGGCCCGGGACGTTGAAGCGGACGGACATGAAGACCGAACCCTGGGGGGCGATGGCCTGCACCGGGAGCCCTTCGGCCGCCATCTTCTGGAACCCCTCGAAGAGCAGATCGAGCCGCTCGGCGATGTCGGCGCGCATGGTCTTCAGGAAGGCCTCGTTGCCCTCGGCGTCGCCCAGCCAGGCGGCGGTGGCGACCTGCTCGGGGCGCGGTGCCCAGGCGCCCATGTGGCTCACCACGTCCTTCATCGACGCGATGACCGACGGCGGCCCGATGCCCCAGCCGACGCGCAGCCCGGTGGCCGCATAGGACTTGGAGATGCCGTCCACGAAGATGGTGTAGGCGGCCATCTCCGGCGCCACGTGCACCGGCGTCAGGTGGCGGTTCCCGCCCAGCGTCAGCAGCCGGTAGAGCTGGTCGAAGAGCACCAGGAGGGGACGCTCACCGGTCTGGCTGCGGCGCGCGTTCTCCGCCAGCACCAGGTCGCAGACCTCGCGGAGCTGGGCCTCGGACATCATGGTGCCCGAGGGATTGAGCGGCGTGCACAGCGCGAGCAGCCGGGCATCCTTCAGGTGGGGCGCGAGGAGCGCCGCGGTGGGCATGAACCCATCCTCGGCGCGGGTGGGGACGGCCACCTCCCGCGCACCCATCAGGTGGCAATAGAAGTTGTTGTTCCAGTTGGGGGTGGGGAAGACCACGGTGTCCCCGGCCTCCACGACGCTCCGGTAGAGCGCGTAGATCAGCGGTCGTCCACCGCTGGCCACCAGGACGCTCTCCAGTGGGTAGCGCAGCCCGAGCTCCCGCTCCCAGCTCTGGCGGACCGCCTCACGGAGGGCGGGCATGCCGTCCGCGGGCGGATAGGTGGTCTCGCCCCGCGCCAGCGCGTCCGCGATGGCCTGCCCGAGCTTCTGCGGGATGGGGAAGACCTTGGGGTCGAAGTCGCCGACCGTCAGGTTGAGCACGTCCTCGCCGCGGGCGATCATCGCGCGGACCTCGCCGGCGATCTTGAGGATCTCGCTGCCGGTGAGGCCCCGGGCCATCTCGTTGACGAAGCGGGGATCCCGCGGCGCACCGAGATGCGTGGTCACGTCCATCACCTCGGCACCTTCAGCCTGAGCGGTCTGCATGTCAGCCGATCTCCGTCATCCAGCCGAAGGGATCGGGGCTCTCACCGCGCTGGATGGCCACGATCTCCTCGTAGAGGGTGCGGCTCATCTCGCCGGGCTCGCCATTGCCGACCGTCAGGTTGCCGTCGCGGAAGCCCAGCGTCCCCACCGGCGAGATGATCGCCGCGGTGCCGCTCCCGAAGATCTCCTTGAGGGTGCCGTCGGCGTGGGCCTGGCGGACCTCCTTGATGTTGATGCGCCGCTCGGTGACCTTCACGCCGCGCTTGCGCAGCAGCTCGATCACGCTCAGACGCGTCACGCCCGGCAGCAGCGTTCCTTCGAGGGGCGGGGTCACGACTTCGTCGCCGATGCGCAGGAAGAGGTTCATGGTGCCCACCTCCTCCAGCCACTGGTGCTCGATCGCGTCCAGCCACAGCACCTGGGTGAAGCCGCGCGCCTTGGCGTCCTCGGCGGCCTTGATGCTCGCCGCGTAGTTCGCCCCGGCCTTCGCCTCGCCGAGACCGCCCGGAGCGGCGCGGACCTGGGTCTCCTCCACCCAGATCTTCACCGGCTTCTGGCCCTCGGCGTAATAGCTGCCCACCGGGCTGAGGATGATGAAGAAGATGTACTCGTTGGCCGGACGCACGCCGAGGAACGCCTCCGACGCGATGATGGTCGGACGCACGTAGAGCGCGGTGCCGCGACCGGAGGGAACCCAGTCACGATCCACCCGCGCAAGCTCGGTGATGCAGGCGACGATGGTGTCTGCGTCCGGCGACTCCATGCACAGACGCTCGGCGCTCCGCACCAGGCGCTGCGCGTGCTCCTTCATCCGGAAGGAGCGCAGCTTGCCGTCCTCACCGCGGAAGATCTTCGCGCCGTCGAAGACCTCCTGCGCGTAGTGCAGGACGCTCGCTGCCGGGTCGATGCCCAGCGGGCCGTAGGGGACGATCCTGGGATCGCTCCATCCGCCCTTGCGCGTGAAGTCCATGCGCAGCAGGTGATCGGTGAAGAAGCGCCCGAAGCCGAGCTCGGATTCGGCCGGCTTGGCCTTCAGGTTGGAAGCGCGCTCCAGCTGGAAGTTCAGGTTCGGAGTGGCAGTCATGTCGCGGCTTCTGCCCCCCCCGCGCGCCTCCGTCAACCCGTACGTGGGCCCCCTGCTGAGTGAGCAGGCAATGACGCGCAGGGTCGCGATTGGGTAGGCTGCCGACCATGAAAGACCGCTTCAGCAACCTGGGTGCACCGACGGGCTCCGGCTCTCCGGATCCTGCCTCCGATCCGTTCGACATGCGCACGCCGGCGGCTGCGGCCCCCGCCGAGGCGATCGAACCCGTCATGGCCCGCGCCATCGTGGGAGGACCCTTCGCGCATCAGCAGTACACGCTGCGGCGCAAGATCTTCACGCTCTGGCACGGGGCCTTCCACCTGTACGACGTCAACGGGAACGTCGCGGCCTACATGCAGCAGAAGGCGCTACGCCTGCGCGAAGACCTGCGGGTCTATACCGACGACAGCCGGCAGAAGGAGCTGCTCCAGATCCGCGCGCGGAGCATCATCGATTTCGGCGCGACCTATGACGTCTTCGACAGCGCGACCGACACCCTGGTGGGAAGCCTGCGACGTCAGGGCTGGAAGAGCTTCCTGCGCGACACCTGGCTCATCCTGGATTCCGCGGGGAACGAGGTCGGGAAGATCGAGGAGGACAACATGGCGCTGGCGCTGGTGCGCCGCTTCCTCATGAACCTCATTCCCCAGAGCTTCACCGGAACGCTGGGCGGACAGCCGGTCTTCAACTTCACCCAGCGCTTCAACCCCTTCGTCTTCAAGCTCGATCTGGACTTCTCCGCGGATCGCGCCGGGCAGCTGGATCGTCGGCTCGGCATCGCTGCCGCGCTCCTCCTCGCCAGCATCGAGGGACGTCAGGAGTAGTCGCCGGACCGGGCGCCGATCCGATGCGGCGCCCGGCAGGTCCCCGCAGCTTCAGGACGTGAGCTTGTAGCCGCGGGCGAGCAGGGCGTGGACGATCGCGGTGCTGACCAGGGCGAGCGCCGTCAGCACCGTGGGCGCGACCCAGGGCTGGAACATGCCCACGCCCAGCATCCCGTAGCGCAGCCCGTCCACCAGGTAGACCACCGGGTTGAAGAGGCTGACCGTCCGCCAGATCCCGGGCAGCTGCTCCACGTTGTAGAAGACACCGCCCAGGAACGTGAGGGGCAGCATCACGAAGGTGGGGAAGAAGTTCACCTGCTCGAACTTCTCGGCCCAGAGCCCCGACAGCAGCCCCAGCAGCGCAAAGGTGTAGGCGCCCAGCACCAGCACCCCCAGGGTGAGCAGCGCGTGTTGCAGGGAGGGGCCGGCGAAGAAGATGCCCACCAGCCAGGTGAGCAGCCCCACCAGGATGCCGCGGACCACCGCGCCCCCGGCGAACCCCACGATGAGCTCGAAGGGACCGAGCGGCGCGACCAGCAGGTCCACGATGGTGCCCTGGATCTTCGACGAGAAGATGCTCGACGAGGCGTTGATGAACGCGTTGTTGGCGACGCTCAGGAAGACCAGGCCGGGGACGATGAAGGCCAGATACGGCACGCCCTCCACCTGGGAGATACGTCCGGAGAGCGCAGAGCCGAACACCACGAAGTAGAGCGAGGTGCTGATGAGGGGGGAGAGCAGCGTCTGTCCCGGGATGCGGACGAAGCGGCGGATCTCCTTCATGAGCAGCGTCTTCATGCCGAGCCGGTTCACGCCTGCACCTCCTGCTTCTGGGCGTTCGCGGCACCGCCCGAGCGCAGCACCTCGATGAGGATCTCCTCCAGCCGTGGGCGCTGGGTCTCCACGTCCCGGATGGGCAGCCCCGCGCTGTAGAGCGCCCCCAGAACCCGGCCGGAGCCGTGGTTCGACGTCGCCTGCTCGGTGTAGAGCGCGGAGTTCCCATCCTCCGAGAGCACCACACCGAGCTCACCGAGGGCTTCGGGAAGGGATTGCTGGGGCTCGGTGAAATGCACCGCCGTCTGGCGCTTGCCCAGGCGCTCGAGCAGCGCGGCCTTCTCCTCGAGGAGCAGGAGGCGTCCGCCGTCGATGATGCCCACGCGGTCGGCCAACTCCTCGGCCTCCTCCAGATAGTGCGTGGTCAGCACCACCGTCGTTCCCTCGGCCCGCAGGCGCCGGATGTAGCTCCAGAGATCGCGGCGCAGCTCCACGTCCACCCCTGCGGTCGGCTCGTCCAGGAACACCAGCTGGGGCCGGTGCACCAGGGCCTTGGCGATGAGCAGGCGGCGACGCATGCCACCGGAGAGCGCACGGGTGACCACGTTGGCCTTGGAGGTGAGCTGCATGGCCTCGAGCACCTCGCGGATGCGCTCGGGGTCGGGCTTCTGGCCGTAATAGCCCTGCTGGATCTCGAGGCACTCGACCGGATTGAAGAACGGGTCGAAGTTGATCTCCTGCGGGACGAGGCCCACCCGGTAACGGGGCGTGACCGGATCCTCGTCGATGTCGATGCCGAAGAGACGGACCTTGCCGGCGGTCTTGCGGACCATCCCGCAGATCGCGCCGATCAGCGTGGACTTGCCGGCGCCGTTGGGACCCAGCAGGGCGAAGATCTCGCCGGCGGGGATCTCGAGGCTGACGTCGTGGAGGGCGGTGAAGTTGCCGTACTGCTTGCGCAGGCCTTCGATGGAGAGGACGGGTGGCGACATGGCGCCATACATGTCCCAGCGGCGCCGACGACACCACTGAATGTGCGGCTTTTCCGCGTCTGCTTTGACAGCGGACGCGGCTTGTTCCAGAAGCTCTCCCCCATGAATCTGCTCGACACCCCGTTGGTGTGGCTCGACCTGGAGATGACCGGGCTGTCAGCGGAGGACTGCGTGATCCTCGAGATCGGCCTGATGCTCACCGGGCCCGACCTCGAGCCGGTGGAGCGCTACGAGGCGGTCATCTGGCAGCCCGAGGAAGCGCTGGCGCGGATGGAGCCGGTGGTCCAGCGGATGCACACCCAGAACGGTCTGCTGGCGCGCGTGAGGGCCTCGACGACCGGGCTGCGCGAGGCGGAGCGGGGGGCTGTGGCGGCACTCGCCCGGCACCTGCCCCCGGGGCGTGGCCTGCTGGCGGGCAACAGCATCCACACCGACCGCCGCTTCCTGGAGGTTCACATGCCGATGCTGGACCGCTACCTCCACTACCGGATGGTGGACGTCTCCAGCCTGGGGGTGCTGACCCGCGCCTGGTACCCGGAGGCCCCCGAGCGGGAGCGCCCCGCGCCCCAGCACACCGCCATGGCCGACCTGGAGAGCGCCCGCGCCGAGCTCGCGCACTACCGCCGCCTCTTCTTCCGCACCCGGGAGGAGGTCCAGGGTCGGACCCGCGGGGGAGACGGACAGGGCTGAGGGCGGTTCCCCGCGGACCGTTGGATCGGGCCGGGGCGTGTACCGGGCGGCATGTCTTCCTCCGCGCGCCCTGATAGAGATCCACCATCATGGCCCAGGCCGGCATGCCCGAAGGAGAACGACGCGAGGCGGAGGCGCTGGAGGCCGGGGGCCAGCTCGAGCCCGCCTTGCGCCGCTGGGAGGCATTTCTGCTGACCGCGCCGGAAAGCGCCGAAGCGCTGGAAGCCGCCTGTCAGCTGAGCGCAAAGCTGGGCCACAAGGTCCGCGCCCTGGAGCTGCTGGGACGCCTGGCGCGGGTGAGCTGCCGCGAGGACCAGGGTTGGCGGGGGCTGTACGTTGCGCGCCAGCTCAGCCAGGCACCGCTCTTCCTGGATGGCGCCGTGGCCCGGGTGGCGGCGGTGCTGGAGGGGAGCGCCGAGGCCGGGGGGCAACGCCCACTGCCGCTCTGGGCGCCGCTCTCGCGCGAGGATCTGCCCTTCCTCGTGGGGGCCACCCGCATCCGCACGTTCGAAGCGGGCGACGCCATCGTCGAGGAGGGGGCGCCGGGGACCTCCATGTACGCCATCGCCGAGGGCCGGGTGGAGGTGCGCCGCGCCGGACCTCGCGCGGACCAGCCGGTGGCGGTGCTGCAGGCCGGAGAGGTGTTCGGGGAGGTCGCGCTGGTCAGCGACGCCCCGCGCATGGCCACCGTTATCGCCGGGACGCAGGTGCGCGCCCTGGAGCTCGCGCGCTCCGAGGTCCTGCGGGTGGGCTGGAGGCACCCGCGCATCATCGAGGCGGTGGAGCACTTCTGCCGGGAGCGGGCGCTTCACTACATCGCCAGCGCCGGGGGGCCATGGGCGGATCTCGCGCCCCAGCTCCGGCGTGCGGCGGCAGGCGCGTTCCGCTGGCGTGCGGTCCCGGCCGGCACCGAGCTCATCCGACAGGGCAGCGCGAACGACGCGCTCTACATGCTGGTACGCGGGCGATGCCTCCCGGTGCTCACCCACGGCAACGGGGAGGAGTCCGCCCTGCCGGAGATGCTCGAGGGCGATGTCTTCGGAGAAATCTCGCTCCTGCTCAAGAAGCCGGCGAGCGCCACGGTGCGGGCCCTCACCCCCTGCGCCCTGCTGGTCTTCGACCAGGACGCCTGGCTCAACGCCATCGAGGCCGAGAAGTCCGTGCGTCAGCGCTTCACCGCCCTGGCCCTGCAGCGACTTCAGGCGAGCGCCCGGGTGCTCGCGCAGCAGGGGACGCCCGACGGGCGGGTCTGAGCCCGCGTGAGAGGCCGAAGACGTCGACCGCCGCCGATTCGCAGCGCGCGCGAGCTTCGGGAGCCGTGAGGCGGTCGTCATCGCGTGTCGCCATGACGTGTCGACATCGCGTGTCGTCATCACGTGTCGTCATCGCGTCGGGGCCCACGCTTGCGAGAGAGCGCGATCGCGCGCAGGCGGGGCGTCCGGTCCGCCCCGCGATCCTCAGAGGCAGAAGCCGCGCTGGGGATCGCAGGCCAGGGAGGGAAGGCAGTCCGCGTCGCCTTCACAGGTATCGCCGCGCCCGCCTTCACAGTGGACCACCGGCTCCTCGTCATCCGCATCGGCGGGGAGACAGCGCAGGCAATCTTCCGCGCCCACGGCCAGGCCCTCGCGACAGGTGAGGGCCCGCGTGTCGCTCGCGCAGGCCCGCATCACACCGCCGGCACAGGCCGGATGGGGTTCGGTGGAGGTCGCACACCACGCCCCGCCGTCCTCACCCACCGCGCAGACATTCCCGGCGGCGGCGCAGTCCTCCCGCTGCCAGGACGAAGACACCCGCTGGTCGAGGCCCCGGGGCGGGCAGACCCAGCGCACGTTCCCTTCGCAGCGGGACGGATCCACCCGCGCATCACAGGGATTCCGCACGCAGCCGCTCAGGGCGAGCACCACCCCTACCAGGACCCACCATCGCATCGGCTCACTCTGGCGCGGCGGGAACGCCGCGGGCAAGGCGGACACCGTGAGCCGGTCGGGCACCCGTGCCCAACGGGGCCGGGACGCAGAAAGGCCGCCCGGCGGATCGCACCGGACGGCCTTTTCAGCTCAGCAGGCGAACGCCCTCTGCATCACGAGGGCTGCTGCCGCACGCGTCACTCCGCGGCGGGGGCGGGCATCTCGGCACCGGCATCCTGCTGCGCGGGCGCGGCGGCGGGCTGCGCTCCGTTGCGCGGGGCCTTCACGTCGAGGGTGATGATGACGTCGTCACGGATGAGGTCGTCCGGGGCGCCGGCGTAGGCCACGCCGAACTGCTTGCGGGGCAGCGCGAACGTGGAGGAGGCGGACACCTCGTTCTCACCCACCGTGATGTTCGCGGGGAAGGTCACCGACTTGGTGACGCCGCGCATGGTCAGGTTGCCGGTGATGGTGTGGCTCGCACCCTCCGCGCCACCCTCCTTGATCTCGGTGCTGGTGAAGGTCGCGGTCGGGTGCTCTTCGACGAGGAAGAAGTCGCCGGTCTTCAGGTGGCCGGTCAGCCGCTCGTTGTCGCTCCACACCGAGTTCATGTCGATCTCGACCTGGAGGCGGCTCGCGGTGAAGTCCTCGGGGTTGAGCTGGATGGTGCCCTTGAAGTCATTGAATCCGCCGTCGTGCTTCCCGGTGACCTTGGAGCCCACGAAGGTGATCTTCGAGTTCTCGGAGGAGATGGGGAGGGTCTCCTGCTCGGGCTTGGGCGCCTCGGCCTCGACAGTTGCGGCCTCAGCGACCTCGGCCTTCTGGGTTCCCTCTGCGGGATCCTTGCAGCCGGCGAAGGTGAGGGTGGCAATGGAAGCGAAGAGAAGGGTGCGGTTCGTCACGTGGGGACACCTCGGAAAGGTTGGAAAGCTGCCTGGATAATGGGCGGCCGTCCCGATTGCCAATCGGAAGGCGAGCGGAGGCTTGCACCGAACAGAGGGCGGGGCTAGGCAGCTGCTCCATGGCCCAGAACTACATCTTCACCATGCAGGACCTGCGTAAGGTGAAGGGCGGTAAGGACATCCTGAAGGGCATCTACCTGTCCTTCTTCCCCGGCGCGAAGATCGGCGTCATCGGCCCCAACGGGTCCGGTAAGTCCACCCTGCTGCGGATCATGGCGGGGGAGGACACCGAGTTCTTCGGCACCGCGCGCCCGGACCCCGGCGCCAAGATCGGCTACCTCCCCCAGGAGCCCACGCTGGATCCCAGCCTGGACGTGAAGGGGAACGTGGAGCTGGGACTCAAGGAGATCCGTGGGCTCCTGGATCGGTTCAACGAGGTCTCCGCGAAGTTCGCCGAGCCCATGGACGACGGCGAGATGGACAAGCTCCTCGCCGAGCAGGGCAAGCTCCAGGACGCCATCGACGCCGCGAACGCCTGGGAGCTGGACCGCACCGTGGAGCTCGCCATGGATGCGCTGCGCCTGCCTCCCGGCGATGCGGACGTGACCAAGCTCTCCGGTGGTGAACGCCGCCGCGTGGCCCTCTGCCGCGTGCTGCTGGAGAAGCCGGACCTGCTGCTCCTCGACGAGCCCACCAACCACCTGGACGCCGAGAGCGTCGCGTGGCTCGAGCGGGCCCTCAAGGACTTCCAGGGCACCATCGTGGCCATCACCCACGACCGCTACTTCCTCGACAACGTGGCGGAGTGGATCCTCGAGCTGGACCGCGGCGAGGGCATCCCCTGGAAGGGCAACTACTCGAGCTGGCTGGACCAGAAGCAGAAGCGGCTGGAGGCGGAGGAGAAGAGCGAGAGCGCCCGCCAGAAGCAACTCAAGCGCGAGCTCGAGTGGGTGCAGGCCAGCCCCAAGGCGCGTCAGGCCAAGAGCAAGGCCCGCGTGGCGCGCTACGAGGAGATGCTCAACCAGACCCAGGAGAAGCGCGACGGCACCGGCGAGATCTTCATCCCGCCCGGCCCGCGCCTGGGGGGGCAGGTCATCGAGGCCAAGGAACTCACCAAGGCCTACGGAGATCGCCTCCTCATCGACGGTCTGAACTTCAAGCTGCCGCCCGGTGGCATCGTGGGCATCATCGGCCCCAACGGCGCAGGCAAGTCCACGCTGTTCCGCATGATGGTCGGGCAGGAGCAGCCGGACGCGGGCGAGCTGGTGATCGGCGAGACCGTGAAGCTGGCCTACGTGGACCAGAGCCGCGATGCCCTCAACGGGGACAACACGGTCTTCGAAGAGGTCAGCGGAGGCCTGGACTACCTGGAGCTCGGTCGCGGGGAGCAGATCCCCAGCCGCGCCTATCTGGCGCAGTTCGCGTTCAAGGGCGCCGACCAGCAGAAGCGGGTGAAGGATCTGTCGGGCGGCGAGCGCAACCGCGTGCACCTGGCCAAGCTGCTCAAGAGCGGCGGCAACGTGCTGCTGCTCGACGAGCCGACCAACGACCTCGACGTGGAGACGCTGCGCAGCCTCGAGGAGGCGCTGCTCAACTTCGCCGGGTGTGCGGTGGTGATCAGCCACGACCGCTGGTTCCTCGACCGCATCGCGACCCACATCCTGGCCTTCGAGGGAGACAGCCGCGTCTTCTGGTTCGAGGGGAACTTCCAGGACTATGAGGCCGACAAGAAGAAGCGCCTGGGTCCCGACGCGCTCCAGCCGCACCGCATCAAGTACCGGCCGCTGCCGCAGACCTGAGTGCGACCCCGGGATGCGCGTGGGTGCGCCCTTCGGGAGGGCACCCCCTGACGCGCGTTCCGGACAGTGAGCGCCCTGCCCTCGAGGAGCCGCCCGAGCGCACGAGATGATCGCCGAGCAGAGGGCTCGGCGATCGGGCCGGGGCGGTCTTCAGCGCCCCGCCTACAGCTCCTCGTAGGTGGGGTGCATGTACTTGGCGATCTTCTTGCGGATGTAGCGCTCTCCGGCGCCGCGCATGAGGGGGCCGGGATCGACCGCCAGGGCCCAGATGCGGTGCCCCTGCACCTGCACCCACGCCTCCACCCGGATGCCGAGCACCTTGCCGGTGACCAGCACCGTGTTCCCGCTCCACTGCTGGGTGACGCCGAAGCGTTCGGTCCAGTAGTCGAGGAGGTAGCTCAGCCGGACCCGTGCCTCCTGCGCGGAGTAGGTGTGGGGCTGCTCGATGCGGATGGTGTAGGGGCGGCCGCTGCCCGGAGCATTGAGCGGGGGGCGCGCGCGATCGGGGGCGGCCCCTGCCGAGAGCCCTCCCACCGCGCCCAGGGAACGCGCGGACTCGCGTCCCAGACGTGGATCCTCAGCGCTCGCGCTCAGCGCCGCGGTCTCCCGGAGGGGTGTGGACGACCGGGAGGTCCCCTGGGCCGCGGCGGTGGCCGACAGGCCGACGACGACGGAGAGCAGCAGGAGCGGGGGAGCGTGGCGCATGGGGGCTTCTTCAGGGACGGACCCGGAGAGGGGCGTACACTAGGGACTGGGTCCGTGGGGTGCCAGATTCCCGGATTTCTCGTGTCGCCCGGCGATTGCCTCCCGACGCGGTCCCTGGCCCGGCATTCACCCGACCGATGACGGTGGGAGCAGGCGGGCGCCGCGGCGCCGGTGACAGCGCCCTGGAAGTGTGGTGTTCACGGGGCCACCATCGCCCCTCCCGCCAGGAAGGTTGTCCCAACATGTCCCAGCCCCTGCACTACCTCGAGAGCGACGAGCGCGAACCGCACATCTCCCGCGGCCGCCGACTGTTGAAGGAACACCCCGAGGTCCGCGAGCTCATCGGACCCACCCGCTGGACGGCCTTCTGGGTCGTGGCGTTGGTCTCGGCGCAGATCGGCTTGGCGGCGCTGATGGCGGATCAGGTCTGGTGGGCCAAGCTCCTGGTCGCATGGTGCGTGGGCGCCTTCCTCACCCACGGCCTGTGGGTCCTCATTCACGAGGCGACCCACAACCTCGTCTTCAAGCGCCCCCGGGACAACGCGCTCCTGCAGCTTCTGGCGAACCTCCCCATCGTGTTCCCCGCGGCGATCGGCTTCCGCAAGTTCCACCTGCTGCACCACCGCTACCAGGGAGACCCCGAGCTCGACGCCGACCTCGCCAGCGACTGGGAGGCCCGGCTCATCGGCAACGGCTTCTTCGGGAAGGCCTTCTGGCTCTTCAACTTCTGGCTCTTCCAGGCGCTGCGGGTCACGCGCTTCAAGAAGGTCCACCTCTGGGATGGTTGGTACATCGCCAACTGGGCGGTGCAGATCGCCTTCTGCGCCGCGGTGGTCCTCACCCTGGGGTGGGGCGGGCTGCTCTACCTCTTCCTGGCGAGCATCTTCGCCATCGGCCTGCACCCGCTGGGCGCGCGCTGGATCCAGGAGCACTACACGGTCGCCGCGCCGCAGGAGACCTACAGCTACTACGGACCCCTCAACCTGGTGGCCTTCAACGTGGGCTACCACAACGAGCACCACGACCTGATGCGCGTCCCCTGGACCCGCCTCCCCAAGGTGCGCGCCATCGCCCCCGAGCTCTACGAGCCGCTGCACGCGCACCGCTCCTGGACCGCGCTGTGGCTCCAGTTCCTCTTCGATCCCAAGCTCAGCCTCTTCAGCCGGGTCATCCGCCACGGGACCGGCCCCTCCACCCTGCGCGTGGAGCCTCCCGTCCCGCATAGCGAGGACCAGGAGGTGGAGCCGGCGAAGCCCCAGGTGGCGTCCGGTCCGGCGACCCGGATCGAGGGCACCTGAATCCGCACCCCCGCGCGAACGCGCGGCTCCGGCGGCCTTCCCGGACCCTCATGGGGGGCGTGAACCCGGATGTGCCGGCCCGGGGTGGCAGGGCCCGTCGCCCCCTGTGTGGCGAGTGTTCAGTCCGCGTGGGCGGCTGTTCCCGGGGCCGGGTCTGCAGTCCGCGCCGGCCCCAGCTTTCCCGCCATGGAACTCGGGGACATGCTGCTCCGGTTGGGCCTGGCGATCGTCCTGGGAGGCATCCTGGGACTCGAGCGGGAGATCAGCCGTCAGGATGCGGGCCTGCGCACCCACCTGCTGGTGACGCTGGGCTCCTGCGTCTTCAGTCTGGTGTCCATCACCGGGGCCCTCGACGACGACTCCTCGGATGGCACCCGCATCGCCAGCAACGTGGTGGTGGGCATCGGCTTTCTGGGCGCCGGGACGATCATGCAGCAGCACGGCTCGGTGCGGGGCCTGACCACCGCGGCCGGGATCTGGGTGGCAGCGGCCATCGGCATGGCGGCGGCGTTCGGGAACTTCACCTTGGCGGCCGCGGCGACGCTGTTGGCGGTGTTCCTGTTGACCGGCTTGAGCCTGTTCGAGCGCCGCTTCCTCGCTCCCCGCCTGGACGATCGCGTTCCGAAAGGGGAGGCCCCGAAAGCCGATCAGCGCGAAGGGGGTTGAATCTGCAGGCGCCTTGCCTCTAGGGTGCGCGCCCCTCCCTCCTTTTTTCCGGCTCCGAGGGTCTCGGAGCATCAAGAGACATCATGGGCACCTTCTCGGATTTCGTTTCGTCCAACAACCTGGATGCGACGGCGCTGCAGCGCCTCTCCTCGCGCCTCGAGGCGCGCAGCTCGGACGATCAGGCGCTGCTCGTGAAGCGCGCCGCCAAGCGCCGCACGGCCAAGGACAAGACCTACGAGGAGAGCGGGCTGGCCAAGCCGAAGTCGGGCCGTCCCTTCTCGACCAACCACTGGGGCAACGCGCTCAAGGATCGTCCGATCCCCGCCCGCGTGCGCAGCAAGATGCTCAAGGCGATCAACGCCTCCCTCACCAAGCAGGGCAAGGAGGCGGTCGACATGAAGACCGTCTTCGGCGAGGTCCCTGCCGTGAAGGGCGAGGCTCCCGCGAAGAAGCGCTGAGCCGGACGGGGGAGGGGCGCACAGTCCCCCCCGTCTCCGAAGGGCCCCGTGGTGCCACTCCGAGCTGGATGCCGGAGGGTGCCGGGGCCCTTTGGCGTTTCAGGGGGCCTCGAGCTGCACCGCTTCGATCCGCGCCCCGAGCCTGCCGAGCAGCTCGCGTGCGTAGGCCTCGGCGCCGGGCCCGGCCTCCGGGATCGTCCGGCTTCCCCAGATGAGCCAGAGGCCGCTGCGGCTGTCCGGGCCCAGTTTCGTGCGCTGCGCATCCTTGACCGCGTTGGCGCAGGGGCCCTGCGCATCGTGGAGGCAGAGCAGTCCTGCGGCATCCAGTTCCTGTCCCGCCGGATTGAAGACATAGCGGGCGTCCGGGTCGGCGAGGCGCACGTGCAATCCGCCCTCGAGCCGGGTCGCGTCCACCACGCTGATGGCCAAGCCGCTGTGCAGGCTCACCACGTTTCCCGCATCGACCAGGGGATGGATGCTGCGCAGGGTCCCCTCTTCGGCGGCGCGCACCAGATATTCGCTCGCCGGCTTGCTGCGTCCGGTGGGCTTGAAGCCGCCGTGACGGAGCAGGTCGCGTCCTGCCTTCTGGACGGCGTCAGAGCGCTGCAGCGGCGTCACCGCATCCGGAGCCATCAGGGCCTGCAACCACGCCGGGCTCTCCACGGGGGCCGGGGCATCCGGAAGGTGCGCCACGAAGACGTGAAGGGCGAGCAGTGGGTGGGGGTGGACGATCAGCGTGCGCATGGCGCCTCCTTCCCGGGAAGCGGAGCGCATGTCCACCGGCGGGCGCAAGAAGAGGGTTCCTTCTGGAATTGTCGGCGGACCTGCCTTTAGGTCGCCGCGCCGACCGCCCGGACCGTCCCGCCAAAGTGGAAGACCACGGGGCCAACCGGGCGCGTCGGGCTCAGTTCATACGCATCCAACCCAAGGAGTCTCCTGACATGAAGCTTCGCTACGCCGTCATGCTGTCCGCGCTGCTGCCCATGGCCTGCGCCACCACCGGCTCGGCCACCTCCGATCGGGCGCCGGCCGAAGCGTCCGAGGACGCCCAGGGGCAGGAGGCCTCGGAGCAGATGGGGCCCTCTTCCGCCACCGCCAATCTCGAGTCGCGCTCCGGGAGCAATGTGACGGGGACCGCGCGCTTCACCCGACTGGACGACGGGCAGATCGAGCTCACCATGGAGATCGAGGGCGCCACCCCCGGCACCCACGCCACCCACCTGCATGAGTTCGGCGACTGCAGCGCGCCCGACGCGAGCAGCGCCGGCAGCCACTGGAACCCCACCACCCACCCCCACGGGCAGTGGGATCACGAGGACGGCCACCACCTGGGCGACCTGGGCAACATCGAGGTGGGCGAGGACGGCACCGGTTCGATCACCATCACCACCGACCGCTGGGAGCTCGGCACCGGCGGGATGGCGGACATCGTGGGCACCGCGGTCATCGTCCACACCTCGGCCGATGACTTCACCACCCAGCCCACGGGCAATGCGGGCGGCCGCGAGGCCTGCGGTGTGGTCACCGTCGACGGGTGATCTCCGGACAGGTCGCGGCGACCCTCCCCGAGGGGGCGCCGCCGTACCCGGGGCAGGGCCCGCGTTCAGTGGTGAAAAGCCGCAGTGGACGCCGCCGGGGCCGAGAATCCGGCCTCCGCGGCGTTCGCCCTGAACGGGCGCGCAGTGAATGCAAAAGCGTCGGGATTCCAGGGGTTTACCACCGGGGGAGGAACCAAGTAGGGTCAGCCGATCCGACGGGCCGCCAGTGGTTCAGGGCTGCCTTCCGCAGCCCTGTCGACCGGCCTGTATCGCCTCTCTTGGGAGGAGGGCTTGGAGACCCTCATGGCCGAAGACGCCCCCCAGACGCTCCTGCAGAGCGCGCTGGAGAAGATCGTGTACTTCGAAGCGCGCCTGGGACAGCTCCAGGCGCAGCTGGCCGAGTCGCGCGCGGAGGCTGACCGGCTGCGGGAAGAACTCGCCCAGGCCTCGCAGCGGGAGATGGAAGTCCGCCGCGAGCACGCCGGCCTGCAGGTCCAGCTCGAGCGCAGCCGGGCCGAGCGGGCCGAGCTCCAGCGCGTTCACGAGGCGAGCCGTCAGGAGCGGACGATGCTCATCTCCAAGCTCCTGGAGGCGAGCCAGATCCACCACTCGGGCGAGGACATCGACTTCGATCTGGCGAGCTTCATCTCCACACTGCGCGGCGAGGTGCTGGCGCGCGGGTCGGGTGCCGCCCTCCCGGTTCCCTCGGTGGCGCAGGAGCCCATTCTGGCCTTCGGCCACGCGACCGCCGGAGCCGCCACGTCGCCCCCGCGCGCCGCGGACGGTGGCACGACGTCCGCTCCCTCTGCAGTGGGAGCCGCGCAGCAGGGTGCGGAGGCGCCACCCCCGCCTGCTGCGCACGTGACGCAGGCACCCGGCGGCAACCCCGTCACCCACATCACCGCGCACGCCCAGCGGCTGGCCGGAGAGGGGCGGCTGGGGGTCAGCGCCGAGGAGCTGCGCTCCCTCTCCACCCACGACTCGATCCCGCGCTCGGAGGAGACGCTGCTCGAGTTCTCCATCCGGGAGCTGCGCGCCGCCGACGTCTCGGCCCGCATCCGCGCCGCAGACCGGCTCCGCGCACTCGGGCAGGAGGCGTCTGCGCCCGCGCTCGCCTCCGCGCTCCACCAGGAGCGGTCGTCGGAGGCCCGGGTTGCGCTGCTCCGGGCCTTCGCCGCGGTGGGCAACGCCGCCGGCGCCCAGGTCGTGGAGCCGATGCTCATTGATGCCGATGCCGAGGTCCGCATCGCTGCGCTCAAGGCCCTGCTCACCTTGGATGTGACCCAGGCGCTTCCGCATCTCTCCGCGGCGGTGAAGGATCCCGACCGCGCCGTCCGCCGGCGCGCGAGCCTGCTGGCGTTGGGCCTCGACGCCGACGCCGCGCTCGCGTTGGCCGAGGAGGCGCTCGAGGACGCCGATCCCGAGGTCCGGGGCCTGGCCGCGCTGGCCCTCGGTGCCTCCGGCGGTGAACGCGCCCGCGATCTCCTCTTCGCGCTGATGGAAGATGCCTCGTCCAAGGTCCGGCGTGCGGCGGCCCAGAGCCTCTCGCGCATCCTGGGCTGCGACGTCACGCCGGTGGTCGAGCTCGAGTCGGCCCAGCGTCGCCGGGAGCTGCGTCGGATTGCCGGGCTCCCGGTGAACCCGGTGCGGACCGCACTTCCCCCCACCGCGGCCACCCTGCGCCGCATCGCCGAGCACGAGGCCGCCCAGCAGCGACTCGCCGCGGTGGTCCCGCTGAACGCAGGGCCCGCCCGTCAGGAGCTCCGTCCGGGCGCGGCAGCCCAGGCCCAGGCGGCGGCGGCGAGCGCGGTGGCGGTGGGACGGGCCACCGGCGTCGCCCTCGCGGTCGCACCCGCCCCCGAACCCGACGAATCCCTCTGTGCCGGTGTGCTGGCGGAGCTGCGCACCGCGCTGCGCGGACGCACCGAGCCCGAGCTGTGCCGCGCGCTGGGCGTGTCGGCGACCGAGATCGAAGACGCCGTGGCCCTGTTGTCCGCACGGGGTCAGGTGGTACGTCGGGGTCTCAAGTTGTACCTCGCCTGAGTCGCTCCCGGAGGCCCTGACGCAGTTCATGGACGCACCCACCTACAGCCCCAAGCACGCCGCCGCGCTCCTGAGCGTGAGCCCCAAGGCGCTCGCCCAGGCGCTCAAGCAGGATCGCTACAGCGTGGAGGATCTGTTGGGGCTGCGGGAGCGCCTCAAGAAGTGGCCCAAGCCCCTCGGTCTGCGGCGCCAGCTCTTCCTCAACTTCAAGGGCGGGACCGGGAAGACCAGTCTCTCCTCGTCCTACGCCTACCGCTTGGCGGAGCTCGGCTACCGGGTGCTGCTGGTGGACCTGGACAGCCAGGGGCATGCGACCAAGTGCCTGGGCTACGAGGGTGAGGACTACGACCTGACCCTGCTGGACGTCCTGGTGCGCAAGGAGTCGATCAGCAACGTGCTGCAGCACACGCCGTTGCCGAACCTCGACTTCATCCCCTCCAACCTCTCCATGTCGACCGTGGACCTCGCGCTGATGCCGATGGCCGGTCGCGAGTTCAAGCTGCGCAACGCGCTGCGGGAGGTCGAGGCGTCCTACGACTTCATCATCTTCGACGCGCCGCCGTCCTTCGGCCTGCTCAACCTCAACGCGCTGATGGCCGCCGACGATCTCTTCGTCCCGGTGCTGGCGGACTTCCTCTCCTTCCACGGACTCAAGCTGCTCTTCGAGACGGTGCAGAGCCTGGAGGAGGATCTCGAGCACATGCTCGAGAACATCTTCATCGTCATCAACTCCTTCAACGCGACCTTCAAGCTCGCCAAGGAGGCGGTGAGCGCGCTCGAGGAGCACTACACCGAGTACCTGATGCCGGTGGTCGTGCGACAGTGCACCAAGTTCGCCCAGGCCAGCAGTGAGGGCGTCCCGATCTTCGTGGCCGATCCAGAGTCCAAGGGCGCCAAGGACATCCAGGCGCTCCTCAATGAGGTTCTCAAGCGCCTTGCCGTGCAGCAGCGCGCGCGTCTCGCCCTGGCCCAGCAGGCCTGACGTCCCCCGTCGTTCGACCGCATCGCTCCAGAATCAAGAAGACCCATCATGAAGAAGGCCTTCGAGAAGAACGTGTCCCGCGCCAAGCCCCGCCTGCGACTGGGGGCGCTCACCGGCGTGACCGAGCAGGAACCGGCTCCCGCCCCGCGGCGCAACGCCCAGCGCGAAGCGCCCGCTGCGGAGCTTCCGTTCCAGCCGCCCGAGGAGAGCAACCTCGAGGAGGTGGTGCGCGCCCGCGCCGGTGCCGCCCGTCAGCCCCGACCCTCGATGGCCGAAGCGCTGCAGGCGGCCCTGGACAAGACGCCGACGCCCGCCGCCCGTGCCGAGCCTGCGCCTGAGGAGGCGCCGGTCGCCCGCGCCGAACCCCCCCGGGCGGCTCCGGTGGCACCGGAAGCGCGCGCCGAGCCCACGCCGGCCGACCCCGCCCCGGTGGAGGTCCAACATCCCCCGGTCCCTCACGAGGAGCCGGATCTGGGAGCCCTCGCCCGGGGCCGTGAGGTCGACGCCCCACCCACCCTCGACGTCGAAGCCCGCCGGGAGCGGCTCAAGGAGCGGTTGAAGGCGGTCCGGGAGAACCCCCGCCCCGAGCCCCTTCCTCCCACGGTCAGCGAGGCCGGGACCCGCGCGGTCGAGCGCATCGGCTCGCTGCAGGGGGAGCTGCACCGCCTCAAGGCCCTCAACCTGGGCCTCACCCACGATCTCGAGAGCGCCCGACGCCAGGCCGAGAAGGCCACCGAAGAGGCGCGACTGCGGATGGAGGAGGCCCAGCGCCTCTCCGCCGAGATGGAGAGCCGGGTGCGCCTCCTCGGGGACCTCGAGCGGGAGCTTGCGGCGCTGGAGGCCGAGCGCGACGAAGCGATCCTCTCCCTCCAGGAAGCGCGGCAGGGCCTGGACGCCGCCGCCGAGGAGAAGGCTTCGCTCGAAGAGGAGCTGGCCAAGCGGGATCAGGCGCTGGCCGATACCCTCTCGGAGGAGGAGCGCCTGGCCACCGAGCTCGAAACGGCGCGCGATGACGCCGAGAGCCTGCGCCGCACCCTCGAGGCGGTGAACTCGGAACGGGACATCCTCAGCCGGCAGGTGGCCGATCTCCTCGCCGAGCGCTCCGAGCTGCTCGAGGCACGCAAGGCGCTCGAGGCCGTCCATCGGGCGCTGGCCCACGCCGCAACCCTCTGATGTTTCCGCTTCCTGCGCTCCCGCCCTGGCGTGATGCACAGGGGCCGCCGGAAGCGCCCGGCGCGTGCCGGCCGGGATGGAGCACGCGCCGCGCCTGAAGGAACCCAAAGACAGACGCCGACCGCACGGTCAGCACCTCAAAGCCTGACCGGGTTTTCCGTGATCCACCCGGGGAAGGTGTTCCAGTCATCCATCCGCCTGTCCGGGCATCCAGATCACGCCGTCGCGCCTCCCGGGGGGAAGCGGGAATGGGGTAGGGTCGCCCGATTTCAGTTTTGCAAGGAGCGCACAACGACATGTCGAACAAGAAGTTCGAGACGCTGACGGACATCTTCAAGCAGTCCACCGCGAGCTACGGACCGAGGGACTTCCTCGGAGAGAAGGTCTCAGGGACCTGGAAGTGGTTGACGTATTCCCGCTTCGCCTCGCTCGTGGACGACCTGCGGGCCGGCCTCGTGCACGCGGGTGTCCAGCGTGGCGATCGTGTCGCGGTGATCTCCGACAACAAGCCCGAGTGGGCCGTGGCCTGCTACGCGACCTACACCCTGGGCGCGGTGTACGTGCCGATGTACGAGGCGCAGCAGCCGCGGGATTGGCAGTACATCGTCAATGACTCCGGCGCGAAGGTGGTCTTCGTGGCCAACGAGCACATCGCCTCGCAGATCGAGTCGATGCGCAGCGAGCTGCCCAAGCTGGAGCGGGTCATCCGCTTCAAGGGCGGCGAGGGTCCCCAGGAGAGCTACGAGGCGCTGATCAAGCTGGGCGCGGACACCCCGAGCCCGCTGGTGGAGTCCAAGCCTTCGGATCTCGCGGCGCTGATCTACACCTCGGGGACGACCGGCAAGCCCAAGGGCGTGATGCTCAGCCACTCCAACATCGCCCTCAACGTGACGGCGGTGCACCAGATCTTCGACGGCTTCACGCCGGAGGATCGCTCGCTGGCGTTCCTGCCCTGGGCGCACGTCTTCGGTCAGGTGGTGGAGCTGCACCTCTTCTACAGCATCGGTGCCTCCATCGCGGTGAACGACGCGGTCGACAAGCTCATCGAGAACCTGGCAGTCGTGCGGCCGACGGTGCTCTTCGCCGTGCCGCGAATCTTCAACCGGATCTACGACGCCCTGCAGAAGCGGATGGCAAGCGAGTCCGCGGTGAAGCGGGCCCTCTTCCAGCACACCCAGTCGGTGGCCATGCAGCGCAAGGAGCTCGCCGAGAAGGGTGAGAAGAGTGCGCTGCTCGAGCTGCAGTGGGCGGTCCTCGACAAGCTGGTCGCCTCGAAGGTGCGCGAGCGCTTCGGCGGTCGGCTGCGCTACGCCATCTCCGGCGGCTCGGCCATCAGCACCGTGGTCGGCAACTTCATCGACAACCTGGGCATCACCGTCTACGAGGGCTACGGCCTCACCGAGACCAGCCCCATCGCGACCGCCAACTACCCGGGCCACCGTCGTCTGGGCAGCGTCGGCAAGCCGCCTCCCGGCGTTCGCATCGAGATCGACCGCAGCGTCACCGGCGACGAGCGCGACGGCGAGATCGTGATCCACGGCCACAACGTGATGCTCGGCTACTACAACCTCCCCGAGGAGAACGCGAAGGCGTTCACCGGCGATGGAGGCTTCCGCTCGGGGGACATGGGCTATATCGATGAGGACGGCTTCCTCATCATCACCGGTCGCATCAAGGAGCAGTACAAGCTGGAGAACGGCAAGTACGTGGTGCCGGTGCCCATCGAGGAGGCGCTCAAGCTCAACCCGTTCATCGCCAACGCGATGGTGGATGGCGCCAACCGGCCGTTCAACGTGGCGCTCATCGTCCCGGACATGGACACGCTGAAGGAGTGGGCCCAGAACAAGGGGTTGGACACCAACAGCATCCCCGAGCTCCTCAAGAACCCCGCGGTGCAGACCCTCTTCCGCGAGCAGATCGCCGAGGCCACCCGCAACGTGAAGGGCTACGAGCGGCCGCAGCGCTTCCTGCTGCTCGGTGAGGACTTCACCACCGAGAACGACATGATGACCCCGAAGATGAGCCTCAAGCGTCGGGTGATCATGGAGCGCTACAAGGGTGCGGTGGACGCGCTCTATTCGCCCGAGTCCTCGGCGGCCTGATCGGCTTCCAACCGGCGTCCGCCGTTCTGCGCGGGCGCCCGGGATTCAAGCTCCGGCCCGGTCCTCTCCTGAAGAGGTCCGGGCCGGTTCGTTTCCAGGAGGCGTCTGCTTCACCGGGCGCGTGTCCCGAGGGTGACCGGGAGGCGGCGGGGGCGCCCGTCGTCGGGGTGGTCCCGGCGGGGCATGGCCGGGCGCCCTGCTCGGAGCCTCAGCCGGTGGTCGCCATCCGGACCACGTCGGCCTGGAAGGAACAGTCTCCGGGACGGGATGCGCGCAGCAGGCGGGCCAGGCGCAGCAGCGCGTCTTCCGCGGCGAGCAGCGCCTCCTCGGCCCCCAGCACGTCGTGCTGCTCGTGGTGGGTCGCGAAGGTGGTGGAGAGCGCCTCCAGCCGGGACCCCGCCTGGCCCACGATCCGCGGCAGCTCCACCCCATAGCGCTCCACCAGCGCGCCGTAGCGTTCGGTGGCGCGGTTCCAACGATGGAGCTGGACCTCGCGTCGTCGCACCACCTCCTCCTCGAAGAGCGCCTGATGTCGCTCGAGCAGAGGACGCAGCTCATCGCCGCGGGGGCCCGGCAGGGCGCGGAGCAGCTCCAGCGCAAGCTCCGTCTCGAGGGTGTCCACGAAGACCACGCTGGCCAGGCGATGGAACAGGGGCGTGTCCCGGGCTGCTTCGGGGACCTGCTCCAGGAACGTCCGGGCGGTGAGCCAGTCGCCCCGGCGCAGCGCCGCGGCTGCTTCGACCTGGGGATCTCCGGGCCCCTCGGGAGGACGGACCTCGATGCGTCCGAGGGATTCGAGCGCCGTGGGGCAGGAGACGCAGTGCGCGTTGACGCGGACCAACGTGAGACCGGCGACCGGATCGAGCTCGGCGTGGAGCAGCACCGGTGTCCAGGCCTCAAAGCGGAGTCGCAGCGAGAAGGGGGCATGCCCGTCGGCTTCCACCCGGAGCGTGTGTTCGCCCACGGGGACGTGTTGGGGTGCATCCGGGGGGCTGAAGGCGGCCGCGTCGTCCAGATAGAGGCGGACGTCGCCGCTCGCCCAGAGGATGACGGGCGGGGCTTCGGCGTCCGGTTGGGCCCGCACGCTCTCGAAGGGAGGAAGGCCGCAGGACCGCTCGGCCACCTCCGTGGGCGCGGCGCGCAGGCCGGCCGGATCCGGCGGCGGCGGACGACGCAGGAACAACATGCCGGCGAGCGCCACCGCCACGACGGCGAGGGCACAGGCGAGCAGCCAATTGCGAAGGAGCGAGGGAGCAGGCATGACCGCTGGAGGTTCCGCGCAATCCGCCGCGCGTTCGGGCTACGCTACACGAAGCCGCTTTCCCGCGGCGCAGCCCCCACCTCACCGTGCTCGACGTTCTCTACTTCTCCGACCGGCAGATTCAGACGCGCCTCTTCCAGCTCGTGGATCAGACGCCTGGACTGATGGTGGTGACCGTGATGCGCCACCCGCCGGGTAGTGCGCCCGTCGAGCGGCGTGAACCGTTCCGCACCCTGGAGGCCCGCTTCGGGGAGGTCGTGCACTTCGTGGTGCTCGCCGATGAGGGCAGCCCCGACGGCATGTGGCGCGATCCGATGGGGAACCTGTGTGATCGGGTCTACCCCCACGACAAGAACGCGGCCTACGAGGCGGCCCGGGGCTATCTCCTGCTCTGCGATGGCCAGGCGCTGGGGTCGGTCCCCAAGGGACCGGAGGCGGGTCGTCATGACGTCTGGGTCCTGCAGGACGCGCTCGCCGAGCAGGATGGGCGCATCCCCTATCCGGATCCGGCGCACCAGCCGCGCGGCGAAGGCCATGCCGCGGCCGGTGGGGCGACGAACCGGGTCCGACCCGGAACGGGGCGCAACACCCCGATCGACACGCCGGTCGAGACGCCGGCGATCAACACGGTGGCGGCAAAGCAGGATCCCTACGCCCTCCTGGGCATCTCCGTCGACATGACCCGCGGAGAGGCCAAGAAGGCGTACCGGGCGAAGCTCGCGCTCTACCACCCCGACAAGGTCGCCCACCTCGCGGATGAGTTCCGTGAGCTCGCGGAGAGCCGCACGCGGGCGCTCATGGAGGCCTGGGCGGAGATCGAAGGCTTCCTTGTCGACGGTCCCTGACGGGCCCTGAAGCAGCGCTCCTTTCGGGTTCCGGTCTGACCGCTGCGTCCGCGTCGTCGAGCCCAAATGTCCACCACTGTCGCGCACGGCCCCTTCGCTTCGGAGGGCTGTTCAGCAGCGTGCGCGCCGTGGCCGCTCGAGCGCTCCGCGACATGGCGTGCGCTTGCGTCAAGGGCGGCCGCCCCCACCCTCCCGTCCATTGACGTTCCAACCAGGAGGCGGTGCATGAAGCAGGACAGGGCGAAGGAGCGGCGCACGAAGCGCGCGGTTGGTGAAGCCAAGAAGGCCGTGAAGCGGGTCACCGGACGTTCCCCGGCGCAGAACAACACGAAGTCCACCACCACGCGAGGAGCGGCCAGCTCCACCAGGAAGACGGCCACCCGCGCGGCCACCGGAACCCCGACCGCGTCGGCCAGGGGAGCCCGTTCGACTGCTCGGTCAACGACGGCGACGCGGGCTGCGACCGGGACGCGTGCAGCATCGCGTGCGGGAATGTCCGCTTCGACGGGCACCACGGCACGACGCGTCTCAACGAGCAAGCGCGCGCCCCGCCCGGTGGCAGCCAAGCGGGCCACGGCGGCCACTCCGGGGGCCGGCACCCGTCGAGCCACCCGTGCGACCGAACACGGCATGCCTCGGCGGGCCACCACCGCGAATGCCGGCGGCACCACCCCTTCCCGCCGGGCCAGCGCGACGCCGAGCACCTCGGTTTCAAAGCGCGCATCGAGCACCCGGCGCACGGGGACCTCGGCTTCCCGCACGCGGGCCGCGGGGGCATCGACACCGAAGCGTGCTGCGACCACGAAGCGCACCGCTCCCGCGGCATCCAGGACCCGCGTCCCGGGCAGCCCGGACATGAAGCGCGCGTCGACGACCAGGCGCCCCGGGACCCCCGCATCCCGGACGGGTGCAGTCCCTGCCAAGCGCACGGCGGCGGCCCGGAGCACGTCGACGACGACGGGCCGGGCGTCGACCTCCGGGAGCAGGCGGACCTCGGGCACAACCCGGCGGGCGTCTTCGTCCGCCGCGGGCTCCAGGAGCGGCCGTGGGCTGAAGGGGCGTGAGGCGTTGAGTGCTGCGATGCGGGCGGTGAAGCCGAAGAAGACGTCGGCCACGTCCCGGCCGGCGGGTCGAAAGACCCGGACGCCTACGCGGACCACAGCCATCAAGCCGGCGTCACCCGAGCGCCGGGCCTTTGCGCCCCAACGGAGGACGGGGGCAAGCAAGGTGGGAACGCGTTGGGTGACGTCAGGTGCCCGGACCATCGCCAAGCCGGCGACGTCGGCCAAGGTGGTTCGGAGCCCGAAGGCCAAGACCGCCCTGCCGGCTCCCGGCAGGATCGCGCGTCGGGGTGGGACCGCGACGCGCAGCGCGCCCCGCTCCATGGCGCGCCTGGCGCCCACCGATACGGCTAACGGGACTTCGCAGTTGAAGAAGCCGACGGCCGCGCGGACCGCGACGAAGCGGACGGTGAAGAAGCCCACGGCCGCGCGGACCGCGACGAAGCGGACGGTGAAGAAGCCGACGGCCGCGCGGACTGCGACGAAGCGGACGGTGAAGAAGCCGACGGCCGCGCGGACCGCGACGAAGCGGACGGTGAAGAAGCCGACGGCCGCGCGGACCGCGACGAAGCGGACGGTGAAGAAGCCGACGGCCGCGCGGACTGCGAGAAAGCGGACGATGAAGAAGCCGAAGTCTTCGCGCACCCAAGCGACCCTCAAGCGCACGTCGAAGCCGTCAGCGACCACGCCTCGCCGGACGCCTGCGAAGTCGAGCGCCCGGCGTTCGACTGCCGCCCGTCGCACGCAGATGACCAGCACCACCCGCCAGTCTCTGGCAGCCCCCGTGGGGCGGCGTCGCACGTCACAGATGCGTCGGGCGGAATCTTCCACGCGTCGCCGAGCCATGACGTCCAAGGCGGCGCACGCCCGGAAGATCACGCTCAAGAAGTCGGGGACCGCGCCCATGCGCGCAAGCGCAGCACGCACCCGGTTGCGGAGCATGGTTGACAAGGGCGCCGCGCCCAAGGCGCTGGCCGGAAGCAGCAAGCGGAAGTCGGCCAGCAGCTCCACCTCGCGGCGCACGGGAGCGAAGCAGGATGCGCATCGTGGCGCCAAGGTCACGGCCGGCGCGAAGGCGACGAAGCGGCGCACTGCCGGTCATGCACCTCAGACCACGCGCACCCGGTCGAGCGGGACGCCGAAGGCGGGGGTCACCTCGGCGAAGCGCACCAGCGCCCGCACCCGCTCCACCACCGCGACCGCGACCTCGAGCGGCGTCACCCATGCCAAGCCCTCCCGCCCTGCCACCCGGACGAAGCGCAGCGCGGCCACCTCCTCCTCGCGCGCCGGGACGACCACCCGCAGCGCCCGCGCAGCGTCTTCCAGGCGGACGCCGAAGGCCGCAGGCACCGGGGTCCGGAGCGCGAGCCCTGCCAAGCGCACCAGCACGGGGCGCACCCGCTCCACCGGCACCGGTCGGACCCGGCGGGCGGCTTCCACAAAGCCTGGCGGCCGCACTGCTGCGATGTCCGCGGACGGGAAGGTCGTGAAGCCCAGGACCTCCCAAGCGGCGAAGGGCAAGGCGGCGGAGGGCGCAGGTGAGCGGACGCCCAGGAGGCGCGTGTCGGCGTCACGGCGGACGGTTCCCGGCGCGACCGCGAGGCGTCAGACCTCGAAGAACCCGGAGCGGGGACATGGCGCGACCGCGCGCGCAGGACGGGCGCGGTCACCTGCCTCCTCGAAGCAGACGACCTCCACCGCCCGCCCCCGGGCGCGCAGCGGCCGGGTGGTCCAGCCTTCGACGACGTGAGCCGCGGTGACCGGGCAGCTCGCGGTGACGAGGCGCAGCGTCCGCGTCGCCCATGGGGGAGGCCCCTGCGTCGGAGCCGCGTTCGGAGAAGTCCCGGGGAGCTGCTCCGACGTCATGCGCGCACCGGGCGGTGCCACATCGCCCGCGTGACGAGGCGTGGGGCATCCCCGCCTGCTCGAGGTGAGGGCAGGAAGAACAGCTCAGTCGCGGGGGAGCAGCTCGATGGTGAGGCCGTCGTAGGCGACTTCGGTGGGACCCTCGAACGCAGCGCGTGCCTGAGCAAGGAGGCGCCCGGGTTCGGTGTCATGGCGGCTGGAGAGGTGGGTGAGGATCAGCCGCTCGACCCGGGCATCGCGCGCGACGCCTCCGGCCTCTCTTGCCGTCGAGTGCCGCGTCTCCTTCGCCCGCTCCTGCTCGTCATCCGAGAAGGTCGCCTCGTGAATCAGCAGGTCGGCACCGGCGGAGGCTTCGACCAGGGCCCGGCAGGGACGGGTGTCGCCGCTGATCACGACCTTCCGCCCCGCCCGCGGGGGCCCGAGCACCTCCGCCGGCGTGACCACCTTCCCGCTCGGCGTGGTGACCTGCTCGCCGCGCTGGAGCTGGCCGAAGGCGGGACCACTCGGGACCCCGAGCGCCAGCGCCCGCTTCACGTCGAAACGCCCGGGACGCTCCTGCTCTTCGATCACGTAGCCCACCGCGCTCACCCGGTGGTCGACGCCGACGGCTCGCACCACGTAGGTCCCCCGGTTCACCTCTTCACCGTGGCGGAGTTCCTCGAAGTGCACCGGGAAGCTCAGGCGATCGATTCCCAGATGGACCGCCTGGTTCAGCAGCCGCTTGGCGGGAGGAGGACCGTAGAGCGTGAGCGGCTGCTCCCGCCCGTTCATCCCCAGGGTGCGGAGAAAGCCGATGATCCCCAGATAGTGATCGGCGTGGAAGTGCGTGAAGAAGACCGCGTCGACGTTGAAGCCGGTCCCGAAGCGGACCATCTGGCGCTGGCTTCCCTCACCGCAGTCGAAGAGGAGGAGGTCCGTGTCCGCCTTCATCACCAGGCCCGACAGGTTCCGGTGGATCGTCGGCTGCGCTGCCGAGGTCCCCAGAAAGGTCAGCCTCAGGATGGACATGCTGGTGCTGCCCACGACTCTCTCGCTTCCGTGCGCCGGGATGTCACACAGCCCCACCGGCCCGCAGATCCTCACGCGGGTCGACGCTCCGGCGGCGCCACGCCGGGGGCCTCTTCTACACCGAACCGCCCCCCGGGGGACCCGCTTCGCCGTCCCGGATGTTCATCTCTCCGGTCCGACTCGCTTCTCCGGGTGCCTGCGGGCCCGACCTCTGCGAGGGTGCGCGCGCCCGACCTCTGCGAGGGTGCGCGCGCCCGTTTCCCGCCAGCGGAGCTCCGCTGCTCCGCGGTCGCTCCGGAGTCTGAACGATCATGCGCAGTGACGATGGAATCCGAATCCGAACCCGACGCCATCCCGGGGAGCCGGTGGTCCCTGCGCTGGAGGTCGAGCCCTGCCTGATGGTGCTCTTCGGTGCGACCGGAGACCTCGCCGAGCGGAAGATCTTTCCCGCGCTCTATGAGCTCGCCGCGCTGGACCGACTCCCCGAACAGTTCGGGTTGATCGCCTTCAGTCGCTCGGCGCTGGACGAGGATGCCTTCCGCGACCGCGTGCGCGCAGGGCTCGGCCAATTCGCCCGCAGCCTCCCCCTGGACGAGAAGGTGTGGGCGTGGCTCTCCTCCCGCATCAGCTGCGTCAGCGGTTCCGTCGATGACCCGGCCTCGTTCGCGCGGCTGCGCGCAAAGATCGACACCCTCACCCAGCAGTGCGACACCGAAGGAAACCTGCTCCACTATCTGGCGACGCCGGCCTCCGGCTTCCGGCCGCTGCTGGAGGGGCTCGCCGGCGTGGGGCTGCTCGAGCGGGCACCCCGAGGCCATGACGGCCCCTGGCACCGCCTGGTCATCGAGAAGCCCTTCGGCGAGGACCTGGAGAGCGCCCGGGCCCTCAACCAGAGCCTGTGGGAAGTGCTCGACGAGTCGCAGATCTTCCGGATCGACCACTACCTGGGAAAGGAGACGGTGCAGAACCTGACCGTCTTCCGCCTGGCCAACGCCATCTTCGAGCCGCTCTGGAACCGCCAGCACATCGACCGCGTGGAGATCACCGCCGCCGAAACCCTGGGGGTCGCGGGCCGCGGGCGCTTCTATGACGAGACCGGCGTCGTCCGGGACATGGTGCAGAACCACCTCATCCAGGTCCTCTCGCTGGTGGCGATGGAACCCCCGGTGTCGCTCGACGCCGAGGACATCCGCAACGAGAAGCACAAGGTCATGCGCGCCATGCGCTCGATGCTCGTCGACGAGGTCCGCCAGTCGGTGGTGCACGGACAGTACGAAGGCTTCCGCCAGGAAGAGGGGGTCGCGCCCGACAGCCTGACCGCGAGCTACGTGGCGCTGAAGGTCAACGTCGACACCTGGAGATGGCAGGGCGTGCCCTTCTACGTTCGCGCCGGCAAGCGCCTCGCCCGGCGGGTGACCGAGGTGCGCGTGCACTTCAAGACCGTTCCCTTCAGCCTCTTCAGCACCAGCGAGCAGTGCCAGCGCCTCGAGCCCAACGTGCTGACGTTCCGGATCCAGCCGCAGGAGGGAATCAGTCTGCGGATGGAGAGCAAGGTCCCCGGCGACGGCGTCGAGCTCGCCAGTGTCACCATGGACTTCGGTTACGCCTCCACGTTCAAGCGCCCCATCCCCGAGGCCTATGAGCGCCTCCTGCATGACGTCATGCGCGGGGATGCGACGCACTTCGCACGGGCGGACAGTGTGGAGGAGGCGTGGCGCTACGTGATGCCTATCCTCGAGGCCCATGCTTCGGGGGCCGCGGGGACGGTGCACCTCTACCGGGTGGGCAGCGAGGGACCGGACGCGGCGGCGCGCCTGCTCGCACAGGAAGGACGACGATGGACACCGCTGAGCTGACGTTCGAGGTCCACCCCACCGAGACCGTGCTGAACCGCGCGGCCACCCAGATCGCCGAGCGCCTCCGGGAGCGCCTGATGGCCGCTCCCCGCGCGAGTCTGGCGCTCTCCGGTGGGCAGAGCACTGTCGGGCTCTGCGAGGCCCTCGCCAGCCGGACGCTGGACTGGGGGCGGGTAGACCTCTTCCAGGTCGACGAGCGCGCAGTTCCTCCCGAACACGAAGAGAGCAACGCCCGATTGTTGCAGGTGCATCTGATTGATGCGTTGGGGGAGCGCGCCCCGACCTTCCACCGGATGCAAGGGGAGCGGGACGACCTGGAGGCCGCTGCCGCCGACTATGCGCAGCAGCTTCCCAAGCGGTTGGACGTGGTGGTGCTGGGAGTGGGGCCCGACGGGCACACCGCCTCGCTCTTCCCGGATTCCCCCCTGCTCGAGGAGCAAGAGCGCCGGGTGGCGGTGGTGACGGACAGCCCCAAGCCTCCGCCGCGGCGACTCACGCTGACTTTTCCGGTCCTCCGGGCTGCCGACGCGGTCTTCGGGGTGGCACTGGGAGGCGGGAAGCGGGAGGTGATGCAGGCCCTCCGCCAGGGGGTGGCGCTGCCCGCGGCCCGCGTACGCCCGGCGCATTGGTTCCTGGATCCGGCGGCCGCCGGGGAGGGCTGAGGCTCACCGCGGTCGCAGAGTCGCGGGAGGCACCGGAGCCGGGTAGACTCGCGGCCCGAAGCACGGACGGGGTCGATTCCGGAGAGGTTGGAAGGCGTGTCGAAGCGAGCGTTGTGTCTGGTCGTCCTGTTGGCGGCGTCGGGGGCTGCGGCCCAGTCCTATGAGGAAGATGACGGAGGCGCGACGTCGGCCACCGGCGTCGAGGTCCCGGAGCAGGCCGTCTCCCAGGCTCAGCCGCAGGGACTGCCGGCGGTGGAGCCGCTGCCGGCCGCGCTCCCCACGCGCACCCTGCCCAGGCGGGTGGAGCCCCGGCTGCCGCCATTCGGACTTGCGCTGGATGGTGGCTTCCCGGACTTCGCGGGGCTCTCGCTCGTCTGGCGCCCGATCTGGTTGCTGCGACTGCACGGCGGCGCGTTGTTCAACGGGGTCGGCCCCGGCGTGCGCGGCGGGATCACCGTGATCCCCTTCAACTTCCCCATCACCCCGACCCTCACCGCGGAGTACGGCTACTACTTCGGCGGGGATGCGTCGTTCATCACCGACTCGCTACCTCTGAGCCAGACCGAAGGCGCCATCGCCGAGGCGCTGGGTAACCTCCAGTACCACTTCGCGAACCTGCAGCTCGGTGTGGAAGCCGGTGTCCCCGGGCGCTTCGTCATCTATCTGCGCGCCGGGCTCTCCTACGTGGACACCACGCTGTACGGCTCCGGCGCACTCGTCGAGGAGCAGTCCGGTGATCCCAACCTTTCCGTCGAGGACTTCCGCATCCGCGGGACCATCCCGTCGGTCAAGCTCGGCCTGCTCTTCTACTTCGGATGATCGCCATGCACGCGCCGCGACCCCTTCTGTTCCTCGCCGCCGTCTCTCTGGCCCTTGCCGGATGCGGCGACCTCCTCTTCCTCGAGGTCGAGCAGCCCGAGATCTGTCAGGTTCTCCCCGGCCAGCCCTTCAGTGGCAGCGAGTACTCACGTGAGCTCCAGATCGACATCCAGGGGCAGCTCCCCGGGATTGATCTGTCTTCGCCTCAGGGCCTGGAGAGCGTGTTCCGCCTCTCGCGGGTGGACTTCATCGCCCGCACCGGAATCACCGATTTCGACTTCATCTCCGAGGCCGACATCCGCATCCTCCCGCCCGAGGGATCGAACCTGTTGCCAGCGCACGTCATCGACTACCACCGCAATGGGGTGGAGACCGGTGAGACGCTGAGCATGACCGGGAGGCAGGATGTGGACCTCTACGCCTACCTCACCGGGGGGAATATCGTGGTCGACGCGAGCCTCGTGGGGACCCTCCCTCCCGAGGAGTGGACCATGGACATCCGGGTCTGCATGTACGTGAAGATCCGCGCCAATTACCTGGAGCTGGGCGAGACCCTGGTGGACGCCGGGACCGACACGCAGGACGACACCACGCCCTGACGTGCTCTGACACCGCACGCAGCACGAAAGGCCCTGGCACCCGGGTCTGGATGTCCTCTGCTGCCTCCAGGTCCATCCCCGTGCAGTGGAGGGTGGGGCGGCGGGCCCGGTCGACCCTGCGGATGTCCGTTGGCGCCGAGATGCAGGAGGGGAAGCCGGTCGCCCCTCCGGCTTTCCGATGGCGCCAAGATGCATGAGGGTGAGCAGTCGCCCTATGGCTTTCCCTTGGCGCCGAGATGCAGTGGCCGGGAGCGGCTGACCCTCAGGTCCTCATCGGCACGGCAGGAGAAGCCGCCTGATTGAGGGGGCATCGTCCAAGAGCCTGAGCGCAGCCGGCGGTTCACGTTCCGCCCTGGGGCGTACGCGGGTGCTGGGCGAGGGAGCCGGACGAGGCGTTGCGTTGCCCGTGATCGGGGAGGGCGCGCCGGGCGCTGATGGAGCTCCCGCGTTCTCGACCGCGCTGCCGCAGGCACACGCGCCCCCCCATCGCCCCTCAACGCTCGCCGCGGCCGCGGAGGGAGAGGCTGCGGTGTCCATCACCCGCAGGGTTCCCCGCCCCCGCGTTGCGGAGGCGAGGAGAAGCGGCCCCTCAGAGGCTGCCGTCGACGGCGAAGAGGCCGGCGGCCTTGATCAGCTGGAGCGCCGCGAGCTGCTCGTTCAGCCGTTCGGTGAGCAGTCCCACCTCGGCCTGGGTCAGCACCGAGTTGGAGTCGGCGACCTCGATGTAGCTGGAGGCACCGGCACGGAACTGCAGCTCGACCATCGCGGCGGACTCACGCGCCAGGCGGGCGGTGTCCTCGGCCTTGAGGCGGTTGGCGCGGGCGCTCTCGAGATCCAGGCGGGCGCGGAAGACCTCGTCGCGCGCGTTGCGATGGGCCTGCTCCTCGAGCGCCCGGGCCTCGCGCAGCTTCGCGGCGAGCTCCCGGTTCTCGGCCTCGCGCAGGCCACCATCGAAGATGTTCCAGTTCAGTCCCAACCCGACGTTCCAGTTGTCGGGGCGACCGGTGAAGCCCGCGGCGTTCTGGATGCTGTAGTTGGCGGACAGGCCGATCGTCGGGAGGTACTTGAACCAGCTCTGCCCGTGCTGGATCTGCGCGACGTCGCGCTGGACGGAGAGCGCCGCGATGTCGGGGCGCCTTTCGATGGCCTCGTTCGCGAGCCGGAGCACTTCACCGCGCTCGAGATCCGCCGGCACCTCGGGCTCGGGGGGCGGCGCGACCTCGAAGTCCGCACGCCGGTTGAGCAGGGTCGCCAGCGCGAGGCGGGCGGAGACGAGGTTGGTCTGAGCGCGCACCAGGTCCTGCTCTGCGCGGCTGCGGTCGAGCTGGGCGCGCAGGAGGGTGAGGCGCGGGGCGGTCCCGGTCTCGACCTGCAGCTGGGCGTCGCGCTCGTGATCCGCGGCCACCTTGAGGAGGGCCTCGGTCACCTTCACGCTCTCCTGCATCGTCGCCACCGCGTAGAAGCTCTGGGTGACGGCGAAGAGGACCTCGCGGCGCGCGTTCTCGATGTTGAGCTCGGAGATGCGCTCGCTCAGACCCGCAACCCGGCCCGCCGTCCACAGGGTGGGCGCGAAGATGGCCTGGGAGAGCTGCGCCTGAGCCGCAAAGGCGTGCTGCTTCTGGATCTCGAGCGACTCGAATCCGTAGGGGACCGAGACATACGGCGTCGGTGCGCCGGGGAGGTCCTCGCCCTCGGGATCGATGGGGACCCCCATGTCCCGGATGGCCTCCGCCGTCGGCATCATCAGCTCGGCGGCGGTGTTGTTGTAGGTGTAGCCACCCGCCACCGAGAGCTGGGGCAGGTAGGCCGACCAGACCTTCGCCGAGATCGTCTCCGCCTGGGCCGCGCGGGCCCGGAGGACCTCCAGATCCAGGGAGGACTTCTCTGCCTGGGCAATCGCCGCCTCGAGCGTCAGGACCTCCCGCTCACCCTCCGACTCCCGGGGCTGGGCGGAACCACCGCCGGCCGGAGGCTCGGTGGACTGGGGCAGCAGGTTGCTGGAGGCCTGCGCGGGCGGGGCCAGCGTGAGGGCGCCGGCGGCTACGAGCGAGAGGAAGGTCGTCGACATCGGGAAGGACCGCTCCGGGTGCAACTCGGGAGACGCCGCGAAGGCGCCTCCGATTGGGGTTTTGGTGGAGACGCACGCCCCCACACCGGTCCGGCCCGTCGACCGTCCGGCGCGGCGAGGCATAATGGCGAATGGTTGAGGATGTCAATCTTCTGGAAGAAGGCGTATTGTCGCCCCTCCCAATGGGGGTGAGGAAGTTGATGAGCGCGGACCACATCGACCCGCAGGAGAAACTGACCGAGGCAATGATGCGAACCTGGCGCGAGATGTACCGCGTGGCAGACCTCATCCGGCAGCGGGTGTTTGACGTTGCCCAGCGGCATGACCTCTCGGCCCAACAGGCCCAGTTGCTGTTGCGACTGGATCCGGACGCGCCGGCATCCATGCGCCAGCTCGCAGGGATCCTCGGGTGTGACGCCTCCAACGTGACCGGCCTCACGGATCGGCTCGAGCGGCGCGGCCTGGTCGAGCGACGCGCGCTGCCTTCCGATCGCCGGGTCAAGCAGGTCGCGGTGACCGAGGAGGGAATGGCCCTCGCGCAGCGGTTCCGCGCCGAGGTCTCGGCGGAGTCCCTCCTGCTGCCCCTGACGGAGTCCGAGCTGGAGACCCTCAGCTCGCTGTTGGCGCGGCTCGAGGGGTGGTCCTGAGCGTGCGTTGAGGGGCCGGCCGAACGCCGGTGACCCCGCGGGGATGCGGGCGGCGCGAGGTCCGGAGAAGGGTCTGCGTCGACGCGCTGATCAAGGGTCTGCGTCGACGCGCTGATCAGGGACCGGCGTAGTCCTCGGCCCACCACACCCGGAAGACGCGCACGGTCCGGCCCCGATGCGCGATGCGGATGGGTTCGAGCTCCCGCACCCGTTCGAAGCGCTCGGCAAGGGCGGCCGGCGGAGAGGTCGCCGGCTCCAGATGCGCCCCGTCGTGGAGGGGCAGGCTGTCGATGAAGATGGCGTTGCGCCCCCTCAGCGCCTGGAGATCCCACCCCACGAAGTCGTACTGGAGCCCGCGCATCCCAAGGACGTTGCGGCCATACACGGTACGGTCCAGGTAGAAGCTCAGCTCGGCGGTGGTCTTGTAGTCGTCGGCGGCGAAGACGAACGCCTCGGGATGAGCGCGCCAGAGGGCGTCGACCTCGGCGGCCAGCTGCTCCCAGCCCACCCAGGTGTCATCGGTGCGGATGGGGACCGGGTAGAGCCAGAGCTGAACGGCGGCCAGCACGTGAAGGACCGCGGCGCTTCCCACGGTCCACTTCCACAGGCGCTCCCCCGCATGATGCGCGACCCAGAGGATGCCGGTCACGTAGGTGGGCATCAGCCAGTTCGGCTTGACCAGCATGACCAGCGACAGCCCGCCGAACGCCAGCAGGCCGGGGAGGAAGAAGCTGGCGAGGAAGAGCGTCCGCGGCGATTGCACCAGCGCCTGCGGACGGCGCAGACCCTGGAAGGCACGGACCAGCAGGGCCCCCAGGAGCGGCGGCGTGAGGAGCGCGGCCTGGGTGAGCAGCAGACCGAGGGTGAACTGTGGCTGCAGTGCGAGTCCCACCCCGGCCGCGCGTTCCTGCGACTGGAAGCGCAGGGAGGCGAGGTCGTGCTGGAGGTTCCAGACGTAGACCGGAAGCGAGGCCACCTGCGCGAGGAGCAGGCAGAGCCACGGCCAGGGGGTGCGCAGCCAGCGCCGGTGCTGTGGCGAGAGGATGAGGAAGGCGACCAGCCCCGCCTGCAGGAGCCCGCCGGTGTATTTCCCATCGAAGGCGAGCCCCATGCACAGGCCCGCCAGCAGCCACATTCCCCTTTGCCCCTCGAAGACCGCGAGGCTCAGGCACCCCAGGCTCAGGGTCCAGAACAGGAGCAGCGGGACATCGGGCGTGGAGACCAGGCCCAGAACGGTGGTGAGCCCGGTGACGCCGAACAGCAGCAGCGCGAGGCGGCGACGGGAGCCGGAGAGAAACCGTCCGCTCAGCCACCACAGCGAGAGGAGCGTTCCGGCGGTCATGAGGAAGGCGGTCGCCCGGAGCGTGAAGACCGTCTTGCCGAAGAGCTGGGACATCCCCCACAGCGCCCATGCCAGCAGCGGTGGGTGATCGAAGTACGAGAGCGCGAGGTGCTCGGCGTAGAAGAAGTAGTACGCCTCCTGAGGCATCAGCTCGAGCGTCGCGGCGAAGAGCAGGCGCAGCAGCGCGAATCCGCCGAGCCAGAGGAGCGTGGTCCGCAGGCTCAGCGCTGATGGGGGTGCGGAGGACATGGTGCGAAACGGCAGCGCACCGTCACCGGGCGCGCGGTCGCAGGCCCTATCACAGGCGGAAAGAGGACGGACACCGCGCTGGCGTCTGGACGGGTGGGGTCAAACCGGCAAGAAGGCTTCCAACCGGGGCTCGGAGCGCAGCGGAGGTGAGATGGGTCAGCAGGAGCAGATGGGGGTCATGGGGCTGGGGGTGATGGGCCGGAGTCTCGCCCTCAACCTGGTCGATCATGGGATCGACACGCGGGTGTGGAACCTCGAGCCCGAGGCCATTCCCGAGCTGCTCGCCGCGCATCCCGCACCGAACCTCAGTGGCACCGCGGATCTGTCGGAGTTCGTGAAGGGGCTGAAGCGGCCGCGGCGCCTCCTGATGATGATCACCGCGGGTGCGCCGGTGGACGCCATGCTCGAGCGCCTGTTGCCCCTGCTCGACACCGGCGACGTCGTCGTCGACGGCGGCAACAGCTGGTACGAGGACACCCTGCGTCGCCAGCAGCAATGCGATGCGCTGGGAATCCGCTACGTGGGGATGGGCGTCTCCGGGGGCGAGGAGGGGGCACGGCACGGCCCGTCCATGATGCCGGGCGGCGATCCCGAAGCGGTTGCGGCCCTCATGCCGATGCTCGAGCGTATCGCCGCGCAGACCGATACCGGTCCCTGCGTCACGCACGTCGGCAAGGGCGGCGCGGGCCACTTCGTGAAGATGGTCCACAACGGCATCGAATATGCCGACATGCAGCTCCTGGCCGAGGCCTACGATCTGCTTCGGCGCGGGGACGGGGCGGACGCGTCCACCATCGCCGGGCTCTTCGCGGAGTGGAACGAGGGCCCCCTGAACGCCTTTCTGCTGGAGCTCTCCGCGGGCGTCCTGCGGCGCATCGACGAGCGCACCGGTCGGCCCCTGGTGGAGGTCGTCCTGGACGCTGCGGGGCAGAAGGGCACCGGGCGCTGGACGGCCGGAGAGGCGCTGCGGCTGGGCGTCGCCACCCCGTCGATCACTGCGGCGGTGGACGCGCGGGTGCTCTCCTCGATGAAGGCCTCGCGCGTGGAGGCCAGCACCCGGCTCACCGGTCCCCAACCCCCTTTTCCGGATCGTTCCGCGGGCCTTTCGCGACGGCAGCAGATCCACGACGCGCTCTACGCCGCGCGGATCGTCACCTGGGCCCAGGGGATCGACCTGATGCGAACCGCGAGCCGGGCGCACGCCTGGGACATCGACCTTGCGGAGGTGCTGCGGATCTGGCGGGGCGGCTGCATCATCCGCTCCCGGCTCCTGGATCCCCTGAGAACGGCGCTTCACGAGGACGCGGAGCGCTCGGTGCTGATCGCTCCCGCGCTGCGCGAGGCCCTGCACACCCACCAGGACGGTCTGCGCGAGGTCGTCGCCCTCGGGGCACGCACCGGAATCCCCACCCCGGTCTTCAGCGCGTCCCTGGCGTACCTGGACGCCTTCCGGACCGCCTCGCTGCCGCAGAACCTGACGCAGGCCCAGCGGGATGCCTTCGGGGCCCACACCTACCGGCGCGTGGACGCTCCCGACGAGGGGCCCATCCACACCGATTGGCAGGTCCCGCTGCGCGGCTGATCCGGCGGATCAGGACGGGGCATGCGATGTGTCAACGAAACTGACAGCACCCTTACCTGGACGCACACGAGAATCAGTCAGGTTTCACGCCGCGTGCACAGCTGCTTGTCACGCCCTTCCGTGATCAGACAGGATTTTTTCTATGACCATCAATCGCGTTCCCGGCTCCGCTCCCCGTCCGCTCCCCACCACCTCTGCTCAGGAGACCGCTGCTGCCGCCAAGCCGGCTCCTGCCGCCGTCGCTGAGCACGCCCATGTGGGCCACTCGCACGCGGGTCACACCCACCGCGTCACCGCGGACGCGTTCGAGCATGGGGTGCATGACCCCAACCACCTCCACTGCGGCACCAAGGAGCACGGGGCCGAGCTGCCGGCCGGGCTGCAGGCCAAGATCGAGGACGCGATCAAGGCCCGCGCCACCGGCGCAGCTGAGGGCGCCGGCGCGGTGATCGACGTGCACTTCCACGTCATCAACCAGGGTGAGGGCATCGAGAACGGCGACGTGCCCCTGGAGATGCTCGAGGCGCAGATCGAGGTCCTCAACAAGGCCTATGAGGGCTCCGGCTTCAGCTTCAAGCTCTCCTCCGTGGACCGCACCACCAACAAGCAGTGGTACACCGCCGGCCCCGACACGCGCGGCGAGCGCGAGATGAAGGAGACCCTGCACAAGGGTGACGCGGCCGACCTCAACTTCTACACCAGCAACCCGGGTGGCGGCCTCCTCGGCTGGGCGACCTTCCCGTTCTGGCAGAAGGACGACCCCAAGATGGACGGCGTGGTCGTGCTGGCCAGCAGCCTCCCCGGCGGTGCGGCGGCGCCCTACAACCTCGGCCACACCGCGACCCACGAGGTCGGTCACTGGATGGGCCTGTACCACACCTTCCAGGATCCGTACGGCAAGGGCGACGAGGTGGACGATACGCCTCCGCACCAGGTCAACTACGGCACCCCGCCCCTGGGCACCGACACGATCCCCGAGCTCCCCGGCGTCGACCCCGTGCACAACTACATGAACTACACGGAAGACGGCCACATGAACAACTTCACGCCCGGCCAGCTGGGGCGGATGGATGCCATGTGGGAGGAGTTCCGCGGTCCCTTCGACAGCGGCGCCGAGGAGCCCGCGCCGGTCAGCAGCCCGGTGAGCGACGCCTTCAAGAGCGCGGACGCGAACGAGGACGGCGAGCTGAGCGCGGCCGAGCTGCGCCGCGCCTTCACCGAGGCGGCTGGAAACTCCTACCGCGCGAGCCTGGCCGGCACCGCCATCCGCAACGCCTTCGACACCGACGGCAACCGGGCAGTGAGCGAGGGTGAGCTCCGCGCTGGCCTCAACGGCGTCATCGCCGCCAGCGGCGAGGGCGCGACCATCGAGGAGATGGCCGCGAACGTCTTTGCCAAGCTGGACGCCGATGGCGACGGCAGCCTCTCCGCCCGCGAGCTCCAGGCGCCCCTCCAGGAGGCCTTCAAGGCGCAGGGTGATCGTCTGCACCGCTCCCGCAGCGCCGCGGTCGCCGATGTCGCGGTCAGCGCTTTCGACGCTGACGGCAACGGCGCGGTCGACGCCGCCGAGTTCGCGGCGGTGGCCAAGGACCTCGACAGCTGAGCCGCTGACCTCGAACCCGGAGCCCTCCCGCAGGGTCTCCGGGTGAGGTGACCGGGGCGTCCCTTCTGGAGCCCCGGACAGGAGATGGGGACGCATTTCAGTCGACCGCACCGGTCGCTGGAGGCGTCCCCTCTTCCTTTTGCGGGCGGTGGTGGTCGCGTCCGGTGATCAGCTGGGCGCATCGGTGTCAAAAGATCTGACGGAACCCTCCTGAGCCGGGGTGGGAGAATCGGGGTGTCTGTCTCTCTTCAGCCCGACGGCCCCACGCAGTGAGGGCCACCTCATCAGGAGCCCAGCCATGACCCTCCGCATCCCCGGCAGCGTCCGCCCCTTGGTCCCTCAGCAGGTCGAGAGCAACCCGGCGCCGCGCCCGGCGATCCCGGTGGAGGCGTCGAATGGCACCCGGGGCCGTGGCCACACGCACCCGGCCCACCCCCACGGGCACGATCACTTCGAGGCCGGCCATGTCGCGGACCGCGGGTGCGCCACGCCCCACGGGACCGGCCTCTCACCCGAGCTGCAGTCCAAGGTCGAGGCCGCCATCGCCGAGCGCCTGGCCAAGGGCCGCGGTGTCGACGCCGGCGGAGAGCCCCAGGAGATCGAGGTCTTTTTCCACGTCATCAACCAGGGCGAGGGCATCGAGAACGGCGACGTCCCCCGCGAGATGATCGACGCCCAGATCCAGGTGCTCAACGACGCCTACAAGAACGCAGGCTTCACCTTCGTCCTCCGCGAGGTCACCCGGACCACGAACTCCAGCTGGTACGGCGCGGGCCACGGCAGCTTCGCCGAGCGCCAGATGAAGACCGAGCTGCACCGCGGGGACGCGTCGGACCTCAACATCTACACCCTCAACCCGGGCAACGACCTGCTGGGGTGGGCGACCTTCCCGTGGAACCAGGAGAGCGCGCCGAAGATGGACGGTGTGGTCCTCCTCGCGAGCAGCCTGCCGGGTGGCGCCGCTGCGCCCTACAACGAGGGTGACACCGGGACCCACGAGGTCGGCCACTGGCTCGGCCTGTACCACACCTTCCAGAAGCCCTCGGACCTGGTCGATGACACCCCCGCGCACGAGGTGAACAGTGGCCGGCCGCCGCTCGGAACCGACACCCTGCCCGATGAGCCGGGCGTGGATCCCGTCCACAACTACATGAACTACACGGTGGACGACTGGATGCACGAGTTCACCCCGGGCCAGGAGGCGCGCATGCAGGCCCTGTGGGACGCGTTCCGCAATCCGGACTCGGACCTGAGCGCCGATGACCTCGACTTCCAGGCCCACCTCCGCAAGCGCGCGGGCTGAAGCCCAGGTGCCGGGCATCCGGGGAAGGCGGTGACGTGACGCCGCCTCCCGGAAAGCCTTGTCAGCAGGACCCATGAAGAAGGCCCCACCGGGAGGACGCAGGTAGCAGCGTCCGTCCGTGGGGCCCTCGACGTTGCGGGAGCGCGCGAGCGGGGGAGCGCGCCCCACCGGGCTGCGCCCCTGCCGGGTTCAACGCATGTCAGCGCAGGGTGGTGGTCCCGGCGTGGACGTGGTCGGTGGTGCCCTCGGTCTTCAGCTGGGCGCTCGCCTCGGTCTCGGCGTCACGGGAGACCCACACCAGGTCGATGTTGGCGGTGCCCCGCTCATCGGCCGGAGCGTTCGGGCTGCCCACCACCCGGCGCATCCCGGCGCGGGCCATGACCTCTTCGAGTTCGACCGGTTGGGCGTTGAAGTCACCCAGCAGCACCACCTCCCGCGGCGGCGTCGCAGAGGACTCGGCGCGGACCAGCTCGGCGACCACCTCCATCTGGGCCTCGCGGACCGCGGCGTCGGTGCTCAGGTGCACGTTGATGATCGAGCGCTCCGGCGCCTCCGGATTCCGGGGATCCCGCACCCGGGTGACCAGCGCAGCACGCGGCTCCTGCGCGGTCTTCGCCTCCCGCAGGGCGACGTTCGCGTTGGAGAGCTCCGCGCGCTCGCTGGCGCTCAGCGGGCCGTCCGCAAGCCCCGAGATGCGCTCGCGCTGCGACGACAGTCCCGCCTCAGCGGTGCGCGGCAGCAGATAGGTGTAGGCCTCGGTCAGCTCGAAGGGAGGGGCCACGTAGGTCGCCATCCCGTAGGAGCCTTCGTTGTCCCCCCGCACCGGGCGCAGGGACGCATCCAGGACGTTGGCGTTCACCAGCGCGCCCCCGCCGCTCTCGTGCACGGTGGTGCCATCCGCGCCCTGCAGGAGGGCAGGTCGCCTGTCGCCGGCTTCGACGAGGCCTCCGTTCAAGGCCTGGGCGGGCACGCTGCCTTCCGCGAAAGGCGCCAGGGCCGGGTTGAGGCGGCGGACCACATCCAACGCGGTGTTCACGTCACCACTGCGATCCAGCTGCTGGTCCACCTCCTGGAAGGCGATGACCCCGGCCTGGACCTCATTGAGCAGGCGCGCCTGGTCCGCGCGATTCTCACCGCTCCGGTAGGCGTCGAGCTTGGCGCCCTGCGCCGCGTTGTAGGTGACCACCCGGAGGCCCTCTCCCGGAGGCGGGAGGTCGCGTGCCCGGATCGGGCGGCCATATCCCTTGGGGACCGCAGTGGACTCCGGGCGGTCGGGCGAGAAGAGATCCCGGATTCCCTCGAGCACGTTCTCAACCGGCGCGGGGGCCGGAGGAAGGGGGCGGCGCGTGGCGCGCTCGACGCGCTGGGCGAGGGTCTCGATGAAGGCGGGGATGCGCATGGCAGCGGCGAGCCTAGCCCAGCCCGTTTCCGCTTCGCCCGGTGTCCGGAGCGCTGGACGCAACCGGGATGCGACGACCCTTGGCGCACCGACACCCCCCGTGATGCAGGTCGGCGGCGCGTCCCGTCCGGCGTGGCTCAGACCCGGGCGAGGTTCACCGCATACCAGCCCCGCGGATCGACGAAGGGATGCTCCAGACGGAAGCCTGCCTCGCGGAGCAGCGACTGCACCTGCTCTCCGCCGTACTTGTGGCTGGATTCGGTGTGGAGCGTCTCGCCCCTGTCGAAGTGAATGGTCAGCTCGGCCGCGGGCAGGTGCACCGTCTGTGGGACCAGACTCTCCAGGTGCATCTCGATCCGTGACGCCTCCTCGTTCCAGCGCGCGCGGTGACGGAACCGGTTCCGGTCGAAGTCTGCGCCGAGCTCCCGGTTGAGCCGTGTGAGCAGGTTCAGGTTGAAGGCCGCGGTGACACCCGACGCGTCGTCATAGGCGGGCAGCAACACCTCCAGGGGCTTGCGGAGATCCGTGCTGAGGACCAGCGCGTCCCCCTCGGCGAGGGGCGCACGGATGCGTCGCAGCAGATCGACCGCGGCATCGGCCTCGTAGTTGCCGATGGAGCTGCCGATGAAGAGCACGACCCGCCGACCTCCGACCTCGGAGAGGACGCGGACCGCCTCGAGGTTGTCCCCCACCACCGGTTGCACGTGCACCGAAGGCAGCTCGTGGGAGAGCCGGACGGTGGCTTCGGCGAGCGGCTGGGGAGACACGTCCACCGGGACGTAGTCCACCGACACCCGGCGTCGGACGGCGGCGTCCAGGAGGACCTGCGTCTTGCGCGCGGTGCCGGCCCCGAGCTCCACCCAGGTGCTCGCATTCCCCCCGCTGGCCCGGGCCACCAGATCCTCGCCCTCCTGGCGGAAGATCTCCCGCTCCACCCGGGTCGGGTAGTACTCCTCGACGCGGGTGATGGCCTCGAAGATGCGTGAGCCCTCGGTGTCGTAGAGCAGCCAGGGGGGCAGGGTCTTCTGGGGCGCGCTCAGCCCCTCCCGGACCACCGCGATCAGCCCGGGATCGGGCCCCTCAACCACCGCCTCCTGCTCGGTCGACTGCTCCATGTCCTCTGCCTCTCGAGGGCCGGGCGGCACACGTCTGACGCGCCGACCGACCGATGGTTGAAGTCAGCTCAGGCGTCGCGCGCGAGTCGCGCACCCGTGACCTGGAACTGCACATGGGGATGCCAGAAGTTCCGGTACGTCGCGCGCACGTGCCCGGGAGGCGTCAGGTAGGAGCCACCTCGCAGGACCTGCTGATGCACCATGAACTTTCCGTTGTATTCGCCGATCGCGCCCGCGGCCGGGCGGAAACCGGGGTAGGGCGCATAGGCGGAGCGCGTCCACTCCCACGCCGTTCCGAAGAGCTGGGAGGGCCCGGGGCCTCGGGGGGGCGTGGCATGCCAGGGCCCGGACTCCAGCAGGTGCCCTTCGACCGGCAGCGCCTGCGCGACATGCTCCCACTCGGCCTCGGTGGGCAGCCTCGCGCCGAGGAAGGTCGCGATGGCGTCCGCCTCATAGAACGACAGGTGAACCGCCGGTTCGTCATCGCCCGCCTCACGCTCCCCGGTGAGCCCGAAGACGACGTAGGCCTCTCCCTCCATGCGACCGTAGAGCGGCGCCTCCCGGCCGCCGGCGCGCACCCACTCCAGTCCCTCGGACAACCACAGGGAGGGCGTGTGGTAGCCCCCTTCCCGGATGAAGGCCTTGAGCTCTGCCACCGAGACCAGCCGCGAGGCGAGCTGGTAGGGCTGCAGGAACACCCGGTGGGCCGGCCGCTCGTTGTCGAAGGCGAAGCCGTCCCCGGAGGCGCCCCGGGTGACGAGTCCCCCCTCCTGCGGCAGCCAGCGCATCGCGGAGACGGGGGCATCCGATGGACTCCGGAGCGCCGGGGTGTCTGGCACCGTGTCCGACGCGGGCGGCGCATAGGCGGGCTTGAGCGCGTTGTGACTGAAGGCATTCAGCACATCCGTGAGGAGCAGCTCCTGATGCTGCTCCTCGTGCGCGAGCCCGAGCTCCACCAGCGGGATGAGCGCCGCGTCCTCCTCCCGGTCTTCCAGTCCCTCGAGCAGCGGCGCCATCCGCTCGTCGATCTGCCGTCGCCAGCGGGCGATCTCCTCCGCGGAGGGGCGCGAGAGCAGGCTGCGTTGGGGACGTGACTGCCGGGGCCCCAGCGCCTCGTAATAGCTGTTGTAGAGGAAGCCCCACTCCGGGTGAATCGGGGGCTGTCCCCGCGGGCCGAGCAGGAAGGTCTCGAAGAACCACGTGGTGTGCGCGCGGTGCCACTTCACCGGGCTGCACTCGGGCATCGACTGGAGGTTCTGATCTTCCGGAGAGAGGGGCTCGGCGAGACGCTCGGTGCGCCGTCGGACCTCGAGGTAGCGACTGAGGAGGGTCTTGGGTGCGGCGTCCATCGAGGCCCGAGCTTGGCCACCGCCAGACGCCGGCACCAGCGGAAAACCCCCATTCGTCCGATAGCTCAGCACTCAGCTGGAGGTGGAGACCGTCGCGGTGTTGTCGGCTTCGACCGCCGGCGCGACATCGATCCGCATGCCGTAGAACGAGCGGTACACGAAGAAGACGCTGAGCGCGAAGAAGAGCGCGGACAGGCCGAGGGTCAGGGTGCCCTGTCCCAACTGAACCGCGAGCTCCACCGCGAGCAGGCCGAAGAGGGTGGTGAACTTGATGACCGGATTGAGGGCCACGCTGGAGGTGTCCTTGAACGGATCGCCCACCGTGTCGCCGACCACGGTCGCATCGTGCAGGGGCGTGCCCTTGGCCTTCAGCTCGGTTTCCACGAGCTTCTTCGCGTTGTCCCAGGCCCCGCCGGCGTTCGCCATGAAGACGGCCTGGTAGAGGCCGAAGATGGCGATGGAGATGAGGAAGCCGATGAAGAAGTAGGGGTCGAAACAGGCGAAGGCGAGGGTGGTGAAGAAGACCGCGAGGAAGATGTTGATCATCCCCTTCTGGGCGTAGCGGGTGCAGATCTCCACCACGGCCTTGGAATCCGCTTCGCTCGCCTTCTCCACGCCCTCGAGCTTGATGTTGGCCTTGATGAACTCCACGGCGCGGTAGGCGCCCGTGCTCACCGCCTGCATCGACGCACCCGAGAACCAGTAGATGATCGCGCCGCCGGAGATGAAGCCCAGCAGGAAGAGGGGGTTGAGGAGGGAGAGACGGCCGAGCCCTTCGGTCGCCAGCTGCATCATCCCGTTCGCGTCGGGCACGCCGATCAGCATCACGATGATGGAGAAGATGAGCGTGGTCGCTCCGACGACCGCGGTTCCGATGAGCACCGGCTTGCTGGTCGCCTTGAACGTGTTGCCGGCCGCGTCGTTCTCCTCGAGCAGATCCTTGGAGCGATCGAAGTCGGGCTTGAAGCCGTACTCCTTCTCGATGGAGGCCTCGATGCCGGGAATCCCCTCGATGAGGGAGAGCTCGAAGACGCTCTGCGCGTTGTCGGTCACCGGCCCGTAGGAGTCGACGGCGATCGTCACCGGCGCCATGCCCAGAAAGCCCAGGGCCACCAGGCCAAAGGCGAACACCGGCTCGGCGATCATCCACGCGCCCAGACCCTGGCTGGCAAGCCACGCCGCCCCGCCCATCAGGGCCACGATGATGAGGCCCATCCAGTAGCCGGAGAAGTTGCCGGCGACGAGCCCGGAGATGACGTTGAGGCTCGCCCCGCCCTCGCGCGACGAGGTGACGATCTCCTGTACGTGCCGACTCTTGGTGGACGTGAAGGCCTTGATGGCCTCCGGGATGAGCGCGCCGGCGGCGGTCCCGCAGGTCACGATGCCGGCGAGCTTCCACCACAGGGAGCTGTCCTCGCCAAAGCCCCGCAGCACCAGGAAGCTGATGAGGAAGTTGGCGGCGATGGTGAGCACCGACGTCAGCCGCACCAGCGAGCTGAGCGGCGCCTCGAAATCCATCACGTCCGCGTTCCCCGACTTCGCGCTCTGGATGGCACCGTTGAGCAGGTAGGAGCCAAGGGATGCGAGGAGCATCACGATGTTCATCGCGAAGATCCAGACCAGCAGCGGAACCTGGTAGGCCGGATCGACGGCGAGCAGCGTGAAGGTGATGAGCGCGACCAGGGTGACGCCGTAGGTCTCGAAGCCGTCCGCGCTCGGGCCCACCGAGTCACCGGCGTTGTCGCCGGTGCAGTCGGCGATGACGCCGGGGTTTCGCGCGTCGTCCTCCTTGATCTTGAAGACGATCTTCATCAGGTCCGCGCCGATGTCGGCGATCTTGGTGAAGATGCCGCCGGCGATCCGCAGCACGCTCGCGCCCAGCGACTCACCGATGGCGAAGCCGATGAAGCAGGAACCGGCGAGGTCGCGCGGAACGAAGAGCAGGATGCTCAGCATGATCAGCAGCTCGAAGCTGATGAGCACCATGCCGATGCTCATCCCCGCCTGGAGGGGAATCTCCAGCGTGGGGTAGGGCTTGCCCCGCAGCGACACCATGGTGGTGCGCCCGTTGGCGAAGGTGTTCACGCGGATGCCGAACCACGAGACGCCGTAGCTCCCCGCGATGCCGATGAGGCTGAAGAGCAGGATGACCACCACCCGGAAGGGCTCCATCCCGCGCAGGAAACCGAAGTAGGCGATCATCACCACGCCGGTCAGCAGCTGCAGCCACAGGATGAACTTGCCCTGGGTCACCAGATAGGTGCGACAGGTCGCGTAGATGAGCTCGCTCACCTCGCGTAGCGCGGTGTGGATGGGCAGGCGCCGCAACTTCTGGAACTGCAGAAAACCGAAGGCCAGGCCGCCCAACGACACCAGCACACCGATGAGCAGGATCTGATCCCCACGGAGTCCGCCGAGGAGCGGGAAGCTGACGGTGGAGAAGTCCGGCAGGACGAGGTCCGCCTCGCTGGCGCGCGCGGGTGCGGCAACCAGAAGAACCGCGAGGGCACCGATCCAGCGCCACGCTGCGCGCCACGGCAATGCTCCCAGGCGGAGCACGGGGAAGGGGGACGGCTCAGACATGGATGGAGGCTCCTGTTCTTCCGGATGTGGGAACCTCTCTACTGCGAGCAGGCAGGCAGACGGCGAAGGCACGGCGCGTCTGTCATTGACGCAACTTTCCGCGCCGCCTCCTCCGGGTCGTGGCGCGGGGTTGCGTCGGGTGCGCGATTCCTTGAATGCTCAGGAGATGACGGCGTCCCGCCCCGCGGTCTCGCCCCTCCCGCGGCTGTCCAGATGCGGCAGCGCCCTGCTCCAGGAGTCCCCATGTCGCGCATGCCCCGCCCGATCGTCTTCGGCCTGATGCTGATGCTCAGCGCCGGCCTCGCCCACGCTCAGAAGGGCGCCTTCCAGGTGACCGGTGATCCGGACGTCGCCTTCAAGGGGAAGGCGGTGGGGATGAAGCTGGTGGGACGCACCAACGACCTGACCTGCAAGGACGACGGTCAGCGCCTGGTCTTCGAGGTGAACCTCGACTCGCTGAAGACCGGCATCGAGCTGCGCGACAAGCACATGACCGAGAAGTACCTGGAGACCGACAAGTACCCCAAGGCCACGCTGACGCTCGACAAGTCGCAGCTCGTGCTCCCGGCCAGCGGCAACCAGAAGGGCTCCCTGAAGGCGAAGCTGCGGCTCCGTGGGACCTCCAAGGACGTCCCGGTCTCCTATGAGATCCGCGCGACCAAGGCGGGGTACACGATCAAGGCGACCATGCCGGTCAATTACAAAGACTTCGGCATCGACGTCCCCAGCTACATGGGCGTGACCGTGAAACCGGACCTGGACGTGGAAGTCGCGTTCCAGGCCAAGGGCGCATAGCGTCCACCCCGTGACACGCGCCCTCGTCCTCCTCCTGGTTCCCCTCCTGGGGATCCTGCTGCCCGGCACGGCGCAGGCGTTCCCCTGGATGATCAAGCACGGCTACGTCGGCTGTCAGGTCTGCCACGTCGATCCCAGCGGCGCCGGCATCCTCACCAAGTACGGTCGCGCGCAGTCGGAGCTGCTGCTCAGGTCCCGGTGGGGCCCGCCTCCCGAGGATGGCTCGGTGAGCAAATCCACGCAGTTCCTGCTCGGGGCCTTCCAGCTTCCCGAGGCGATCGAGGGACAGGTCGCGGTGCGAGGCGGCGTGATGCTCAACCGCACCGCCATCCCGGGCTCACGCGCCACCGACCAGGTCATCCCGCTGCAGATGGTGACCGACGCGCGGGTGGCGGTCATCCATGACTGGTTGCGCGCCTCGGCGAGCATCGGCATCGCGATCCGGCGCGGCCAGGCCGCGGCCCTCTTTCCCCGGCAGGCCGAAGACGGCTTCAAGGTGGTCAGCCGCGAGTTCTGGGCCGGCGCCTCCCTGATGGACGACCAGATGCTCGTCCGCGTGGGTCGCATCAACCTGCCCTTCGGCATCCGCGGGCCCGAGCACAACGCCTGGGTGCGCACCTCGACACGCACCGACATCAACGAGGATCAGCAGTACGGCGTGGCCGTGGCCTACACCAACGAGGGCCTGCGCGCCGAGGTCATGGGCATCGCCGGCAACTTCCAGATCTCCCCCGCCGACTACCACCAGCGCGGCGCGGCCGGCTTCGTGGAGTTCGCCTTCGCGCCCCAGGTGGCCGGTGGTGTGAGCTTCCTGGCGACCTTCGCGGGCGCGGACAACGAGCTGCGCACCCGGAATCCCGTCCGTCAGGCGTATGGGGTCTTCGGCCGCTGGGGCGTCACCACGGATCTCGCGCTGCAGGCCGAAGCCAACGTCCTGCACTACGGCGCCGAGGATCGCGACGGGGCCTTCGGCGCCAGCGCCCTCGCCCAGGCGGACCTGGAGGTCGTCCGGGGGCTGCACCTCATCGCCACCGGTGAGCTCCTGCGGGATCCCTCACCCGAACAGCACGCCTTCCAGCGGGGAGCGTGGCTCGGGCTCTCGTGGTTCGCGTTCCAGGGGGTGGAGTTCCGGGTGGATGGGATCGTCCGTCAGATCCCCCGCGGAGAGGGTCAGGCCGACATCTCCAACCTCATCGTCCTCAGCCAGGTGAACCTCTTCTTCTGATGCCGACTCCAGGGTTCCACATGCGATCCGCGCTCCGCCCGCTGCTGCTCGGGGTCTGCCTCGTGGCAGCGCCCGCCTCGGCCTCCTCGATCTTCCCCAGCGTTCTGCGCGAAGAGTCCGGAGCCAGCCGGACCCCCACCTGCGTGGTGTGCCACGAGACCAACAGCGGAGGTTTCGGGACCGCCGTCAAACCCTTCAACCAGGCGCTCGAGGACCGGGGGCTGAGGGGCGCGGCGCAGACCGGCTCGCTGCGGACCGCGTTCCAGGCGCTCGG
>DATGQN010000098.1:0-6854 GCA_035304185.1 Myxococcaceae bacterium
ACGAAGCGCTCCCAGACCCGGGGCGGCGCGAAGAAGATGGTGGGCTGGGCCTCTTCCAGCTCCTGCTCGAGCATCGCGGCGCCGGTGCTCAGGTACACCTGCGCGGAGGGCATCAGGAGCGGCCCCACCACGCTCATCAGCAGCTCGGCGATGTGGGTGAGAGGCAGGTAGGAGAAGAGGCGCTCCTCGTTGAGCTGGTAGGAGGCGGAGAGCTTGGCGGCGGTCCACAGAAGGTTGCGGTGGCTGAGCATCACCGCGCGCGGCGCTCCTTCCCGGCCCTGGTAGACCAGCGTGGCGACGCCGTCGGGTTCCAGCGCGTGGACCCGCTCCCAGTAGAGCTGCTCGCGGGTGGCCGCACCGCGGGTGACCAGATCCCCGAAGGCGTGCGTGCCCTCCGGGAGGCCCTCGCTCGGATCCAGGACGATGATGTGCTCGAGCTTCGGCAGCCGCTCGCGCAGGCCCTGGACCATGCGGGCGAGCCGCGCGTCCTCGACCACGATGGCCCGCGCCCGCGAATGGGCGAGCAGCTCCTCGACCCGGGCAGGCGTGCTGCTGACGTAAATGCCGAAGGGGATGGCGCCGGTGGCCATGGCGCCGAGGTGCGCGGCGATCCAGGCCTCACCGTTGAAGGCCATGATGGCGACCGGCTCACCCGGAGCGATGGAGAGGCCGAGCAGACCGAGCGCGAACTGACGCACCCGCTTGGCGTGATCACGCCAGGAGGTGGGCAGCCACGTGCGGCGGTGCATCGCCCAGAGTGCGGGGCGGTCCCCGAGTCGGGACGCCTGATCGTGCAACGCCTGAAGAACCGTGCGGGGGAGGTCCATGAGGGCCCCAACGCTATGCGTCGGTCAGCCCGGGGGCCAGCATCCGTTCACTGTCGCCACAGACGTTGACAGCGCCCCCGGGGCTGAATATCTGCCCGCACCCCATGACCATCGAGTTCACCTGTCAGAAGTGCGAGGGCGGTTTCGAGATCGAAGCCCCCGATCTCATCGACGGCTCCGAGAAGCTGGAGTGCCCGCACTGCGGGGCCAAGGCGCCGTCGAGCATGAGTGAGGATCTCATCAACGCGCTCAACGAGCTGCGGGGTGCCCTCGCGTCCCTGTCCAAGAAGTTCTCCCTGTCGATGACGCTCGAGTCCGAGGACCTCGAGGATCTCGACGAGGACGAGGACGACGATGAGGACGATGACGACCTCGACGACGACGAGGATGACGACGACGACCTCGACGATGACGAGGACGACGACGACTACGACGATGAGGACGACGACGACCTCTGATCAGGTCGGTTGCGTCCCCCTCCGCCCGCCTCATCGGCCCCCCCGGACAGCGGCCTGGCAAGCGTGATCGCGAGGTCCGCCGCCTGCCCTGACGTGGCCCCCTGCCGTCCGGTGCACAGCTTTGTCGGGTGAGAATCCCCACCCGACCCCTTCGCTGGTTTGCAGCTCCGTTCGGGCTCGCCCTGCTCGTCGTGCCCCTGGTGCTGTTCGTGCCCCGCGCGGGCCTGAGCGATCCGCCGCCGGAGCCGCCCCTGTCCTCTGCCCCTCCGGCGGACTGTCGCCCTCTCGAGGGCGAGGCCCCGGATGTCTGCCAGGATCTGGTCGAGCTCGAAGTGCGGGACGTGCTCCCGATCGCCGAGCTCGACACCCACGCCATCGTCCTGGTGAGCAAGGACGGGGCGACGATGCTGCCCATCTTCGTGGATGAGGCCGCCGCGGTCTCCATTGCGTTCCGCCTGGCGGAGCAGGAGCCACCTCACCCCCTTGCCCAGGATCTCCTCGACTCGGTGGTCACCGAGCTCGGGGGACAGGTCACCGAGGTGCGCATCGACGGCCTCGAGGACGACGTCTTCGTGGGCCGGGTGGTGATCCGCCAGGACGGGACGGATCACGCGATCGACGCGCGCCCCTCCGACTCCATCGCCATGGCCATCCAGGGCGATGCGCCGATCCTCGCCAACCGCCAGGTCCTGGAAGAGGCGGGAATTGATGAGTCCGAGGTGAAGTCCCTCCTGGAGCAGGAGCTGGGCGTGGGTGGCTCCGGTCCCCTCCCCCACGAGCTGCCGCCCTCCGGCGAGCCCTCCGATCCGGGCGAGTCCATCGAACTCTGACGGCCCCGGGACGGACTTCGTGTCACCTCCGGGCCCCAGGTCGGCTAAGCCTGCGTCCCATGCGCAAGGCGAAGATCATCTGCACCCTGGGGCCCTCGAGCAATTCGGACATCGTGCTCGAGGACATGCTGAAGGCCGGCATGAACGTGGCCCGCATCAACTTTTCGCACGGGACCCACGAGGAGCACGCCCAGCTCATCCAGCGGGCGCGGAGGATCGCGCAGAAGCTGGGACACAATCTCGCCATCCTGCAGGATGTGCAGGGCCCGAAGATCCGCCTCGGGCGCTTCGTCGGCGGGCAGCTGGAGGTCGGCCGGGACCAGCGGGTGACGGTGACGACGCGGCGGGTGATGGGCGACGCCCGCCTCATCCCCACGCCCATCAAGACCCTGCCCAAGGACGTGCAGCCCAAGGACATCATCCTCCTGGACGACGGGCGGGTGCGGCTCGAGGTGCTGGATGTCGAGGGAACCGAGGTCCACTGCCGGGTGGAGGTCGGCGGCATCCTCAAGGACCGCAAAGGCCTCAACCTCCCGGGCGCCGCGGTGAGCGTGCCCACCATCACCGCCAAGGACCGCAAGGACCTGGCCTTCGGTCAGCAGTTGGGGGTGGACTTCGTGGCCCTCTCCTTCGTGCGCTCGGCCAAGGACATCCAGACAGCACGCAGGCTGGTCGGCGACACGCCCATCATCGCCAAGATCGAGAAGCCCCAGGCGGTCGAGGCCATCGACGAGATCACCGAGGCCGCGAACGGCATCATGGTGGCGCGTGGCGACCTTGGCGTGGAGGTCCCCCTCGAGCGGGTGCCGGTGCTCCAGAAGGAGATCATCCGCAAGGTGAACGCCAAAGGCAGCCTGGTCATCGTGGCGACCGAGATGTTGGAGAGCATGGTCCAGCATCCCCGCCCCACCCGCGCCGAGGTCAGCGACGTCGCCAACGCGGTGTTGGACGGCGCAGACGCGCTCATGCTCTCGGGGGAGACCGCGGCGGGACTCCACCCGGTCTCCGCGGTCCGCACCATGTGCCAGGTCATCGAAGAGACCGAGGCTTCGCTCGAGAACGGGCGCTACGACTTCAGCCCCTTCAGGCGCACCCGCGACACCCCGACCGGAGTCGCCGCCGCCGCGGTGGCCGCTGCCGACCAGCTCGACCTGCCGTTGATCGTCGTCTTCACCGAGACCGGTCGGACCGCCCTGCACGTGTCGGAGTTCCGGCCCCGTGCGCGGATCCTGGGGTTGAGCCCCAACGCGCAGACCGTGCGCCGCATGTCGCTGCAGTGGGGGGTCGAGGCGATCCACGTCGCGCGCTGCAAGAACACCGATCAGGTCACCGATCAGGTCCGCAAGGTCGTTCGCAAGCAGAACCTCTGTCCCAAGGGCGGCAACGTGGTGGTCCTCACCGGGGTGCCCCTGAACGAGCCGGGCAGCACCAACATGATGACCGTGGTGCAGGTGCCCTGAGAAAGCGGGTTTCGGCGAAGCCTCCTCCGCTCCCGGGTTCAGCTCCGAAGGTGGGACACTCCATTTTTTCAGGGTGCCGACGCCGCTTCCTTTCCACGCGGCATGTTCGAAACATACGGTGGGGCGTTCACGGTGCGCGTCCGCGTGACCACCTTGAACGCCGCTCCGATCCCGAGCAGCGAGTAACTGATTCGGAGAGCCACCTTGGATGCCCGCCCAAAGCCTTCTCACCACCGACCGGAGCATGGCCGGCCGCCCCCTTGCCTCCGTGACGCACTCCGCGAAGCCTCCTCGGTCGTTCACCATCGTCTGGAGGCGCGGCTTCCTCTGACCTCGGAGGCCCTCACGCTCGACGCCTACCGGCGGTTGTTGGAGGCGTTCTACGGCTTCTACCAGCCCCTGGAGGCTTGCCTCGAGAAGGACGCCTCGCAGCTCCCGGGCCTCGAGTGGCCCCTCCGGCGCAAGACGCCGCTGCTCGAACAGGATCTGAGGACGTTGGGCCTGAACGACGGGGACGTCGCCGCCGTCCCCACCTGCCCTTCCCTGCCCCAGCTCGATCACCGGGCGGCCACCCTCGGGTGCCTCTACGTTCTCGAGGGCTCGACGCTCGGGGGGCAGATCACCGGCCGCGCCATTGAGGCCCGCTTCGGCTTCGGGTCGGAGCATGGCGCCCGCTTCCTCCGTCCCTACGGATCCGACACGGGCAGGATGTGGCGCAGCTTCCTGACGCTCTTGGGCGAAGCCGATGCCGAGCCCACTGCTTTTCATGACCGCGCCTGCACCGCGGCGGTGGAGACGTTTTCGGCGCTCGAGCGGTGGTTCGACGTGCGGGAGGTGCTCCGATGAATCGCCCCACCCAGCTCCCCGAGGATGTGATCAACGACCGCTGCGCGCAGGAGCCGATCCACATTCCCGGCGCCATCCAGCCACACGGGGTCCTCATCGCGTTCAGCGAACCCGGGTTGACGGTCACCCAGGTCAGCGCGAACACCGCAGAACTGCTGGGCCGCGAGCCCGCCGACACCCTGGGTCAGCACCTCGAGGCACTCCTGGGCGCACCCCAGACCCGTCTGCTCGAACAACTGCTTTCGAGCCCTTCGTTGAAGGAGAACAACCGGCTGCGGCTCCTCCTCCGGGATCGGGAGGTGGACGGGATCGTGCACCGCTCAGAGGGCGTCACCATCCTCGAGCTCGAGCCCCGGACCACACCGGATGCACCCGTGGAGGAGCTGCTCGGACGGACCCTGCGCCGACTCCAGGCGGCCCGCGATCTCACGGAGCTTCAGGACACCGCAGCGCGGGAGATCCGGGACCTCACCGGCTACGACCGCGTGATGCTCTACCGCTTCGATGCGGACGGGCACGGCTCGGTGATTGCGGAGAGTCTCGCCCAGGGCCTGGATCCCTATCTCGGCCTGCACTACCCGGCGAGCGACATCCCCAAACAGGCCCGCGAGCTCTACCGACGCAATTGGCTTCGCATCATCCCGGACTCGGCGTACACGCCGGTCCCGCTCATTCCGGAGCTGCGGCCGGATACCGGAGCGCCCCTCGACCTCAGTGGGAGCGTGTTGCGGAGCGTCTCGCCGGTCCACCGGGAGTACCTGCGCAATTTCGGCTCGCAGGCCTCACTGAGCATCTCGATTCTGCGCGGTGACGCGCTGTGGGGCCTCATCACCTGCGGCAACGGACGCCCGCGCTTCGTTCCGTATGAGCTGCGCAGCGCCTGCGAGGCCATCGGGCAGCTGGTGTCGCTGCAGATCAGCGCGCTCGAGGAGTTGGAGGTCAGGAAGCGCTGGGAGGCACGGCGTGGCCCACTCCGCGAGCTCGCGCAGGCCATGGAGGCTGTCGGTCAGGACCCGCTGCTGTCGCTCGCGGAGCGGCCGGAGGCACTGCTGACCGCGGTCGAGGCGAGCGGTGCCGCCGTCGTCTCCGCCGATCAGATCCGGACCGTCGGCGTCTGCCCGTCTCCGGGTCACCTCCACCTCCTCGCAGACTGGGTGCGGGAACGGACACATCGCGGCGTCTACAGCACACACCGCCTCCCGGCGGAGTTCCCCACCATCTCCGGTGAGCAGGCATGTGCGAGCGGTCTGCTCGCCCTCGTCATGCCCCGGCAGGAGCGCTACGTCCTCTTGTGGTTCCGCCCGGAGGTCGTCCAGACGGTGAACTGGAGCGGCAATCCGGACAAGGCCGCCTCCTACGAGCCGGAGACCCAGAAGCTGCATCCCCGCCGCTCCTTCGAACTCTGGAAGGAGCAGGTGAAGGGGCAGTCGGCCCCCTGGGACACCACCGACCTGCAGGCCGCCGCGGATCTGCGCCGCTCGGTCATTGAGGCGGATCTCGCGCACCAGGTCCTCCGTGAGCAAGCGGCGGTCCGCGCACGGGATGAGTTGGTGGCGGTGGTCAGCCACGATCTCCGCAACCCCATCGGGCTCATCTCGCTTCAGGCGACGCAGATCCAGAAGGTGTTGCAGGCCCCGGGCGATCCGGGGCCGCGTCTGCTCAAGGGAGCGATGCGGATCCAGCAGGCGACCGGGAGGATGGCGGCGCTGCTTCAGGATCTGGTGGACCTGTCCAAGATCGAGGCGGGACGCTTCGTGATCGATGCGCGCCCGGAGAACCCCAACGAGCTGCTCAGCGATGCGGTCGACGTTCTGGCGCCCGGCGCGGAGTCCAAGAAGATCGGCCTGAGCTGGTCGAGCGACACCACCGACCCCGTACTGGCGGACTCCGACCGCCTTTTCCAGGTCCTCAGCAACCTGGTCGGCAATGCCATCAAGTTCACCCCGGAGCAGGGACGGATTCAGCTCCGGGTCGTTCGCCGTGGCGACTGGATGGAGTTCGCGGTCTCGGACACCGGGCCGGGGATCGCCGCCGAAGACCAGACGCACCTCTTCGAGCGCTATTGGCAGTCACGCCAGCATCGTCACCAGGGCACCGGACTTGGGCTGTACATCTCCCGGGGCATCGTGGAGGCGCACGGTGGACGGATCTGGGTCGAGAGCGAGCCGGGGGCGGGTACGACGTTCCGCTTCACGCTGCCGGTTGCCAAGGGCATTGCCGATGAGGCGCAAGTGCCTTCGTAGGGGCTCCGGCGATCCTTCGTGAACCAATGGCCTACCCAATGGTTCCTCACACGAATAGCCTCGCTGTCACAAAGGCACCACTCGATGGGTCAAGCTAAAACCGGCCTCCTCGAAAGCGCGCCTTGCATACTCTAAAAACTCTTGAACACGAGGAGGAACCGGACATCTCGCCACAATATTCACTCTGATC
>DATGQN010000099.1:0-36880 GCA_035304185.1 Myxococcaceae bacterium
GACCCCGTCCTTGAGGAGGTCGACGGCGAACTCCTGGGCCCACTCCACCCGGTTGTCCACCCACTCCATGATGGCCTCGGCAGCCTCGGTGGCGATCTCCCCACCCTTGCGTGCGATGTCCGAGAGGGTGTTGCCCACCCAATCCCGCACCTGCGCTGCCGCCTCACCCGGGTTCTCGGCGATGTACCTGAGCGTGTCGACGGCCTTGTCGCCCAGGTCCTTGAGGCCCTCGATGACGTCCTCGGCGAGCTCGAGCCCCTGCGCACCCAGATCCCGGATCGTGTTCCAGGCCTGCTCTGCGATCTCTCCGCCCTTCGCGAGCAGGTCCGAGATCGCCTCCTTCGCCGCCTCGGCAGCTGCGCCCGGGTTCTGCGCCGCCCAGACCAGCAGCTCCACGCCCTTCTCACCGAGCTCGATGGCCTTGTTCACCGCGTCGGTGATGACCGTGTCGACCTTGGAGATCAGCTCGTCGGCGAGCTCGCGGGCCGCGCCGCTCAGGTTCTCCCAACCCTCCTTGAGCGTGTTCAGGGTCTCGACCGCGCCCTGGTAGAGCGCCTTGCCCGCCTCGGTCGCCAGGTCGATGCCGGAGTCGATGAGGTTCTGCAGCCCCTCCACCGCGATTTTCGCGGCCTCGCCCGGGTTTTCGGCAATGAAGCGCAGGGTCTCGAGCCCCTTCTCACCGAGCTCAATCGCGCCATCCACCAGGTTGGTGAGCTGCTCACGCGCCGCATCGGCGATGGCGCCGCCCAGCTCGAGCGCCTTGTTGAACTGCTCCGCCGCGGCCTGCGCGACCGCCTCGCCGTACTTGCCCGGATCGCGCAGCACGTCGGCCATCAGGCGGATGAAGCCGGCCGCACCCTTGAGACCATCCTCGGCGAGCTCGGCGCTCGTGACGCCGGCGAACTCGGCGACCGCGATGGCACCCTCGGCGCCCTTCTCGATCCCCCACTGCGCGAGCTCCGCCGCACCCTCTGGCCCGTAGAACGCTGCGAGCTGGGCGACGCCCGCTGGCCCCATCGCCGCGGCACCGGCGAGGTTGACGGCCTTCATCCAATCCGGCGCCTCGTAGTTCTCCGGATCCGCCTCGTACTTTGCCTTCTCCGCATCGAAGGCCAGCTCGTGCGCGAGCTCGACCACCCCGAAGAGCGCACCCACGCCGAGGTCCACTGCCGCGCCGACGCCGGTGAAGCTCAGGATGGTGCCGACCACCGCATCCGCGCCGTTCAGGTTCGCGCCCAGCTGCGCGAAGAAGGCCAGGTCCGGGTTCTTGTCCCGGAGCTCCGCAGCCTCGTTTGTGAGGCGCGCGGCATCGATGACGCCCGGGACCGCGCCGGCAAAGGGGATGATCTTCAGCAGGTTCTTGAAGACCTTGCCGGCGACCTCCGCGGTGACCTCGAGCCCCATCTTCCCGATGACGCCATCGAGGGCGGTGAGGATCTTGCCCACCATCTTGCCGTCGACCTCGCCCAGCACCGGGGCAAGGCCCTTGATGGTGCCCTCGAGGATCTCCGGCGACACCCCGTCGGTGTACTTGAGGAGGGTGCGGAGCATGTCCGCGTCCATCTCCTTCACCAGCTTGCCGACGGTCTCCATGGCGGCGTCGTCGAGCTTGGTGGCCAGCTCGCCCATCTGACCCAGCACCTTCGGATCGTTGAGCGTCTTGGCGAGCGCGTCGTGCTCGAGCCCGCTGAGGGCCTTGAGCATCCGCTTGCCCGCGTCGCCCTCCATTCCATCGAGCTGCTTGGTGAGGGCCTCCAGCGCCTTGGGATCGTCGATGCCCTCGAGCACATCGGCGAGCTCGTCCTTGCCCACCGTCTCCGCAATGGCCGCGAGCGTCTCGAGGTCCTCGGGGCTCATGGACGCAGCGAGCTCGGGGTCCAGCCCCTTCACCGTCGCCTCGAGCGCCGCCTCTCCGAACACGTCATCGACGTTCTTGACGCCGTGCTCCCGGAGCAGCTCGCGGAACGCCTGGAGGTCGTTCTTCACGTCCGGCAGCTCGGTCGCGAGCGTTGCCAGCGCCTCCGCCCGATCCTTCACCGACGCGTCGGGATCGAGAAGCGTCAGCGCCGCGTCGACCGACTTGAAGCTGCTGTCCAGCTTGCGCAGCGAGTTCGCGAGCTCCGGGAACGCCTCGCCGGTGAAGTCCTTGAGAGCCTTCGCCAGGTCCAGCGCGGCGCCCGCCTTGTCGAGACCGCTGGCCTCGGGATCCATGAAGGTGCTGAGGGAGCTGGCGAGCTCCGCACCGGCAGGGAGCGCGGCCAGAGAGGTGTTCAGGAAGCCTTCGACATCCTCGGGGGCAAGCTCCGAGCCCACCGTATGCGCCAGGGTGAGCGCGGCCTCGGCCTTGTCGAGCGCCGACGCCTCCTCATCGACCAGGGTCCCCAGCGAGGTGAGCGCGTCCGGGTCCGAGGCGATCTCCGCGATGGGGTTGTCCTTCAGCCCCAGCTTCTCGATGGCGCTGTCGGTGACCTCGGGGAAGTCCTTGGCCAGCTCGCCAAGCGCGGTGAGCTGATCGGAGACCTCGCCCTCCTTGAGCTTCTTGAGGGAGTCGTAGGCCTTCTCCAGCTCCTCCTTCGGCCGATCCTTGAGGGTGGGGTAGTGCTCGGCGAGATCCTCGGCCTTCTCCGGGAGACCTTCCTCGGCGGGCGGCTCCTCGGTGTCGGAGGTCCGCTCCGTCTCCGGCGTATCGCCGAGGTTCCTGACGTTCCGGGCGCTGACGGCGTTGACCTCGGAGGGGTCGCCGGGCTGTGCACCACCGAGGCTCTTGAGGCTCTCCTTGAGCGTCGCCCCCAGCGTCCGCACGCCGGGCTCGAGGGCCGCCGCGTCCGCCTTCCCGACCGCGCCATCCATCAGGGTGACGCCGGACGTCTTCACGCCATCGTTCCCCAGCGCCCCCTTCTCGAGCCGTGCCTCGCCGGCGGCGCCGCCATCCAACCGGAGCTTGTTCTGACCGGCGTTGGCCTTGACCGAGAACGCGTCCTTTCCCTGACGCAGCTGCTCTGCCTTGGCAGCCTTTTCAGCCGCAGCCTTGGCGGCCTTCTCTGCTGCAGCCTTGGCGGCGGCAGCCTTCCTGGCGGCGGCGGCCCGTGCAGCGGCTTCCCTCGCCGCACGCGCGGCAGCATCGATCATCGACATGAAAGGCTCCCCGGGCGGCGCAACGGGCGATCCGCTCTCCAGCCCCTATTGTCGGGAGTTGCAGCCCGGAGTTGCCTCCGGATGGAGCGCTCAGGCGTCCTCCACGTGAGGGTGGCAGCAGCTGCCACGCTCCCGGAGCGACATCGGGATTCAGCCGGCGGCGGCAATCGCGCGCCCCAGCTCCTCCCGCAGCGAGGGGGAGGCTTCGGCCTGCGCCATCCGGTTCAGCAACGCGTGCAGCCCTCCCCGCTCGGCCAGATGTGCCACCGCGCGGCGCACGCTCTCCTCCGGATGATCGCTGAAGGGTTCCAGCTCGGCCTCGGCGGCAGCGTCATCTGCGGCGAGCGCCGCCAAGCACATCAGCGCGAGGTGGAGCTGCTCCGGACGCGCCCCCTTGAGGGCCTCGTGGATCCGATCCGCGGGATCGAACCGCAGGCCCACGAGGGCACCGGCGAGATCGAGCGGAAGATCGGTGGGCAGGCGCGTTCCGAGATCCCGGTTGAGCCGCTCCACGGGCGCCGTATTGCGGACGGGCTGGTAGCGGAGCTCGGCCACGAAGACGTTGAGCCCCGGCCCCACCCCGAGGTGGGCCTCGACGCGCAGGATCGATTGGGAGTGCAGGGTCCGGAAGGTGTACGTGGCAGGAGTCCGGGGATCGTCGTCCTGCGCCCGGTAGTCGCGCGCGCGCTCGCGTCCGCGGTGTCCCGGAGAGAGGGGCTTCTCACCGCGCGGGTCCTGCGCGTGGGCGCTCCCCCACGCCACCGGATCCATGAAGGGCGAGGCGGCATAGCGATCGTGCAGCTTGATGAGATCCAGCCCATCTGCGGCGTTGTTGCCCAGGTAGCCGCGCTCCACCTTCCCGAACGCGCTCTCGGGAATGCGCTGCTTCGGAAAGTAGGCGGACACTGCATCCTGCACCGTCGTCGCCGTCTGCCCCGCGCTCACCCAGAACGCCGGCGGATGCAGGGGAGAGAGGGCCAGCTTGAGCTCCGTCGCGGCCAGCCCCTTCTCGCCGATCCAGAGCAGGCTCGGGTGCACGCGCCCACGCTGATCGGTGACGGAGGGACCTTCAGCGACCGGGACGAATTCGGCGAGCTTTGCGCGGGCCTCCGAGAAGGCTTTCTCAGCCAGTTGCAGGCGCAACTGAAGGGAAGGTTCGCCCTCATCCATCAGGGCGCGTGCCTTGTGCGACGCAGCCTCTTCCGGCGTCAGCCAACGCAGCCCGGCGGCAGCGAGACGGGGTTCCTTCTTCAGGGACTCGAGCCACCTGGGAGGATGTGCCATGCCCGCGTTTCTAGCACGGCGGCCCGGGACGGGATCCGCGCGGGAAGGACGTCACGGCCTCACTGGCTCCTGTACCCCAGCGGCGCGGATGGCCCTGACGTAGCGCTCCACCTGTGCCGGAGTGAGGTCCGCTTCGTAGAAGCGCAGGAAGAGCTGGACCCGCTCCTCGGTGGGGCTGATCCCGGGGTGCTTCTGGCGGATGCTCGAAAGGACGATCTGGCGGGCTGCCCGGAACATGGAGGAGGCCATCTGCACCCGCTCCTGCGGAGACTTCCGCATCATCAGCTCGTGAAATCGCGCTGCGGCCCGGGGCGTGGTGTCGTCGCTCACGGTCTCACCTCTTCAAGGACTTCGAGTTCAGGGGCCATCCCGTCAAGATAGGGGGCCCCGCCTCACTCCCCAAGCCGGTCGGATGGCTGCAACATTCCAGCGGCCGAGCGCCTCCGGGCCGCTGCCCCTTGCGATCCGACGCCGGGCGGTTTCTTCTGCTGATCCTTTGTCTGCCTCTCTCGAGTACGCGATTGTCTTCGAGCGCGCCCAGGGCCCACGCCTGGCGGCCGCGGAGCGTCTCGTGCTCGGGTGGCCGGACCTCTTCGCCGGCCAGCTCTATGAGGTCGACGTCGGGCTGCGGGCCAAGCCTCAGACCCTGATCGCCGTCGCCCGCTTCGAACCCTTCGTTCCCCTCCACGACGTGGAGGCCCGCTTCGCCTTCTGGGCTGAGCAGGCAGGCGGCCTCTGGCTGTCGCTGGGCGAGCTCGGGACCCGCGAGCGCGCGAACCTCCTCTCCCGCATCGAAGGCGCCCCGCATCACGCCCGCGGCGTCACCCCCGGAGAGCTCCCCCGCCGCCTGCAGGCACTGCTCTCGGATCTCGGCGTCGAGCGCACCGAGCGACGGGGGACCTCACGGGTCCGCGCCGAGCTGCACCTCGCCCTCGGCCAGGATCAGCGCGCGGTCAGCTACGACATCTCCACCCGCGGCCTCTTCGTCCGCTCCAAGCGTCCGCCCCCCATCGGGGATCAGATCGCCGTGTCCCTCAGCCTGCCCGGACACCCCTCCCCCTTCGTCACCGAGGGCCGCGTGGCCCACCACCACTCCGGGGATCAGGACCACCCCACCGGCTTCGGGCTCGCCCTCCTCGCCCCCCCTCCGGAGGTCCTGCGCGCCCTCTCGACCCTCGTCGAACAGGGAGGCTCCAGCCGCACGCCGACGTCCGGTGGCCCCCGGCGCATTCCCGTCGCGCTCAGCGGCGAGGCCTCCGATCGCGCGCCCCTGCACAACCTCTCCCTGGGTGGCGCCACGCTCGAGAGCGACGCGCAGCTCTCCGTGGGGACCCGGGTGGTCCTCGAGTTGCCCGCAACCGATGGCCTGCTGCCGCTGAACGGGGAGGTCGTCCGCGTCGATGGCGCGCGGCACGCCATCCGCTTCTCCCTCGACGACTCCGCGCGCACCCGTCTGGTCTCCCAGCTCCTGTCGGCCCCCGGGGGGACGCCCATGCGCGCGGCCACGCCCGGGCCCGGAGGCCTCCAGGCCCGCTCCACCCTCTGCGTCCGGTACGCCACCGCCGCCGAAATCCGCGCCGAGCGACTGAGCCTGCAGCAGGGACGCCTCTTCATCGCCGGAAGCCATCGCATGCGGCGCGAAGAGCCGGTGGAGGTCCAGCTCGAGCTGGGCAGACATCGCTTCCACGTTCCGGCAGTGGTCGCCGCGGTGGAGCGTTCGGGGGTGACCGTGTCGCTTCTGCCCGACAACGCCACCCGCGAGCGCATCGACGAGATCGTGCAGGAGACCCACATCTCCAGCGGGACACCGGTCCCCAGCAGCGCGGATCGCATCAACGCCTTCCTCGATGCACCGACGCCCCGGCCGGTGGAGGCGTCCGATCGCCCGCGGGTCGGCAATTACGAACTGCTCTCGCTGCTCGGGCGCGGTGGAATGGCCGAGGTCTTCTACGGCCGCGCGCTCGCCGGCCCGCGCGAAGGACAGTACGTCGCCATCAAGCGACTGCTGCCGCAGCTCGCGACGGATCCGGTGGCAATTGAGCTCTTCACCGGTGAGGCCGACCTCTCGCGGATGCTGGTCCACCCGCACATCGTGCAGACGTTCGACGTCGGGACCTATCCGGGTGGATGGTTCCTGGTGATGGAGCACGTGGACGGGCGCGATCTGGGGCAGCTTTTGCGCCGCTGTCGCAAACAGGGAATCCAACTTCCCATCGACTTCGCCATCTATCTCGCGCGCGTCCTGCTCGACGCCCTCTCCTACGCGCACAACGCGAAGGGCCGCAGTGGACGTCCCCTGGAGGTCGTGCACTGCGATGTCTCGCCCTCCAACGTCTTCATCTCCCGCCTGGGTGAGGTGAAGCTCGGGGACTTCGGCGTGGCGCGCATCCGGGGACTGCACGCGGAAGGCCCGCTGGCCGGCAAGCCCGCCTACCTGTCTCCCGAGGCCATGGAGGGCGAGGTCTCTCCCGCGGCCGACGTGTGGGCGGCAGCGGTCTGTCTCTATGAGCTGCTCACCCTGCAGCGACCCTTTCCGGGAAAGAAGCCCGTCGAGATCGCCGCCGCCGTGCGCGCCGGGCAGTACATCCCGGTGGAGCAGGTGCGCCCCGAGGTTCCCGAGGTACTGGCGACCCTCCTGTCCATGAGCTTCACCCGCGATCCCGCGCTGCGGCTCACCAGCGCCCTCGACTTCAGCAACGCGCTCGAGCCCCTCTACGACCCCAACATCGGGACGCCCCTCGCCATCGCCGCGTTGGTGCGAGGGCTCTTCGGCGACAGCGACTGACCGGCGCGCGCGCGGCCCGGCGGGCGGTGCGGACCCCGGCCGACGTCCGAAGACGGCAGGTCGCCTCCGGCTCCACCGGCGCCTTTTGAGCGGGCTCAAATCGGCCCGGTCGCCCGCCACACCTTCCGCGGGGACACGGGCTTCTGCGACCTCCCTGGCTCCGGAGGCGGCCACCTGACCGATGCATCGGAGCATGGTGCCCCGTCCGTTTTCCAGCTATCCGGCAACATTGCCGCCGGCGTCCCGACGCCCCCGCATTCAGCCCACGCCGACGTGTCGGGAAGGAACCCCCGCCGGCTTCAAGAGGCTAGGCTGCCGCCCCCGAGAACCTGGACGAAGGAAGTCGCACCGTGACCGCACCGGAAGTTCAAGAGACGTTCGAAGACGACGCTGATTGGGCCGCCGCGCAAGACGCCGCCGATCCGTTGGCGTCGACGCGGGCGTCCTTCCTCTTCCCCCGCGCTCCGGATGGCTCAGACGTCCTTTACTTCGCCGGTCACTCCCTGGGCCTGCAGCCCCGCGGGGTGCGCGAGGCGATCGGACAGGAGCTCGACGATTGGGCGCAGTTCGGCGTGGAAGGCCACTTCTCCGCGCGACGCCCCTGGATGCCGTACCACGAGCAGCTCACCGCCAGCACCGCACGCCTGGTCGGCGCCAAGCCCATCGAGGTCGCCGTCGCCAACACCCTGACGGTGAACCTCCACCTGCTCATGGTGTCGTTCTATCGGCCCACCCCTTCGCGCAACCGCATCCTCATCGAGGGCACCGCCTTTCCCTCGGATCGCTACGCGGTGCAGAGCCAGATCGCCTTCCACGGCTTTGATCCCAAGGAGGCCCTGGTCACCCTGGAGCCGCGACCCGGCGAAGATGCCATCCGCGAGGAGGATGTGCTCGAGGCCATTGCGCGGGAGGGCGACCGGCTGGCGCTGGTGCTGCTCGGACAGCCCAACTACCTCACGGGACAGGCGTTTGATGCCCCGGCGGTGATCCGCGCGGGTCACGCCGTGGGCGCCCGGGTGGGGTTGGACCTCGCGCACGGCGCGGGAAACCTCGAGCTCGATCTGCACGGGTGGGGTCCGGACTTCGCCGCCTGGTGCAACTACAAGTACCTGAACGCGGGACCCGGCGGCCTCGGCGGCCTCTTCGTCCACGAGCGCCACGCCAACGACGCCACCCTTCCGCGCTTCGCCGGGTGGTGGGGCCACGACAAGGAGACCCGCTTCCAGATGGGGCCCGACTTCCGCCCCATCCCCGGAGCGGAGGGGTGGCAGCTGTCCAACCCGCCCATCTTCCAGCTCGCGGCGTTGGGTGCCTCGATGGAGCTCTTCGATCGGGTGGGCATGGCAGCACTGGCCGCGCGGGCGCGCCGTCTGACCGCCTACCTCGAGTGGCTCGTGGACCGCCTGCCGGAAGGTTCGGTCGAGCAGCTCACCCCCCGGGAGCCGCACCGGCGCGGCACCATGCTCACCCTGCGCATTCCCCGGCACGCCCGCGCGATCGCTGAAGGCCTTCACGCCCGCGGCGCGATGGTCGACCTGCGCAACCCCGACATCATCCGTCTCTCCCCCGTTCCCCTCTACACCCGGTGGGCCGACGTCCAGAAGGTCGTCATGCTCCTCCGGGAGCTGCTGGTGCGCCATGCGTGAGCCTCTGGTGATCGTCGGTGCAGGCCCCGTGGGCTCGCTGCTCGCGCTGACGTTGGCGCGGCGGGGTTTCGACATCGAGATGTACGAGCGCCGGCCCGATCTCCGCCGCGAGAAGCTGGTGGGGGGCCGCAGCATCAACCTCGCCCTCTCCACCCGGGGCATCCATGCGCTCGAGCGTGTCGGGATGGAGGAAGCGCTGCTGGCCGAGGCCATCCCCATGTACGGGCGGATGATGCACGCGGTGGATGGGACACTCACCTTCCAGCGCTACGGGACCGACGACAGCCAGTTCATCAACTCCCTCTCACGCGGCGGCATCAACGCGCGGTTGCTCACCGGGGCCGAAGCCTCACAGCAACAGGGCGGCGGACGCGTCCGCATCCACTTCGAGCACCGCCTGCTCGACTATGACTTCCGGACCTTCCAGGCCACCTTCCACGACGAGGCGAGTGGCGGCATCGTCGAGGTCCATGCGCCGATCATCTTCGGCACCGACGGGACCGGCAGCGCCCTGCGCGGCCCCCTGCAGCAGATCACCGGCGGTGTCTGCCGGCTGGATCGCCTGGATGCCGGCTACAAGGAGCTGACCATGCCTCCCGCGCTCGGCGAGGGGATGGGTCCGGACGGGCGCTTCCAGCTCGAGCCCAACGCGCTGCACATCTGGCCGCGTGGTCGCCACATGCTCATCGCGCTGCCCAACCCGGACGGCAACTTCACCTGCACCCTCTTCCTCCCCTTCACCACGCGGGATGGCGGCCCCTCGTTCGACAAGCTCACCCGCGCCGATCAGGTGGAGGCCTTCTTCCAACAGGAGTTCCCCGATGCCCTCGTGCGCATCCCGCATCTGGGCCGGGCCTTCGAGACCGCCCCGCTGGGACAGATGGTGACCGTTCATTCCTGGCCCTGGAGCCACGGCTGCTCGCTGCTGTTGGGGGATGCCTCCCACGGCATCGTTCCCTTCTTCGGCCAGGGGATGAACGCCGGGTTCGAGGACGTCGCCATCCTGGATGAACAGCTGGGCGCCGTGCTCGAGACGGTGACGCCGGACGCGGTGCCGTGGGCGGAGCTCTTCGCCTCCTTCGCCGAGAACCGCCGTGAAGACGCGCTCGCCATTGCAGAGCTCGCGGTCGGCAACTTCGAGGAGATGCGCGACCACGTGGGTGATCCCCACTTCCTGCTGCAGAAGGCGGTCGAGGTGGAGCTGCTGCGTCGGTATCCGGGACGCGCGGTGGGCCGCTACGGGCTGGTCACCTTCAGCCGGGCTCCCTACCGCGTGGCGCGCGATGCGGGCCTCCTCATGGACGGCGTCCTCCAGGTCCTGTGCGAGGGGAAGACCCGCCTCGAGGAGATCGACTTCGCCGAAGCCGAGCGTCTCCTCGAGACCCAGGTCGTGCCGCGCCTCGAACAGTGGGGGATCGCCCCCCAGACCGAGCAGCCCTAGCCGTCGGCACGCCTCTTCGGGAGGGCACCGTGTTGTTGGTGTTCCCACCGCAGCTTCTCGTCGAGGAGCCGGTTCACCGCTGCGGAGACCTGGAGCACCTCGCGGGGTGCGTCCGTCGCGCCGCAGCGGCGGTGGTGGTCACCCGAGCGCGCGCTCTCGAGCACGCCATGAAGCTCTGCCAGCGGCTGGACGAAGCGCCGCTGCATGCGGATCACGAGGGCCAGGCTGAGCACGAACGAGAAGAACCCGACGAACGCGGAGGCCCACGCGCCCGCCGCGCCCAGTCGCCGCGCCTCCGCAGACACCGCGACCATCGCCTCCCGGTTCACCCGAATCACCCGCCGCGCCTCCCGGACCGCCTCCCGACGGGCCCCTGGTGCCCCGTCGATGGCGCCGGGGAGCACTCTCGAGAGCGAGGTGAGTGCCTGGATCTCCTCGCCCTCGGTGATGTTGTGCTGCGCGGCCGTGAGCGCATCCCGCACGCCTTGAGCAGCATGCGCCGGAAGCGGCGCATCCCCCGCCTCCGCGAGCGCGCCGAGGAGCTGCTCGGCGGCGACAATGGAGGCCACGTTCTCCCTGAAGATGCTGTCGATCGCGGGATTCATCCGCACGAGCACCCCGATCGCTCCGAACGCGAGGAGCAGGTTCAGCGCGATCAAGGCGCCGATGGTGAGGAGCAGTTCACGCCGCAACTCCATGTCACTGCTTCTCCATCATGTGCGCGACCGCGGTCTCCTTCGCGACGATGACCATCACGTCACCGGCCCCGAGAACGGAATCGGAGTCGGGGATGATCACCGCTCCCGTCCCTCCCTTGCGCAGCGCCACCACCGTCACGCCATAGCGCCGCGGGAGCGCGAGCGCTCCGAGGCTCTGCCCCACGAACGCATGCGGTGCCGTCACCTCGGTGATGAGGATGCCCTCTCCGAGCTGCATCTCTCCCCGGATCTCCTCGTGGAGGAGCTGGCTTGCGAAGCGCTCCCCGAACTCCCGCTCCGGGTTCACCACATGGTCTGCCCCGACCAGCGTCAGGATCCGTGCGTGGAGATCGTCGTTGGAGCGGGCGATCACCCGCTGGGCGCCCATCTGCTTCAGCAGCGCCGTACAGATGATCGACGCCTCCTTTGCCTCGTCTCCGATGGCGCAGAGGCAGACGTCCCGACGCGCCGGTAAGGTCTGCGCCAGCGCCTGCTCATCCGCGGCGTCAAAGCAGGCCGCCTCCGTCACGAGCGGAGCCGCCGCCCGGACCCGTTCCTCGCTGACATCCACCGCCAGGACCTCCACATCCCGGGCGGTGAGCGCGCGGGCCACCGACATCCCGAACTGCCCCAGCCCAATCACCAGCGCCTGCCGTCTCATCCCGCGCTCCTTTCACTGCTACCCCACATCGATCGCCTCCTCCGGCCGTCCCAGCGTCGCCGGGGCATGCCGCCCCTTCAGAAACATCAGCAGGGTCAACCCGCCGACGCGGCCGACGAACATGCAGACGATGATGATGCCGCGGCCGATCCCATCGAGCTGCGGGGTCAGGCCCATCGACAGGCCGGTGGTCCCCAGCGCCGAGACGACCTCGAAGACCATCATCCGCTCCGGAAGCTTCTGCGTGAGCATGAGGGAGCTCACCGCGACAAAGACGAAGGTCAGCGCGATCGACACGACGACGATGGCCTTGGCGCGGGTGCGCTCGGGAATGCTGCGACCGAAGACCTCGAGACTCCACTGCCCCCGCATGGCGCGGACGACCGACAGCACCAGCACCGCGAAGGTCGTGGTCTTGATGCCCCCGGCGGTGCTCCCGGGACTGCCTCCGATGAACATCATCACCACCATCAGCACGATGGTTGCGCCCCGGAGGCCCCCGGTCTCGATCGAGTTGAAGCCCGCGGAGCGGAGGGTCACCGACTGCAGCCAGGCATTGTGGAGCTTGTCCAGGCCCCCCAGCCCGCCCAACGCGGCGCCCCACTCGATGGCGAGGACGCCCAGGAAGCCCACGACCGTCAGCCCCACTGCGGTCACCCACGCCAGCCGCGCCTGCGCCGGGACCGGCTTTGCCGTGCGGCCGAGGATGGCGGGCAGCGAGAAGATGACCAGCGGCGACAGGCTGCCGGCGATGATCAGGACACCCACGGTGTGCAGCACCAGGGGGCTGTTCTGAAAGCTCACCAGGCTGTCGCTCTGGAGGGCGAAGCCGGCGTTGCAGAACGCAGAGATGGCGGTGAAGACGCCGCGCCAGAGCGCCTGCGCGAACCCCTCGCCCTGCGCGAGGAAGAGCAGCGTCAGCACGGCCGCGCCCACGCCCTCGAAGGCCAGCGTCATGCGCAGGATGCGCCCGACGCTCGAGAAGAGGTGCCCGCGATCCTCACTGCTGATCAGCCGGGCGACCGCCCCTTCGTGGCTGAGGCTCATGCGCCGCCCCAGGATGCCGAGCAGCGCGGTCGAGAAGGTCATGATGCCCAGGCCACCGACCTGCACGAGCAGCAGGATGATCACCTGCCCGAAGGCGCTGAAGTCACGGGACGTGTCCAGCACCGTGAGGCCGTTCACGCAGACCGCGCTGGTCGCCGTGAACAGCGCGTCCACGAAGCCGATGCTGACCCCGTCCGCTGCGCTCTGCGGCAGGGCAAGCAGGACGGTGCCGCTCAACGCGAGCCCGGCATAGGTCCCGACGAACAGCCGCTCCGGGTGCCCCCAGAGCGCGTCCCACAGACTGGACTCTCCGAAGGAGCGGGGGGCTTCCGAGCGGATCAGCACGGCAGCCAGCGCCGCCGGGATGGCAAAGGCGCTCAAGGCCCACCACGCACCCTGTCGCAGCATGAGCGCGAGCGCCGCGGCGACCACCAGGGCGCCCCACAGGATCCTGGAGCGCGTCCGGTGTTTGTGCCGCCTGCGGAGGGACCACTCGAGTGTGGTCAACGCGCTCAGCGACAGCGGCCAGCCCACCACGAGCGCTTCCTCCACCCCATGCTGCATCTGGGTGAAGGCCCACAGGAGCCACATGGCCAAGGCGACCACCGCCGCGCCTTGCGCCTGGCCCTCGTGGACCGGGCGTCGACGCAGACGGCTCAGCTCGATGAGCGGCGCGCCCACCTTCCACAGCAGCATGAGGCACACGGTGCTGACGATGAGGACCATCAGCGCATACAGCGGAGAGGTGCCCCAGAGCGGTGCGCCGAGGGCCAGCAGGCCCAGCAGCCCCAACGTTGCCGAGCCCCGCGCGAGCACGGTGACGCGCGTGATCCCGACCGCGCCTCCCAGCAACAGCACCGTGGTCAGCGCGCCCGCCACCTGCAGCCACGTGGGTTGCTGCCACCAGGGTCCGTGGACCTCCTGCACCACCCCGAAGGGAGCGCTGAGGAGCGCGAACAGCATCCCGCTGGTGGTGGAATGCGGGCGCAGCCGATCCCTCCATGTCGCCAACCGGTTCGTGTCCGCCGGTGCGGTCATCGGGAATTCGTGCGCTCCGGAATCGAGTCCGTACCGTCCTCGATCCCTCAGGTCGTCGGCGTCGGCCTCGCGGCCGGCGGTCCTGCAGAGCACCTCGGACTATCCCAGGACGGCCGGGAGCGGAATGCTTCCCGGCGTTTCCTCTCGGATTCCGCCGACGCTGCAACGCGGGAGACTTGCGACGTGACGGGTGATAGCTGGCCTCCATGGCGCACACACCCATCCGCAACGTCCCCTCCCCTCGCGGCATCCTCTTCGACATGGATGGGGTGCTGGTGGAGAGCACCGAGGCCTGGCTGCGTGCGGTTCAGGAGGCGAGCCGGCGCTTCGGGGGACGGGAGGTGACCCGCGAGGTCTTCCTGCCCACGTTCGGCCAGGGCGCCGCCGCGGACGTGGAGACCTTCGGGATGCAGGCCACGGCTGAGGAGCTGGACCGCGCCTACCTCGAGATCTTCCCCACCGTCGCCGGAGACAGCATCTGGGTGGATCCCGCCGCCGCCCCCCTCCTCCGCTCGCTCAAGGAGCGGGGCCTGCGCCTTTCGGTGGTCACCAACACCATGACCCCACTCGCCGCTGACATCCTGCGCTTCGCCAGGCTGGAAGGGCTCTTCGATGCGGTGGTGTGCGCCGATCAGGTGCCGAACGCCAAGCCCGCCCCGGATCCACTCCTCGAGGGTTGCCGCCGCCTGTCACTCACGCCCTCCGAGGTCTGGATGATCGGAGACAGTCGCTTCGACGCCGAGGCCGCTGCCGCCGCGGGGATCTGGTTTGTGGGCCTGCGCCGCGAGGGGGATCAGCGGCTGGAGTCGCTGGGGGATCTCGAAACGCTGCTGCCCTGAACCGTGGCTGCGCACGGCGGCGGTTGCAGCTGCGCGCCGCCCCGCACCTGAGCCGAACGTTGCACGTGCAAGCATCCGCGCGACGCCGGCCGACAGCGGCCGCCGGGTCAGAACCTGCCGAACCCGGTCAACCCTGCCCATCAGGCAAGCCGGCGCGATGCCGCAGTGCGTCCACATGAACCCTCTCGCGGAGTGTTTGCGAGCGATCTGATTCCGGTATGGTCGCCAGGGTGTCGCTCCGATCCGAGGTTGGGTGGTGGGTGGCGTCGGAGACCCGGCGTACGTGGTCTCACGGAAGGCCTGAAGCGTGACGTCCATGGAAGGTTCCCTTCGTCGAGCCGAACCCGATCCCGGTCCGGCCAGTCCCCGAGAGCTTGCAGCGCTCCCCCCGCTGGTCTGGCCTGAAGGGGGGCGGGTCATCCACGTCCCCGCGCTGCCGGGCCGCCCCACCGTGCTCCTGCTGCATGGGTGGGTGATGAACCGCTCCGCCTGGGCGACGGCGGCCTTCCCCCTGCTCGCCGGCGGCGTGGGCCTCCTCATGCCGGACCTGCCGGGACATGGAGATGCCAAGCCCCTGCCCAGCTCGGTGAAACCCCGGGCCTTCTTTCCCACCATTGGCCGCCGCCTGGTCGCGGGGCTGGATGCCCTGGGCATCGAGCGGGTCTCCCTCGCCGGGTACTCCATGGGTGCCGCCGCCGCGCTGTGCCTCCTCGATGAGGCGCCTTCGCGCGTCGACCGGCTCTTCCTGCTGTGCCCATTGGTGGGTGCCAGCACCTCGCAGATCATCCACAACCGTTGGGCCAGCTTCTCGCGGCTGGTCGGCAACGTGCGCCGTGCCCTCTCGGGCCCTCATGGCGGGGCGCTGTGGCGGGTGGCTCCCGGCCTGGGCGTGAGCTCCCTGCCCGCTCCGGATCGCCTGGTGCAACACACCGCCGAGGTCTTCGCCGACGGCAGCTGGCTGCCGCAGGAGAGCCGCTTCGACACCTACGTCGACGCCTCCCCCGAGGCGACCGAGCTGGAGGTCTTCCTGGAAGGCCTGCGCCGGACCGACCTGCGCACCACGCTGCGCTCGCTGCGTGCGAGCCGCACCGTGTCGGCCGCAGGGCCGCTCGGGGAGTGGCGCGGGGAGATCAAGCTCGCGACCGGCAGCCTCGACGCCCTGAGCCCCCCCGGTTTCGTCCGGCGGATCGCCGGCGCCGTGCACCCGACCCGGCGCGCTGAGGCCGCCGCGGTCTCCATTCTCGAGGGCGTGGATCACGTCGCCCTGAGCCAGGCACCCCATGAGGTCACCCGCCTGCTCTTCGAGTGGCTGGGGGAGCCCTCGCAGGCACCCTCGACGTCTCAGCCCGCCGCTTCCGGCAAGGTGTCCCCATGAGCGCATCCCACAAACCGGTCCTCTTCTTCGGCGTCAACTCCGAGGGCCTGGGTCACGCGACCCGCTCGCTCCCGCTCCTGCAGGGCCTGGCGGACCACTACGATCTCCACGTCTTCTGCGGAGGTCGCGCGTACGACTTCCTCAAGCCGCACGTGCCCCACATCCATGCCGTCTGGCACCTGCAGCTCATCTACGAGGACAACCGGCTGCTGCTCCACAAGACCATCTGGGAGGCGCTGAAGACCGCGCACCGGATGACCGTGAGCGGCTTCTCGCTCGCTGGGCGCTGCATCCAGCAGGAGCCGGTGGCGGTGATCAGCGATTACGAGCCGATGACCGCGTGGGGCGCGCTGCTCACCGGCACGCCCATCGTCTGCATCGACAACCAGCACGTCATCACCTACGGCGACTACCCCGCCCCGCCGGACAAGGCCGGGAAGGCTGCCAAGCAGGTGATGCGCAACAGCAACTTCTGGAACCACCCGCTCAAGCACCGGACGCTCATCTCCAGCTTCTTCAAGCCGCCCCTCCTCCCCGGCGCGGAGGAGAAGGGTGTGCGCTACGTGCCGACGACCGCGCGGCCGCAGGTGCTCGCGCGCATGGGCCGGACGCGGACCGATGGTCCGGTCCTCGTCTACCAGACGTCGAGTTCCAACAAGGACCTGCTGGGAACCCTGGGCCGCGCCTACGAGGCGACCGGACTCTCCTTCGTGGTCTACGGACACGGCGCGCCGGAGGGACGGCAGACGCCCACCGGCGTGCAGCTGCGCGCCTTCTCCGAGGAGACCTTCTTCGACGAGCTCGCCGCGGCCCCCTTCGTGGTGGTCAACGGTGGCCACTCGACCATCAACGAGGCCCTGGCCCTGGGCAAGCCGGTGCTCGCCGAGCCCATCCGCGACCAGTACGAGCAGGCGACGAACGTCGTGGGCCTGGAGATGCTCGGGGTCGGCTGCGGCACCGAGAAGCTCTCGGTCGAGGATCTCATCGCCTTCCAGGCCGCGCTTCCCGAGCGCACCCGTGCGGCAGCCAACGCCTCCTGCGTGGACAACGAGGGGGTGCTGCGCGCGGTGATGCAGGCCATCCAGGAGGTGAATCCCTCCTTTGCGGTGGACCCCAACCGCGCGCTGCTGCCGATGCGCTGCCCGGTCGTCGAGTCCGCCTCCTCGGGTCACGCGCTCGCGGCCTGAGCCGGCGTCGTTCGTCACCGGACCCGCACCGGTGAGCGGGTACGGAGTGCGTGTGCGTCCGGGTGCCTCGTGATAAGGCCCAGGGCCTCATGCGCCCCATCCGCAAAGTCCTGATCGCCAACCGCGGTGAGATCGCCATCCGCGTGATGCGCACCTGCCGCGAGCTCGGCATCGCCACCGTGGCGGTGTACTCCGAGGCCGACCGCGAAGCCCTCCACGTCCGCACCGCGGACGAAGCGTACCTGGTGGGGCCGGCGGCCAGCCGTGACAGCTACCTCCGGCAGGATCGCATCCTCGAGGCCGCGAAGGCCTCGGGCGCCGACGCCATCCACCCGGGCTACGGCTTCCTGAGCGAGAACCCCGATTTCGTGCGCGCCTGTGAGGCCGCCGGCATCACCTTCATCGGACCTCCGGCGAGCGCCATGGAGGCCATGGGCGAGAAGACCCGCGCGCGCCAGCACATGATCGCCGCCGGCGTTCCGGTCGTCCCCGGCACCGAGGACGCCATCGACTCGGCCGAAGAGGCCCGCAGGGTCGCCGAGTCCCTGGGCCTGCCCGTCATGCTCAAGGCCGCCGGCGGTGGCGGTGGCAAGGGCATGCGCAAGGTCGAGCGTTGGGAGGAGTTCGACGCCGCCTGGCGCGGAGCGAAGTCCGAAGCCCTCAACGCCTTCGGCAACGAGGCGGTCTACATCGAGAAGTTCCTCGAGGAGCCGCACCACGTCGAGATCCAGATCTTCGGCGATCGCCACGGCAAGGTGGTGCACCTCAACGAGCGCGAGTGCTCGGCGCAGCGCCGCCACCAGAAGGTGGTCGAGGAGACCCCCAGCCCCATCCTCACCCCCGAGCTGCGCGCCGCCATGGGCGAGGTGGCGGTGAAGGCCGCCAAGGCCGTGGACTACGTGGGGGCGGGCACCGTCGAGTTCCTGGTCGACAAGCACCGCAACTTCTACTTCCTGGAGATGAACACGCGACTGCAGGTCGAGCACCCGGTCACCGAGTGGGTGACGGGGCTGGACCTGGTCGCCTGGCAGATCCGCGTCGCGCGGGGTGAGCCCCTGGGCTTCGACACCGTGCCGCCCAACGGCCACGCCATCGAGCTGCGCATCTACGCCGAGGATCCCGCGCAGAACTTCATGCCCTGCCCGGGCACCATCCGCTACCTGCGGGTTCCGGGCGGTCCGTCCATCCGCGACGACTCGGGCGTCTTCCCGGGCTACACGGTGCCCACGGTCTACGACCCCATGATCTCCAAGCTCTCGGTCTGGGGACCGACGCGCGACGAGGCCATCGCCCGCGCGCTGCGTGCGCTGGACGAGTACGTGGTCAAGGGCATCACCACCAACGTCGCGTACCTCAAGGCCATCGTGGATCACCCGGTCTTCCGCGGCGGGGACTACGACACCGGCTTCCTCGCGCGCGAGAGTGAGTCGCTGCTGAAGGGTGGCAACGGCGAGCACGAGGAGATCGCGCTCATCGCCGCGGTGGTTCACGCCTTCGAGCAGGACCGCGCGCTCGCCCAGACGCTGCCGAAGTCCTCCGCGACCCAGGCCTCTCCGTGGAAGCTCGCCGGACGTGCGGCGGCCCTGCGCCGCTGACCGCCCCACCCGGCCTTCCCGCTCCAACGTTCGACCAGCACATCAAGAGGCGCCGCAACCGCCATGCGCTACTACGCCACGCTCCCCGGAAAGACCGAGCCCACCATCGTCGAGATCGAGCTCGTCGCTGAGGGCCGCTACGCCCTGACCATCGAAGGCAAGCGCCACGAGGTGGACGCGCGCACCCTGCCCCACGGCGCGGTCTCGCTCATCGCCGACGGACGCTCCTACAACGTGGAGCTCGAGAAGGTGGAGGACGAGGTCGCGGTGAGCGTGCGCGGCCAGACCGTCCGGCTGGACGTCGCCAACGAGCGTCGTCGCCGCCTCCGCGCTGCCGCCGCCGCCTTCTCCGCCGAGGGTCCCCAGGTCGTGAAGGCCCCCATGCCCGGCAAGGTGGTGAAGGTGCTGGTGGCCCCCGGCGACACCGTCCAGCAGGGCCAGGGGCTCATCGTCGTCGAGGCGATGAAGATGGAGAACGAGCTCAAGAGCCCCAAGGATGGCGTCGTCTCCGAGGTGGTCGCCTCCGAAGGCCAGGCCGTCGAGAGCGGCGCCAAGCTGCTGGTCGTCGAGTAGGACTTCATGACACGCGCTGATCCCTGCCTCCGCCGGGTCCACGATCATGCCGAGCTGGACGCCGGCCAGATCCTGCAGCTCGCCATCCGCTTCACCGGGCTGACGCGCAAGACCCCCACCGACCGCATCGCACCGGCCGTCGCGGAGGAGCTTGTCGATCTCGCCTCCCGTGCGCGCGCAGCCCTGAGCGCGCTTCTCCCGACCGCGGACGCGTCCGGACAGCCGTTGCTCCAGGCCGCCTGCGACGCGCTCGGGGAAGGTGTCCGGGACACGCAGGCGCCCGTGTTCCCCCGCGAGGTGCTCAGCGGGCTCGCCCGGGACGCGCAGGGGCTGAAACAGTCCGGCATCGCCGCGGCACTCAACGACTGGATCGCCCGGCACGAGAAGCTCGAGGCACGGGTGCGCTGGTTGCTCGAGGGGACCCGCCCCGAGGAGCTGGCGGGGCTGGATCCCGTCGCCGATTCGGATCGCATCTACCACGCGGTGTGTTCGGCCTTCCGGGTCGAGTCACGCGTGCTCGAGCTGCTCACCATCAACCGGATTGCGCAGTCGTCCTCGGCCTCGCTCTTCATCCGCACCACCGGCGAGTCCGAGCACCACGCCGTCCGCCGCTTCTTCGACACCTTCACCCTCTTCGCCCACTACTTCGAGTGGGGCGAGGACAGCCTCAAGGGCCGCACCGCGCTCGGCCGCATCAACGCGATGCACGGCCGCTACACGCTGCCCAACGAGGGCATGAAGTACATCCTGCTGGACGGGGCCTTCACCTACATCGATGGCGCGGCCCGCATCGCCCACCGGCCACTCACCGAAAAGGAAGCCCGCGGCTTCTTCCACGCGCACATCAAGCTCGGCCAGGGGATGCACATCCGCGAGCTCTCCCACGACTGGGACGCGATGCGCGCGTGGTTCGACGACTTCAACCGGCGCAACGCCGCGCACCACTCCCTCAAGCGCGAGACCTTCGAGCTCTTCGTGAAGAACTCCCTGGGCGACGCGAGCCTGCCCGGACTGGGAGACGCGCTGCTGCTCGCCGCGCGCGCGGGCATGGACGACACCTTCCTGCAGGCAGTGGGCTACGAGGCGCCAACGCCCGAAGAGGTCGCCGCGGTCCGCAGCGTCTTCTTCACCCTCGGTCACCTCAACGCGAAACTCCCGCCGACCGCGTGGCTCCGCAGCCTCCAGCACAACCCCGCCCGTCCGAAGGGCGCGAAGGTCGAGGAGCTCGGCGTGCACGCGCGCAGCGCACAGGTGCCCTCGCCGCATCCGGATCGGCCGAACGGTGGGCTCCCCGAGGACCAACGGCCGCTGCTCCATGCGAAGGAGGCGCCGCCGGTCGACCTTCCCGTCATTCCCATGGACGAGGTCCGACGCCACACCACGCCCGAGAGCCTGTGGGTGGTCATCCACGGCGAGGTCTACGATCTCACCGGATGGTTGCAGCTGCATCCGGGTGGACTCGAGGTCCTCCAGAGCGTCGCCGGGACGGATGCGACGCAGGCGTACCTCGCATCCGGGCATTCGGAGATGGCTGACGTCTTCCGGTTGAACTACCGCATCGGTCGTGTGGGCTGAGCCCCCACGTCCCTTCCTCCACCCCGAACCAGGAGCGCTTCCATGCACCTCCACCTCAAGTCGACCGTTCTCCTGATGGCGCTGTTGGGCAGCCTCGGTTGCGCAACCACTTCCTCCACGCAGGCCTCTGGTTCGGACGTCGCCGAAGAGGTCGCCGCTGCCGCCGGGTCACGTCCCGACTGCTGCACGGATGGCATGTGCGCGCATCACGCCCAACAGGGTGAGGCCAAGTCGCACTGCTGCGGCAAGGACGGCACCTGCAAGAACCCCGAGTGCGTGAAGGCCGAGTGCTGCAAGAACGGCATGTGCGGCAAGGCCGAGTGCTGCAAGAAGGCCGCGTGCAAGGACGGCCAGTGTCCGCACAAGGGCGAGCACGCCGGGATGTAGGGGCCGCGCGCGATCGTTCGCACCGACCCGAAGCCCCGAAACGGGCACCGGCATCCCATGGGACACAAGGGGGCACCACATCACGGGTGCCTCCTCGCGCATTCTGTGCCCGGACGACGGACCCACCGAATCCTGGCAGGCTTTGAGGGATGCGCCCTTCGCACCTGTCCGCCCTTGCCCTCGTCTGCCTCTCGGGCTGCCTGAGCACACAGCACGCGTCCCGCCCGGAGGCGGAGCCCGCCGCGTCGCAGATCTCAAACGCAGAGGAAGCCTCCACCACGGAAGGGACCTCTGAGGCGTCGGTGACACCGATGGCGTTCGAGACCTATCAGCTGGTTCTCCTCCGGAGGGATGAGCGCTGGCAGGACGATCCGGCCAGGGACCTCTCGGCGTTGCAGAAGGCGCATCTGGCACACCTCACCCGGATGGCGGAGGAGGGGCACATGGTCGCCGCCGGCCCCTTCGGCGATCAGGACGACGAAACCCTCCGCGGTCTGTGCCTCTATCGGGTGGGCTCGGTCGACGAGGCACGCGCGCTCGCTGAAGCCGACCCCATGGTGCAGGCCGGTCGCCTCCGGGTGGAGGTCATGACCTGGTCCACCGAGGCCGGCTATGTCGTCTTCCCCAAGGCCCCGCCCCGCGTCCCCCAAAAGCCCTGAGCGAATCGGCGCAGCGACCGGTCAGCAACGGTCGCGCAGCACTCAGCAGCTGTGAGGCAGGGAGACCCGATGGAGACCCACGTGCCGGTTGAGCCCATCCAGTCGTTCCTCCCCTTGGGGGGCGGGCTCCTCATTCTGGGTATCGGCCTCTTCTTCTTCTGGCGGGTGATGAAAGCCCTGCGCGCGATGCCCGGCGCCACGGGGCGCACGCCCCCGGGCAGGCCGGTGCCGGAAGCGGTGATGACTCCGGGCGCTGATGGCCGAAGGTCGGTTGACCCGGGCCGTCGACCTCCACATGCAGGCGACAGGCGCCGGCCTTCACGAAGCGTTGGCCGCACTCAGGCAGCTGAGAGCCGAGGACATCGCACGCGGCGCCCCCCGCTTCCCTGAAGAAGCCCGCGCGGAGGTGCTCCGCCTCCTTGCGCAGGGGAAGCGGATCCGGGCCAACGCCGTCTACCGGGACGTCACGGGCGTCAAGCCGGCGGAGGCGAGGCGCGCCGTGAAGAAGCTGCGTTCAGAAGCCGCCGCCCTTCAAAGCGTGTCGAAGTTCTGAAGCGACCCGCGCCGCCGCTTGCGTCTCCTGCTCCGCTCCGCGCCGCCCGCAGCGACACGCAGCCTTCCGCCGCCCGCGCACGCAGGCAGCCCTCCAGGCATCCCGCGGATATGTCCCTTTGCATGCATTGCCCACGTCAGCGGTTCACGCCGTTGATGGGTCCGCCACAGGCGACTCCTCCTGAGGGGCGCGGTCGCTGTCCCTCCTCCGACGTCGCCCAGGTCCCTCGCTTGGAGTGAGCTCATACGGGTGTGCAGCCTCCCCCTCCTGACCTGAACGTGAACCTCCGGGAGGAGCGCATGAAGCGGACGCTTATCGGTGCAGGGATTGTGGTCGGTCTCGCGGCCACGGCGGTGGCGTGGGGACAGGCGGCCACCGGCCCCGGCGCGGAATCCAATACCGGCACCATCGAGCCCCGGGGGAAGACCAGCTACTCGCCCGTCGCCATCGAGCGGACCTTCCAGGAGATCCGCGCCGACGCGATGAAGAACAAGGCGTCCTTCGCCCGCCGCCAGCAGCAGCTGCTGCGACAGCGCTACGACCTGGCCAACCGCCCCTCGGGCCAGGGGAAGATGAGCCGCGGCAAGGCGCTGCAGGCCGGACCGCGCACCCGGCTCGCCCGCGGCGTCACCTGGGAGCAGCTCGGCAAGATGAGCCCCCAGGAGATCAAGGAGAAGGGGCTCTTCCCCGAAGGGTTCAAGCCCCTGCCGCACCCTCATCACGAGGAGGGCGGCATGGTCTTCCCGAAGTTCCACATCAACGAGATCAAGAAGCAGGAGGGACGCGACCTCACGCGCTTCGACCTGGACCTGGACCTCCCCGATCACTTCCTGCCGGAGTTCCCCCCCGCCATCTTCCTCACCACCCGCCCGGACCTGGGAGACACCTCTCAGGGAAAGGTGGTGACGATCATGAACTTCCACGAGCTCTACAACGGCATCCTCACGCCCAAGCAGCTCGAAGGTCTGCGCCTGCTGGTCACGCCCTTTCCCCAACAGCAGTTCAACGCCACCGAGGACCGCCGCAGTGAGAAGGCGAGCACCGGCGTCACCTGCCTGGACTGCCACGTGAACGGTCACACCAACGGCGCCACCCACCTGGTCGGCGACATCCGCCCCCAGCACTTCCGCAACCGCCTCGACATCCCCTCCCTGCGCGGCGTGAACGTGCAGCGGCTCTTCGGCAGCCAGCGGGCCCTGAAGACGATCGAGGACTTCACCGAGTTCGAGCAGCGGGGCGCCTACTTCGATGGTGACCCGGTCATCGGCACCAAGAAGGGGCTCAACATCCTGGAGCGCGGCAGCCAGGTGCACGACATGTCCGAGTTCCAGGCCATCCTGGACTTCCCGCCCGCCCCCAAGCTGCGCGTCGTCGACGGCAAGCTGGATCCGCGCCTCGCCACCGAGCAGGAGCTGCGTGGTCAGGAGGTCTTCTTCGGTCGCGGCCAGTGCTTCACCTGCCACGTCCCGCCCCACTACACCGACAACACCATGCACGACCTCAAGCTCGAGCGCTTCTTCGAGCCGAGCATGGCCAACGGCGCGGTGATGGATCAGGACGGCCCCATCAAGACCTTCCCCCTGCGGGGCATCAAGGACTCTCCGCCCTACTTCCACGACGGGCGCCTGCTCACCCTCGAGGACACGGTGGAGTTCTTCAACATCGTGCTCGAGCTCCAATTGGAGGCGCAGGAGAAGCGGGACCTGGTCGCCTTCCTGAAGACGCTGTAGCGGTGGGGCATCCGGCCTTGGTATGCCCCCCGGCGTCATGAGCGACTGGAAGCGTGAGAACGAGCGCTGGAATCAGACCACCCGGGCCAAGGCGCTGGAGCGGTCCGCTGAGCGCAAGGAGACCTTCACCACCTCGAGCGGCATCACCCTGCCGCCGGTCTACACGCCGAAGCAGGGCGCGGAGGACGCCGACGAGCTGCTGGGGCGGCTGGGGTTCCCCGGGGAGTACCCCTTCACCCGCGGCGTGCAGCCCACCATGTACCGCGGCCGCTTCTGGACCATGCGCCAGTACGCGGGCTTCGGCAGCGCCGAGGAGAGCAACGCGCGCTACCACTACCTGCTCAAGAGCGGGCAGACCGGCCTGAGCGTGGCCTTCGATCTGCCCACGCAGATGGGCCGGGACGCGGACCACACGCGCGCCGCCGGAGAGGTCGGCAAGGTCGGTGTCTCCATCTCCTCCCTGGAGGACATGCAGGTGCTCCTCGCCGGGCTTCCCCTGGGCGAGGTCTCCACCTCCATGACCATCAACTCCACCGCGCCCATCCTGCTGAGCCTCTATGGCGCGGTGGCCGAGTCGCAGGGCGTCCCGCTCTCGAAGATCAGCGGCACGGTCCAGAACGACATCCTCAAGGAGTACGTGGCGCGCGGGACGTACATCTATCCGCCGGCGCCGTCGCTGCGGCTCATCACCAACCTCTTCGCCTACTGCGCCGAGAAGGTGCCGCGCTGGAACCCCATCTCCATCAGCGGCTACCACATCCGCGAGGCCGGCAGCACCGCGGCGCAGGAGATCGCCTTCACCCTGGGCAACGGCATCGCCTACGTCGAGGCGGCCATCGCCGCAGGCCTCGAGGTGGACGCGTTCGCCGGGCGCCTCTCCTTCTTCTTCAACGTCCACAACCACTTCCTCGAGGAGATCGCGAAGTTCCGAGCGGCGCGACGGCTGTGGGCGCGCATCATGAAGGAGCGCTTCAAGGCGAAGAGCCCGCGCTCGATGATGCTGCGCTTCCACGCGCAGACGGCCGGCTCGACGCTCACCGCGCAGCAGCCCGACAACAACGTGGTGCGCGTGGGTCTACAGGCCCTGGCCGCGGTGCTCGGCGGCTGCCAGTCGTTGCACACCAACGGCCGCGACGAGGCCCTGGCCCTGCCCACCGAGGACGCCGCACGCCTCGCGCTGCGCACCCAGCAGATCATCGCCCACGAGTCCGGGGTCACCGACACCGCGGATCCGCTCGGCGGAAGCTGGGCCATCGAGCAGCTCACCGATGAGCTGGAGGCCAAGGCGATGGACTACCTGCGCCGCATCGACGACATGGGCGGCATGGTCCGCGCCATCGAGCAGGGCTTCCCGCAGAGCGAGATTCAGGACGCGGCCTTCACCGCACAGCGCGAGCTCGAGCAGAACGAGCAGGTGGTGGTGGGCGTCAACCGCTTCACCGTCGACCAGGAGCCCGAGATGGAGCTGCTGCGGGTGAACGAGCAGGTCGAGCACACCCAGAAGGAGCGCCTCGCCGCCCTGCGCAAGAAGCGGGATCAGGGCGCCACCGACCGGACCCTCTCCGCCCTCAGGCGCGCTGCCGGGACCCCGGACGAGAACCTCATCCCCCTGATCGGTGATGCGGTGAAGGCCTACGCCACCCTGGGGGAGATCTCCGACGCCATGCGCGAGGTCTTCGGAGAGCACCGGGAGCAGGTCGTCCTCTGAGGCGGTGATCGCCCGCGCCCCGGAGCCCGCCCGCTGCAGCCGGAACGGATTGGCTTGGCGGGCCCCGGACCCCGCCGAAGGGCTGGGGAACCGTCCGCTCCGAGGCAGTCGCGGCCGGGCCGGGGAGGGGGCTTTCAACGTCGCGCAGGAAGGGGTTACGCTCACACTGTCTTGAGCGCCTCCCCCGCCGAGCAGGCCTCCAACGCTGCGCCGCCCATGCCCCGCCAGGGCGAGCTCGCCAGCTGGCCCCTGCTCTACCTCTACTACCGAGCCGCGAGCACCGGTCAGTCCGGACGCCTGAGCCTCGCGCTCTCGGATCGGACGCTCACCATCGATTTCCACCGGGGCGCTCCGGATGCGGTGGCTTCGGACCATCCCCAGGACGCGTTGGACGTGTACCTGGTGCGCTCCGGTGCGGTGAGTGAGCAGGCGCTGGCGCAGCTGCGTGCCGATCCGGCCTTCGCCGGGCAGGAGCTCACCAACGCCCTCATCGCAGCGCGGCTGCTCGATCCGCAGACCCTCTGGACCCAGCTCGTCCAGCGCGCCCAGACCCTGATGCTGGCCGGTGTGATCGCGCACGGCGGCAGCTTCCACTTCGATCCGGATGCCCCGCGGGTGCCACAGGCCTTCCCCATGGGGGAGCGGTGGGGCCTGCTCACCGCGCTGGTCCGCATGATCCCCAACGTGGGCCTCCGCAAGCGGCTGGAGCCCGTGTGGAACCGGCCGGTGATGAAGTCCGGCGGCAGCGTCGACGTGGTGGAGCTCAAGCTCACCCCGCAGGAGACGCGCGCGCTCTCCCGCTTCGACGGCGTCTCCAGCCTGGCGCAGCTCACCGCAGCCCATCCCACCGAGGCCGAGTCGCTGATGCGGCTGGCCTATCTGCTGCGCCACCTGGAGGCGATCTCCTTCCTCGCCCCGGGTCCCCAGACCGCGGCAGCGCCTCCGCCGCCGGTGAACCCCTCGGCTGCTGCGCCCGGCGCGGTGACCGGTCCTTCGGCCCACGGTGGCGGGGACAGCGCCGCCCTGGGCGAGCCTCCCGCGGGTTCCACGACCGGGACGCAGCGCCCCGGCAGCAGCGTGGGTGTGGCCGCTTCTGCGGGCACGCGACCGACGGGGATCCCCGCTCCGGGTCCGGGCCCGTCAGGCGCGCCTCCGTCCGGCGCACGGCCGGCAGGAACCCCACGCTCCGGCACCGCGGGAACCGCACGGCCGGGACCCGGTGCGCATCCCTCCGGTGGGGCGGGGGGCGTCCGCTCGCCGGCCGCGGTCACCACCCCGGGCCGGCCGGCCGTGAAGCGCCCGGTCACCAACCCTCCGGGGCCGAGCAGCATGCCCTCCGAGAGCGTCGCCTCGCTGCAGGCGCTGTGCGCCAACCTCAAGTCCCAGAACCACTTCGAGCGGCTGGGCATCAAGCAGGATGCGCCCGAGAGCGCCGCCAAGATCGCCTATTTCAAGCTCGCCCGGCAGTACCACCCGGACACGGTGCCGCCGGATGCGCCGGAGGGCTTCGCCAAGCTCAAGGCGGACATCTTCGCCTACATCGGCGAGGCCTACCGGACCCTCTCGGATCCCGCCCTCCGTCAGGCCTACCTGGAGGAGCTCGCCAGCGGTGGCGAGGTGGACGTGCGCGCGATCCTCCAGGCAGAGGAGCTCTTCGGGCGCGCCACCCTGCTGGTGAAGCGCCGCAAATTCGCCGAAGCCCTCCCCTTCCTGGACGAGGCGATCGCCCTCAACCCCGACGAGGGGGAGTTCTACGCGTGGCGCGGCTGGGTCCGCTTCTGTCTCCAGGACGAGCGCCGATCCGTGGGCCCCGAGGCCCGCGGCGATCTCGACCGCGCGACCCGGCTCAATCCCAACTGCGCGGCCATCCACCACTTCGAGGGCTCCATCGCCCGGGTGCGGGGGCAGGACGAGGAGGCCCGTCGCCACCTCGAGCGCTGCCTCCAGCTGCATCCCGATCATGTCGAGGCGGCACGGGAGCTGCGATTTCTGTCGACGAAGCGGTAGGGTGCGCCCCCTTTCGTTTCAGCCCCCTCCCCGGAGTCACCCGCCGTGCCCCTCACCGGTTCTCAGCGACGCGCGCTGCGCGCACTTGGCCATCACCTCGATCCCGTCGTGCAGGTGGGCCAGGCCGGCATCACCGAGGGCGTGATCGGCGCCGTCGATCAGGCGCTCGAGACCCACGAGCTCATCAAGGTGAAGGTGCAGCCCGAAGATCGGCGCGAGGCCGCCGAGGAGCTGGCCCGGGCCACCGGGTCCGAGCTCGCCCAGGTCCTCGGTCGCACCGTGCTGCTCTACCGCCCCCGGAAGGAAGACCCGAAGATCGTGGTCTGAAGCCGCGGGTGGTGGCTCAGCGCCCCCGATGGCCGATCAGGATGACGTCGGTGCGCGCGTTGGTCCGACGCCCTGCTTCGTCTCCATCCGGAGCGATGGGATCACTGGCTCCGTGGCCCACGGCCTCGATGCGCGAGCTCGCGATGCCCTGGGTTTCCAGCGCCTCCCGCACCGCCTCCGCGCGGGCCTGGGAGAGGGCCAGGGGGTCCTCTTCGGCCTCGGCGCTGGCGTGTCCCTCCATCCGGATCCGCACGTCGGGGTAGGCCTCCAGCAGACGGGCCAGCTCGGTGACCGTCGCCCGTGCCTCGGGCTCCAGGCGTGCGCTGTTCTGGTTGAAGCTCAGCTCCTCGAAGGAGAAGCGCTGGGCATCCAGGCCGACGGGCATGCCGCTCCCGCCGGTCCCCATCTGGGAGCGCTCCAGCGTCTGCGCAAGCTGGGCGAGCGCGCTGTCCGGAGCAGCGTTCAGCGCCGTCCCGTCCGGGAGCACGAAGCCGGAGGTCCCTTCGGAGCGGGGCTGCGGACGCCCATCCCCAGGCGCCGGTTCCCGTGGCGCGATGGCGATCGGCTCCTGGGGGCTGACCTCCTGGCGCGTGCGGCCGTCGCGCAGCAGCGACCAGCCCAGCACCAGCAACAGCGCGAGCGCCGCAGGCAACAGCCACCGGCCGAGCGGAAGCTGACGGCGGACCTCCACCGGTTCGATACGGCGGGGTTGCAGGCGCGGGCGGGAGACCACGTCCGGGCGATGCGGAGGCACCTCGCCGGCCGCGGTTCCGGGCTCCCCGACCACCCGACGGGTTCCGATCGAAGGACCCGCGCCCGCGTCGATCGCGTTGACCCCGGTGAGAGGCTCCGGCGGGCCGACCTCGGCGAGAAGTCGCCGCACCCCTTCCACGTCCAGACCCTCCTCGTGGATGCGCTTGCCCAGCACCCCCAGGGCCAGGGGCGCGATGAGCCCCAGCAGGGAACGCGCGGCGGCCGGACGCATCTCGGCAGCGCCGGCCACCTCGCCGATGATCTCCTGTTGCCGGGCGCCCAGGACCACCGGGAACAGGGCCTGCCCCCGTTCCGCGAGCTGGGTGGATGCGGAGCCCCCGTCCAGCATCCCGGCCATCTTTCCCAGCTGGGCACCGTCGAAGCGCCCCTCCCCCAGCGCATCGAGCAGGGACCTCGCCCCCGAGTCGGTTTCACCCTGGTTCACGATCCCGGCGACCACCCGGGGGATGGCCACGTCAAGGCCGCGGGAGATGGCGCTCGGCGTCTCCTGAAGGCCCCGGGACAGGCGCTGGACCACCCCGGCACCGAAGTGCTCGCGGACGGAGGCCACAAAGGGGAAGGGCATGGCGGGCACTCCTCGTTGAAGATGAGAGTCGGAAGAGGGTGGGGCCTCCAACGCCAAGCCGGAAGTGGCCGATGGGCGGGCCATCGGCCATGCCCTTCCCCTGCCGACGGTTCAGCAGCCCTCTGGGATGCCGCCCGCTCGCCCGGCCGCCCCATTCCCGCTGCCGTGGTGCGCGCTGCGCCGAGGGCTTACCGGAGTGCTGCGGCCGACCCGGTCAGCCAGGTGGCGAAGTCGGGGGGGAAGAGCTGTCGACGGGCCTCGCCTTTCGAAGCACGGACCCATTGCGGCGACTCGACATAGCCCAGGTATCCATCCGCCAAGCTCACCAGGGCCGTGGCTCCGGCGGCTTCGAGGAGTTGAGGCTCCACCGCCGCGGTGACCTCCGCCGGAACGAAGAGCAGTCGCAGCGGCCCCAGCTCCCAGACGGTCAGCTCGGCGTGATCCGGCGCAAGCCCACACAACATCCGCTCCGCGCCGCCTCGCACAAACCAGGGAACCAACCGCCCCGCGTCCGGTCCGGGAAGCTCGCGCTGGACCCGTCGCTGCTCAAGCCCGATGTGGAAGGGCTCCCGGCCCGCTGAGGTCTGCGGTCCGGAGGCCGGCTGGGTGCGCGCCGCCCCTCCTTGAAGCTCCGACGTCGGCCGCACTTCCTGAAGCTCCTGCCGGGGAGGCGCCTTCACGAGTTCCCGGGCCGCCGCCTCCAGAGTGCGCGCATAGGTCTCCACCCGCACCGCAGCATCCGGCGAGCCTGCAGGCGCTGAGGCATTGCCGCCCGCCCCCTGAAGGACGAGGGTGAGGCCGCCCCGGGGATCCAGCTGCACCCGCCCGGGATAGTCGGCGTCGAGGAGCGCGCCCTTCCGCTCGGCGAGGGTGGGATGCGCGGCCACCAGGACCAGCGAATGGGTCCGCGCCTCGGTCTCCATCCGGAGCACCGAGAACGACTCCGAGGCGGGGATCCCGTCGGTGCGGGTGCGGTTGAGTCCTTCGGGCGCACGCGCCTGATGCCAACTCAGCCGCGCGGGCCGCAGGTCATCCAGAGCGCTTCCGAGTGCGTCGAGGCCCGACCGGAGGATTCCCTCCTGAACCAGCGGCTGAGGCCAGCCGGTGCCGGCAAGGCCCGCCAACCGGCGATCATCGAAGCCGCCCGGTCCCGAGTGGGTGTGGCTGGCCACCACCACCAGCTCCAGTCCATCCGGCGCGCCTTCCCGCAGCGCGTCCCGCAGGGACTCGGGGATCAGCAGCAGATCCAGGCTCAACAGCGCGAGCCGCAGGTCGCCGGCCTCGAACACCAGGGCCTCGGCGCCCGGACGTGCCTCCGGTGGGGTGGCCGCGACGTCGGCGATGACGTGAGGTGCCGGGTAGCCCGCGCGTGCCACCCGCGGAGGCAGCTGGAAGTCGCGCCGCGCCGCGCCGACCCTCAGGGGACCTTCCCCTTTGTGGACGGACACCCCCTGCGGCGCCGGGGGCGGAGGCCGGCAGTCTGGACGCAGGCTCAGGAAGGCCGTCACCAGCGCCAGCAGCGCCAGCGCCGCCCCTGCGACCTTCCACCACCGTCTGCCCGATCCTCTCCGCGCCACGGCGGCAGAGTGCCCTCAACCGGGTTTCTCCGCGAGCCCCACCTCGAGGGTGCCCTCCCGGGGCCTGCCTGCCCTCCGGGGGACCACCCGGCGCGGGGCCCCCGACGCGTGGTTGTCACAGAAGGGGGATGGCATCCGGACCCGGGGCGTGTTGAGTCAACCTCCCTTTCCCCCGCCTCCAACGACGAGGAGTGACGCCATGTGCGGCATCTTCGGCATCGCCGGACATCCCGAGGCCGCCAACCTCACCTACCTGGGCCTTCATGCGCTGCAGCACCGTGGACAGGAGTCCGCGGGCATGGTGGTGGCCCACGACACCCGCCTCCTCGGTCACCGGGGACGCGGGCTCGTGGCCGACGTCTTCACCAATGCCGCCCTGGATTCGCTGCCCGGAGAGCAGGCCATCGGCCACGTGCGCTACTCCACCGCCGGTGGCGGCCACCTGCGCAACACCCAGCCCCTCCAGGTGAGCTACGCCGCCGGAGACCTCTCGGTGGCCCACAACGGCAACCTGGTGAACGCCGGGGAGCTGCGCCGGGAGCTCGAGGCCGAGGGCGCGATCTTCCAGTCGGACTCGGACACCGAGGTCGTCATCCACCTCATCGCCCGCAGCCGCGAGGAGACCCTCGAGGCGCGCATTCTCGACGCGCTCTCGCGGGTGACCGGCGCCTACAGCCTGCTCTTCCTCACGCCCGACAAGCTGATCGCGGTGCGCGACCCTCACGGCTTCCGTCCGCTGGTGCTCGGCCGGCTCAAAGAGGCCCACGTGCTGGCCAGCGAGACCACCGCGCTGGACCTCATCGAGGCCGAATTCCTCCGCGAGGTCGCGCCCGGCGAGCTGCTGGTCATCGATCGCGAGCGGGGCCTGACCGCCCTGCAGGCCATGGAGCCCGCGCGTCCGCGGCGCTGCATCTTCGAACAGGTCTACTTCGCCCGACCCGACTCCCAGCTCTTCGGCACCGGCGTCTCCGAGGTCCGCAAGGATCTGGGCCGGGCCCTGGCGCGCGAGCAGCCTGCCGACGCCGACATCGTCATCGCCGTCCCCGACTCCGGGGTGCCCGCGGCGATCGGCTTCTCCCAGGAGAGTGGGATCCCCTTCGACGTGGGCCTCATCCGCAGCCACTACGTGGGACGGACCTTCATCGAGCCCCAGCAGTCCATCCGCCACTTCGGGGTGAAGCTGAAGCTCGCCGCGGTGCGCTCGGTGCTCAAGGGCAAGCGCGTGGTCGTGGTCGACGACTCGGTCGTCCGCGGGACCACCAGCCGCAAGATCGTGAAGATGCTGCGCGCGGCCGGTGCCAGCGAGGTCCACCTGCGGATCGCCAGCCCGCCCACGCGGTGGCCCTGCTTCTACGGGATCGACACGCCCAACCGGCAGGAGCTCATCGCCGCGAGCCACACCGAGGAGGAGATCGCCCGCTACGTCACCGCTGACTCCCTCGGCTACATCTCCATGGAGGGGCTGGGCACCGCGGTGGGCGATCCGAAGCGGGAGACCTTCTGCGACGCGTGCTTCTCCGGCGCCTACGTCACCCCGGATGACGAGGCGCGCGCCGGCGAGGCGCCACGGCTCAGCGTCGTCGGGCGGGCGTGAACGGACGCATGCGCAGGAGACGATGGAAGGCATCGGGCGGCCGCATGGCGGGATCGCTGCTCGCCACCTGGATCCTCGGCCTGGGAAGCGCCGTGCCGCCGGTGGATGCTGAGTTCAGAGCGATCCAGGCCTCGAACGCCGCGGCACATGCGACGGCCACGTCGCCCGCTCCGGCCGACCTGCGCCTCCGGCCGGTGGTGGCAGCGTCCCTGGACGACTGAACGCGCCCGTCCCTTCCCGGGCGCCGGGAGTCGGTGGCCCCGGCCGCGGGGAGGGCCCGCCCGCGCGTGTCCACGCCTTCAGCCGTCACGTCCGTGGAGGAACGCCTGCAGATCCCCCGGCAACGGGCACTCGAAGGTCACCGATGCGCCGGTCCCGGGATGGGGCAGCTGGAGCCAAGCCGCATGCAGAGCGTGCCGCGGCAGCCGCAGCCGCTCCCAGGCTTCAGGCTCGAGTTCCCCTTTGCTGAAGCGATCGAAGTAGCCGGGGTCCGGTCCGTAGATCTTGTCCCCCACCAGCGGGTGCCCAGCATGCGCCAGGTGGATGCGGATCTGGTGCTGCCGGCCGGTCACCGGACGCGCGCGAACCAGGCTGAAGGGCAACCCGTTGCGCGTGAAACGATCCAGCACCTCGACATCGGTGAGCGCCTCTTTGCCTTCCACCGGATCCACCCGCATCGCGATGCGGACCGCATCGGTCCCGAGGGAGAGCGGTGCCTCGATGCGGAAGCGGTCCTGCGACGGGTGCCCTTCACAGATCCCGAGGTAGGCCTTCTCCACCTTCCCGCCAACGAAACTGCGCATCAGCCGGCGCGAAGCCTCAGGCCCGCGGCCGCAGACGACCAGGCCGCTCGTCTCGCGGTCCAGGCGATGCGCCGGGTCGGCGAAGCCCTCGCCGTAACGCTTCCGGATCCATCCCACCAGCGTCCCCTTCTGGTAGCGCGCGGACGGATGCAGCGGCAGCCCCGACGGCTTGTCGAGCACGAGGAGCCAGTCGTCGAGGTGGAGCACGCGGACGTCGCCGGGCGTCTCGGGTTCCTCGCGCACCGGCTTCTGGATGAAGAACACCAGACCGGGCCAGAGCGGGGTGGATGCCTTGAGCGGAACCTCGCTCCGCAGCCCCAGGCGGATGACCCGCGCGCGTCGCTCCGGGGAGAGGCGGGGAAGCTTGTGCGCGAGATAGGCGTCCAGACGCCACCCGGCGTGGTTGGGTTCCACCACGAAACGGATGTCGATCCACTCCGCCGCGTTCGTGGACGGCCCGGATCCATCGGGTAAGGTCGGCGCCATGGTCCTATCGCTCTGGGTCGCGCTCCTCGGGGTCACCACCACCGCCGCCGGTCCGGGCAGCCTCGTGGTCACCGAGGCACACACCCCACCTAACATGGTGGGACTCGGCGCGCGCCTCACCCAGAGCGTCATCCAGGAGGCCGAGGCGCAGAGGCGCCCCGTCGTCGACCCCTCCCGGCTCCGCCGCCTGCTGGGGCCCAATGCCTCCCAGGCGCTGCGCGAGTGCGAGCTGACGCCCACGTGTGCCGCCCCCCTGCTCGCGACCACCGGCGCCTCGCGCGCCGTCCTGGCACGTCTCGATCGCGACGTGGAGAACTACCTCGTGGAGCTGGTCTTGGTGGACGTGAAGACCGGCGAGGAGATCACCCGCCTCCATCAGCGCGTCCCGATTGCGGCCCGTCGCCTGGCCTCGGATGTCAGCGCCGCCCTCCCCGCCTTCCTCCGTGGAGAGGCCGCCCCCGAAGGTCGGCTGACGCTCGAGAGCAGCGTTCCCGGTGCCCGGATCGAGGTCGATGGGGAGCCCCGGGGCACCGCCCCGCTGACCCTGAGCCTGCCTCCCGGACGCTATCGGGTGACCGCGGAGGTGGCCGGACATTACCCGGTGGAGCGCACCGTGGACGTGGCGTCCGGGGGCGAGCACACCGAGGCGCTGCGCCTGACCCCATTGGCCGAGGCGGATCGCGAAGAGGTCCCGCAGCGCTCCGAGCGCGCACTCCGGGAGGCCGAAGAGGCCGCGGCCGCCTCACGCAGCCGACGCGAGGTGGCCGGATGTCTGAGCGGTGCCGCAGCGGTGTCCCTGGCAGCAGGAGCCGGGCTGCACATCGGCTTCGAGTCCGAGCGGCGCGGGGGGCGGCGCGCGGTGGAGCTGCAACGCGCCCGGAACGTGACCCTGGGGATCGGTGCCGGCCTCGCGGTCGGGGCAGGCCTGGTCTGGTTGTGGAGCGCCACCACCGGCGAGGACACGCCGCCGCCGGTGACCGTGGCCCCGACGTACGACGGGGAGCGGCTCGGGGTGGGCGTGGGCGGGCGCTTCTGACTTCTGCAGGCGCAGGGAACGTCGACGCGCCGGTCGGGTGCCTGCCGCCTCTGCCAATCCGATCTTCCCGGGGTGACCGGCCCGGTCAGCTCGGCGCGTCGAGCAGCTCGGCGTAGAGCTGGGCGATGCGCTCGGCGGTGTGGCCATCCCAGAGGGCGGGCACGCGGCCCCGCTTGCCCCCCCGGGCGAGCACGTCCTCCACCGCGGCGAGGATGTCCTCGGGCACGGTGCCGACGATCTGGTTGGTCCCCTCCTCCACGGTGATGGGGCGTTCGGTCGAGTTGCGCAGCGTGAGGCAGGGAATCCCCAGCACCGTGGTCTCCTCCTGCAGCCCCCCCGAGTCGGTGAGCACCAGCCGCGCCTGCGCCGAGAGACACAGGAAATCCAGATAGCCCTGAGGCTCGATGAGCTTGAGCCGCGTGGCGCGCGCAAGCCGGTCGGCAAGCCCGATGCGCTGGAGGGCCTTGGCGGTCCGCGGGTGCACCGGGAAGACCAGGGGGATGCGCTCGGAGATCTCCACCAGCGTCTGCATCAGCTCACCGAGCTGTTCGTCGCTGTCGACGTTCGAGGCCCGGTGCAGCGTGCACAGGGCGTAGGCCCCCGGGCGCAGACCCAGGCGCTCCAATGCATCCCGGCGCAGCGCCCGCTCCCGCAGCGAGAGCAGGGTGTCGACCATGATGTTGCCCACCCTGCGGATACGCGACTCCTCCACGCCCTCGCGGCGCAGGTGGGCGTCGGCGTCCGGGCTGGGGGTGAGGCAGAGATCCGCGAGGCGGTCGGTGACGATGCGGTTGATCTCCTCAGGCATCGACCGGTCTCCGCTGCGCAGGCCGGCCTCCACGTGGGCCAGAGGGATCTGCAGCTTGGCGGCCACCAGGGACGCGGCGAGGGTGCTGTTCACGTCCCCCACCACGCTGATCAGCTCCGGTCGCAGCTCGAGACAGATGCGCTCGAGCTCGATGAGCATCCGCCCGGTGGCCTCGCCGTGGTGCCCACCGTGGATGTCCAGGTGCAGGGACGGTGGCGGGAGATCCAGCTCCTTGAAGAACACGTCGCTCATCGAGCTGTCGTGGTGCTGACCGGTGTGGATCAGCCGCTGGGTGATCCCCGGAACCCGCGCGAGGGCGCGGTGGAGCGGAGCCACCTTCATGAAATTGGGACGGGCACCGACGACATGGAGGACCTGGCGCATGCGACCCCAGGTGGGCACGCCCCCGCGCGCTGACCAGTGCCCCCGTCGTGCCGCCACCATGAGGTGTCGCGTTCCGAGGTCTGGCAGTGGCTGCCATCCGCACACTGGATGACTTCGACCTGCCCCAACGTGGCGGTGGTGTGTCGGCCATGGCAGAGAGGAAGCTGATGCGTCCCTCCGCCGTCATTCCCGCTCGCTATGGCGCCAGCCGCTTTCCCGGAAAACCCCTGGCAACCCTCGCGGGGCGCCCCCTGGTCCAGCATGTCTGGGAGCGGGCGATGAAGAGCGAGGCCTTCGAGCGGGTGCTGGTGGCCACCGACGACGATCGCATCGAGGAGGCGGTCCGCCGCTTCGGTGGCGAGGTGGTGCGGACCTCGGCCTCCTGTCCTTCCGGGACCGACCGGGTGGCGGAGGTGGCGCGCGCCCATCCCGAGGTGTCCCACTGGGTCAACGTGCAGGGCGATGAGCCTCTCATCGCGACCTCCTCGCTGCAGGCCCTCGCGGAGCTGGTGGTGCAGACCCGCGATGCCCTGTGCACCCTGGTCAGGCCCCTGAAGGAGTCCGAGCGCCAGGTGCCCCACGTGGTGAAGGCGGTGGTCGCCG
>DATGQN010000100.1:0-60459 GCA_035304185.1 Myxococcaceae bacterium
GACGTAGGCGTAGTCACCGTAGTTGAGCCCGCGCTTCTCACGCAGCTCGTTGAAGAGGACGCCGATCGACTGGCGGTGCTCGCCGAGGTAGCTCAGGGCGAAGGCCAGCGCGTAGAAGTCCGGGTGTCCGCGGCGGACCGGATACGTGAAGCCCATGGAGACCGCAGTGGAGAGGGTGGGGCGCTGGAGGATCAGCGTCCGTCCGGCCACCGCGGGGGTGGGCGGCAGGGGCTTGCGGGCAGCACCGGTGGCCGCGAGCGCACCGAGCCGGCCGACGAGGTCCTGTGCGAGCGCGTCGTTCACCGCCCCGCCCAGCCCCACGATGAGCCGGTCCTGGGTGAAGACCGACTTCCAGTGCGCCTGCACGTCCGCGAGGGTGATCGCCTCGAGTCCGGACTCGGTGCCGACCACCGGGTGCGCGGCGGGGTGACCCGCATAGATGATGCTCTCCAGCGCCGCCTGTCCGAGCGCCTCGTCATCCTCGTTGCGCAGCCCGTTGCGAAGCTCGGTGAGGGCGCGATCGCGCAGACGATCGAACTCGCTCTCGGCAAAGCGGGGGCTGGTGAGGACCTCCACGAACAGGGGGACGAAGGCCTCGAGGTGATCGCGGTGGACGCGTCCCTCGTAGACCGTGAGCTCCTTCTCCACGGACATCGACAGCTCGGCGGCCATGGGGAAGAGGGCCTCGATGAGCTCGGCGGACGAGAGCTCCTGGGTGCCGCCCTCGCTGAGCACGGCGGCGGTGAGGGCGGTGAGGCCCTCCTTGCCCACGGGGTCGTCCACCGAGCCGGTGCGGAAGACCAGGCGGAAGGTGACCAGCGGGGTGGCCTCGTTGGTGAGGACCACCGTCTGCAGTGGCGCGGTCTGAACCAGGGACTCGGCCTCGACCGCGACGGGGATCGAGGGATCCGGCGTGGGCGCGACCTCTTCGGCGGTGGCGTCCGCTTCAGCCTGGGGCTCGGCAGCGGGCTCGGGCGTGGCAGAGCGGGTGGTGGCGCAGCCGACGGCGAGCAGGAACAGGGGAACGGTCAGGACGTGGGCCTTCACTTTGAGGCCTCCTTCTTGCCGGCGGACTGGGCGCCCGGCACGTGGTGGAGGAAGACGCTGACGCTGCTCCGATGCGTCATGTAGCGCTTCACGTAGGCGGTGAGATCGGCGGGCGTGACGGCCGCGAGGTGCTCCACGTACTTGCCGAGGCCGTGCGGGTCTCCGGTGATCCCGATCTCGCGGGCCAGCGCCACGGCGACGGTGTCGGGGGTGTCCAGGTACATGAGCGCGCCGTAACGGGCGTTGGACTGGAGGTCGGCGAGGCGCTTGGCGTCGACGCGACCGCGGGCCACGGCGTTGACCTCCGCGAGGAGCGCGCGCTGAACGACGTCACGGGAGCGGGCATCCTTGAGGACAGCCCACACGCCGAAGAGGCCGGGATCCCGGGCACCATCCGAGTAGGGGCTGATGGACTGCACGCGCTGCTTCTCGAGGACCTCGGACTTGTAGAGGGGGCTGGTGGGGCCGGCGAGGTAGGCGCCGAGCAGCTCCTGCACCGCGGCCTCCTTGGAGTCCGCGTGGGCTGCGGGGGCCTTCCAGGTGAAGACCAGGCGCGGTTGGGTCGGCTGCTCCCAGACCACGGTGGCGCTGCGCGCGGAGCTCTGGCGCGGCTCGGTGGGGATGGAGACCGTCGGCGCGTCCGAGCGCTTCCAGTCGCCATAGTGCGCGCGCACCTGCTTCATGAGCGCGTCGTCGTCGAAGTCACCGACGACGATCACCACCGTGTTGTCGGGGGTGTACCAGCGCTGGAAGAACTGGCGGCTGTACTCGTAGAGGTTGGGCATGCCCCGGATGTCCTCGAGGAAGCCCAGGGTGGTGTGGCGGTAGGTGTGCTTCTGGAAGGCCGTGGCGAGCAGCGTCTCGCGGAGCTTGAGCTCGGGGCGGGCGGCGTTCTTGAAGTACTCGCCCAGGACCGCGCGGGCCTCGGTCTGGAAGCTGGCCTCCGCGTATCGGAGGTTCTGGAAGCGGTCCGCCTCGACCTCGACGACCTTGTCCAGGCCGCTGGAGGGGCCGAACACGGTGTAGACGGTGACGTCACTGTTGGTGAAGGCGTTGTCGTTGAAGCCCAGGCGGGCGAGCAGCGCGTCGCGGGCACCCTCGGGATAGTTCGGGGTGCCGCGGAACATCATGTGCTCGAAGAAGTGCGCGAAGCCGGTGCGGCCGGGCTCGACCTCGTTGCGGGAGCCCACGCGGACCACGGTGTCGTAGGCGACCAGACCGGGCGAGGGGAAGGGGACCCGGACGACCGTCAGGCCGTTCTCGAGGGTGTCCACCTTGAGTTGGAAGGGGAGGGCGTCGGTGCCAGCGGGTGCCTGAGCACGCGCCGACAGCGATCCCATCGCGAGCCCCGCCAGTAGCAGGGCCGGAAGATGCCGGGTGAGGAGTGCGTTCATAGCGGGCGGCACCCTACGCGATCTCGGACGACGGTCAGACCTCGTTGACGAGGGGGCGTAGGGTGGTTACAGATCGAGGGTTGGTTCACATCGACGCAGCCGGGGGCGACCTGGCTTCGACGGGGGTATAGAAGTTCTCTGACGCGTGCCGAGTACGTTGGTAACTCGTAAAAATTCCCGACACATAGAAACAGACGCCAACGACAACGTTGAGCTCGCTCTCGCTGCGTAAGCAGTTGTAGTGCGCGGTCTCCCATCTCTCGGCCTGTGGGGGTGGATCAGACCGTCAGAATGCAGGCTGGTCTCCGCAAGTGCCTGGGCGCGCGGAGACGAGATCATCCAGGAACGTTCCTGAACAGCCCTGTCCCTGGGGCGACGCAGGACGTAACTCAAACAGGGACTACGCACGTAGGGTCGCAGAGCGGAAGACTTTCGGACGTGGGTTCGATTCCCACCGCCTCCATGGAGAAGCCCCGTCATCCTTTGGGATGGCGGGGCTTTTCTGATCACTCGAAAGCGCGCTCGGTGTGTGGCCGATGCGGTTCGGGTCATCGCGGGTTCGGGCCTTCAATGATCCACGTCCCCTCGGGAAGCTGACGCGCCTTCCCCTCATCTCTCGCGCGATCCACCCAGGCTTCGAGGTCGGCCCGCTTGAACGGAGTGGGGTTCAGCTCCAGGTGGAGCATCCCCCACGCGCCGGGCTTCTCCAGACAGCTGGGCCAGATGAGCGGAGTGGGTTCGAGTGGGTAAGTCAGGTGAGGAAAGAAGGCAGTCTGGGCGCACAAGGGCCCGGGCCTCGCTGAAACCGCGATCTCGGGCTCCAGCGCGATGACCTCCCGGCGCAGCGCCAACTTGGGCGCCGGCAGCTTCAGGTAGCCCACCCAGAAGAGCGGGAAGGCGAGCAGGGCCGCCGTCAGCAGCGCACGCGCCAAGTGCGCATGACGTGCGGCCCGCGGAGAGGTGCACGTATCCACGGCGCCCCAGAGGGCGGGGCGAGCAGCGGGATCGCGTAGTAGCTGCCGAAGTCGCGCATCAGCGGGTAAGTCGCCGAGCCGAGCAGGACCAGCCCCGGAAGCATCATCCCCATCGCCCGAGAAGAGAAAAGCGGCAGGAGGAGCAGGGGACCGAAGAGCTCGAGCAAACTCGAGGTCAGGACGTCGCCGGCCACGCGCAGGGGATGGGTGAGCATGAAGCGGACGACCTCGGACATCGTTGCGCCGTAGTCCGACCAGAAGCTCATGTAGAGCGGACGCTCTGCGCCGGAAGAGGCCAGCGCGGCGGGCTGAACCACGCCCACGTTGAGGCCGAACACCAAGACGGACAACAGCAGCAGCCCCAGCGCCGATCGCCATCGCGCTCGCTGTGAGACGAGCACGGCGAGGGCGAAGCCGGCGAGGTACAGCGCTGCGTCCTCCTTCACCGAAAGCAGCAGCAGGGCCGCAGGAAACACCCACCTCTGCCGTTCCCAGGCGAGCAGGAGGGTGAAGCCGGCGAGGGGATAGAGCACCTCGGGACGGAACCCACCGTCCAGAATGCGGCCGGTATAGGCGCACGTGAGGTAGGCCACGCACGCGAGCCAGGCCAGCCACCCGTTTCCGGTGCGCCCCCGAACGAGGTGCCAGAGCGGAAGGCACCCGCCCCACACCACCAGGGCGGTAACCGTCGTGAGCATCAGTGGCGAGGGCCAGAGCGCGTGAAGCGGGACGAGCAACAGCATCCAGTACGAGGGATGCACGCCGAAGTGGTTCACCTCGTAGATGGGCGAATACATGAAGCGCCCATTGAGCGTGTTGTGGAGCATCCAGTCGAAGATGCTGAAGTCGATGCCGTTGACCGCGAAGGCGAAGTACTTCAGCCACTGCGCCGTCAGGAGCCAGATGAGCGCGACGGCCCATGACGTGAGGATCAACCTCCGCGACGGGCCGGGTGCGTCCAAGGGCCGGAAGCGTCGAGGGGCGAGCCCGAGGAAGAGCAGGGGCGAGAGCAGGAGCTGCCAACTGCGCAGCGCCCCCAGCTCATGATGGACCCAGGACAGCGGAAGACACAGGAGCGCTCCGAGAGTGAGCGCCCATGCGTAGCCGGTGAGCCATTGTGTGTCGCGTGCCTGGGAGTGTGACGCGGCCATTGTCGGCGCGGTGCTCTACCACGTGCGTTGTCGATTGCACGTGGACGCCGATCTCTGGCCGCGCGCGGCAAGGTCGTCCCAATCGGCCACGCTTGGACAAAGGGAGCGTTCGTTCTGCGAGTCCAATGAACGTGGGAGGATGAAGGAACCCGCTCAGGGGAGCACTCCGTGAAAGTCAAAGGCCCTGCAGCTCACCGAGCTAACAGGGCCTTATCGAATCTCCTAGGAGCCTGCTGATGCCTCAAGCCGCCTTGGCAGGCGCCCCAAGCTTCTCCCACACCGGCGCCTCACCCAGGGCCACATCGCCCCAGCGGATCACCGAGGCCCCGGCGCTCGAAGCACTTCCAATCGTATACAGCAACACCTTGTCCCCCTTCTTGATCCGGCCGTCCTTTGCCGCATGGAAGAGGTTGGTGGGCATGAGCACCGGACCGGTGTTCGCGTAGCGCTCGTACGTATTGATCGTCTTCTCGAGAGGGATCCCCAGCACGCTCGCGCAGAATTCGGTGTACCAGGCGAGCGGGGTGTTGAAGACGAAGAAGTCGATCTCCTCGAGCTTGGTGTTCGCCTTGTCGAGCGCCTGATTCACGCAGAGGGGGAGGGCCTCCATCGAGCTGGACTTGAGGAGCCTTCCGGCCTCCCGGGTGGAGGTGAGCTTGAGGAACCAGCCCTTCTCGTCCTCGAACGCGGGCTCGAAGCCGACGTGGCCGCAGGTGGGCGCGGTGTGGACGCTGTGCTCGCCCAGGACGCCGTAACCCTCGGGCTGCGGGGTGACCAGGTAGGCCGCGGCGCCGTCGCCACAGGTCCAGCCCATGTTGTCCCGCTCCGAGGACTTCTGGGAGTAGCTGCAGCCGACGACCACCAGCGCGCTCTCGTACATCCCCGAGGACACCAGCGCGGTCGCCATCTGAAGCCCGGTGTGGCTCCCGCTGCAGGCGCTCTCGAAGTTCCAACCCGGCCCGCGCATCCCGAGATCGCCGGCGAGGTCGGCACCGTCGCCGATTCCATGCGCCCGCGGCAGCAGCGAGGTGCTCAGCAGCACGCCGACGTCCTTGCCCTCGACCCCGGCGATCTCCAGCGCCTCCTTCGAGGCGGCGAGCAGGTGGGTGTAGATGTCGCCATCCTTGCCCAGCACCCGGCGCTCGACCGTCCCGCGGAACAGGTCGTTCAGGTACGGTTCCATGGCCGCATTGAAGGGATCCGGCTTGCCCGCCTTCCCGTCATCACCGTGCTTCTTCCAGAGCTTGCCGATGGCCTGCTCCTCGGCCTGCGCGACGACCTCCGGATAGCGCTCTCGGAAGTAGGCGTTCAGCCGGACATTCTCGGGAAAGGACACTGCCAGGGAGCGGATCCCCACTGCACGTACGGACTTCACTTTGCACCTCCCGCCGATTCGGCGGATTCGGAACGCTGCGAGATCAGCGCCTGGATGCGACGCAGCCAGGGCGCGTTCTCGCTGTTGTCGGTGAGCACATCGATGACGAAGGGACCGTCGGCCTCGAGCGCCTGCGCGAGCGCATCGCGCAGCTCGAACTCGCTGCGGACCCGGACCCCCTGGGCACCACTGGCGCGCGCCAGCGCCGCGAAATCGACCCGCGGCATCTCCATGTCCAACGGCGTCAGGCCGAGCGCCCGCATGCCCTGGTCCACCATGGAGTACTGCGCGTCATTGAGGACCACCCAGACCGCCTTGGCGCCGTACTGCGCCGCCGCGTTCAGCTCGGTCCCCATGAGCATCGCGCCGTCACCGACCACGGCGACCGCCTTCTTGCCCGTCGCCAACGCCGCACCCACCACGCCGGTGGTGAAGTGCCCCATCGCGCCGTAGCCGGTGCTCACGCGGTAGCGCCCGGGATCATCGAAGCGCAGGAGCTGATTGCCCCAGGCAAAGGAGTTGCCGGACTCGGTCATGACGATCGCGTCCGAGTTGTCGACGACGACCTCCTGCAGCGCTTCCATGATCGCCTGCGGCCGCACCAGCTCCGTGCTGCGCAGCGCCAACGCCTCGGGACGACCCGGGCCATGCACCGCGACCAACGAGGCACCGCCGGTCAACGGAAGACGCGCGAGCAGGGCATCGAGGAAGACGCCGATCTCCGCCTGGATCGCATGCGTCCGCGCGCCCGGGTAGGCCGCACCGGGGACCTCGGGATCCACGTCCACGTGGAGGAAGCTCTCCGTCGGGATGAACTGGGCGTTCCAGAAGGAGGTGGGCTCACTGAGACGCGAGCCCAGCACCAGGACGTGCGTCGGACGGTTGCGGGCGAAGTACGCGTCCACCTCGGCGTTGCCACCGAGCCCGGTGCTGCCCAGATAGAGCGGATGCCCCTCGGGCATGATGCCCTTGCCGCGAGGGCTGGCCATCACCGGCAGGCCCAGGCGCGTGGCGAGCTCGCGGACCTTGTCCGCTGCATGGCGCGCCCCATAGCCCACCCAGATCACCGCCTTGCCGTTGGTCAGCGCATCCGTGACCGCCTCCACCGTGGCCGCGTCCGGGGCCGGCACGGAGGGCTTGGGCGGCGGGTTGAAGGGACGCTGAGGGGGCGTGGACGCCTGGACCGCCAGCGACATGGAGATGTGTCCGAGGAACGGGCCCGGGCGCGACCAGCCCAAGGCGAGCCGCTGCAGGGCGTGCTCGATCTCCTGGGTGGACTCCACGATCCCCGCGACGTCGAAGAGGGGCCCCGGCGTGAAGAGGCCGGAGAGCGGCAGGGTGAGGCTGCTGGTCTCCTGGCAGGCCCATCGCTGACGCTGGGCCGGCGGCGTGGCGCCCGACAGCAGGAGGATCTTCGCACCTTCCCACCGGGCCGCGGAGATCGGCGTGATGGCGTTGGTGATCCCGGGGCCGGTGGTCACGTAGAGCACCGTCGGACGCCCCGAGGCGAGCGAGGCCTCCAGCGCGGCGTAACCGGCGCCCCCCTCATGGCGGAAGTGGTAGGTGCGCAGACCCGAGTTCGCGAGCGCATCGGTGAGCGGCGCGATCGCGCCCCCCGTCAGTCCGAAGGCCTCCTCGACGCCGAGGCTGCGCAAGGCACGCAGAAGCCAGTCCGCGGTGGTCCGGACCGGCTGCACCACGGGCTGTAGATTGTGATGGGAGAATCCCTCGGCCTCAGTTGGCTGCTCTTTGGTGTGGGGAATCATTGTGCTTACTGCCCTTGAGCTCGTGAGTGGTTGAGGATCTGCTCGAGCACGGTCATGGCTTTGCCGAGCTCGAAGGGTTTGGTCAGGACGGTGTGCTCCCGTCCCCGGAGGGCCTCGACGAGACGCGGATCCGCGGTCTCGGTGCTCGAGATGAGGATGTGCGCGGCACGCTGGTCAGGCAGCTCGCGCAAGCCCATCAGCACGCCCACGCCATCGAGCTCGGGCATCTGGATGTCGAGGATGATCAGGTCGAACGGCGCCGCGGTGCTGAGCAGCTCCAGCGCTTCACGCCCATTGCGGGCGTGGTGCAGTTCGCAGCCTCCCAGACGGCGGAAGCCCACGCGGTAGAGCTGGTGGACGAACTCTGCGTCGTCCACGACGAGCACGCGCGACGGCGCCTCTGTACGGGATTCGGGGGGCGTTTGCATGAGACCTCTGTTCCTGATGCTGTGAGACGCGGGTGCAGCGCGATCAGGTCCCCCCCGGGCTGATCGCGCTGGTTCCACCTGCGCTCGGGTTTACGGAGCGGCTGTCGGCACGATGGTCGAGTGGACCGTCTGGTAGATGATCCGGCCGCCGACGATGACGTAGGTGTCGGCGCCGTCCGGGACGCTCAGCGTCTCGCCGATCATCGAGAACGTCGCGAGCACCACGAAGTGATCCGCGGTGACGCTGGTCAGCTCGGGCTGGGCACCACCGAAGATGGCGCCGAACTCGGAGAAGGCCTGGACCACCGCCGCGCGGCCACGGACCACGCTCCCAGGAAGGATGACCGTCACGTCCGGCGCGTAGAAGCAGGCGAGGGCCTGCATGTCGCCATCCACCAGCGCCTGGAAGCGCTGTTCGAAGATGTCCTGCGCGCTTGCGAAAATGTTGGGGAAGGGGCAGCCATCGGGATCCCGGAAGAACAGGCTTCCGGACAGGAGGGCCGAGGTCTTGGCCTGCGCGCTCATCTGGGGATCCAGCGCGGCAACGCTTCCGACGGGCTCCAGCGCCTGCGCCAGTGCCGCAAAGGAAACGAGCGTCAGAATGAGGCTGAGTCGAGCTATCTGCATGGCGTGACCTCGGGTTGAAGGTCCCTTTCGGGACGTGGAACTTCCACCGCCGACAACATCCGGCGGAGGAAGGGGCCGATGTGCTCGAGCGCCAGGACATGGCGCGCTGCACGAAGCTCGAAGGCCGCGCGGGGCATGCCCCACACGGCGCTGGTGGCCGCGTCCTGCGCGACCGTCAGGCCACCGGCGGCACGGATCTCCGAGAGGCCGATGGCCCCGTCGCGACCCATGCCGGTCAGCAGCACGCCCCATGCCTCGGAGCCACAGGCCTCGGCGGCGGAGCGGAAGAGCGGATCCACACCGGGCACGTGCGGCGCCGATGGGGAAGGGGGGCGCGAGACGGCGCGCAGCTGATCCCCGTCCCGCAGGAGCGCGGTGTCACGCCCGCCGGGTGCCAGGTAGATGCCACCCGGAACCAGTCGCTGACCGGGGGAGGGCAGCTCCGCGCCCAGCCGCCGCGCGAGCTGCGGCAGGATGGAGCCGGGCATGTGCTGCACCATCACCACCGGCGCCGGAAAGTCCGGACCGAGTCCCAGAAGCAGCGCCTGCAGCGCCGCCGGACCGCCGGTCGATGCGCCCACCACGAGCACCCGGGGCAGGCCACCCAGCGGCTCCTCCCGCATCTGCACCGGTCGCGCACCCACCTCGCGGATGGCCGCAAGCAACTCGGCACCCAGGGCGTGGAGCTCCATCGAGGGGACCGCCGACTTGTTGATGCAGCGGACCGCGCCGAGCGCCAGGGCCTGCTGGCCGCGCTCGGACACCGCGCTGGCATTGGCGGCGACCACGATCACCGCGATCTGCGGCTGCTGCGCTCCAAGCTCCTCGAGCACCGAGAGGCCGTCCCGATCCGGGAGGCTCAGGTCCAACAGCACCACGTCGGGCTGGAGGACGCGGATCTTGTCGAGCGCGGTGGCGGCGTCGTCCGCCTCGCCCACCAACTCCACGTCCGGCTCTCTGCCGAGCACGCGCGCCATTGCGCGACGCACGAAGGCGGAGTCGTCGACCACGAAGACCTTCAGCCGGCGCATCGCAACCCCTCCCCGGCGCGCAGTGCCGACCAGGGCCCCAGGCGCACGCGCTCGGTGCCCGGAGCGGCGGGCTCCGGGAGCACCTCGGTGGGCCCCAGCATGAGCAGACCGCCGGGGGCCAGATGGGCGACGAGCGCTTCCACCACCTGCCGCGCACGATCGGGCGCGAAGTAGAGCAGCACGTTGCGGCAGATGATCGCGTCGAAGGCGCCGAGGCCGTCGAGCGCGGTGGGCGTGGCGAGGTTGCGCTGGACGAACTGCACCATCTGTCGCGGCGCCCCCTTCAGTTCGTACTGCTCCCCATCCGCGCGCAGCCAACGCTCGACCCAACCGGCCGGGCCCAGCTCACGCGTCCGGGAGATGGAGCGCTCAGCGTACCGCGCACGCTCGGCCTGGGCGAGGACCGCCGCGCTCACGTCCAGCCCGGTGATCTCCACCTGGGTCCCGCGCAGGGGCACGAGTCCCTCGAGCGCCAACATCGCCAGGCTGTAGGGCTCCTCACCGCTGGAGCATCCCGCGGAAAGCAGCCGCAGATGCTGGGTCGTTCGTCCGGCCAGGGCCCCGATGAGCGCCTGAAGCTGGACCGCATCGCGGAAGAAGCTCGTCGACTGGTTGGGCACCACGTTCGCCGCGCACTGCACCCAGGGGGACGTTTCGGGGGCGGATTCGAGCGTCCGCACCAGACTCCATCCCTGCGCGGGCGTGAGCTGACAGGCCCTCAACGTGTGTTCCAGGCGCCGCTCCAGCGAGGGGAGCTGACGGGAGGTCCGCCAGAGCCCGAAGCGCCGCTCGGTCACCTCTCCGAAGGCACGCAGCAGCGCGCTATCGGCGGCGTCGAGGGGTTCGGCGGTGGGCTCTGGCAGGACGCGCATCGACGCCTCAGACCTTCAACCCGCGGGACTGCTCGCGGAGCTCGCGGACCTTGATGGCCAGTCCATCCATGGCGATGGAGACCTTCTCGACGCCGGCCGCGTTCTGACGCGCGACCACCGAGATGTCCTCGACCGCCTTGACCATCTGCTCGCCGCCGGCCCGGACCTGCACGGTGGCGTCCGCCACCTGGCGGGTGCGCTCGCTCATGCGCTCCATGGCGGTGGTCACCTCGCCGGCGCCCGCAGCCTGCGTCGCCGCGCCGCTGGAGACGCTCGCGGCGAGCTGCCGCAGTCCACCGACCTCCTCCTGCAGCGCGTCGGCCGCGCGGGTCTGCTCCTGCACCGCGCCGCTGACCTGGACGACCAGCTCCCGCGCGCGCCGCACGGACTCGAGCACGCGGCGCATCCGGCCGCCGGTGTCCTGCAGCATCGAGACGCCCTCCTCGGTGCTCGTCGCGTTCTCCTTGGCGAGGCCGACGGCGCGCTCGGTCTCCTCGCGGACGCCTCCCACCAGCTCGGCGACCTCCTTGGCGGCCACCACGCTGCGCTCCGCGAGCCGGCGGACCTCCTCCGCGACGACCGCGAAGCCCCGTCCGCTGTCGCCCGCCCGGGCCGCTTCGATGGCGGCGTTGAGCGCGAGCAGGTTCGTCTGATCGGCGATCTCCGCCATCGTCTCGACGATGCTGGTGATCTGCCGGCTGCGCAGGCCGAGCTCCTCGAACGCCTTGCTGGCCGACCGGCTGGTCTCGCCCACGCGAGCCATCCGCTGCAGCGTTCCATCCAGGACCGTGCCGCTGCTCGCAGCCTCTTCGTCGATGCGACGGGTGAACTGCTCGACCTCACCCAGATGCTGGGCCGAGGCACGGGCGGTGGCCGCGACGTTCTCGACCGAGCGACCGCTGCGCTCGATGCTGGAGTGCAGCTCCCGGGCGGCGGCGAGCAGCGTCTCGCTGGTGCCACCGATCTTGCGTGCGGCGCGGGTGGCCGAATCCGAGTCCTGCGCCAGCTCCGAGGCGTTGCGCGCGACTCCCTGCAACTGCGCCGCGATCTCCTCCAGCGCGCTCGAGGTCTCCTCGGTCGCGGTCCCCTGCTGCTGGACACCCTGGGCCATCTGGGTGGTCGCTGCCATGACCGACCCCGTCGTCTGGGTCACCTCCTCGGTGTAGCTCTGCAGCCGGATGAGGACGTTGGCGAGCTGCTCGCGCATGCTGTTGAAGCCCTCGGCCAGAACCCGCAGCTCCTTGTCGGAGGGCAGCTCCACGTTCTTGCGCAGGTCGCCCTCGGCCATCCGGCGGCTCGCCTCGGTGAGGGCGTTGAGGGGCTTGAGGATGCTGCGCGAGATCAGGAAGCTCGTGAGCAGCCCGATCACGATCAGCAGGGGCACCACCAGGACGAAGGCCGTGATGGTCCGGGTCTTCACGTCCCAGATCTCCTGCTGGATGTCCTCGCGCTCCTGCCACGACGCGGAGACGAGGCGGCCGAGCCGGTCCTGAACGCGGTCGATGGCCGCCGTGCGCATGTCGACGGGCAGGGCCGTCTGGTCCAGGTTCTCCAGCTGGCGGGCGATCTCGAGCGCTTCGGCGTGGTGCTTGGAGCCGGGGGCCGCCTCCCTGAGCTCCCGGAGCATGGGGGAGATGTCCGCCGTCCCCTGGGCCATGGCGCGGCGGGTCCCGCCGGACTGGGAGGAGATGGCGAGGTAGAGCGTGGTCGCGCTGCGCGCCTGGGAGAGGACGCTGTCGCCCTTCTCCATGACCCGCTCGGTCGAACCCATCGACCAGAACATGAGCCCGAAGATGATGGGCAGGATGGCCAGGCTGGTGGAGAAGCCGAGCCAGAGGCGGCGTCGAAGGGTCATCTTCATGAGTTCGGGTTCACGGGCAGGAGGAGAAGTTCATCGAGGTCGAGCACCAACATCACGCCCGCCTCGCGGGGGACGGTGGCGACCACGAACTCGCTGAGGGGGCTGCGCACCTCGGTGGGAGGGGGCGCCAGGGCTTCACGGGCCGGACGGATCACGCCGAGCGCCTCATCGATCCACAGGCCGATGCGGCGGCCGCGAAGCTCCGCAACCACCACGCGGGATGAGGGCGTTTCGGTCGCAGCCGGCATCCCCAGGCGCGTCGAGAGCTCGATCACCGGAAGGATGCGGCCCCGAAGGTTCATGAGTCCGCGCACGTGCTCGGGTGCGGCGGGGACACGGGTGAGGGTGGACGGCCGCGAGACCTCGAGGACCCGGGAGACGTCGAGCGCGAAGCTGTCGGTGCCCACGCGAACGCCGAGCATCGGCACCCGCTCCACCGGCCTGGCCGGCTCGTTCGAAGGGGCGACCTCACCCAGGAAGCGCAGCAGTCGATTGGGATCCTGGGGATCGGGCGGATTGAACTCGGGCGTGCTCATGCGGCTCCCCGTGTGTGGGTGTTCGTGCGCGCGGCGCGAACGAGTCGGCCCGGATCCAGACGCAGGACCACCCGCCCATCCCAGGAGAGCGCGGCCCCCGAGGCGGGAGAGCTGGCCGAGAAGCTCGGATCCAGGGTTTCGAAGGCGAACTCCTCGTGCCCGGGCAATGCGTCGACCACCAGGGCCGCGCGTCCCTGAGATTCGAGGATGACCGCGCTGCGTCCGGTGGTCGGCGCGACGCCCAGAACCCGGGCGGCGTCGACGAGCGGGACCAGCTGACCGCGGTGCTCGAGGGCGGGGCCGTCTCCGAGCCAACGCTGCGTGCGGCCCCGCAGATCCACGGTCTCCAGGACCGCGACCGAGGGCAGGGCAAAAGTCTCGGCGCCGAGCGTGACCAGGAGCACCCGCTGCAGGGCGAGGGTCACGGGCACGGTGAGGCTGAAGGCGGTGCCCTGTCCGGGCGTGCTGCTGACCTCGAGCTGGGCGCCCAGCGCCACCACCGCGCGCCGGACCGCGTCCATTCCCACCCCGCGCCCCGCCCGGGTGGAGAGCTCCGCGGTGCTCAGCCCGGCCGCGAAGATCAACTCTTCAGCCGCGAGCGTTGCATCCAATCCGAGGTCCCGCGCCTTCTCGGCCAGCGCGTCGCGGTTCAGCCCCTGGCCGTCGTCTTCGATGCGGAGGGTGACCTGACCGCCATGGGCCTCGGCGCTCAGCCGCACCCGGCCTTCAGGCGTCTTACCGCTCCTGACGCGCTGCTCGGGAAGCTCGACCCCGTGGGCGACCGCGTTGCGCACCAGGTGCACCAGCGTTCCCCCGAGCGCATCGAGGACGGCCTTGTCGAGCTCCACCTCGGCGCCGCGCACCTCGACGTGGATCTGCTTGCCGGCCGCACGGGCGTCGTCCCGCGCGAGCAGCGCGAGGCGTTGAAAGACGCTGCCGACGCGCAGATTGCGGATGTGCAGGACCTGTCGCTGGACGCCGGCGAGCGTGGTCCCCAGACGCTCGACCACCTCGGTGAGCGCAAAGAGTCGGCCTGCTTCCAGGGCGCGCAGCTCACGCAGCAGGCGGGACTGCGCCGCCGCCGCCTCTCCCACTCCGGCCACCAGATCGTCGAGACGGGCCTGGGGGACCCGGAGATCCCGTTGCTCGAGCACGTCCAGCATCACGCCCGCCTCGGACGCCTCGTGATCCAGCAGTGCGTCCAGGGGCGCGAGGCGCTCGGCGGCGCCGGGGATCAGACCTTCCCGGGCGACCACCCCCACCTCCGCGCGAAGGACGCCGAGCCCCTCACGCACGCGCCGGGCGGTGGGGGCGTCGAGTGTCCCGGCGAGATCTTCGAGGCGGTGCGCGGCCGCCTGCAGCTCCCCATGACCGAGGATGCCGGCGTTGCCCTTGAGGGTGTGGAGCCTTCGACGCACACTCTCGGCCAGGGACGGGCGGGCGTCCTCCGGAAGCGGGAGTTGCAAGGCTTCCAGGGCGACCTCGAGCCCCTCAAGCAGGCGGAAGGCCTCGTCCGCGAAGGACTCTGTGAGTTCGTCGATCACCCAACATATTCCCTGTCCAACGGGTCGGGTGGAGCATCACAAACGGCCGCTGGCGTTGAAATACCCTGAAATCGGTATGGGTGAATGTCTCACTCGGAACGTTGCGGCGCGTTATTTTGATGCGTCCTCTTGCGTCATCGACTGACGCAACGCGGCCCGTGGGGTGGCTCCTGCCCACCGTGGCGCTCACGGAACGAGACAGACGACCGGCTCAATTGCAGCTGCAACCAGGCGGATTCGACGGCGGCTCCTCTTCGAGCCTCCGAGGTGGAGGCCCGACGTGATAGAGCGTCTGCGGACCACGTGGGGGGATGGAGTTCGACCTGGTGGGTGAGAAGAAAGGAGCCTGGCCTCATGCCATGGCGGCGGCCGGGAGCGTCATCGCGGCCGACCGGTGGCGGGCGCAGCTTGCGCAGAAGCTTCGCGAGGATTCGCAGGCCATTCTGGCCACCGTCTGGACCTGTCCTCCGGCACACCCGTTGGAGGCGCGAGGTGCGACGCACCCGACCGAGCTCCACGAGGCCATCGAGCGCATCGTGATCCACCAGATTCCGGTGGTGGAGCGGGGAGAGGATGGCGCCATGCGCGGCCGCAGGCTGCTCTCTCCCGAGCCCTACCTGCCTCTGGAGTACGCGCGGAACCGGCCACTGGCGCGCAAGGTGATCGAAGAGGCCTACGCGCCGATCGGAGTGAGCGCGTTGGCGGTGAGCTGGCTGCTCGATGAAGCAGGGCATGCCTTGGGCTTCATGGCCGTGGGGGATGCCGGAACGGGTCGCGCGCTGCTCGCGAGAGTGTCAGCCCCCATGACCGAGCTGGCCCGCCACGCAGCACACACCCTCAGCGCGTCCCTGGCGTTGGCGCGCGGGATGGGGGCGATCACGCCGCCGCCCCCCAAGGCCCAGGTCGAGAAGCTGACCGTCCGTGAGCGTCAGGTCGCACGCCTCGTCGCCGAAGGGCTTTCCAATGCGAGGGTGGCCGAGAGGCTGGAAATGGCCGAGCAGACGGTGGGCGTCCACCTCCGCCGCATCTACCGCAAGCTCGGGGTGCACAGCCGCAATGAGCTTCTGGCGCGCGGGGTGGTCTCGCTCTCCGAGCCCCTGCCCGGAATGAACGTGCGCATACCTGAGTGAAGCAGCGCCGGGTGCAGCAGGCTCGGTGAAGGTCGCGGGAGACCTCCGGCATCGCGGCGCCTTTCGCGTGGGTGACGCGTTCAGGACGCCCCCCGTTCTGCGCCCGGCGGAGGCGGGCACGTCGGTGGCGCAGGCCGATGCAGGTGGCGGGTGGGGGCGCCCCCGCCGCGGCCGCACCACACCCGCATGCGCTTCCCCGAAACCGCCGGGCTGAGGGACCGGGGCGCCGAGGGGCCGCTGGTTGCGCGCAGCGAACCTGCCCGTTACAGCTATGCGGCAACCACAGGCAGGCCGGGGATTGCTCCGGCAGCGGCACGGGAAGCCCTGCGCGCCACCGCGGCGCGCGCCCGACGATGCCGCCCACTTCAGCGGGGCTCGCGGAAAGCCATGGGCAAACCGCGGGCCCTTCAGCGTTTCGGCAGTCCCATTCCGCTGTCCGTCCCCCTGACGCGCGCCGCTTGAACGGTGGCGCGCGCCCGGAGTTCCCGCGTGCGCGAACGCCAGCGTTCGCCACGTCCTCTGACCTCAAGGAGCCTCCATGAACAACCAGCCGATCATCTACACCAACCCCAAGCAGCCCGAATGGGGCTACGGCGTGCTCCTGGAGGAGCGGGGCAACAAGCTGGAGCTGCACTTCGAGAAGGGGGGACCGCGGGTGTTCCGCAGCGGCTCCAACATCCTGGAGCGGGTGGACCTGCCCCGTTCCGAGGCCAAGGCCCTCGACGTGAGCCTGCGCGGGCGACGCGCGCCTTCGCGTACGGCGGCCTCCCGCGCCCCGGCCAAGCCCAAGGTGCGGCTCTTCGCCGACTTCGACGCGCAGCTCGCCTGGTTCCGGGAGCGGTTCCCGGGCGGGTTTACGGGAGAGGCCTACCTCGTTGAGGAGCGGGGTGGGGGAGAGATCAGGAAGAAGGCAGCGCACAAGCAGCCCGGCATCGAGTCGGTGCAGGAGACGCTGAGCGCCGAGCGGTTTGCCAGCGCCTCACCAGAGGAGCTTTTCGAGGCGATCCGTCAGTCCCTGTCGATCGCGCAGATCGTCCACCCCCACGAGGGGCCCTTGGCGTTCGGGCTCATTCCAGAAGAGAGCCGACCGGCAGTGGTCGAGGCCTTCCGCGACCTGCTCCACGGGGAAGGGCCCTATGGGGATCGGCTCGACGCGCTGACCACCCGCGTTCCACTGGTCGACAAGGATGGCAAGGCGAAGCCGATGACCTGGCCCACCGCGACCCTGCTCGGTGCGCTGTTGCGACCCGAGGAGCACATCGCCGTGAAGCCGACTTACTTCTCTTCACATGCGCCCCTGGTGGACCTGCTGCTCCCCCGCTCGCAGCCGGTGACCGGTGAGAACTACGCGCGCTATCTCGAGGTCGCGAATGCCACGCAGGAGCGACTGGTCGCCGCCGGTGAAGCCCCCCGTGATCTGATGGATGTCTACGCCTTCATCTGGCGCAGCCATTCAGAGGCGGCCAAGAAGAAGCCCGCGCCCAAGCCTGCGGCTCCGGTGGCCGAAGCAGTGGCCTGAGGACGTCAGGCGCCGCATCGTGGGGACTCCCGGTGACGCGGCAATGCATTCAGGGACCCATCGGTCCGCGGGTGTCTCGCGCTCCCGGTGGGACCCTTTTCCGTCAGTGCTGATCGGCGCCGATGTCGTTGGTGGCGTCGCGGACGTCACCATCGAAGTCCAATGTGACCGCGGGGTCGACGAGGCCCGCTCCGATCGCCGGCGAGTCCGCCTGCAGGTGCCCATCCTCAGTGAGCCTCGGATCGGCCTCGTGGGAGTCCGTGGCACCGACGTGGACCTTCCATGCCTCCAGATCTCCGCTGAAATCATGGCGCCCGTCAGAGAATCGGCAGGTGCCGTTTCCGGCGAAGTACAGGTTGTGGCTGAACGCCACCCCACCTTCGACAGCCGGCAGATCGCCTCCGAGCGACGGTTCGTGTGCTTGACGGATCGCCACGCAGTTCCCGGAAGTGGGCTGAGACACGATGTTGTTGTGCACCCGGGGATTCCGTGTTGCCGGGCGCCCGGCCTCTTCGGCCCAGTCCTGGAAGGTGAGCCCGAAGTAGATGGGCGCATGGTAGGTCTGCGCGGTGTCGATCACGGTGTTGTTGATCACCAGCGGGTTGAGCGCGGCATACATCGCGATCCCGGCCCCGCCCGCGTCCCGGACGATGTTGTTGCGGACGGTGCCGTTGATGTTCTCGAAATAGTCAGGGTTCGCTTCGAGGTCGAACCATTCCGGGCTGGTGTCGAAGCCCAGCGCGATGCCCATGGCGCCGGTCCGCTCCACGAGGGTGCGTTCGATGAGCGTGCCGCGCCCACCTCCCTTCACGTAGATGCCGGTCGTCGCGGTGTCATGGATCCAGCTGTCCTGGATGTGCACGTCATCCGCATTGACGACGTCGATCCCCTCGGCGTTCTTGTCGTCGGTGGAGGTCCCCGCCGGATAGCCGGCGCCGGAGTTGTAGACGCGGGTCCGGCGCATGGTGAATCCATTGGCCTTCGGGTTCACCTTGATGCAGTCGCGCCCCGAGCTGTGAATGACCGAGTCCTCGATGGTGACGTCCTGCACACCACTTCCACCGACGCCCTGTTCCCATGCGGTGTGAAGGACGACCGCGTAGTAGCCGCCCTTCACCTCGACGCGCTGTAGCCGGCTGCCATGGGCCTCGACGTCGAACCGGACCGTGAGGGGGCTGTCGTTGGGATCGGTGCTGATGGGCTGGGAGATGACCGCCCACTCTCCCGAATGGGAGCGCAGCGTGATGCCCGGAAGGCGGATCCGGACCTCCTCCTCGTACTCCCCACCGCGCAGGATGAGGGTGTCACCGGCCTGCGCGACGTTTCTCAGGACGTGCCCGATGGTCCGATAGGGGCGCTCGGCGCTGCCATCTCCCGAGGCATCGTCACCGGCTGGTGAGACCTGGATGCCCTCATCGTCGTACTCGGGTGGGGGCGGCAGGTGCTCCCCGGGCGGCAGACCGTCAGGCGGCTCTGGATGGACGTTCCACTGACACGCGGTGAGCGATGTCAGGAGCAGGAGCAGGGCGAGGCGCATTCCGGTCGGCCTTTCGTTGAGAGAGCCGTCTGCACGCCCGGCCCGGTCTCCAGCCATTCTGGCTCAACTCACCTCTCCGCGGTGACCGCCTCGTCCCGAGAGCGTGCCGGCGTCGGGCTTCTCTGAACCCGGAGGGGAGCGCCCCCCTGAGTGAGGGGAGCGCTCGCGCCGGCGGACCCCGGCCCCGCGCGGGGCTCAGTCCCTCAGCGACTCCACGCGCACCTCCACACGCCGGTTGGCCGCGCGACCGCTGGCGGTGTCGTTGCTCTGCACCGGCCGCTGCGATCCGAAGCCCCGGACGGAGAGGTTCGAGGCGGGGATGCCACGTTGCCGCAGGTGCCGCTCGACGCTGCGGGCGCGGAGCTCGGAGAGCACTTCGTTCCAGCGCTCGGGGCCGTTGCTGTCGCCATGTCCCTCGAGGGTGAGCCGGACGTTGTGAATGCCGCCCGTCTCGGCAATCGCCCGATCCAGCGCGGCGAGGGCGTCAGCGTCCAGCACATCACTGTCGGATGCGAAGTTGACCGTCACCAGGATCGCGCCCGGCTGCAGCGCGTCGGATGCATCGTCGATCTCTTCTTCAACAGGCTCCGGCTCCGGGGCCGTCTCGACCTCCTCTTCGACGACCTCCTCTTCGACGGGCTCGGGCTGCGGTTCCGGTTCCGGCTCGGGGACGGGCTCCTCTTCCTCCTCGGTGGGCGCGGAGTCCTCGCTGACGGTCTCCTCTTCAGGGGCTGATTCGGAAGCCTGCGCATCCTCGGGCGGGGAATCGTCCCGGCCTCCGAAGGGCAGGATCGCGATGCGCAGCAGCGCCCTCACGTCCGGCGTGCCGACCGAGCGCACGAGACCGAAGCCCACCGCGGGACCGATCTCCACCACATCCGCGATGCGGTAGCCGCCTCCGAGCAGCAGCTCCATCCGCGTCGAAGCCGAGGTCAGGACCGTCTCGTCGAGGCCGGTGGAGAAAATGAGCTCAGGGCCCACGCGGTACCTGTCATCCGGCGCGGCATAGGCCACGCCGACAGCGGCCTGAAGTGCGTTGCCCACGGTGCCGTGCCCCCGCGTCACGAGGTTCAGCGCGCTCCGCTGGCGCAGCAGCACCCCCGCATTCGCCGCCCACCGCAGATGCGACGTTGCGCGTCCATCGAAGATGACGCCGAGCTGTCCACGGAGGCCTGCGTCTCCGGCGTGTCGGTCCGCGACGCCCACGGGGATCCAGAGGTCGCCGCCCACATGGGCACGAAACGGGGCGCGTTCCTCGCCGAACAGCCGCACGCGCGCGCCGAACCGGGGATCGCCCACCACGGCGCCGCCGACCGGTGAGACGCCGAAGCCCCCATCGCCCCGTTCCAGCAGTGTCACCGGCAGCGAGGCCGACAACTGAAGACGCCCGAAGAGCGCTCCCGAGATGTCGAGGTGGCCCACGAGCTGATCCGAGATCACCACCCGGTCCGCGACGAAGTTGCCGTTCCCGTCCACGTGCCCGCCGAGCAGCGGGTTGTGGCCGTAGTTGAAGGTCAGGCCCACGACCAGTGCATGGGCCGCGTCGTAGCGGGGGGCGCGCACACCGAAGAAGCCATCACCCGGAGCTGCCGGCTCGTGCTGCTGGAGCTGGAAGCCCTGAGCCGAGGCGCCGGAGCTGATCAGGAAGGCGGCAAGAAGAAGACCGGGGAGACAGGAGCGGAGCACGGGCATCAGAGAACGTCCGGACTGCAAGGCAGGAGAGCGGGCAAGGGCGCTCTCCCAAGAATGTCGGTTGGTCATCGCTTCGGGCGGGCGGATGGAAATATGCTGCGGCATCAAAACGCGCCTGACCTTCGGTCAAGGCGTCAGCTCGGAGACTTTCCCATGCCTCATCCGCCTCAGACGTCAAAATCTGATCCGCGACTGTCTTTTCTGTGCCTGGCCGTGGTTCTCGCGGGTGCTGGCTGCGGCGCCTCCGGCATGGTGCCGGACGCCGAGTCGGAAGCGGTGCTCGCGCAATGCAGTGCTCCCGTGGAGGGCAGCCGCTACAGCCTCTGCGGCAAGCTGACCACCGCCGGTTTCGGAGGTCCTGGGGCACAGCGGACCTTGCGGGGATCGGTCGATTCGGCACCGCAGCCCGAAGGCAGCCGCTACTCCATCCGCGGAGGGACCTTCCATGTCGCACGCTGAGAAGCTGGCGTCCGCGTGCGTGCTGCTGATTGCGGCGCTCCTGGTCCCCGCCGTTCACGCCCAGGTTCCGGCGAGCGTCACGTACCAGGGGGTGCTGCTGGACGGGCAGGACCTGGTGGCGGACGGCTCCTACGATCTGCGCTTCGGGCTGTACCGTGACGCGACCGGGGGCACACCGGTGGCAACGCTCGAGCTGGCTGACGTGCCGGTCTACCGGGGCGCGTTCGATGCCGAGGTCGGGCCCCTCTTCACCGATGCGGATGGCGCGTTGTTTCTGGAGGTCGCGGTCCGGGGGGCGACGGATTCGGATTACGACGTGCTCCCCAGGGTGCAGGTCTCCTCGGTCCCGTTCGCGCGTCGCGCGGCATATGCGGAGCTCGCCGGTGGCGTGGAGTGGGCCAACGTCATCAACGCCCCGGTTCCCCTGCAGGGGGAGATGGGGCCGCCGGGACCGATCGGACCGGTGGGACCCGTTGGACCGGTGGGACCGCAGGGCGTCTCTGTGAACGGCTCACCCGAGCCCGCGGGCGGGAACTGCGCCGAGGGTGGCGTGCGCTTGGAGTCGGGCTCCGGCGTTCAGTACGTGTGCAACGGCATCTCGGTCTTCGGCAACCTGGAGCCGCCGGGGGCCGCATGTCCGGCGGGCGGCGTGCGTCTCTATACGCCGACCGGCGACTTCGTGGTCTGCCACGGCGTCCAGGGGCCACAGGGGCCGGCGGGTCTTCAGGGCGCGACCGGGCCGACAGGACCGCCGGGGGCCACCGGACCTCAGGGACCTCCCGGTCCACAGGGTGAGCAGGGCGTGCGGGGGCTGACCGGTCCCGCCGGTCCTCAGGGGCCAGCCGGACCGCAGGGGCCCACCGGACCCCAGGGGCCCGCGGGTCCCGCGGGCGGAGGACTCATGCTGATCGACGGCAACAACGTGACGCTGGGGAAGGCTGCATCGGTCAATGACTATGGCGCCACCGTCATCACCTCGACCGGCCACATGGTCTTCATCGAATGGACCGGGATCATTCCGAGCGGGCAGGTCTACTATTCGGACAACGGCTGCACGACGAACCCGCATCTCAACAGCGGCTGGGACCGGCCTGAGCCCCTCTTCGGCAAGACGGTGGTTCGCCTCCACACGACAAACAAGCTGACGGTGCCCTCCAACGTGGGGCCGAATGGGGTCAGCATGTCCGTCGCCATGCATGCCGAGGGCATCGACAATCCTGAGTGCATGGATTACCCGGGCGGCACCCAATGGGGCTGGCCTCTCACGGTGGTCACTCCCACCCAGGTGGGGCTGCCGGCCACCATCGCGGCGCCCCTCCGGCTTCAGTAGAAGGCGTCGGATCGCGCCAGAGGCATCCGGTGCCCGTGACGAGCTGCACCGTCACGGGCACTTCCGTCTCCGGGGAGCGGAGCGTTCAGGAAACGTCCCGGAAATCGGGAGCTTTCAGCCGGGACCGGCGGGATCCATCCAGCCGATCTCCCACTGGTGCCCATCGGGATCGGCGAAGGTCCGCTGGTACATGAAGCCGAGAGCCTGCGCCTCGCGTGGTTCGCGTGCCCCGTTGGCCAGCGCCTTCTCGAGCAGCGCGTCCACGGCTTCCTTCTTGTCCTGCATCAGGGCGATGAGGACCTCGGTCGTCTTGTGGGCGTCGGCGACCTGGGTGTGTTGGGTGAAGGAGTGGAAGTACGGCTTCACGAGGAGCATCGCGTAGATGTTCTCGTCGATGACCATGCAGGTCGCGTTCTCATCGGTGAAGCGCTGATCGAAGGTGTAGCCGAGAGCGGTGCGTCCCCGATGGCAGGGCGGGGCGCGGTTCCCGCGGGGAGGCGCGTCCCTGAAGCGGCGGGAGTTGGGAGAGGCGACGCCCGCTCTCAGTTCCGCAGGTAGTGGCAGGTGTACCCGTTGGGGTACTTCTGCAGGTAGTCCTGATGGTTCGCCTCGGCGGCGGTGAAGCCCTTGTACGGCTCGATCGACGTCACCACCGGCTTCTTCCACTTCCCCGACGCGTCCACGCGCTTGATGACCTCGCGCGCGGTGCGCTCCTGCTTCGGCGAGGTGGGGAAGATGGCGCTGCGGTAGTTGCTGCCGCGATCGTTTCCCTGCCGGTTGAGCGTGGTCGGATCATGCATCCGGAAGTACCAGCGCTCGAGGAGGGTCTCGTAACTCAGCTGCTTGGGGTCGAAGACGATCCGCACCGCCTCCGCGTGGCCGGTCCGCCCGGAGCTCACCTGGGGATAGGTGGGGTTCCTGGTCACCCCCCCGGAGTAGCCCACCTCGGTGTCGAGAACGCCGGGGATGGAGCGCAGGATCTCCTCCATGCCCCAGAAGCAGCCGCCGGCGAGGACCGCGACCTCCGCGCCTTCTGGGACCTTTCCCAGGTCGGAAGCACCGGCCTCTGCATTGGAGGACGACCCGCGAGCTCCCTCGGATCGGGGCGCTGCCGCGTCGACGCTGCAGCCGATCAGCATCACACCCACCACGACACCAAGGAGGGGAAAGGGCGTGCGGGACAGCGGAAGGGGAGGGGGCAGGTTCATCGGTTGGCTCCTGGCTCGGCAGACGCTGGGGACACGCGCCCCTCACGGACGGCATTCACCGCCGTCGGACGCGCGCGCGCCTCATGGATGAAAACCCCCAGCTCCCGCGGGAAATCCCGCGTGTCGATGCGTGGCGTCGGAGCCGGGTGCCCATCCCTACGTCCACGCTGAGCTCCCGGTTACATCCTCAGGCGTCGTTGATCCGGTTGGCGCAGCCCTGGAAGGTCTCTCCGCCCACGGTGAGCTCCACCCCGAGCTGGAAGCGCTCGCCGCTCATGATGTCCGCGCAGGGCTCGGGCAGGATGCGGACGCGCACCGATTCGCCGCCCTTCGACACGCCCTCGTAGAGATCGTCCGCCTTCTTCTCGAGGTGTTCGACCTCGAGGTGCCGCTGCCCATATTCCAACGCGGCGTGCATGGCGGGCCGCTCGCCTGCTCCCAGTTCGATGAACCAGCCCGGCTCCTGACCCACGCCCCACAGCGTGGAGCCACGCGACCCGGCGCGCTCGGTGGGCGTGAGCGGCTGCCCCCGCCGCATCCGCAGCTTCACGCGTCCCAGCGAGCTCTCGGAAGACGGGACCGTCGCCAGCTGCTCGAACCACCGTTCCCCGTCCGGGGCGTTCAGCTCCAGGAGCACCCCCAGCGGCGCGTCCGGAGCCACCGAGGTCGGAACGGCCAACTCGAACGGGAAGGGCGGGCCTCCGCTGACCTCGACCTCGGAATGCGTCAGCGGCTCGCCCTTGGGGGCGCCGACGACACTCAGCTCAACCAGCGTCGCGCTGAAGCGCGAGCCCTCGGGGATCGCGATCCGCTGGAGGAAGTACCCCTCTCCCCGGATGAACCGGCCCTCGTCTTCGCGCTTCGGTCCGGACTGCTCGCTCATCGTCGTCTCCTGAGGTGCGCCTGCATTCGGCGCAGCGGTGTCGGCATGCGGGGTGGGATCCACCTTGCGGGGACAGCCCGCGAGTGCCGCGAGCGCGGCGGCGGCCCACATCGTCTTGGTGAAGAAGGGATGCATCGGTGCCTGCTCCAACCCACTCTCTGGGCCGCTCGGATGGGCTTCGGAGGATAGATCGCAACGACCTCCGAAGGTGGATTCACGCGCGCCAGCATCGCGTCGGATGGGTCGCAAACCGCTGTACGCAGGCGTCCAGAGGCTCGTGGTGATCGAAAAGCAGCGAAAAACAGCCGAAAACAACGCCTCCGAGGCCTTCATCCCCTTTTCTGTCTTCGCATTTCGTGCTGAAAGCACCGGGCGTTGCACCCACCACCAAGGAGTTTCCTCATGGCCAAGAAGGCCTCCACCACCGCCGCTGTGAAGCCCCCCACCAAGTCCGAGCTCCTCACCCGCATCGCCGAGGAGACCGAGCTCACCAAGAAGCAGGTTCAGGCGGTCTTCGATTCGCTCAACAAGCAGATCAAGAAGAACGTCGGAGCCCGCGGCCCCGGCCTCTTCACCGTCCCCGGCCTGATGAAGATCAAGGTCATCAAGAAGCCGGCGACCAAGGCGCGCAAGGGCATCAACCCCTTCACCAAGGAAGAGACCGTCTTCAAGGCCAAGCCGGCGCGGAAGGTCGTCAAGATCCTCCCGCTCAAGGCGCTGAAGGACATGGCCTGATTCAGGCCCCACCGTCCGGTTCCCCGCCCGCGAGCAACGCTGCCGCTGTCTGAGGAACCGGAAGGTCCGAAACCGAGGGCACCCCATCATCCGGGCGCCCTCGGTTTTTCTTTTGCCCTGAGCTCCGGTGCGTCCGCCCACATGGCACGCTCGCGGCGCGTGTCAGGAACGCAGAAGCACGGGCCCGTCCGGATGCCTGCACTTTCTGCCCCAGCCGCTGCTTCCCGGTCCTTCGAGGTCGATCGGTGAGACGGGGTGACGCCTCCCGGCACCTCACCCATAGAGCTCGGAGAGGGGGCCCTCGGCGATGCGACCGGACCCCTCGAGGCCGAAGGCGTTGAAGTCGGGATCCCCGAGGGCGTGGCCCAACGCGTTGAAGAAGTTGGAGACCTGTCGGTTGCGCGTGTCGCTCTGCCGGATGCTCGGGTACAGGATCGTCCTGCCATCCGTCTTCAGGCCCAAACGGTCGCCGCCGATCACCAGCTTCGGCCACTCGCTCGCGGTGGAGTGGTGCTGCTCGCCGTTGTCGGACATGAAAACGATGATGGTGTGATCGAGCATCGAGCCTTCGGCGCCCACCTCCGGGGTCGCCGCGAGCGTCCGCGCGAGCTTCGCCACCATCGCCACATGTCGGCGGGTGATCTCGGTGATCGCCGTCCAGTTGGCGGCGTTGCCGTAGCCGTGCTGCAGGTTGTGGCGGTTCTCGCTGGTGATGCTGGAGGGATAGGCGACGTCGAACCCGGAGGTGCCGGCGGCGAGCACCACGTTGTTGGTGAGCCCGCCGATGAGGCTCGCGGTGGCAATCTGGAACTGTGCCTCCAACCACGCCAGGGAGTCCGGCTGCCCCTCGGTGGGGGCGAGGAGCGGATTGTCCGCGGGAAGCGGCGGCAGGTGCGGGCGGACCTGGGGCGCCATGCCCTCCAGGAGATCCTCACGGCTGCGCAGTGACTCCAGGGAGCTGAGGTAGCGCTCGAGCTTCAGGCGCTCGTTGGAGTTGCCACGGAAGGTCTGCAGGGCGATCCGGGCCTCCTCGCGGGCGAAGTCGAAGAGCTGCTTGCGCTCGAGGCCTGCCGCCGCATCGCCGAGCACCGAGCCGAAGGTGCTGTTGTACGCGAGCGTGGGGTTCACGATGATCCCCGCCGGCTTCATGGGGCCGAGGGCGCACGTCTCGTAGACGATGGACACCCGCGCCGAGCTGGTTCCGAGTCGCAGGGCATCGAAGGGTGCGCCGCGACGGATCAGCGGAGCGACCACGGCGTCGAAAGTGGGCGCCGCGCCGTGAGCTGCGCAGCTGAGCGCTCCGGCCCCCGAGCTGTGACCACCGCCGGCGACACTGCTGGAGAGCCCGAGCAGCACCGCCGAGCGACCCACCAGATCGATGCCCCCATCCCAGGCCGACGACAGGGGATTGAGCGCGGGCGCGGTGGACAGGTCATCGTTCTGCACGACCGTCGCGGCGTCCGGGTAGAAGTTGTTGTGGTAGAACCAGCGCTCCCCTCCCGGATCCCGCTTGAGCGCCGCCCTTGCGCCGCTCGAGAGCAGGTTGGTCGGGTAGATGCAGTTGCACTCCAGCAGGACGACCAGTCGCGCAGGCCGGGCGTTCTGGGCGTTCACCTGGTTGAAGAAGGGGACCAGCAGACCGGCTCCGAGTCCCTTGAGGAGCGTTCTTCTCGAAACCATCTCTACTCTCCTGCCTGCGGCTCCCGCCGCGTGGTCCAGGTGTCGCTGGTGATGAGGGCGCTGATCATCGAGATGAACGAGCCCCCATCGGCGTCGTAGGCCTGCTCCATCCGCGTCAGCGTGCAGGCATCGGTCGGATTCTCGGGGCGGCCCATGTAGTAGCGGAAGGCCTGTCGGATGAAGCAGCGCTTCACGTGCTGCGAGTCGGCGAGCCGCTCCATCAGCTCGACGGCATCGGTGACCTGCCCTTCGAGCCCGGCCTCCGGCATCGCAACCAGCGTGACGCTGCCATCCGGTGCGGTCCATCCCCCATCGGGTGCGTGGTCCTTCACCCGGAGGTAACCGGCGTGGTTGTAGATCTCGAAGGGGATCCCCAGCGGCTCCATCAGGCGATGGCAGCCCTGGCATTGCGCACCGGAGGTCGCCTCCTGCAGGCGTCGGCGAGCGTTCAGGCGCGGCGAGGAGGGGCCCACCTGGGCGTCGACCTGCACCGACGAGAGCGGCGGCACGTAGTCGCAGAGCAGGTTCTCGCGGATCCACAGGCCGCGGTGGACGATGGAAGGATCGTCCTCGAAGTTGCCCCCGTGCGCAGAGAGCCAGGCCGGGTGGGTGAGCACGCCGGCGCGCTCATTCGCGGGCAGCTCCACCCAACGGCCCTCGACGGTGGCCGGGATCGTCACCGAGGCGTTGTCCACGTTGAAGGGATGGCCGGTGAACTGGGTGTGGTTCCAGGCCGCGTTCTCGGTGGCCGGCAGATAGAAGCGGCGGGTGGTGAGAAGGTTCTTGAGGACGTCGGTGTCCTCCATGACCACCCGGGCGATCATGTCGTCGAGCAGCGGGATGAACCCCGGCTCGCAGCAGAAGTCGCCTCCCTGGAGGTTCCCGTACGAGTAGGCGCTGTTGCCGTCGTCCTCGAACCGGGAGGTCCTCATGGGCCACTCCTTGAAGACGCTGTAGACGTCGCCGTAGTCCAGCCACTCCCGGAAGAAGCCCGCCGCCCCATCCCCGAGCCAGTGGTGCGCACGTGCCGCGCGCCAGTCCGTGGAGAGGTCCGGGATCAGATCCTCCCGCGCCAGCAGTCCCTCGGAGCCGGTGTTGATCCCTCCGAAGTTCGCCCGGAAGAGGGCATCCACGACGGCGGGATCGGTGATGCTCCCATCGGCTGCCGCGGCGGTGATGTCTGCGTAGTGCCCTTGCGCCCCGGCGGAGAACCACTCGCCATGGCCGTTGATCCACATGTAGGTGGGCGTCGCTCCGGGCGCGCGGTTTCCGAGGACATAGGTGAGCTGCTGGGCGAGCTCCCAGGACGTGAGCGCCACCCGCCCCTCCTCCGTCGGGGTTCCCAGCTCGGTGCGGAAGAGGGCGCCGGCGCTCAGCCAGGCCGCGTCGGTGATCCGGCGGATCGAGTGGCGACGCTTCGCGGTGGAGAAGCCGCCCTCTGAGGCCAGCACCGTCTCGGCGAACGCCTGAAGGCGGTCGAGCTCGCCGTCATCCGGGTCCCGGAAGTACACGCCGTAGCGCAGCAGCCTGGAGAGGAAGTAGCGGAGGTCCTCAGCGGAAGGCGACGCGGACTGGAGCATCGGTTGCAGCCGCTGATCACTCCGGAGCAGGAGAAGGGGATTGGCGGTCTCGTACACCGAGGTCCACACGTCGCCGGCCGCATTGGCCAGCGGGAGCAGCAGCTCCACCGTGGACTCGTCCAGCGTCTCGTCGGTGGCCCAGGTGCTGTACTGCTCGATGGCGCTGGGATCGAGTGGGTTGTCGTTGAAGCTGAAACCGGTCCACGAACGTTGCACCGAGCCGCCGACGTTGCGCGTGAACTGCCGTCGGTTCATGCGGCGAAGGCGGGTGGGCGCGTCGGAGCGGGTGCCCGGAGTGCAGGAGAAGAGGCTCGCCTGGTCCAGGAGGTTCGGAGATTCGAAGGCGATGGGCGCGCCGCCCGGGCCTTCGGTGCAGCTCAACATGCCCTCGTTGATCCATCCCTCGAGCGTCGCGATCTCCTCGGCCGTCGCCGGCGCGTGGGGCGCGGGTGGCATGGGTTGCGCGTCATCCCGCATCCGGATGAGCGAGCGCTGTGCCTGGGTGAGTGTCCCGTCCACGTGCGAGGAGAGGCGCAGATCGTGGAGGGTGCGCAGTGGCATCGGTGCGCCCTCGCTGGGAATCGCGCCGTGACAGCTGCGACAGCGATCGACGAGGAGCTGCTGGACCTGACACGCGTAGCGCGAGACAGGCTGTTCGTAGCCGGGACCGCCCGGGCGTTTGGGATCGTCGGTCACCACCGTGGACGATCCCGGGCACGCACTCAGCACCGCGCCCATCAGGAGCGCCACGGAGAGTGGGACCGGGGAGCGACCATGGGCCGTGCCCGCCTGCATGTTCGAGGATGGCGAGGACATGCGGCTCACTCTCCTGCCTGGGGCTCGCGTCGCGTGCGCCAGGTGTCGCTGGTGATGAGGGCACTGATCATCGAGATGAAGGAGCCGCCGTCCGCGTCATACGCCTGCTCCATCCGGGTCAGCGTGCAGGCGTCGGTGAGGTTCTCGGGGCGGCCCATGTAATAGCGGAACGCCTGACGGACGAAGCAGCGCTTCACGTGCTGCGAGTCGGCGAGCCGCTCCATGAGCTCGACAGCGTCGTTCACCGGGCCCTCGAGTCCGGCCTCCGGCATGGCGACGAGGGTGGCGCTGCCATCGGGGTCGGTCCAGCCACCATCAGGCGCGTGATCCCGCTCCCGGAGGAACCCGGCGTGGTTGTAGATCTCGAACGGCTCACCCAGGGGCTCCATCAGGCGGTGACAGCCCTGGCACTGGGCACCGGAGGTCGCCTGACGGAGGCGGCGACGCGCGTTCAGCTCCGGAGCGTGCGGTCCCACCTGGGCGTCCACCTGCACCGAGGAGAGCGGGGGCACGTAGTCACAGAGCAGGTTCTCCCGGATCCACAGGCCCCGGTGGACGATGGAGGGATCGTCCTCGAAGTTGCCGCCGTGTGCGGCAAGCCAGGCCGGGTGGGTGAGAACCCCGGCGCGCTCGTTGGAGGGCAGCGTGATCCATCGGCCCTCGACCGTGGCGGGGATGGTCACCTCGTCATTGTCGACGCCGTAGGGATAACCCGTGGCCATCGCACCCTTGAAGTTCGCCCCCTCGTTGGAGGGCAGGTAGAAGCGGCGCGTGGTCAGGAGGGTGCGCAGCACGTCTGCGTCCTCCAACACGATCCGGGCGATGGTGTCGTCGAGCTGTTGGACGAAGCTGGACTCGTAGCCGTAACGGACCTCCAGCAGGTTGCTGTAGGAGATCGAGGCGTTGGGTCGGGACCGGAACCGGGAGGTCTCCGCAGGGCGCTCCTTGAAGACGCTGGCCACGTGTTCGTAACCCAGCCACTCGCGGAAGAAGCCGGCGGCTCCATCCGCCAGCCAGTGATGTCCGCGCCGGCTGCGCCGCTGGACGCTCTCGTCCACCAGCAGATCGAAGCGGGCCTCATCCCCCTCGGTGCCGTCATCCACGCCTCCGACGTTCGCTCGGAAGAGGGCTTCGGCGACCTCAGGGTTCAACAGGCTGGCGTCTGCCGCTGCGGCGGCGACGTCGGCGTAGTGCCCGTCCCTGCCCGCCGAGTACCAGGGGTAGACATATGCCGGCGTTGCGCCGGGACCCCGCCGGCCGAGCGCATAGGTGAGCTGTTGCGCGAGCTCGTGCGGCGTCAGCTCCACCCGCCCACTCCCATCCGGCACGCCCATCTCCTGGCGGAAGAGCGCTCCGGTCATCAGCCAGGCGGCGTTGGAGATCCGGGTGATGGAATGGGTCCGGGCATCCTCCCCGTCCGGCTCCTGCGCGAGCACCTGGCGCGCGAAGGCGCGCAGTCGCGCCACCTCGTCCTCGGTGGGCGGGCGGAAGAAGACGCCGTGCTCCAGGAACTCGCCCAGGTAGTACGTCATGCAGGCGTCGCTGGGGTTCGCGTCCTCCCACATGCACTTGAGCTGGCCGTCCTCCCGCAGACGCACCAGCCGATTGCCACCTGCGTAGGGACCCGCCCAGGGCGGGCCGGCGGCGCGCACCACCGGGAGGAAGAGCTCGACGGTGGCCTCATCCAGGGTCTCGTCGGTGGCCCAGGTCGAGTACTGCTCGATGGCGCTGTGGTCGAGGGGGTTGTCGTTGAAACTGAAACCGGTCCAGTTCCGGGTGATGGCGCCCCCGACGTTGCGGGTGAACTCCAGCCGGCTGAGGCGCCGGATGCGCGTGGGCGCATCAGAACGGGTGCCGGCGCTGCAGGAGAAGAGGCTCGCCTGATCCAGCAGGTTGGGGGATTCGAAGGCGATGGGCGCGCCACCGGGCCCTTCGGTGCAGCTCAGCATGCCCTCTCCGATCCAGGACTCGAGGAGCGCGATCTCCTCCGCGGTCGCCGGCGCGTTGGGGGCGGGGGGCATGGGCATCGCTTCATCCCGCATCCGGAGGACCGATCGCTGCGCCTGGGTCGCCGAGCCATCCACGTGCGAGGTGAGGCGCAGGTCATGGAGGGTGCGCAGCGGCATCGGTGCGCCCTCACCGGGGATGGCCCCATGGCAGCTGCTGCAGCGGTCGACGAGGAGCTGCTGCACCCTACAGGCAAACTGCGAGCCCGGAGCCGGCCCTCCGCCGCCCGGGGGAGGCGCGCCGGGGTCATGGGTCACTGCGGTGGACGCGCCAGGGCAGGCACTCAACAGCGTCGCCATTCCGGCGAGAAGGGCGAGGCGCGCAACGGGCTCCCCTGACCCGCGTGACGCGACCCCGGCTCCTCACGGCTGGTGGCTCTCATGCTCCCCTCCGACCCGGTCTGCGCGGACATCTCCTGGCGCGAGCGTCAGGCGCAGGAGCTTGGCAGAAGCCGCGCTTGCCAGCCAAGCAGGCGGCCTCCACGCCGCGTCTTTCGTCGGGTGTCGCGGGTGCGCGCGGTGCGAAGAGGGAGCGGGGGCCAACGGGTCCGGACAACGCCTTGGTCACAGTCTTCCGCGGAGGGGGGGCAGCCGGAGGAGGGCGTCACCCATCCTTCCGCGGACCCACGATGCGGGCGGGGCGAACCCGCTTCAGCGACCGGTGACCACGGCGACGCGCCCATCCTCCGCTTGGGCGCGCGGATGACGGCGGAAGAGGGTGCGCGCGGTGAAGAGCGCCACCACCATCAGCGCGCCACTCACCAGGAACGGCATCCCCGGCAGGTGCAGCGCGGCGTCCTCACCTGCAAACGTTCCGAAGAGGTTGGTCATCAGCAGTGGCGCGAGGATGTGCACCATCGACTGGAGGCTGGTGAGTCCACCCTGAAGCAGCCCCTGCTCTTCGGCCGGAACGGCCTGCGACAGGAGCGCCTGCAGCGCCGGTCCGGCGACGCTCCCCAGCGACGTGAGGAGAATGGCCCCCAACAGGAGCAGCGGCTGGTCGGCGATGCCGAAGAGAAACATCCCCGCGGCACCGATGCCCAGAAACACCACCAGGGTCCGCCGCTCTCCCAGGCGCGGGATGACCCGCCGGGTCAGCAGCCCCTGTGCGAGCGCGGTTCCCAGGCCCACCAGCGCGAGGCTCAGTCCGATCTGTCGGGGCCCCCAGGCGAAGCGGTACTCGGTGTAGAGCGCCCAGACATTCTCGATGCCGCGCTGGGCGATGAGGCTCAGCACCAGGGGGACGCAGAGGGCGAGCACCAACGGATGCGGTGCGAGGCTGCGTAGGGTGCCCAGGGGATTGGCTCGGCGCAGCGAGAAGGGGCGACGGCGCGTCGGCGGGAGTGACTCGGGGAGGATGAAGAGCCCGTACAGCGCGTTCGCGAAGGCCAGCCCCGAGGCGACGTAGAAGGGCAGCTTGAGGTCGAGCTGGCCCAGGATGCCGCCCATCGCCGGCCCCAGGATGAACCCCAGCCCAAAGGCCACCCCCACCAGCGCGAAGGACTGGGCGCGCTTCTCCGGCGGGCTCACGTCCGCGAGGTAGGCGGTCGCGGTGCCGATGCTCGCGCCGGTGATGCCTCCCAGGGCCCTCGCCACGAAGAGCCACGCCAGGGTCGGGGCCCATCCCATGACGAGGTAGGCCAGCCCCGCCCCCACCAGCGAAAGGAGGAGGACGGGACGACGGCCGAAACGGTCCGAGAGGTTGCCCAGCAGCGGCGAGAAGAGGAACTGCATCACCGCGTAGAGCGCGGCGAAGAACCCGTAGAGGAGCGCGGCATTGGCCGGGCCGCCGCCGGTGAACTGCTCCACCATCCGCGGCATGAGGGGAACCACCAGGCCGATGCCCAGGATGTCCAGCAGCAGGGTGATGAAGATGAAGCCGCGACCGGGCTGACGGGGAGACATCAGAGGCAGGGGTTTATCCCCGCTCCCCGGCGTTGACCACCGCCGAGCACCGGGCACGCTCTGCTGGCTGAAGGGCAGGGCCGGGGCGTGTCAGTCGAACGCCGGACCCCACGCGCTTCCGCGGCCCGCGACGGGGGCCGTCCCGCAGTCCGCGGCGCTGACCGGGACCACCCGGAACTGGTCAGCGGGATAGAAGAAGTAGGTGAGCGACCTGGGATCCAGGGGCTTGCCGGACTGCCAGATCTCGAAGTGGAGGTGGGGACCGGTCACCCTGCCGGTGGCCCCCGACAGTCCGATCTGCTGTCCGGCGAGGACGTGGTCGCCCGCTTTGACGTCCAACCGGGAAAGGTGGGCGTAGCGGGTCATCCGCCCCCCGGGATGGACGAGTCGCACCACGTTCCCGCTGCGCTCGGTCCACCCGGCGCGCTCCACCCGACCGGTGAGCGCCGCCAGCACCGGGGTGCCGCACCCGCAGCGCACGTCCAGGCCGCGGTGCACGTAGTGTCGGTCCCGGTCCACCGGATCGAGCCGGGGCCCGAACTCGCTGGTCACGATCTCCGTCCCGGCCGGCCAGGTCAGCTCGCCGAAGTCCGGAACCGCGCCGCCGCTCCAACCGGAGGTCGTCACGGTCGACGTCGCGGACGTGGGCGTCTTGGCGGCCTCCGCCTGGGCCCTGGCCGCCGCTGCCGCACGATCGCGGGCCTGTCGTCGCGCACGCGCCGCGATCTCGGGAGGCAGGACCTCCTCGCGTGGAAGCGCGGGTTGCGGACGCCGCGGGGCCGGCTGAGGGAGCGGCGCGGGGCGCTCGGAGAGGGTCCTGGGTTCCTCGCGGATCACCAGGATGAGGAGGACCCCCACACCCGCGATGAGGGCGCCCATGACGTAGGCGAACAGCGCCTGTCCCCATCCGCCCCCACGCGACGGGGGGCGGGAGGGCAGGGGCGCATCGACAGCGTGCGCAGGGGAGGGAGAACCGGACCCGTCGGACACCTCCTGATCGGGGTCCTGTCCGGAGCCGGTGGGGGGAGCGGCGTTCATGGAGGGCCGCAAGTCTATCCCGGAGTCCGTGGCCCTCAGCCAGCGCGCAGGACGTAGAGCCGGGTGACCTCACCCGCCCGGGCCTCGTGCAGCGGATCGCCAGGGTCCCGGGCCTTGGGATGGCTCGGCGCCCGTTCATGGACCCGCTCCACCACCAGCCCCGCCTCCGCGAACTGCGACTCCAACCAACCCGGCTCCCGCAAGCCGAGGCGGACGGCGAGATCGGAGAGGAGCAACAGCCCCCGACCCGCCGGCGCGAGGTGCGAGGAGAGTCCGCCGAGGAAGCCGCGCAACATGGCGCCATCCTCGTCGTACACCGCGCGATCCAATCGGGTCTTCGGTGCTTCGGGCATCCAGGGGGGATTGCAGACCACCAGCTCCGCGCGACCACCTTCCAGGTGCGCCTCGAGTGGCGCCTCATAGAGTGCTCCCTCCAGTGCGACGAACTGCGCGCTCAGTCCCAGGCGCTCCGCATTGTCGGTGGCGCAGGCGACCGCCCGGGGATCCAGGTCCACACCCACCGCGCGCGTGGCGCCGTGCTGGAGCAGGACGAACGACAGCACGCCCGTTCCGGTCCCGATGTCGAGGACGGTCTTGCCGGCCGCCAGGTCGGTGGCCTGAAGCAGCAGCTCCGGATAATCCGCCCGCGTGGGCAGGTAGACGCCGTAGCGCGGGTGGATCCGCCCCTTCAGACCCGGCACCTCGACCCCCGAGCGCGTCCACCCCGCCGCGCCCTGCACGCCGAGCAGCATCCGCAGCGGAAGCACCACGCGGCCTTCCGTGGGGCCCAGGAGCTCCCGCAACGGTTCCCTCAGGTCCGGCGCGTTGGGCAGGGGGATCTGCAGCGACGGGGTGAGGCCGATCACCAGCCGGGAGAGCAGCGCGTGTTCGCGACTCCGCTGTTGACGCTCGGCCCGGAACGCCTCCTTCGCGGACCGCGCCGGCACACCGCCCTTCGGCTTCAGGCGCCGCCCCAAGGCCGCGAGGAGCTGCCGCGCGTTGCGCCAGTCTCCGGTGTAGAGCAGGGACTCGCCCCGTCGGAGGCGCGCCAGGGCGGCGTTGGCGTTCAGGCGATCGTCCACCGGATGCAGTCGCGACGGTCGGGGCACGCCGGCGACCTCGGGCCAGTGGAAGGACTCATTTACGGGGAGCGCCATGCGGACTGACTAGCGCTCTTCGACACGGAATGGCGGGCGAAGATGCAACCCGGCGCGGTCGCCCGGGTTCCGCCAGCGAACAACAGCTGATGTTCGGCATCTTCCGGCTTGTCTTCGGACCGATTCGTTGGGGACAAGTGAACCGGTTTCAGCCGGAGTGTGGCCGGGGGCTTGACCCCTGCTTCGTGCTTCGGCGTCTGCCCGTCCCACACGACCCACCGGGGTCGACAACACGTCCCTCCTCCGAGGACGGCGGAAGCCTCACCGAGGCGCCGCCTCCCAGCACCCGGAGCTCATTCTTGAGCAAGAACTCTCGCACACCACGGAGCGGCGGCCGCCGGGTGTCCTGGCTCCCGACCGACACCCTCATCGGCTTCACCATCGCGGTGATCGCGCTGCTCGTCGTCGCACTGGTCAACTACCGTTCGCTGGAGGCGCGCGACCGTTCGGCCACCCGGGTCCAGCAGACCTACACCCTGCTGGGCGACATCGACAACGTGGTGATGACGGCCACCGAGATGGAGTCGGCGAAGCGCGGCTACCTGCTGAGCGGTGCCGATTCCTCCTTCTCCCGTTTCGAGCGCACGCGGACGGCCCTGCCGGTCGGCCTGTCACACCTCCGGCGCCTTGTGCGCGACGACGAGACCCGGTCCCGGGCGGTGGAGGAGTTCGCCGAGGTCATCGAACGCCGCATCCAACTGGCTGACGAGGTGGTGGCCCTGGCGCGGTCGGGGCAGCGGGAGGAGGCAATCCAGCGGCTGGAGGAGAGCGAGGAGCTCGTGCTCATCGATCGCATCAACGCCCTGGTCAGGGAGTTGGAAGCCTCGGAGGAAGCACGTCTCGAGGCGCGCAATCGGGAATGGGAGCGGAGCGCCAACCTGTCCGTCCTGGCCTCGATCGGGGGAACGTTGGTCCTCCTGGTGTTGTTGATGCTGGCCGCCTACGTGGCCTCCCGGGAACACCGCGAGCGGGAGTATCAGCTCTGGCAACGCAGCGGGCTCATGGGGCTGAGCATGCGGATGCAGGAGGTCCACCGCATCGAGAGCCTGGCGGGCGCCGCGCTCGAGGAGGTTGCCTCGTTCCTGGGGGCGCAGGTCGGCCGACTCTACGTCTCGCTGGGAGACGGCAGCTTCCAGCGTGAGGCCGGCTTCGCGCTTCCTCCCGACCACCTCACCGCGTCCGACGACGCCCACACCATTCTCCGCCTGGGTGAAGGGACGGTGGGGCAGGCCGCGCGTGACCGGACCCTGCGGCACGTGCGCGATCTTCCTCAGGGCTTTCTCCCGGTCGCATCCGGCATCGGGGTGGCGGATGCGCGCGAGCTGGTGGTGGTTCCTGCAGTCGCGGATGACACCGTCCAGGCCGTCCTGGAGCTGGGCTTCTTCCGGGAGGTGAAGGCTGAGGAAGTGGAGTTCCTCTCCCGCGCCGCGGAGTCCATCGCGACCTCGATGGGCGGCGCGCGTGATCGACGACGCCTCGAGGAGCTCCTCGAGGAGACCCAGCGGCAGTCCGAGGAACTTCAGACGCAGCAGGAAGAGCTGCGGGTGGTGAACGAGGAACTCGAGGAACGTGGACGCGCCCTGCGGGCGTCCCAGGCGCGGCTCGAAGCCCAGCAGGCCGAGCTCGAGGCCTCCAACGTCCAGCTCGAGGAGCACACTCAGTCCCTGGAACGGCAGAAGGAGGAGCTCACCCGCAGCCAGGAGCTGCTCTCGAAGCAGGCGTTCGAACTGGAACGGTCGAACCAGTACAAGTCCGAGTTCCTGGCGAACATGTCCCATGAGCTGCGGACGCCGCTCAACAGCTCGCTCATCCTGTCCAAGCTCCTGGCCGACAACAAGGAGAACAACCTCACCGAGGAGCAGGTCCGCTTCGCCCGGACGATCTACTCGGCAGGCAATGATCTGCTCGAGCTCATCAACGACATCCTGGACCTCTCGAAGATCGAGGCCGGCAAGTTGGACCTCCGTCCGGAACGGGTGGAGCTGGAGGGGCTGCGGCAGGGGCTGCTGGAGACGTTCGAGCCGCTCGCCACCGAGAAGCAGCTCAGCTTCGCCGTGGAGCTGGCCGAGGATGCGCCCGCGGACTTCGAGACCGATCCCCAGCGGTTGCTGCAGATCCTCAAGAACCTGGTGGCCAACGCCCTCAAGTTCACCTCCGGCGGCGGCGAGGTGCGGGTGCGGATGGCTCCGCACGAGAGCGGTATCGCCTTCGCGGTGCGGGACACCGGCATCGGGATTCCCCCCGACCAGCACGCGGCGATCTTCGAGGCCTTCCGTCAGGCGGACGGGACCACCAGCCGCAAGTACGGCGGCACGGGCCTGGGACTTTCGATCTCCCGGGATCTCGCGCGAAGGCTCGGCGGGCGGCTCGAGCTGGAGAGTGCCGCGGGAGAGGGGAGCACCTTCACGCTCATCCTTCCCTTGCGGCTCGCTGATGAGGAGAAGCCGAGCCCACCCATGTCGCGGGTGATGACGCCCGTTCCGCCTCCGGCTGCGACGCCCGCCAAGGTTGCCACCTCCCACCGGCCGCGCCCCCTGCCGGCGTTCAAGGACGACCGCGACGCGCTCGATGGAAGCGACCGGGTGCTGCTGATCATCGAGGACGACGAAGCCTTCGCGCGGATCCTGTGCGAGCTCGGGCACGAGCTGAACTTCCGCTGCCTGGTCAGTCACGAGGCCGATGAGGGGGTGACATTGGCGCTCGAGTACCTCCCGACCGCGATCGTGCTGGACATGGCCCTTCCCGATCACTCCGGGCTCACCGTGCTCGACCGGCTGAAGCGCAACAGCGCCACCCGTCACATCCCCATCCAGGTGATCGCCGCCTCGGATCAGAGCCAGGAGGCCCTCTCCATGGGCGCTGCCGGCTACCTGGTGAAGCCGGTTCAGCGGGAGGAGATCGCCGGCGCCCTCGAGCGTCTCAAGGAGCGGTTCTCCCGCGAGACCCAGACGGTGCTGGTGGTCGAGGACGACCCGGTGCAGCGGGACAGCACCTCGCGGTTGCTGGCCGGAGAGACCGTCCGGACCGTGCCGGTGGCGACGGCGGCGGAAGCGCTCGAGCAGCTGCGCGAGGCGACCTTCGACTGCATGGTGCTCGACCTCTCACTTCCCGATGCGAGCGGTTACGAGCTGCTGGAGAAGATGGCGTCCGACGAGGCGTATGCCTTCCCGCCGGTGATCGTCTACACCGGGCGCTCGCTCACGGTGGAGGAAGAGCGTCGTCTGCAGCGCTACTCCAGCTCCATCATCATCAAGGGGGCCCACTCTCCCGAGCGCCTTCTGGATGAGGTCACCCTCTTCCTCCATCAGGTGGAGGCCAATCTTCCAGCCGAGCGCCAGCGGATGCTTCAGCAGGCGCGTGACCGGGCTGCAGACTTCGCCGGGAAGTCCATCCTCCTGGTCGAGGACGACGTCCGGAACATCTTCGCCCTGACGCGCGTGTTGGAACCCAAGGGGGCGAAGCTGAAGATCGCCCGCAACGGTCGGGAGGCGCTGGAGGTGCTGGAGCGCGGAGAGGGCGTCGACATCGTCCTCATGGACATCATGATGCCGGAGATGGACGGCTACGAAGCGATGCGGGCCATCCGCAAGATGCCCGAGCACGCCAAGCTTCCCATCATCGCGCTGACCGCCAAGGCCATGCGGGATGACCAGGAGCGCTGCATCCAGGCCGGCGCCAACGACTACGTCGCCAAACCCATCGACGTGGAGAAGCTCCTCTCCCTTCTTCGCGTGTGGATGCCGAAGTGAGCTGACATGGCCGGCACCGACAACGACCTCGAGCTCCGCCTGCTGCTCGAGGCGATCTTCCAGCGCTTCCACTACGACTTCCGCGACTATGGGACCGCCTCCCTCAAGCGGAGGCTTCAGCACGCCCTGACCGCCTTCGAGTGCAAGACCCTCTCAGGCCTGCAGGAGCGCGTCCTGCACGATCCGACGGTCTTTCCGCGACTGATGCAGTACCTGACCATCCCGGTCAGCGAGATGTTCCGCGACCCCGAGTACTTCCTCGCCTTCCGCACGTCGGTGGTGCCGGTCCTGCGGACCTATCCCTCGCGGCGGCTGTGGATCGCCGGCTGCAGCACGGGGGAGGAGGTCTACTCCTTCGCCATCCTGCTGAAGGAGGAGGGCCTGCTCGAGCGGACCCTCATCTACGCCACCGACATCAATCACGAGAGCCTGCGCAAGGCGCGCGCGGGCATCTATGACCTCGATCGGGTTCGGCAGTTCACGGAGAACCACCGACGCTCCGGAGCGCGCAGCTCCCTGTCCGACCACTACACGACGGGACACGGCGCAGCGATTTTCGATCGCTCCCTGAAGAAGAACATCGTCTTCTCGGATCACAGCCTCTCGACCGACAGTGTCTTCGCGGAGGTCCAGTACGTCTCCTGCCGCAACGTCCTCATCTACTTCAACCGCGCGTTGCAGGAGCGCGCGTTCGGCCTCTTCCGGGATGCCCTCAGCCACAAGGGTTTTCTGGGCCTCGGAACGAAGGAGACGCTCCAGTTCTCGGAGCACGCCGCGGCATTCACCGAGTTCGACCGCGCGGTCCGCATCTACCAGAAGATCGAATGAAAGCTCCCCTGCCTCCACAGCCCCGGCCGCTCCCAGACCTCCGCGAGCTCGACGTCATCGTCATCGGCGGTTCGGCGGGTTCGTTTCAGGTGCTCACCCAGCTGATGCCGTCCCTCCCCACGGCGGTGCCCGTGGTCGTCGTGGTGCACCTTCCGGCGGATCGCGACACCCCCCTGGCCGAGGTGCTCGGGGAGTCGACGGGGAGGCCGACCCTGGAGGCGATGGACAAGGCGCCCCTCACCCCCGGGGTGATCCACTTCGCGCCCCCCGGCTACCACCTGCTCCTCGAGTCGGAGAAGACCTTCGCCCTCTCCGTGGATCCCCCGGTGCACTTCTCCAGGCCCTCCATCGACGTCCTCTTCGAGAGCGCGGCGGAGGCCTTCGGCGAGCGGGTCCTGGGCGTGGTGCTCACCGGCGCCAACGAAGACGGGGCCCAGGGGCTCCGGGCGATCCGCGGGGCAGGTGGTTTCTGCATCGTGCAGCGACCCGACACCGCCGAGGCGCCGTTCATGCCGAAGGCCGCGATCCAGGCCGCCACCCCGGACCGGATTCTCTCCATCGGAGAGATGGAGGCCTTCTTCCAGCAACTCGCCGCGGACCCAGCGCAGGGCACCGGCGCCGGAGGCACCCATGCTTGAGAACGTGAAGTTCCTGCTCGTCGACGACATCGAGGAGAACCTGATCGCGCTCTCCGCCCTCCTCAAGCGCGACGGGCTCGAGCTCTTCACGGCGCGCTCGGGCGAGGAGGCGTTGGAGCTGGTGCTCGAGCACGACTTCGCGCTGGCCTTCATCGACGTGCAGATGCCGGAGATGAACGGCTTCGAGCTGGCCGAGCTGCTCCGTGGCGCCGACCGCTCCAAACACGTGCCGATCATCTTCCTGACCGCCGGATCGCGGAATCCGAACCGGGTGTTCGCGGGCTACGAGACCGGCGCGGTCGACTTCCTGTTCAAGCCCGTGGAGCCGCGCATCCTGCAGGGCAAGGCGGACGTCTTCTTCCAGCTCTACCGGCGGAGGCAGGAGCTCTCCCAGGCCCTGCGCCTCAACGAGATGTTCGTGGGGATCCTCGGGCACGATCTGCGCACGCCGCTGAGCACCATCGTCACCGGCGCGCAGATGCTCGAGCGGCAGCTCACCGACGATCGCCAGTTGCGCAACATCGGGCGGATGCGCTCGGCGGCGGGGCGGATGGTGCGGATGATCGAACAGCTGCTCGATCTCACCCGCGCACGCTCCGGCGGCGGCCTCCAGATCAAGCGCGAGGAGCTGAACTTCGAGGCCCTGGCCCGGGCGGTGATTGAGGAGCTGCGGCTCTCGCACCCGGAGCGCCAGATCCACTTCAACGTCCGGGGCGACACCCAGATCCGGGCGGATGGGGATCGGCTGCAGCAGGTGCTCTCCAACCTCATCGGCAACGCGATCCGGCACGGCCAGGGGGACTCGCCCATCACCGTCGACCTCGCGTGCAACGAGAAGGTGGTGCTGCGTATCCACAATCAGGGCGTCATCGCTCCGGAGCTGCTCCCGATTCTCTTCGATCCCTTCCGGGGGGCGCGGACCGCCTCCAGCAACGGGGGCCTGGGGCTCGGGCTCTTCATCTCCGAGCAGATCGTCCGGACCCACGGTGGCTCGGTGGACGTGACCTCGACCGCGGAGGAGGGGACCACCTTCACGGTGCGTCTGCCGCGGGGACGCCAAGCGGAGCAGGCCGGCTCCCAGAGCTGGGTGGCCACGCCGGAAGCCCAGCGCCGGCAGCCCAAGGTCCTCATCGTCGAGGATCTGGAGGAGATCCTCGAGACCCTCGAGGAGACGTTCGTGGCCGAGGGCTACGAGGTCGCGCCGGCCACCAACGGCGCCCAGGCGCTCCACCGGCTCGAGAACGAGTCCCTCCCCGACGCCATCGTGCTGGACCTCGGGCTTCCGGACATCCCGGGGCGGGAGATCTATGCGCGGTTGCAGGCCACGCCCCGTCTGGCGGGGATCCCGGTGGTCGTGGCCACGGCCGAGCCCGCCAAGGCGCCCCTGGGCGCGGTCGTGATCCGCAAGCCCTACGAGGCCGATCGGCTGGTCGCCCTGGTCGGAAAGCTCTCCGGTCGAGCGCCGGCGGGGCGCTGACACCCGGGAAGCGAGGAGACCTTGGCGCGTCACGCCTCCCGGGCGGCGGCCTCGAGCGCGGCGATGTCCAGCTTCTTCATGCTCAGCATGGCACGGGTGACAGCCGCGGCCTTCGGGCCCCGGGTGAGCTCAATCAACCGGCGCGGGACGATCTGCCAGGAGATGCCGAAGCGGTCCTTGCACCAGCCGCACTCGCTCTCCGCACCGCCCTCCGAGGTGAGCGCGTTCCACAGGCGATCCACCTCCTCCTGGGTGTCCACCATGAGCACGATGGAGGCAGCCTCGGACTGGGGAAAGGCAGGCCCGCCATTGAGGAGCTGGAAGGGGGTCCCGGCGAGCTCGAAGTCGATGGTGAGCGCATCCCCCGGTGCCATGGGGCCCGGGATCTCCACGCCCTCCGGCACGCGGTCAATTGCGCCGATGGACGAGCCGGGAACCAGGGAGACGTAGAAGTTGGCGGCCTCCTCGATACGGCCGTCGAACCAGAGGCAGGTGGATGCGGCGATGGACATGGTGGATCTCCTCTCGGGGTGGGCCGGCGGACGGAGGGCACGCCGGGGGAGGGGACGCTAGGCCACCGATCCCGCCACCCGACAGCGTCACCGCGACCAATTGCCACACGGAGCCGTCTGGACGCGTGCTAGGTGACAGCCCATGAACATCCTCTACATGGCGCATTCGGGTACCCGCTACCTGGTCCTCCTCGCGGCTGTCGTGGCCGTCGTCATGCTCGCGATGGGCTTCGTCAGGAGCCGTCGGGGTGGGGAGGCGCAGAGCCCCGGCCTGGCAAAGGGCAGCCGCATCGGGTCCGTCGCCTTCGTCGGCTTCCTCGACCTTCAGGTGCTGCTCGGGATCATCCTGGTCGTGGTCTACGTCTCCGAGGGCCTCTACTACCCGGCGCTCATCGGCCACATCGTCATGATGTTCGCCGCGGCAGTTGCGGCGCACGTGGGATCGGTCCTGGCGAAGAAGCGCACCGGCCCGGGCGCCTACACCGCGGCGCTCTTCGGCGTGCTCGCGGCGCTCGCGCTCATCGTCGGGGGCATCCTGGCCATCGGTCGGGGCGTGATGCAGAGCATCCCCTCACCGTTCTGACCAGCGCTCAGGGACCGCGCGTCCGACCGGCCTCGGTCGAGGGATCCAACGCGACGAGGCTGCGCATCACCCGCACCTCGGCGCTCCCGTCCGAGGTCGCCTGCAGGGTCATGGGGAAGTAGCCCTCGAGCGACAGGCGCACCTCCGCGCTCACCAGCTCGCCCTCTGCCGTGGGGAGGGGGCGGACGAAACGCAGCGGGGTCACTCCCAGCTCCTCGCCGTCCACGATCACCTTGGCGCCGGCCGGCTCGGTCTCCACCAGGAAGACCGACTCGGTGACGGGCGCGGGTGCTTCGACGGGAGCCGCCGGAGGCTCACCCCCGCGCTGCACGAGGAACATGCCGCCCACGCCGAGCAGGATGGCGGCGATGAAGACGCCCACGGCCAGGGTCCGACGGTCTCCGGAAGGATCCTGTCGCTGCGATCCGAAGAGCCCCACCGGCTCCTCGATGCGCTCGCGGACGCCCGACGCGCGGGCCGGCTCGGATCCCAGCGCCGGCAGATCGGAGCGGCTGCCGCGGATGCCGCCATCGGAGAGGTGTGCGAGCGCGCGCATCTGCTCGAGCAACACGTTCATGTCCTGGGGACGATCGTCGGGCCGCTTGGCCAGGCAGCGCCGCACCAGGGCCTCGACCTCGGCGGGAACGTCCAGGCCGGTGGCCACCTCGGAGAGGCGCGGGATCGGCCGGGAGTGATGCTTGACGATGACCTCCATGGAGGTCTGCCCGTCGTAGGGCAGCTTGCCGGTGAGCAGGTGGAAGAGGATCACGCCCAGCGCGTAGACGTCGGTGCGCGGATCGCCTTTGCCGTGGGCCTGCTCCGGCGCCATGTAGAAGGCAGAGCCGAGGATGACCCCCTTCTGGGTCATCTGGAGATCGGACTCGGGCACCGAGGCGCCATCCCGCCACGCCTTGACGAGCCCGAAGTCCAGCACCTTGACCAGGTCGTGCCCGGGCTCCTCGTGCACCAGCATGAGGTTGGCCGGCTTCAGATCGCGGTGGATGACCCCATGCCCATGCGCCTCGCGCAGCGAGCGGGCCACCTGCTGGATGATGCTGAAGGCGCGCGTCCAGTGCAGCCGCCCCTCACGCTCCAACAGGTCCGCGAGGGTGTTGCCCTGGAGGTACTCCATGGCGATGAAGAGGATCTCGTCGCCGCCTTCCCCTTCCTCGCCGTAGTCGATGATCTGGATGGTGTTGGGATGGCGGAGCTGCGCGGTCAGCGAGGCTTCCATGAAGAAGCGGCGCTTGAAGTGCGGGTCGTCGGCGATGCCCTGGTGCATCTGCAGCACCTTGATCGCCACGATGCGACCCAGTGGCGCCTGCCGGGCGCGGTAGACGCGGCCCATGGTCCCGGCGCCAATCCGCTCGAGCAGGGTGAATCGGCCGCTGAGAACACGGCCGATCAACGGATCGTCAGAGGCGGGGGCGGATGGAGCGTCAGGAGCGGGCGACATGTGCAGGCGGGAGGGGGGCGGTCCTCGCCCCCGACGAGGAGCCTGCGAGCCTATCACGGTGCGTCACGCTCGCACCCTCCCTGAATGCACGGCCTGACGCCGGCGGGCGCCTCACCCACCATGCAGGCGGCTGCGTTCGAAGGGGCCTCCCTTGCGCTTGATGTGCATCTGACTGGGTGCCTTCTTGCGCCCCGAGATGCTGACCGCGCGGCGGTTCCGATCGGGTTGAGGGGGCTCGGCCGCTGGGCCGGCGACCGCACGGGCGCGATTGGCTTCGATCTGCGCGCGGCGGGCTTCATCCGAGAAGGGGGTGGGGCGTCCGCCGCTCTTGTGCTGCTGGGGCATGGCCGCTTCGATTCCGACGGGCCGGCGCATCTTCATGCCGGCCACGGGGGTGCGCACTGCCATAGGCTGCTACCTCCTTTGCTGGTGAAGAGACGGTCGGCACCTCCCTGACGGGGCGCAACCGTGCCCGCGGTGATGCGCGGGAGCCGCCAGGGCGACGTGCAGGCATCGAAGTGCGCTACGGTGGGCGGCCGACCGGAATGCAAAGCCTCCACTTCATCCTCAATGGCACCCCCGTCGACGTCCCGGGGCTCTCACCCACCACCACCCTCCTGCGCTTCCTGCGTGATCGCGAGGGCCTCACCGGCACCAAGGAAGGCTGCGCCGAAGGCGACTGTGGCGCCTGCACGGTGGCGGTCCTGGAGCACGACGCGAAGGGCCGTCCCCGTTGGCGCGCGCAGAACGCGTGCCTGCTGCTGCTCCCCATGGTGCAGGGCAAGCAGGTCGTGACCGTGGACGGCCTCGCCGGACCGGACGGGCTGCACCCGGCCCAGAAGGCCCTGGCCGAAGCCACCGGCTCGCAGTGCGGCTACTGCACGCCCGGGGTGGTGATGGCCCTCTTCGAGGCCACCTACCGCGACGACCTCGACGAGCCCTGGAAGCTCGACGCGCAGATGTGCGGCAACCTCTGTCGCTGCACCGGCTACCGCCCCATCCGCGACGCCGCCGGAGCCATCGCGGGGAGCTGTCCCCAGGATCGACACGCCGAAGCGCTGCATGAGGCGAAGCCGGCCGCCATCGGGCTCTCCTACAGCCACGGCGTGCAGCGCTACTTCACGCCGACCTCGCTCGAGGTCCTCTGGGAGCTGCTCGCGGCCCACCCGGAGGCGCGCTTCGTCAATGGCGGCACCGACCTCTCCCTGGAGGTCACCAAGCGCTTCGAGACCCCGCCGCTGCTCATCTCCCTGGAGGGGATCGAGGCGCTCGGCACGCTGACGGTCTCGGGCGATGGGGCGCTGTCCATCGGCGCGTCGGTGCGGCTGGCGGATCTGGAGGACGCCTCCCGCCGCGTCAGCCCCGCCCTCGAGCGGATGCTGCGCTACTTCGGCGCGCGACAGATCAAGAACCGCGGCACGGTGGGCGGCAACCTCTGCAACGCCTCCCCCATCGGTGACCTGCCCCCGATCCTCATCGCACTGGGCGCCGAGGCCGTCCTCCTGTCCCGCCAGGGTCGCCGGACCCTCCCGCTCGAGGACTTCTTCCTGGACTACCGGAAGACGGCGCTGGAGCCCGGGGAGATCCTCGCGCGCATCGAGGTGCCCCCGACGCCGCCCAACGCCCGCACCATCAGCTACAAGCTCTCCAAGCGGCGGGAGCTGGACATCAGCTCGGTGGCGGCCGGGATGCGCGTGGTGTTGGACGAGGAGGGCGTGGTGCTCGAGGCGAGGCTCGCGTTCGGAGGCATGGCCGCGACGCCGAAGCGCGCCGCAAAGACCGAGGCCGCTCTGGTGGGCCAGCCCTGGACCGAGGCCACCGTCGAGGCCGCCGCGCCGCTCCTGGCGCAGGACTTCAAGCCGCTCTCCGATCACCGGGGTTCCTCCTGGTACCGCAGCACGGTGGTGAAGAACCTCCTGCTCGCCTTCTTCGAAGAGACCTCCCAGCAAGCCTCACCGCGGCTTGCCGATCGCCACACCGCGACTGCCCAGGTGCGTTGACATGGCTCCTCAGACCGCCAGCCCCCTGACCGACGCCGAGGCGTCGAATCCACCGTCCCGCGAGCGCGCCTCGGCCGGTGCCATCCACGAGAGCGCCTACCGCCACGTCACCGGCGAGGCCCGCTACGTCGACGATCTCCCGTTGCCGGCCGGCTGCCTCTTCGGGTGGGTCGTCACCTCGCCCCATCCCCACGCGCGCGTCACCGGCATCGACACTTCCCGCGCCAAGGCCGCGCCGGGTGTGCGGGCCGTGCTCACCGCCGCCGACATCCCCGGCCACAACGACGTGGGGGCGATCATCCCGGATGAGCCCCTCTTCGCCGAGGGCGAGGTCCATACCGTGGGCCAGGCGGTGGCCTTCGTGGTCGCCGACACCGCGACCCAGGCGCGCAAGGCCGCGGCCCTGGTGGAGGTCGGCTATGAGCCGCTTCCCGCGCTGCTCACCATCGACGCGGGGATTGCCGCGGGGGCCTTCCTCTCCGAGCCCCACACCATCCAGCGCGGGGAACCCAAGCGCGCCATTGCGGAGGCACCCGTGCAGCTGGCCGGAGAGGTCCGGACGGGTGCGCAGGAGCACTTCTACCTCGAGACCCAGGCGAGCCTGGTCGTCCCGGAAGAGGGGGGCACGCTGCGCATCGCCTGCTCCACCCAGCATCCCTCCGAGGTGCAGGCGAAGGTCGCCGAGGTCCTCGGCAAGCCGCGAAGCACCGTGGTCGTCGAGGTCCCGCGCATGGGCGGCGGCTTTGGCGGCAAGGAGTCGCAGGCGGCCCCCTATGCGTGCATGGCCGCCCTGGCCGCACTGAGCACCGGGCGTCCGGTGAAGGTGTGGCTCAACCGGGATCAGGACATGACGCAGACCGGGCGGCGTCACCCCTTCTTCTCGCGCTTCGAGGCGGGCTTCTCGAAGGACGGGCAGCTGCTGGGGCTCGAGGTCGACATGTTCGCCGATGGCGGCTGGGCGAATGATCTCTCACGCTCGGTTCTGGACCGCGGCCTGTTCCACCTCGACAACGCCTACTTCCTTCCCCACGTGCGTTGCACCGGACGGGTGGTGAAGACGAACCTGCCCTCGAACACCGCCTTCCGTGGGTTCGGCGGTCCGCAGGGGATCTTCGTCATCGAGGAGATCCTCAACCGCGCCGCGGCCCAGCTCGGCCTGGATCCGGTGGAGATCCGCCGCCGCAACTTCTACGGCGGCGAGGGGCGGGACACGACCCACTACGGGCAGAAGATCCAGAACGACCGGCTCCCGGACGTCATGGCCCTGCTGGAGTCCCGGGTGGATCTGGCCGCGCGCCAGGCCGACATCGCAGCGTTCAACGCCCAGTCCGGCCGGGTGAAGCGGGGCGGCGGGCTCATGCCGGTCAAGTTCGGCATTTCCTTCACCGCCAGTCACCTCAACCAGGCAGGCGCCCTGGTGCAGATCTACGCCGACGGCAGCGTGCAGCTGAACCACGGCGGAACCGAGATGGGGCAGGGGCTCCACTCGAAGATGCTGTGGGTCGCGGCGACGGAGCTGGGGATCCCGGTCGATCGCATCCGCGCCATGACCACCGCCACCGACAAGGTGCCCAACACCTCGGCCACCGCGGCTTCGAGCGGCGCGGACCTCAACGGGATGGCGGTGCGGGCCGCGTGCGTGACCCTCCGCGAGCGCCTCGCAGAGGTGGCGTGCCGGGCCCTGGGGCTCGACCCTTCAGAGGCCGCGGGCGTGGGCTTCGAGGAGGGAGAGGTCTTCCATCCGAAGGCGCAGGAGCGGCTGACCTTCGAGGCCCTGGTCGCCAAGGCCTACATGCAGCAGGTCTCGCTCTCGGCCACCGGGTACTACCGCACCCCCGACATCGCCTACGACCCCAAGCTCGGACGGGGCACGCCCTTCCACTACTTCGCCTATGGCGTGGCGTGGGTGGAGCTCGAGGTGAACGGTCTGACCGGCGAGCACCGCCTCCTGCGCGTGGACATCGCGCACGACGTGGGTGAGTCCCTGGCGGACCGCATCGACATCGGGCAGATCGAGGGGGCCTTCCTTCAGGGGTGGGGCTGGCTCACCTGTGAGGAGATCCTCCACCATCCCACCGACGGTCGGCTGCTCACCCACTCGGCAGGCACCTACAAGATCCCCGCGTACGGAGATGCGCCCCTGCACTTCGAGGTGTCCCTGCTTCGCGGTGCACCGCAGCCGGGCACCATCCATGGCAGCAAGGCCGTGGGCGAGCCGCCCTTCATGTTCGGGATCGGAGCGGTGACCGCCCTGCATCAGGCGATCGCGGCGTTCGGTCCTCCCGGGCGGGAGGTGCGCTTGAGCATGCCGGCCACCGCGGAGTCGGTGCTGCGCGCGGTGGTCCTCCAGCAGGTCTGAGGTCAGGCGGGTGCCCGCGTTGTGCTTGCCGGTGGCGGGTGAGCCGAACACACTGGGTGCCATCCCATGAGCCCCACGAATCCCTCGGCGCCTTCGGTCCTCGGGACCGCACTCCTGGTGGAAGACGACGCGCGGCTCGCGCGCCTGCTCCTCGAGTACCTCCGGGGCCACGGGGTGGTGGTCTCACACGCGGCCGATGGTGAGGCGGGACTGCGGGAAGCCCTGGCGCACCGCTTCGACGTCGTCCTGCTCGACCTGATGCTCCCGGGCAAGAACGGCCTCGAGGTGTGTCAGGCCCTCCGCGAGCGCTCGGATGTTCCCATCATCATGTTGACCGCCCGCGGCGACGAGGAGGACCTCATCCGGGGGCTCGAGCAGGGGGCCGACGACTACGTCACCAAGCCCTTCTCGCCGCGGGAGCTGCTCGCGCGCATCCGGGTGCTCCTGCGCCGCCGCCGCGGCCAGGTCGGTCCGGCGATGGAGTCCCTTCAGGTGGGGCCGCTTCACCTCGAGCCCACCGCCCAACGCGCGACGCTGGATGGGCGGGAGCTGCCGCTCACCGGCTACGAGTTCCGCCTGCTGCAGGTGCTGGCCGAACGCGCGGGCCGGGTGCTCTCCCGGGAGGAGCTGCTGGATCTGGCCAAGGGCAACGCGGAGGATTCCTTCGACCGCTCCATCGACGTCCACATCTCCCGGCTGCGCCAGAAGCTGGGCGACGACGCAAAGAGCCCCCGGTTGCTCAAGACGGTCCGTGGCGCGGGCTATCTCCTGGCGACCCAGGCGAGCGGATGACGCCGGTGCTGCGGAAGGTCCGGCGTTGGAACCGTCCCCTCCGGGGCTCCATGTTCCGCCGCATCTTCCTCTACGGAATGCTCATCCTGGTGGTGGCCGCCGCGGCGGTCCTCTCGGTGAGCGCCGTCTTCTCGAGCGAGGGCACCCGACGCGGCTCACTCGCACCCATGGCCCGCTATCTCGCCGAGGCCCTGGAGCCGCTGCTGGACGCGCCGGAGGCCCTGACCAAGGAGCTCGCCCACGCCGCGGCCGGCACGCCCTTCCAGCTCACCATCTACCGCCTCGACGGCACGCTGCTCGGCTCCACCGTGGATCCGCCGCTGCGTCCGCTGAAGACGCGGGAGTTTGCGCTGCTGGAGCGGGAGAGCGGTCAGCTCGCGGGACGTTTCGCGCCGGTGGTGTCTCGGATGGAGCAGGACGGGCAGGTGGTGGGCTACCTGCTGTTGAAGCTGCGTCCGCTGCAGCCCCCGTGGGGGCGCATCCTCACCACCGTCGGGCTCATCCTGGTGGCGATGCTGCTCATCTCGATCCCCATCGCCGGTTCCATCACCGCCCCCATCGAGCGGCTCATGGAGTCCGTGCAGCGCCTGGGCGCGGGGGATCTCTCGGCCCGGACCGGGCTGCGCGGACCCGATGAGGTGGCGCGGCTGGGGCACGCCTTCGACGTCATGGCAGAGCGCCTCCAGACGCTCATCCGGCGGGAACAGCAGCTGCTCGCCGACGTCTCGCACGAGCTGCGCACGCCGCTGGCGCGCATCCGCATCGCGCTGGAGATCGCCGCCGAAGGAGATGCGGAGACCGCCAGGCGGGGCCTCGATGAGATCGGTCACGATCTGGCTGAGCTGGAGCGGCTCATCGAGGACGTGCTCGTCACCGCGCGGGAGGCGCTCGCCGACGGTCGGACCGCCGAGCCGGGGATGGGACGGTTGGAGGCCACCGATCCCGCCGAGCTGCTCGAGGAGGCCGCACGCCGCTTCCGGCACCAGTTCCCCGATCGGGAGCTCGAGGTCGAGCTCGCGCCCGCGCTGCCCCGGATCGAAGCGCAGCCCAAGCTCCTGCGGCGCGCGGTCGACAACCTGTTGGACAACGCGCGCAAGTATTCGGATGCGGTCGTCCGGCTCCGCGCGTTCGCCGTCGAGGAGGGCCTGCGGGTGGAGGTCATCGATCGCGGCATCGGCATCGCCCCGCCGGATCAGGCGCGCCTCTTCACCCCGTTTTTCCGCACCGACATCAGCCGCACCCGCGGGACCGGCGGCGTCGGCATGGGCTTGGCCCTCACCCGTCGGATCATCGAGGACCACGGTGGTCAGGTGGGCGTCTCCAGCGCGGAAGGGCAGGGGAGCACCTTCCGCTTCACGCTGCCGGTTCTCGGTCCGGAGGGGGCCGCGGACGGTTCCCCGGGTCGTGAGAAGGGGCCCGGAACGGCGTGAGGCCCGCCACCCACCGCCGGGAGCTCCGGGCGGAGGGGACGGGCCTCAGGACACCGCACCGGCGGTCAGCTGACCGCGGTCGTCACGCCGACTTCTTCGCGGCGGCGCGGCGCGGGCTGCGGGCCTTGGCGGCGCGGGGAGCCTTGCTGCTGGTGCGCGGCGCCGGCGGGTTCTCGGCGTGCTTGCGGACCAGCTCGATGAGGGTGCGGACACCGACGCCCGTGGCGCCCTTGCCCTGGTAGTTGCGCTCGCGGTTGTAGGAAGCCGGACCGGCGATGTCGAGGTGCGCCCAGGGCGTCTCCCCCACGAACTCCTTGAGGAACATGGCCGCGCTGCTCGCGCCGCCGTAGCGGTCGCCGGCGTTGCGCATGTCGGCGATGTCCGACTTCAGGGTCTCCTTGAGGTAGGGGTGCAGCGGCAGACGCCAGCCGAACTCACCTGCCGAGCGGAACGCGCCGAGCACGTCGTCGGCGACCTCGTCGCTGGGGCTGAACACGCCGACGTGATCGCGGCCCAGGGCCACCATGCATGCGCCGGTGAGCGTCGCCAGATCCACGAGCTGGAACGGCTCGTGCTCGGCAGCCCAGTGGAGGATGTCGCCGAGCACCAGGCGCCCCTCGGCGTCGGTGTTGGTGACCTCCACGGTCTTCCCGGCGCGGCTGACGAGCACGTCACCGAGCTTGTAGGCGTTGCCGCCGATCATGTTCTCGCAGGCGCCGACGAAGGCGTGGACCGGGAACGGAGGGGCAATCTTCGCGATGGCGAGCATGGCGCCGAAGACCGCGCCGGAGCCGGCCATGTCGATCTTCATGTCGAGCATGGCGTCGCTGGGCTTCAGCGAGAGACCGCCCGAGTCGAAGGTGATGGCCTTGCCGACGAGGGCCAGCGGCGGGCGCTTGGCGTGCTCGGCGTTCTTCGGCTTGTAGACCACGTGGATGAGCTGGGGCTCCTCGGTGCTCGCCCGCGCCACGGCGAGGAACATGCCCATCTTCTGGGCCTCGATCTGCCGGCGGTTGCCCACGGTGATGGAGAGCCCGGCCTTCTTGCCGGCCTTGGAGATGGCGTCGGCGAGGGCCTTGGGGTTCATGACGCCGGCCGGCTCGTTGACCAGGTCCCGGGCGAAGTTGGTGCCGGCAGCGACCGCCTCGGCGAGGTCGAGGGCCGCGGTGGTGGCGGCGCTCTTCTTCTCGTCGTCGGCCAGCACGAGGCTCACCTTGGCGAGCTCGACCTTCTTGTCGTTCTTGGAGGGGCTCTTGTAGCGATCGAAGCGGTAGGCCCCGAGGAGCACGCCTTCAGCGGCCGCCCGCACCGCAGCGGCAGACTCCACGCCGGAAGGGAGCGCGACGACCGCGCTCGAGGCCTTCACGCGCTGGGCGATCTTGGCGGCGCGTCCGGCGGCGCGGCGGAGGATCTCATCCTCGAAGGCGTCCTGCTTGCCGAGGCCCACGAGGACCACGCGGCTCGCCGGCAGGGCACCGTGCGTGTGGAAGACGAACGACTGATCCGCTCCGCCCTTGAAGCCCTCCTCGGCGGCGGCCTCGAGGAAGGTGGGGCCGAGCGCCTCGGCGACGGCGCCCAGGGTGGCACCGGGGTTCTTCACCTCGGCATCGAAGATGGGGAGGACCAGGAGGGAGGCGGCGGCGCGGGACGCCTCGCCGGAGACGAGAGTGAGTTGCATGGCGCTTGGGTTCCGGAGTCGCGGGGTGATCGGATCGACGGCGTCTTCCGCAGTCAGTGGCGGGTTCGCCGCGGCGATGGGCGGGGATGGTACCGCCGGCGCGTCCATGCGCAAGGCGTTCCGCTCGCGTGGCATCCCGCGATGGCTATCGGTCAGATGGCCCACCAGCACTCCGGATCCGCGGCCGGGTCGGAGAGCAGGCGTCCCGGTGGCGTGGGGCGTGGGGCGGGGTTTCCTGCGTGTACCTCGCTTGCGGCCTCTCCTAAGGTGGCCGCCATGACCTCGCTGCTGCTCATGCTGACCGGATCGCTCGCGGGTGCCCTGGGGGCCCCGGTGGGGGTCGGCGGCGGCATCGTGGTCGTGCCCGCCCTGGTGCTGGGGTTCGGCATCCCCATGGTGGAGGCGGTGCCCGTCAGCCTCCTGTGCGTGGTGGCCTCCTCCTGTGGCGCGGCTGCGGCCTACGTGGAGCAGGGGCTGAGCGACGTCAGGCTGGCGACGGTGCTGGAAGTGGCGACGGTGACCGGCGCACTCGCCGGAGGTGCCATGGCGGGGGTTGCGCCCGCCTGGCTGCTCGCGCTCGCCTTCGGGATCTTCGCCCTCTACGTCGCGGTGCAGTTGCTGCGTCGTTCAGGGGTGGTGGAGGCCGAACCGGATGGCCCCATCACCGGCACCTACCAGAACCTCTCCTGGGGCCTGGGCGGATCCTTCGTCGCCGGCGGCCTCTCGGCGCTGCTGGGCGTGGGCGGCGGGCCGGTGAAGGTCCCCCTCATGCGCTACGTGATGAACGTGCCGTTCCGCCGGGCCTCGGCGACCAGCAACCTCATGATCGGGGTCACCGGCGCGGCGAGCGTGGTGACCTATGCGCTGGCCGGGCACTTGCGGTTGGAGCTCGCGGCGCCGCTGGTGGTCGGCGTCCTGGTGGGCGCGGTGGCGGGTGCGAAGCTGATGGTCCGCGCGCCGATCCCCGTGCTCAAGCGGGTGCTCGCGGTGGTGCTCCTGGCGGTGGCCGGGCAGATGCTCTGGAAGGGTGGGGAGTCGCTGTGGCCGATGCAGTAGAGCCGTCCGAGGTCCTGGTGGGGACCGCCGCGCAGGTCGCTGTCGAGGCGGACGTTCCGGTCGCCGCACCCGATGCCGGTGAGCGGATCATCGGGCGGGTGTTGCGCTTCGGCGCCCTGGTGAGTGGCGGGATGTTCCTGCTCTCGGTGGTGCTGGAAGCCGCCGCGCCGGCCTGGGCGACCGCGGAGGTGCTCAACGTCCTCCGGGGAGCCGCGGCCTCCATCCTGGTGGTGGCGCCGGTCGCCCGCCTGATGGTCTCGGGCGTCTGGCTGGCCCTCAACCGGGAGTGGCGTTACGCAACCGCGGCCGCAGCCGTCCTGGTGCTTCTGGCGCTGGGAATGGGGCTCGGCTGGTCCCACTGAGTCCGGGCGGGACGGGGAGCCTCTTCCCCATCAGGCCCCGGACGTCGTAGAGGTCGCGCCACCATGAGCCGCATCTTCCGCATCCTCCCTCCGCGCGGGACCCGCGTGGGCATCGCTTACTCCGGCGGACTCGACACCCGCGCTGCCGTGGCGTGGATGAGCCACCAGGGCATCGAGGTCCACGCCTACACCGCGGACCTCGCCCAGCCGGACGAGAAGAACCCGGCGGAGATCCCGCCCACCGCGCTGACCCACGGCGCAAAGGCAGCGCGGCTGCTGGACTGCCGCGAGGCGATGGTCCGCGAGGGCCTCACCGCGATCCAGTGTGGCGCGTTCCACCTGCAGAGCGGCGGCCGCAAGTACTTCAACACCACGCCCCTGGGCCGCGCGGTGACCACCACCGCGATCATCCGGGCGATGCGCGAGGACGGCGTCCACGTCTTCGGCGACGGCAGCACCCACAAGGGCAACGACATCCAGCGCTTCTACCGCTACGGGACGCTCGTCGATCCGAAGCTGCGGATCTACAAGCCGTGGCTGGACTCGGCCTTCGTGTCGGCGCTGGGCGGCCGCGCCGAGATGTCCGCCTACCTCGCCGAGCTGGGCCTGCCGTACCGCATGGGCGCGGAGAAGGCGTACAGCACCGACGCCAACGTGCTCGGCGCCACCCATGAGGCCAAGGAGCTCGAGTTCCTCGACCGGGGCATGAAGCTCGTCTCGCCCATCATGGGCGTCGCCCCCTGGGATCCCTCGGTGGAGATCCCCACCGAGACCGTCACCGTGACCTGGGAGAACGGCCTGCCGGTGGCGCTCAACGGCCAGCGCTTCGACAGCCTGCTCTCGCTCTTCCTCGAGGCCAACGCCATCGGTGGACGTCATGGCCTGGGGATGAGCGACCAGGTCGAGAACCGCGTCATCGAGGCCAAGAGCCGGGGAATCTACGAAGCCCCGGGCATGGCGCTGCTGCACCTGACCTACGAGCGCATCCTGGGCGTGGTGCACAACGAGAACACCACCGACCAGTACTTCAACCTCGGGCGGCGGCTGGGGCGGCTGCTCTATGAGGGGCGCTGGTTCGATCCCGAAGCCCTCATGCTGCGTGAGTCTCTCGTCCGTTGGGTGGCGTCTGCCATCACCGGTGAGGTGAAGGTCGAGCTGCGCCGCGGCGACGACTGGACGCTGCTCTCCACCGAGGCCCGTCACGCCGCGTACGCGCCGGAGAAGCTCTCGATGGAGAAGACCGAGAGCGCCTTCAGCCCCGAGGATCGGATCGGCGCGCTCGAGCTGCAGAACATCGGCATCGCCGACAACCGCGCGCTGCTTCACGCGTACGCGGGCGGTGTGCTGCGCGCGCCCGAGCTCGGCGACACGATCGAGCGGCTCGTCGGCGAGGACGACTGAGCGTCGGGAACGTCAGCCGCGCCGACGCCGGGCGGCTGAGGTTCGCAGCATGAGGCCCGCTCGGCGCCGATGAAGGGCGACGGAGGCGGCAGTTGCCGGCGCGGGCGCCTCAAGCCGAGGGGCCCGCCCCCCCGCGCTTCTTGTGCACCTGCGCGATCGCCTGCTCACAGCGGGTGACCTCGTCGGCGTGGCCGGCCTCGTGGTAGCGCGTCTGCGCAATCCGGAGGGAGGCCTCGGCGGCATCGAGTGCGCCCAGGTAGTAGAGCGAGAGGCCGAGATCCCAGGCGGCGCGGGCGTGCAGGGGCGCCGGACCGTGCTGGGCGTAGTGGGGAAGGGCCCGCTCCAGGGCGGCACGGGCGCGGACGTGATCACCCTCCAGCCCCGCGGCCTCACCGAGCAGCAACGCGCATTGGGCCACCTGTGCGGCGTCGAGGTGCTCCTCCGCGATCGGCAGCGCCTCCTCGAAATAGGCCCGGGCCTCGGCATAGCGGGCCGCGGCCATCTCGAGATCCCCCAGGTCCATCAGCACCCGGGCCTCCCGTCCGTGGGCGTGGCCTTTGCGGAAGTGTTCGAGCGCGGCGAGGAACCCGTCGCGGGCGGCCTCGTCATCGCCGAGTCCCCGGCAGATCTCCGCCGCCGCCGCATGGCAGCCACCTTCACCCACCACGTCCTTGGCCTCGCGATAGATGACCAGGGCGTCGTTGAGGAGCAGCAGCGCTTCCTTGGCGTCGCCCTCGTGCAGGGTGGCGACGGCCTCTCCCAGGATGGCTTCGGCCTGTTCGGAGATCAGCCCGCGCTTGCGGAGGAGGGGCTGGGCCTCGGCGTAGGCCTTCTTCGCCTCGGTGTGCTGTTCGGCCAGCCCATGAAGCTGGGCGAGCGCGAGGAGCTGCTCGGGCAGGAGGGTCTCGTCCTGACGGAAGCGCAGGCGGGCGACGCGGCTGAGCTGCTCTTCGAGCTGCGTCTGAAGGGTGTCGGGGGGGCTCATGACGAACGTCAATCCTCTGAAGGGCGCGGCGATCCGCCCGGCGGCTGGCCACGGGCGCGTCCCCGGCGCTCATCGCTCCCGGACTCGCGGACCAGGAGGGGGGAGAAGAACGAGTCCTTCTTGGTGTACTCGTCGAAGGAGAAGGCGAAGCGCAGGCTGGCGCTCGCGCGTTGGTTGCAGTCGGTCCGCTCGCAGCGGGTGCAGGTGGGGCCGATGGGGGCAGCGTCCACCTCGTGCTCGATCCGGGGCAGGCCGTAGGCCAGGTGCTTCGCGTTCTCGGCGTGGGTGCCCAGGCCGATGGAGTAGGCGGTCCCTTTGGCGATGGAGCCCTCGCGCGGCTGAAGCCGGGCTTTGGCAAAGCAGAAGTAGGTGGTCCCATCCGGCATCCGCGAATACTGGCGGGTGATCTGGCTGGGATTGAGGAAGGCCAGGTGGACCGCCCACTTCGCGCAGGTGCCGTGGCTGGGGATCTGAAAGCCGGTCCCGCTGTAGCGCTTGCTCACGTTGCCGGCCAGATCGACCTTGAGGAAGTGGAAGGGGATGGCGCGGCGGCCGGGCGCGGAGAGGTTGCAGACCCGGTGGGCCACCGTCTCGTAGGTGGTGCCGAAGATGTCGGCGAGCAGCTCGATGTCGTAACGGGTCCGCTGCACCTGGCCGAAGAAGTCGTCATAGGGGAGCATGAGCGCCCCGGCGAAGTAGTTGGAGAGCATCACCCGGATGAGGCGCCGACTCTCCGGGTGGCGGGTGTCTCCGATGACGCGCGCGTCGATGCGGTGGGCATCCAGCGTGAGCAGCCCCATGGAGGCCGCGAGCTGGAACTTGAGGACCTGCTCGGTGAGATCCGGGGAGAGGGAGAGGGTGCGCGTCTCCGGATCGAGCCGCCGCACCACCGAGCTCCCATCGGCCGGTGACTCGGTCCGCACCTCGTAGCCGAACCTGCGTTCGAGCAGCTCCACGAGCTGTCCCGAGGTCACCTGACGTCCGAGTCCGAAATCCTGGCGGAGTGCCTCGGCCTGCTCCTCGATCTCGGGAAAGTGGTTCTCGTGCGCCTGGAGGAACTCGGTGACCTCGTCGAAGGGCGTGTCCTCGAGCGTCGCGTCGAGCATCCCGTCGTCCGAAGCGCCGCCCTCCGGCAGCCGCGCCAGGACATGCTCGAGGCGCATGCGGGTGTGCTTGTAGAGGTTGAACAGCTCCGCGACGGTGCCGGCGAGCTTCGGCTCGGCCGAGAGGCTCGCGAGGGTGTCGGGCGAGATGGCGAGGCTCTTGAGGAGCGGCTCATCCAGGAGCTTGGCCAGCTCGGCATCCACGTTGCCCTCGCCGACGTCGGAGAGGAAGGCTTCGGGATCGGCGCCGTAGTGCCGCAGGGCGCGGAAGAGCAGCGGGAAGGGGAGGGCGCGCTTCCCCTTCTCGATGAGGTTCAGGTACGCCGCGGAGATCCCCAGCTCCCGCGCGGCATCCGCCTGCTTGATCCCCAGGGAGAGCCGCAGGCTGCGCAACCGTACGCCGAGCGGAATCTTCGACGCGGGTGCGTGGCTGGGATCGTGGGGGGAGGAGGTCGTGGACACGGCGGCAGGGGCCCGGCGGCGCGAGCCGGCCGACTCTAACCCCCGGGTGCCATCGCTGCACGCCCGGCGATGGGCCCTGGCGCACCGCCCGGCGTCCTCCGCCATGCACCCGGTGGCGTCGTCATGGCGGGGCCCGCGCAAGAGGTCTAGCGTTCCGCACCGCGCTGGCAAACCGCGCCCACTTCCCGTTCTCGAAGGTGTCCTGACGTGCGAGCCCACAACTTCAGCGCCGGCCCGGCCGGCCTCCCGCTCCCCGCTCTCGAAGAGGCGAAAGCCGAGCTCCTCGACTTCGAAGAGACCGGCATGTCGATCCTCGAGCAGAGCCACCGCGCCGCGCCCTACGCGGCGGTGCACGCGGAGGTGATGGACCTCCTGCGCAAGCTGGCGAACGTGCCCGACACCCACGACATCCTGCTCCTGCAGGGGGGCGCCTCCCTGCAGTTCGCCATGGTCCCCATGAACTTCCTGCCCCCCGGCAGAAGCGCGGACTACCTGGTCACCGGGGTGTGGGGACAGAAGGCCCTGGCCGAGGCCTCCCGGGTGGGCAGGGCGCGGACGGCGGCGGATCCGATCGAGGCGGACGGTCGCTACCTGCGGCTGCCGACGCCGGAGGAGCTCCGCCTGGATCCGGACGCCGCCTACGTCCACGTGACCAGCAACAACACGGTCTTCGGCACGCAGTGGAAGGCCTATCCGGAGACCGGGGAGGTGCCCCTGGTTGCGGACTTCAGCAGCGACTTCCTCTCGCGGCCGGTGGACGTCTCGCGCTTCAAGCTGATCTACGCGGGAGCGCAGAAGAACCTGGGTCCCTCGGGGGTGGTGGTGGTGCTGGTGGACCGGGAGTGGATGCAGTCCGCCCGGGACGATGTGCCGACCATCCTGCGCTACGCGACGCACGCGAAGGCGGGCTCGCTCTACAACACGCCACCGACCTTCTCGATCTACCTCATGCGCAACGTGCTGCGCTGGCTGGACGGAATGGGGGGACCGGCGGCGATGGAGACGCGCAACGCGCAGAAGGCGGGTGCGCTGTACGCGGCGTTGGAGGAATGCGCGCCGGTGTACCGGCTTCCGGTGAAGGCGGAGGACCGCTCGGTGATGAACGTGGTCTTCCACCTCGGCGATGCCTCGTTGGATGAAGCCTTCCTGAAGGGGGCCAAGGAGGCGCGGCTGGTGGGACTCAAGGGCCACCGCACCGCGGGTGGGATGCGGGCCTCGCTCTACAACGCGGTCGGGCCCTCGGACGTGGAGGCCCTGGTGGCGTACCTGAGGGACTTTGCGAAGCGGAACGGCTGACAGATCCGCGTCGCAGGTCCCGCTTTCCGGGAGGGTTGACGCTCTGCGGCGGGCGAATCCGGCGCAGGGGGGCTTCCAAGCAGGCGGCCAGGCATGCTGAATGGGCGCTCATCGGCCCCCGTCGGGGCCCGAGCCGCCGAAGACGCTGCGACGTTGCGTTCTTCGGTGCGCTCACCCACGCGTCTTTGATGAGACCCCTGCATCCGGAGCCACACATGCTGCGCTATGCCCTGATCTCCCTGCTGTGCCTGACCTTCTCCTCGCCGGTGTTCGCCAAGGAGCTGGCCGGCGTGAAGCTCGCCGACACCATCGAGGTGGAGGGCAAGACGCTCCAGCTCAACGGGATCGCCCTGCGCAAGAAGTTCATCTTCGACGTCTACGTCGCGGGCCTGTACCTCGAGAACACCAGCAAGAACGCCCAGCAGATCCTGAACTCGGACCAGACCAAGGTGGTCCGCATGGTGATGCGCCGCGACCTGGAGGGAAAGGCGATTGTCGACGCCATCCGTGACGGGTTCGAAAAGAACGCCGGCGACAAGCTGCCCCAGCTCAAGGAGCGGCTCGACAACTTCATCTCCGGGATGCCGCCCTCGGTGAAGTCCAACGACGTGATCAACCTCACCTACGTTCCGGGCAAGGGAACCCGCGTGGAGTCCAAGTCCGGTAAGGAGATCAACGTCGAGGGCAAGGACTTCGCCGATGCGCTCTTCAGCGTCTTCATCGGCCAGCACCCGGTCGACAAGGGCATGAAGAAGAACCTGCTGGGGCAGTGAGCCTCAGCTGAGGGCCGGGGGCACGGAGCTCCCGGAACCGCCTCCGAAACGACGAAGGCCCCGGCACCTTGATGGGTGACCGGGGCCTTCTGGTTCTAGCGGCGGAAGGGACTCGAACCCTCGACCCCGAGCTTGGGAAGCTCGTGCTCTACCAACTGAGCTACCACCGCGTGCTGCTGAACGGCGGCGGAAAGTAAGAGCGCCCCGCGCCGTTGTCAACGGGGATCGGTGGGGTCCC
>DATGQN010000101.1:0-4537 GCA_035304185.1 Myxococcaceae bacterium
GGTCGAGCAGCTTGCGGAACATCTCCACGCCCGTGCAGGTCGTCTTCACCGTCGGGCGCAGACCCACGATCTCCACCTCGTCGTTCACCTTCACGATGCCGCGCTCGATGCGACCGGTCACCACCGTGCCGCGCCCGGAGATCGAGAACACGTCCTCCACCGGCATCAGGAACGCCCCGTCCACCGCCCGCTCCGGCACCGGGATGTAACGGTCCATCTCGTCCACCAGCTTCACCACCGAGGGCACGCCGAGCGGACCCTTGTCACCCTCGAGCGCCTTCAGCGCCGAGCCCGTCACGATCGGCGTGTCGTCGCCCGGGAACTCGTACTTCGACAGCAGCTCGCGCACTTCCATCTCGACGAGCTCCAGCAGCTCCGCGTCGTCCACCATGTCCGCCTTGTTCAGGTACACCACGATGTACGGCACGCCCACCTGACGCGCCAGCAGGATGTGCTCGCGCGTCTGCGGCATCGGACCGTCCGCCGCCGACACCACCAGGATCGCGCCGTCCATCTGCGCCGCGCCCGTGATCATGTTCTTCACGTAGTCCGCGTGTCCCGGGCAGTCCACGTGCGCGTAGTGCCGGTTCGCGGTCTCGTACTCCACGTGCGACGTGGAGATGGTGATGCCGCGCTCGCGCTCCTCAGGGGCCTTGTCGATCTGGTCGTAGGCGCTGAACTTCGCGCCACCGGCCTTGGCCAGCACCTTGGTGATCGCCGCCGTCAGCGACGTCTTGCCGTGGTCCACGTGCCCGATCGTGCCGATGTTGGCGTGCGGCTTGCTTCTCTCGAACTTCTCCTTCGACATGGCACTCCCCTGATGGGTCAGAAAAGAATGGAGCCCTCATCCGGGATTGAACCGGAGACCTCATCCTTACCAAGGATGCGCTCTACCATCTGAGCTATAAGGGCAGGTGATTCGGTTGTAACTGCAACGACTGGAGCGGGAAACGGGGCTCGAACCCGTGACATTCAGCTTGGAAGGCTGATGCTCTACCAACTGAGCTATTCCCGCATGACATGGAGGGGGTTGGATTTGAACCAACGAAGGCTATCGCCGGCAGATTTACAGTCTGCTCCCTTTGGCCGCTCGGGCACCCCTCCAACTACCACTTCCACCTGAAACTGCACTTCAACATCCTGGCGCCCGGACCCAATCCGCATCCGGCCGGTTTTCCTGGCCGGCGGCGGGACTCGAACCCGCGACCTACTGATTACAAATCAGTTGCTCTACCAGCTGAGCTACACCGGCAGCAGCCCCTCGAACTTCGGGGGGCGCCCTCTTATCGAAGGTGATTCCTGCCGTCAAGCGCCTTCCTTCGATCGCATGACACGCTGGCGGGCGACCTCGCCGATCAGCAGGGCCGCGCTCACCGAAGCATTCAGCGAGGCGACCTTTCCCGCCATGGGAATCCGCACCTTGAGGTCACAGTGCTTGAGCACGCCCGGCCGGACCCCGGGCCCTTCGGCGCCCACCACGACGGCGAGCGGACCATCCAGCCGGGCCTCCCACAGCGTCGATTCGCCCTCGGGATCCGCGGCGGCGATCCACAGCCCGGCCTGCTTGAGGTCCTCCAGGGTGCGGGAGAGGTTGGTGACCCGCGCGATGCGCAGGTGCTCGATGGCGCCGGCGCTGGCCTTGGCGACCACGCCGGTCACCGGGGCCGCACGATCCTTGGTCACGATGAGGCCGTGCGCCCCCAGCGCGTGGGCCGAGCGCACGATGGCGCCCAGGTTGTGGGGATCCTGGATGCCGTCCAGCGCCACCAGCAGCGGAGGCTCGCCGGCCTGGGAGGCGATCTCCAGCAGGTCCTCGACCTCGGCGTAGGCGTAGGCGCGCATCACCGCCACCACGCCCTGGTGAACGCCACCGTCGGTGAGCTGGTGCAGGTGTTCACGGGGCCGGCGCTCGACGCTCAGCCGGGCGGCGCGGGCTCGGGACTGGAGCTCTCCGGAGACACCGGTCGGCAGCGCCCCGTCGGCGATGAGCAGGCGGTCGATGGCCTCGGGCCGCGCCCGCAGCGCCTCGAGCACCGGGTTGATGCCCCAGACGTGCCGCTCCGAGCTGTCCGGCCGGTCCTCGGCCCGGACGCCCCCTGCCCTGCTCTTTCCGTGGTCCCTACGCGCCATGGCGCGCCCCATACCTCAGCTGCGCTCGGAGCGACAGGTCGGCGGCGGTGATGATCGCAGCGGGTGGCTGCCGGGCCCCCGGAGCGCTCAATCCGCCCGGATGGGGACCGAGATGTCGCGCACCTGCCGGGTGCAGCTCGAGGGGGTGCACAGGAAGAAGGTCAACTTGGCCTCGATGCGGGCCGGCCCCTGGCCACTCACCCTGAAGGGCACGTCGAAGCGGGGGGTCACCGAATCACTCCCCTCCACGGGTCCTCCAGCACTCACGTCGGCAAGCCCGAGCCGGGACTGCTCGAACGTCACGCCCTCCCCTCCGAGCACCAACGACAGCGGGGTCCTGGGCGAAATGTAGGCGTCCCCGTGGGCCTGAACGCGGAGCACGAAGGTTCCTGCCTCCCCGGCCTTCACCCGGGTCGAGGTTCCCGTCGTTTCGACTGCGTAGTGCCGCTCCGGATGGGCCAGGGCCTCGGCCCGGGTCGCCACCGGCCACACGCTGACGAGGGCGAGTGCCAGGAGCACGCCGCTCCAACGCGCGCGGGCGTGAGCGGGACGGGAGGCCGGGGATGGGGTGCGCATGAGGGGGACAGCATGCCGTCAGATGCATCGACCTGCCACCCGCGCACGATGTTGGCGGGGTCATGGAGCGGCCGGCTCCCTGGGGGCAGGTTCTGAGCGACCGGCTCCCCGGCCGCGGACGCACGCGTGCCGCTCAGCCGGAGCCCTGTTTGGCCCGGGCGTTCCGACGCGGCCTTGGCGGGGCGGCGGTTTCCGATCGCTGCAGGACGAGCTCCTCCGCCCGTGCAATCAGAACCCCCGCCAGGTCCGTTCCGGTGGCCCGCTCCAAGGCCCACAGGTTGGGGGAGCTGTTCACCTCGAGGATGCGCGGCTTCCCGGCGATGGAGAGCAGGTCCACGGCAGCCACCTCCAGGCCGAGGATCCGCGCCGCTGCTTCCGCCGCCGCCGAGACCTCCGGCGTGAGGATCGCGGCCTGGTAGTGCGCACCGAGATTCAGCGTGCGGTAAACGCGGCCGGGGCGGGCGCGGCGGTGCACCGCCGCCCGCGCCACCCCACCCACCACCAGCACCCGGAGGTCCTGCTGCGTCTGCTTCACGTAGCTCTGAACCAGGACCGAGTGGCCCAATCCCAGGATGGCGTCCAGGGCAGGCCCCAGGGATTGCAGGGACTCGAGCACCATCACGCCTCGGCGATCCTGACCCGGCCCCTGCAGCAGCTTCACCAGGACCGGCGGCCCTCCCACGAGCTTCACCATCTCCCGCAGCTCGGAGGGTTCGCGCGCCATGACTGTCGCGGGCGTCAGCAGGCCGTGCGCCGAGAGGAGCTGGAGCGAGCGCATCTTGTTGCGCGCCTGGCTGATGGCGTCCGCGCCGTTGAGAACGGGGACCCCCTGCAGCGCGAGTTGATTGACCACCGCGAGGCCGTGCGGGCTCACCGACTGCGCAATGCGGGGAATGACCGCGTCATAGCCGTGCAGGCGACGCGTTCCGTGCAGGAGGTGTCCCCCGCTGCCATCCAGATGCAGTCGCACCTTGAGCGGATCGATGACCCGCACCCGGTGCCCACGCGCGCGCCCCGCCTCCACCAGACGACGGGTGGAGCCGATGCGGGCGGAGCGGGAGAGGACGCAGAGACGCAAGCAGGTTCCTTGGTGACAGACGCGAAGACGCCCCTGCAACCGATGCCACCGAGGTGGACGGAAGACAGGGGCGTCCGACAACAGACCCGCGCCGGCAATGCCGGCCGGCTCTTTTACGGAGCCTGAACCAGGCTCACCTTCACCGGCACCGGGTTGTCCTTGGTTGAGGACTCGATGGTCTCGCAGATCTCGCCGTGGAATGTGAGGGTGGGCTTCGGCGAAGCGTCGGGATCGAACGTCCAGTTCACCGTACCGTTCGCCTCCGACTCGACGATCTGGTCGTTCACCTTCACGAAGATGAGTTCGTTGCTCTCCGGCGCGGTCTCGAACTGCAGCTTGCAGGGATCACCGATGATCGCATTGGCGATCTGGTCGAGGGCAGCAGTCAGCGCCGCACCGTCCGAGGCCTGGAAGAACCTGCGCTCACAGACGCCGTCCTCATTGCCGGTGACGCCGGTGAGATCGCAGCTGTCCCCGCTGCCGCAATCCGCGTCTGACTGACAGGAGCGGACGAACCCACCGGCCGCCCCCATGGCATCCAGGGTCTCAGGCCCCAACCCCTCACCGGTCTCCGATCCCATTCCGACCACGATGGTGCTCACATTCACCCCGGCGAGCTCGGTCACCGCGCTGATCGAGTTCACGTCATCGAGGCAACCCGTCGGGATTCCGCTGCCCGTGAAGCAGAGCGAGGGATCTGCGAGGACGCACTGGCAGGTCTCCGGGGTGACCGGGTGGTTCTCGTTGCAGTTC
>DATGQN010000102.1:0-88411 GCA_035304185.1 Myxococcaceae bacterium
CGATCCTCGATGGCCTGCTCCAGCTCCTCACAGCTGGCAGCGGCGGTCAGGGCGATCCTGTCCTGGATGGGTCGGTTCGTGGCCGGCTCACCACAGGCGACCAGGCCGAGTCCCAGGGTCGCGACCGGCAACCAGCGCGACAGCGTGTGCTTCTTCAACAGGTCCATGAATGTCCTCGCGAACAGGCGGTGGGTGCAGGGTACCCGGCCCCGCCTGTGCGAGCCTCATGCCACCCCGGACAACGCCGAAAATCCCAAAGGACTCAATGGCTTAGCGGAAGTCGCGCTGGATTTCCGTGGCAGCCGAGCCTCGGAAATCCGAGGGTCCTCAGGCCTCGGGCGGTGGATCACCGAGGCCGCATCGCCGGTCCGCCCCGGAAGGCTCAGGCGTCCTCGGGCAGCCGCCGGACGTCCTCGTCATCTCGCAACACCTCATAGAGGAGCCATGCGGCGACGAGATCCTGGAAGGGGAGCCCCTGACCGATGAACGCGGTCTTCTCACCCAGCCGCTCGGCATCCGGCGGCGCAGCGAGCACCTGGCCGAGGCTCGGGCTCCCATGGGCCTCCGCCAGCGCAGGGTCCTCATAGATGATGCGCAGCCCCTCCCACGGCGCGCTGCCGAGTGGACCGAGATCCGTGAGTGACTCGGCGAGCACGTTCACGTGCGCCCTTTCCACCAACTGGGTGGCCCACAGGCGACGGTTCGCGGTGGCGCTGCAGCAGAGGACGATCTCCGCCCGACGGACGGCCTCTTCCACCGAGAGCGTTGCCGCGGCCGAAATCCCCATCTCCTGATGCAGCCGCTGCGCGAGCTCCTGCGAGCGGGTGATGTCCTCATCCCAGACGCGGACACTCTCGAGGCTGCGGACCAGCCGCAGGGTCTTGAGCTGCTGCGACGCGTCCGCGCTGGCTCCCAACACCGCCACGTGCGCAGCGTCGGGAACAGCAAGCGCCTCCACGGCGAGAGCCCCCACCACGGCCCGGCTCACCGCCAGAAGATGGCGGGACTCGATGACCGCGAGGAGCTGTGCCTCGGGCTCGGTGCGCAGGAGCACCACCTCCCGGTCCTCCACCCCGGGGATGCCGCCGGTCACCCGCTCGGTGGAGGCAGGCACGCCCTGCAAGCGCCCCCTCCCCTCGCCGGTCTTCGGATTCGCGGCGTGGGTGACGAACGCCCGGCGGAGGTCTTCGAGCAGCAGCAGGCTCTGGAGGTTTCCCGCCACCTCCGCGTGCATCAGGAAGAGTGGTCGCATGCGCAACGGTGCAGCCTAGGCTGCGGGAGCGGAAGGGGCGAGTCCTTCGGCGTCAGCGCTCGAGGATGCCGTTGAAGCCGCCGTAGATCAGCCGCTTGCCGTCGAAGGGCAGCTCGACGTCCTTGAACCGCGGCTCATCCATCATCTTCTCCCACGCGACGTCCCGGGTGGCCCGGTCCTTCCAGATGATCCAGGAGAGCACCACCGTCTCGTCGTCCTGCGCCTTCACCGCGCGGAGGAAGTCGGTCTCCTTGCCCTTGGGGACGTCGTCTCCCCAGGCCTCGACCACCGCCAACGCTCCGTACTCCTTGAAGACCTCAGCGCTCCGCTGCACGTGCTTCAAGTAGGCGTCCTTGTTGGCCGTGGGAACAGCGGAAACCATCGCGTCGATGTAGCTCATGGAACCTCTCCTCGGGTTCGGAGTGTCGGCACAGGGTAGATCCTCTGGAACGAACGGGCGGGTCCGACGGCACCTGTTCCGGCGCTTTCGCCTCCCTCTTCGAGCTGCCCGCGAAGGCTCGCTTCCGCACGCGGAACGCTGCGCGTCGGTCTCAGAGCTCGGGGTCCACCCGGGCCTCGAGCCCCGGCATCATCCGGCGCTCTTCGGGCAGCACCCGCGAATCCACGGGCTCGGTGCTGGCAAAGATCAGCAGCAGGCCCAGCAACAGGGCCGCGAGGAGAACCCACACCCAGATGGGAACGAGGCGCAGAATCTCCTTCGGGGTCAGGCGCTCATCGGGATTCACCGACTCCGCGAGCCACGACGCCTCCGGTGAGGGGAGGGGTTCGAGAGGCCGGGTGGGTTCGAGCGCCTCTTCTTCGCCCGCGACCTCCACCGCAATCGGGCGGGCCTGGGCGGCGGCCTTGAGGAGGATCGAAGGCCGCGGAAGCGCGACCTCCCCCGGGAGCGCGCGCGCCTGTGGAGGGGTCCCGGCCCCCAGGCGCCGCAACCGATCCGGGAGCGGGCCGAGGATGTCCTCGGGCATGGTCACCTGCATGGTCGGCATCGCCCAGGGTTCGAGGGCCAGGTCCTGGGTCTCCGAGCGCGTGGTCACCGCCGGTCCGTCGGCACCCGCAGCGTCCCCCCCGCCCACGATCAGCTTGGCGCGACTCGGCCGGGCCGCGGGATCCCCGCCGCCGACGACGAGCTTGGCGCGACCCGGAGGGGCTGCAGACGCTTCGCCACCGACCACGAGCTTGGCGCGGCTGGGGCGGCTCTCCGATGCTGCACCTCCGAAGACCAGGCGCGCCGGACCGGCGTGGAGAGGTCGGGGAGGGGTCGCAGCACGCGGAGCCGCACGGGTGGGCTCGTCCGGTTCACTTCCTCTCGGCCGCGAAGGCGTCCGCGTCCGTGGGACCGCTCCCGCCACTGCGCCAGGGGTGCGTCGTGGAGCACGCCGAGGGTCCGGTCCCAAGGCTGTGGCCTGCTCGCCGGCCAATCGCGGCGCGGGGGAAGTACCGGAAGGCGACCGCTTGGGGATCTGCGCCTTCGGGGCCGGGTGGCTCGACGGACGGTCCTCCGCCTGCCCGGGAGTCGCGGTCCCATCCGTTGCGCCCTCCGGGCCACTGGAACCCTTGAGCGACGAGCTGGAGGGACCCGGACGCACGACACGGCCCAGCGCCCCGCCCGTCCCCTCGTTCCGTGCGTCGTGCGCAGAGGTTCCCGTGGCCCCTGCAGCTTCATGCCCGATCCTGCTTCCACGGGCACTCGGGGCTGCGGTTGCGTCACGCCGCTCGGGCTCCGGCACGTAACCGGGGGAGGTGCGGGCCGCATCATCCTCGTCTGCCGGGCGCGCAGCGTGTGGGTCGGTGCTGACCGCATCATCGTCGACCAGGGGTCGCGCAGCGTGGGGCACGGTCCTGACCGCTGCGTCTTCGACCGCCGGCGGGACATACCCCGGAACGGTTCCGACCTCCCCGTCCTCAACGCCCGCCCGTGCGTACACGGGCACTGTGCCGGCCGTGTCATCCTCAACACCTGCCCGTGCGGTCGCGGGCGCCGTGCCGGCTGCATCGTCCTCGACGCCTGCCAGTGCGTACACGGGCACTGTGCCGGCCGCTGCGTCTTCGACCGCCGGCGGGACGTAGGAAGGCATCGTGCTGGCCGCTTGGTCCTCGGCTCCCGCACGTGGGTATGCGGGGATCGTACCGGCTGCATCGTCCTCGACGCCCGCCCGTGCGTATGCGGGGACCGTCCCCACCGCATCGTCCTCGACGCCCGCCCGTGCGGACGCCGGCGCCGTGCCTGCCGATGCGTCTTCGACCGCCGGCGGGACATAAGAAGGCACCGTGCCGGCCGCCCGGTCCTCGGCTCCCGCACGTGCATAAGCCGGCACGTTGCTCGCGGCATCGTCTTCGGGCGCCGGGCGGGCAGCGTTGGGCTCCGCCTCGTCGTCCTTGGACCCCGTCGCGTCTCCTGAAGGGGTCGAGGCCTGCTCGTCCCCGGTCGTTGCACGTGCAACCGGTGCCGACGGAGGAGACGTCGCTCCCTCCTCGGAACCTTCTCCGCCCGGATCACGGTCCGTTCCTGAGGCCGACGGGTGCGCCGCCTCTCCTTCAAACCGCCCCGCTCCGGGCGAGGTCACGACGGCGTCGTCGGCTTCCGCATCCCGGTCGTGCGCGGCGATGGTGGCTGCGGCGTCCGCTGCCACGCCGCTGCGCCCGGCCCCCGTCTCCGATTCCTGCGCTGCGGAACCGTTCGCGATGGCCGCTGGCGTCTCGCCCGAACCGGTTGCAGACGCAACCGTCTCCTGTCCCACCGTCCGCTCGCGGGTGATCCGTCGCGCGCCGCGTGAAGGAGAACGTCTGGGAGCGGCCCCGCCCGTCCCTGCCGACGCAGTCGCCGCCTGCTCCGAGCGGGTCGCCGTTCCGTTGCTGGAATGGGCGGCCAAAGGCCTGTCCATCCCCGAAGCCGAAGGCAGCTCCTGCCGGGTGGTGAGGCGGCCCTGCTTCGGTAGCGCGACCCCGGCTTCGGAAGAGGGGGCGGGACTGACGGGCGTGGCCGGGACGCCCCAGGGAACCGGGGAGGGCGGAGCGGGCGCCTCGAGCGGTTTCTCCAGGAGCTTTGCGATGACGTCGGCGGTCGCAAAGGTGGTGGTCGTGGTGCGCCGGGGCGGCATTCCGGAAGCCTCGGGTCGGTCCCCGAGCGGCGCCGAGGCGGGCTCCTGATCCGGCAGACTGCCCTCGAGCTCCGCCAGCAGCTGCGAGATCCGCTCCTTCACCGACACGGTGCTGGGCAGGCCCCGGGAGCCTTCCCGCACCAGCGCATGGATGAGCGTGCTCAGCTCGAAGGGGAGCCTGGGCTCCACCAGCCACAGGGGTCGGATGGGACCTTTGGGTCCCCCGGTCCGCTGGGGCTCGCTCCCGGTCAGCAACCGGGTCGCCAGAAGCCCCAGGGTGCGGAGATCCGCCTCCCGGGTGAAGCCCAGGTGTGGATTCTCCCGCTCTCCCCAGGGCTCGGGAAGGCTCAGGACACAGGTGCCATCCCGCTCCAGCACCCGCACGTGCTCGTGTCCCAGGCGCGCGTGCACGGTTCCCGCGGCATGCAGATCGACCAGGGTGGCCGCGAGGGCCTCGAGGATCGGCAAGGCCTCCAGGACCCCGAAGGGTCCGAAAGCCTCCAGCCACGCCTCGAGCGGGCGCTCCTCGTTTGGGTTCGTGTCCGCCATCACCCCGCCCCTCCCGAGGTCGGCCACCGACGGGAAACCGTGCTCGGAGGGAACCCGCAGCCTAGCGCCCTTCCGCCCCTCGGGACCACGCGGCCCCGGAGGGCTGTCAGTTCGGAGCGACCGGGCGGGCGGGACCCACCAGCCAGCGGGCCTCTGCCCGGGCCACGACGTCCCCCGCCGCGTCGGTGAGATCCGCGGTGAGCGAGAGTTCCTGCTTCTCGCTGCCGAGATTCTCCGGCAGCTCCAAAACACACTCGGCGGTGATCGTTCCCCGGGCCTTCTTCAGGTAGTCCATGCCCAGGTGGACGATGATGGCCCGGGCGTCCTCGGGCAGCGCCATCAGAACCGCGGTGCCGGTGGCGACCTCGCCCAGGTTCATGAGGGCGATGGCGTGGACGCTGCCCAGGTGGTTGCGCAGGCCCGGGCGGTCCTTCATCCGGATCTTCGCGTAGCCGGCGCGCAGCTCGACGACCTCGGGCTGGATCGACCCCGTATAGGGCGCCATGCGGCCCACCAGACGTCCCATCACCCGTCCCCCACCGGGCACCTTCTGCAGCACGTCCCAGAGGGAGCGCAACGCCGCGGACGGCGAACGGCGGAAGATCGTCAGGGCCTTCTTGAGGAGCTCGAGGGGGTGTTCCATGGGGCCCTCCTACCCGGACCGGTTGACGAGCGCCACCCGAACTGCCGCGGTGCAGCAACCCGGGGGTGGCGGTCGTTTCATGGCGCGCAGAAGCAGCTCCGGCGATTCCGACCCGCTCTGCCGCTCCGGGCTCGCCGGCCGCAATCAGGCGCCCTGGGCGGCGGCAGCGGGCCTGGGGGCGGGGCCCAGGAGATATCCCCTCGCGTGGGTCAGGAAGCGCTGCACCTCCGCCCGCTGCCAGGCCTCATCCAAGCGGAGCTCGGCTGCCATCAGCTCGGCGACCCGGGGTGCGATCTCCATCGACGCCCGCGCATCGAGGAACAGCGCCCGCGTCCGCCGGCTGAGGACGTCATCCAGGGTCCGCGCCAGCTCCTCGCGCACCGCCCAGACGATCTCCGCGGCCAGGTAGGGAAGGCGCGGGTGCAGCACCTCGCCCAACTCCGGGCGGCGGATGATCAGCGCCTGGATCCCCGCGGCGTCGGTCCCGTAGATCGCCAGCGGGCTTCCCCGCCCTCCCAGTGGCCCGGTCGGAAGCTCGGTGGTCGGCGGCGCGCCGTGGAGGGGGAGATTGGCGGTGATCGAGGGTCGGGAAGCGAGGCCGGCCGCGGCCTCGGCGCGATCGACGGTGTCCTCGCCCATCTTCCGGTAGGTGGTCCATTTCCCACCCACGATGGTCACCAGACCCCGCCGGCTCACCAACACGGTGTGGTCGCGGCTGATCTTCTTGGTCGCCGTTCCGTTCTCCTTCGGGGGCCGGACCAGCGGACGCAGCCCGGCGAAGACGCTCAGCACATCCTCCCGGGTGGGATCCTTGGAGAGGTAGCGTCCTGCGTGCTCGAGGAGAAACTGCACCTCCTCCTCCAGGGCCCGGGGCTCCACCGACACCTCGTCCACCGGGGTATCCGTCGTCCCCACCAGGGTGCGTCCCATCCAGGGGATGGCGAAGAGCACCCGGCCATCGTCGGTGCGCGGCACCATCAGCGCGTCCTCACCCGGCAGGAAGGAGCGGTCCAGGACCACGTGGACGCCCTGGCTGGGCGTCACCATCTCGGGGGCCTCCGCCTGGTCCATCCGCCGGAGCGCATCGGTCCACACCCCGGTGGCGTTGATCACCACCTTGGCGCGGACCTCGTGCACCCGCCCGGTCACCTCGTCCCGGACCACGACCCCCGCCACACGGTCCTCCGCCTCCAGCAGCTTCTCCACCGGGGCGTGGTTGAGCAGCACCGCCCCCTGATCCCAGGCGGTGTGGGCCAACGAGATGGCCAGCCGGGCATCATCGAACTGGCCGTCGTGGTAGACGATGCCGCCCCGGAGGCCCTCGGTCTCGATGGTGGGCAGACGCTCCACCATCTGATCGCGATCGACGAAGGCGCTGCGGCCGAAGCGGTGCTTCCCGGCCAGCACGTCGTAGAGCTTGAGGCCCACCCCGTAGTAGGGGCCCGCCCACCAGTCGTACGCCGGAACCAGGAACGCCAGATCCCCCACCACGTGGGGCGCGTTCTGGAGCAGGCGGCCGCGCTCCCGGAGCGCCTCGCGGACCAGGCCGAGATCCCCCTGCGAGAGGTAACGCACGCCTCCGTGGACCAGCTTCGTCGAGCGACTCGAGGTCCCCTGGGCGAAGTCGCGCGCCTCGAACAGCGCCACCTTCCAGCCCCGGGAGGCTGCCTCGAGGGCGGCGCCCAGACCACTGGCACCACCGCCTACCACCACCACGTCCAGCGGGCCCGACAGCCGCGCCCACGCCTCGGAGCGATTCATGGCCGCACCTTAACGCGGAGGCTGGCCCAGCGCGTCAACCGTTCTCGCTCGAGAGGGCCGGCGGGGGACCCGTTCTGGAGGCGTCCCCGGGCAGGAACCACTTGGGGAGCTGGGCGCGGAAGATGGAGCCCTTCCCGTGGGAGGAGACCACCGCCACCGAGCCGCCGTGCGACTCGACGATGCGCCGGGTGATGTAGAGGCCGAGCCCCAACCCACCGTAGTTGCGCTCCGACACCGCGCGGGCAAAGCGCTGGAAGAGCCGCGGCACCTCCTTCTCGGCGATGCCGATGCCCTGATCCTCGACCTCGAACCAGACGTTGGCGCCGTCCTCCCCCACCCGGATCTCGATAGGGCGGCCCGCCCCGTACTTGAACGCGTTGGTGAGCAGGTTGGTGATCACCTGTTCGACCCGGATGCGGTCCCAGCGGCCCCGCCCGTCTCCTTCGACCTTCAACGTGAGGGTGCAGCCGGCGCGGGCCATCTCCTCCTGGTGGCGGTGGATCACCTCCCGGATGAGCTCCGGCAGGTGGAACTCGGTGGGCTCCAGCGGCAGGAGCCCCGAATCGATCCGGGACAGGTCGAGCATCCCGTTGATGAGCTCCCCCATCCGCCGGACCTGACGCCGCATCACCTGCAGGTGGGTCTTGAGCCGGTCCTGGTATTCGGAGGGGACCCGCTCGGCGATCTCCCGCGCCAACAGCTCGAGCTTGAGGTGCAGGGGGGTGAGCGGCGTGCGCAGCTCGTGGCTGGCGATGCTGAGGAACTCGTCACGGTTGCCGACCGCGATCGCCTGCGCCTCGTAGAGCCCGGCCCGCTCCAGCGCGAGTGAACCCTGGCGGGTCAGGTCGCGGAGGAAGACACGGTCCTCACTGACCAGGGGATGGGCTTCGGTGAAGCGGAAGGCGAGCACCCCCAGCACCCCCTGATGGGTCCGCAGCGGGGTGACGGCAAGCACGGTCGTGGGGGGCCCGTCGGGATCGAGCTCGAGCTCGGGGAACCCGGTCAGCAGACTGTCTTCCCCCTCCAGGATCAGCAGCTCGCCGCGCCGGAAAACCACCGCCATGGGGTGCTGCGCGTCCCACCGCAGCTCCTGGTCACAGGGTTCGAGCCAGCCGTCCGGTGTGGCGATGGCGACCCACCTGAGGGTGCCGCGGTCGACGTCCGGGAGGACCCCCGCCGACTCCGAGGCGTTGAGCACCAGCCGCCCGCGCTCGGTCAGGACCCGCATCACGCTCTCCGGAGTCACCGCGCCGGTGAGCGCCTCCGAGAGTTCATGCATGCGCTCCAGGTGGCGGCGGATGGCCTCCGACCGCTCGAGGGCCCGGCGCTCGGCCTCGAACGCACGCGCGGCCTCGAAGGCGATGATGGCCCGGTCCCCCACCTTCTGCATCAGGGAGACGTCTTCGGCCTCCACCGGCCGCTGTGGGTCGGCGGTGAGGATGCTCACCACACCCAGCGTCCGTTGCTTGAGGGAGAGCGGGACCACCAGCAGCTGCCCGGTCTCCACCTGCCCCAGCACCTCCTCCAGAACCGGGGCCGCGTTGCCCCACAGGGGCGGGTCGAGCTCAGGGTGGAGCAGGGGGGAGTGGGAGCGCACCGCCTCGCCGGGGAGGGTCCCCTCGAGCGCGATGGGGGCCTGCATCCCCTCACGGAGGCGCTTGGCGCTCAGCGGGTTGCGGTGGTTGAGGCCGAAGAGTTCCAGGCGCCCGGCCTCGGCGTCGAGGATGTGGACCGCGCAGAAGAGCACGCCTCCCTTCACCAGCGCCGAGCACAGCACCTCCATGACCGCCTTCGGCTCGAGCGGCGCCAGCGCCAGGCTCCGGGACACCGCCGTCAGAAAGCGGAGCCGGCTCACCGCGGCTTCCGAGCGGGAGCGGGCACGGCGCTCGGCGTCCAGCAGACGGGCGCGTTCGAACGCCTGGGCACCCTGCTCGGTCAGGGCGAGCAGGACCGAGCGATCCTCTTCGTCCAGCCACCCGTCCTCCGGCAGCTCACAGAGCAGCACCCCGATGGCGTGGCCGTCGATGTCCAGGGGAAGGGCCACCGAGCGGACCCAACCGTGTTCATCCCGCCTGAGCTGTGGCCACCGGTCCTCGAAGGCCCGCGAAATCAGCGGATATCCGGAAGCGTCGATGCGCGCGCCCACGGACGGGATGGAGAGGGGATCTCCGAGGCGCGCGGTGACCCACAGCCCCGGGCCCCGATCCGGCTCCATCATGACCACCGCGCCCGCCTCCGCTCCCAGGAAGTCCATGCAGTGGACCAACAGGAAGTCGGAGCGGGTCTCGGAATCCTCCGCGAGGGTCAGGGCGGTGGAGAGCGCGTGCAGCAGCGTGAGGCGATCCACCATCACCCGGTTGCGCTCGGTGCGGCCCCCCACGGCGACAATGCCGACCACCCCGGAGTCATCGCGGTGCGGCATGTAGCGGCGGAGGGTGCGCACGTCCCCGGCCCGGGTCCGGAAGGTTGCCTGAACGTCGGCCGGTTCTCCGGAGAGTGCCCGGGTCAGCATGCCCTCGAGCCGCTGGAAGCCCTGCTCGCTCAGCTGACTGGAGACGTGCCTTCCAAGCAGCGTCCCCCGGTGGCGCCCGAGCAGCCGCTCATAGGCCGGGTTCACGTACCGGTAGCGAAGCTCCCGATCGAGGTAGGCCACCGGCGATTGGCTCTGGTCCGCAAGCTCTGCCAACGCCGCAACCAGGGCCTTCGGCCCCAGGCGGGGCTCGCGCCCGAGGAGCTCCCCCACCCGTTCCTCGAGGTCGATGGGTGCGTCTGCGGACCAGGGCGTGACCGACATGGCCGGGGGAGCGTAACGGGCGCCCGGCCCGTCCCCAAGGACTGCGGGCAGGCATCGTGGGCGCGGTGTCAATGAATGGAAGATCCCGGGAAGGGTGGGGTTGACGGGCGCAGCCTCCGGCGGTCGTGACGCAGTTCCGGGTCCGACCTCCGGGGGGGTTCACCCCCATCAGGAGCCTCACCCCGCATGTCTTTGTCGCCCCGAGCAACCCTGCTCGCTCTCTCCACCCTCGTCCTGCTCCCCCTCGGCGCCCGCGCCGACATCCTCTGGAAGGGAGACTTCGAGACCGGAGATCTCTCGCAGTGGGACAGCCAGCAGGTGGTGTCCGCTGATCGGGTCCAGGTCGTCGACTCCCCCGTCCGTGAAGGGAACTACAGCCTCCGCGTGGCCGTGCAGCAGGGAGATGATCCCATCAACGCCAGTGGGAATCGCAACGAGCTGATCCTCTATGACAACCCCGCGGACGGGACCGAGGTCTTCTATCGCTGGAGCACCTTCTTCCCCAGCAGCTATCCCTCCACGGGAGGCTGGCAGATCTTCTCGCAGTTCCATCACACCGGCTGCTGCGGCAGCCCCCCGGTGGAGTTCTACATCCGCGACGAGGTGATCCACCTGCGGGTGGGAGGATCCGACGGCCGGGTGATCTGGAAGACCCCGCTGGAGCGCGTGGTGTGGAAGGACTTCATCCTTCAGATCCGCTGGAGCTCGGATCCGCGCGTGGGCCGCGTCGCCCTCTGGTACCAGGGCGAGCAGGTGGTGGCCCCCACCCAGATCGCCACCCGCTATCCGGGCGACGGGAGCTACTTCAAGCTCGGCCTCTACCGGGACGCCAGCATCCAGCCGACCGCGGTCATCTTCCACGATGACGTGATGGTCGCCACCGAGCTCGCGGATGTGCTGCGTCCGGTCGAGGACGAGGGCGTCGATGACGCGCCTCCCACCACCGACGAGCCCCTTCCGGGGACCGACGATGAGGACGATTCCGGAACGGCCGGGGGCGAGCCTCCTCCTTCCGAATCGGGTGACTCCCCGCCGCTGGGTGAGGATGGGGAGGGCTTCCCCCAGTACCCGGGCTCGCCGGGCCGTTGGACCACCCAGACCGACGTGACCGGTTGTTCGGCCGCTCCGGTGGGTTCCTTCGGGATGCTTGCGGGCCTCGCGTCCCTGTGGATGTGGCGCCGCCGTCGTCGTCACTGAACCGGTGATGAGGGTCATCCGGGCGGAGGCCTCCGTCGCTGCCCGGGTCACCCGTTTGGATGCCGGGGACCTGGCGGACGTGATCGCGGCCGCCCCTCAGCCCGTCGGTTGAAGGTTCGGTTCCATCCGCAGCCCCACGGCGAGCTCGGTGACCCACTGCCCGAGCCCGACCGGATCGGCGCCCGCCAGATCGAGGGTCGCCAGTCCGTGTTCCGGCCAGGTGTGCAACACGGCGCGCAGCCCCGGGAGCACCACCACCACCGAAAGCCCCTGGGGCTGGAAGTGGTGGGTCTGGAGTTGGACGGCTCCGGCGGGCGTGCCTTCGGCGGCTGCCATCCGGTGTCCCACCTCCCTGAGGACCTCGCACACGCGCGCCGGTTCGAGGGCGCCTTCGGGCGTGCCGGCGGTGACGCGAAGCGTGCTCTGGTGCCGATCCCAGATCCGGGGGGCAGGCGCCGGGCGGCGGGCAGGGATGCTCATCCGCTCCGCCGCTCCGGAAGGCCCCGCTCCAACAGCCGCTGCTCGACGTCGGTGAACCCGTAGCGCGCCTCGAGGAAGGCGAGTGCCTTCCCCGGTTCGAAGTGCGCGCAGGAGAAGAGGTCCACCTGAAGGACGCCCAACGCCGGATGCGCGTGGAGGCTCAGGTGGCTCTCGGCGAGCAGGACCAGACCCGCCAGGGTGGTCCCGCTCTCCTCCCGGTGCTCGAAATGCTGAGGGGGCGCCACGGCGGTGAGGCCCAGGTGGGCAGGCAGCGTGTCGAGGACCTCCCGCAGACAGGCAGGGTCGGCGATCCGCTCAGGGCGGCAGCCACGTGCGTCGAGGATCCAATGCCAACCGAGCTTCATCTTCGCGGGGGTCCACCAGAGCCCTGCCGTTCAAGGCAGGCAGCGCAACGGGTCCGGTCGCCGTCGCTCTCCGGAGTCTGGCACACTTGGAACGGAGCCTCTTCATGTCCCCGCACCGCCCGCCCTCAGACACCGAACCGGATGAATCCACCGAAGCCGCCGTTCCGGCCGGTCCCTCCACCCTGACCGAGGTCGAGGTGGCACCCGTCAGCGGCGGCCCGGATTCGGACGCCACGTCCGCCGACCCCACCCCCGCCGGTGGGCCTGCGCGGGAGAACCCCGGGCGGATGGGCCCTTCACGTGGTTCGGCGCGGCCGTCGCGGCCGGCACGGGCGTCCCTCCTGGATCCGCGGAAGGGCCCGGATGCCGCCCGCGGCCCGGCCGGAGAGCTCCCCATTCGGCGAGCTGAGAATCTGCCTCCCCGTGCGGGCAGATCGGCGCCGTCCGAGACGGTTCCCGGCGCCTCCCCCAAGATGCCCGAAGCGCCGCCCCGGCGGCTCCGACCGACGGCAGAGGCGCGTGCTTCAGGAAGCCGTGAAGCGCCCGGTCGGGGACTCATCGCGCGGCCCGCGAGCCGGCCGGTGCGCCCCTACGTGCCCCGCGAGGAGCCCACCGAGGCGAAGCGGTCCCGCCGCTCCCGGGAGGACCTGGAGACCCGGCCTGAAGATCCCGAAGAGGTCTTCGCCCGCCTGCAGCGTCAGCAGCGCCGCCGGCGGGCGGTGATCGTGGTCATGTCGCTGGCCGCGCTGATGATCGGTGGCGCGGTCCTGTTGGATCGCGGCCTGGTCGCGACCCCCACCAGCATCAACAGCTTCGGCGACATGGAGGTCCCCGAGGTCCCCGACCTGGAGAACACCTGGGTGGGGAAGGCGCTGAAGGAGGCCCAGCAGGCACGAGAGGCCGAGGCGCAGCCCCGCGGCGTGATCCGGCCCCTCGGCGGCCCGGAGTCGCAGGCGGCCCGGACGGAGACCACAGCCTCCGCCGGTCCGGAGGTGGCCGACGGCTCCGGTGGGCACGCCGCCGCGATGCCCACCCCCGAGCAGCCGGCCCTTCCCCAAGGCACGCCCGCTGATCGGCCCGCTGCAACCCCCCCGGTGAAGACCGCCCGCGCCGAGCAGCGTCCGGCGTCTTCCGGAGCCCGGGAGACGGCCCGGGCCACGTCCTCCCGGGCAGGAGCCGCCGCAACCGGGACCGCCGCAGCACCCTCTGCGCCTTCCGCTTCCGCCCAGGTCGAGGCGGATCCCGCCGGTGCCCAGACGACGCCGCCTGTGGAGAACGGGGCGCCTGCGCTGGCCGGTTCAGCCACCGAAGCGTCCCCCCTCCCCGAGGGACCGGGCGTCGTGGTCATCGCCGCGTCGGACTCCGAAACGACGGAGGAGGAAGACGCCTTCTACGAAGACACCCAGCCCGACGAGACGCCGGTCGATCCCGAACAGTTCCGGCCCCGGCGTCCCTGGCCGGTCCCCACGGGCGCGCCGCCGGCCGGGGGACGGGTCGGCAGCTTCAGCCTGGTGACCCTCCCGGCCGCAGAGGTCCGCTTCCGGGACCATCCGCTGGGCTCCACGCCCCTCCACAGCCAACAGCTCCCATCGGGGCGGCAGCGGCTGATCCTGGTCGGGCCGGATGGGGTGCGCCGGGTCCTGATCCTCGACATCCACGCCGACGATCACGCGGAGATCCAGCTTCCCCTCTCCCGGCTGATGCCCGAAGCGCTCATGCCCTGAGAGGCGTCCGGAACGGGGGGCTTGCAGGTCACTGAACTTACGTTCAGATTCCCTCCACCATGCCTCCCCCTCCGATGCTGCTCGAGCAGGTGCGCCTGCTGGGCCGAGAGTTCGTCCGTCGCGACATGCAGGTGCATGCCCGCAAGCTCCGGGTCTACTACCTGGCGCTCCGCCATGGGCTGGTGGGGGAGTCGCACGAGCTGGACGTGCACTGGAACGGACCGTTCGTCCGCACCTGGTTGGAGACGCTGCAGCTCCCGCCTTTCGAGAAGGCGCTTCCCTCGCGTCCCCGGGGCAGCCTGTGTGCGGCCTGCCACCGGGAAGGGGCTCAACCCTCCACCCGGACCGAGCTGCTCTTCCCGGGAGGGGCCCGCATGCGTTGCAGCACCTGTGATGGTGCCTGGATCGAATCCGATCCGTGAACGGTCCAACCCTTGGTTGCACCTGCAACGAAGTCCGGAGGTCGTTGAGATGACCGCAGGGGGCTCGACGCCCGCCGCGGTTCAACCCACCGAGAGGAGCTCGACCTCGAAGTGCAGCGTGGCGTTCGGGGGAATCACCGGCGGGTAGCCCATGGGGCCGTAACCGAGCTCGGGAGGAATGGTGAGCTTGCGCACGCCGCCGACCTTCATGCCGGCCACGCCCTGATCCCAGCCCTTGATCACCTGGCCCGCCCCCAGGGCGAAGGTGAAGCCCTGGTTGCGATCCCGGCTGCTGTCGAACTTGCTGCCGTCCGAGAGGGTCCCCACGTAGTGCACCGTCACGGGACGACCGGCCGTCGCCACCTCTCCGTCACCGACCTTCACGTCTTCGGTCTTCAGTTCCATGTCCTGTCCCTGTCTCCCCGCGGAGGGTGTCTATCGGGCCGTCCGGGCCCCGTCCCGGCAACCGGGGGGCGCCCTCCTCTCGCGTCCTGGCTCCAAGTGCAAGGACCCCTGTCATTTTTCCAGGGCGTCATGTCCACACCTCCACAGGCCCCTCTTTCAGGACCAGAATGATCAGAGATAGGTGTTTCTGTAGAGACAGAAGTAGGGCCTGGGGACATGTGGGAAAGACTCCAACCCGCTGGATTCCTTACCCTTTTTTCAGTGTGAGGATGTGGGCAGAAACCTGACCAACCGCCCGCTCTCCACAGCCGTCCTGGGGACTGCGACCTGAACCCACATCTTCCCCCACTTGCCCCACCCCCCTCCACAGGGCTCTCCACAGGGTGCAGGGGGCAGCGGAAACGGGGCGGGCCACAGCCCAAGACCTTCGCGGTGTCCCTGGTCTACACTGCTCCGGCCCATGACCCCTGGAAGCGCACCCCCTTCGCTCGGAGAGCCCCTCGAACTCCACCGTGGAGAGCGCGTGGGGAAGTACGAGCTGTTGGCGCAGCTCACCGTGGGCGGGATGTCCGAGGTCTTCATCGCCTTCACCTCGGGCCCGGGCGGGTTCCTCAAGCACGTGGTGCTCAAGCGGATTCTCCCGGAGGTCCGCAGCCAGGAGCACTTCGTCCAGATGTTCATGGACGAGGCGCGCATCACCGCCGGCCTCAACCACGCCAACATCGGTCAGGTCTTCGATCTCGGTGAGGACGACGAGGGGTCCCTCTTCCTCTCGATGGAGTTCATCCCGGGGCAGAACCTGAACCAGATCTACCGGGCGGCGCTGAAGAAGGGGATGCGCGGACTTCCGGTGGGGCTGAGCTGCGCGGTCGTGCGCGACGTCTGCCGGGCGCTGCACTACGCGCACACCTTCACGGACGCCTCGGGTGAGCCGGCGCCGGTGATCCACCGGGACGTGGCGCAGAAGAACATCATGGTGACCTATGACGGGGTCACCAAGCTGGTCGACTTCGGCATCGCCAAGGCCCGCAGCTCCATGGGGCGCACCCAGGTGGGGACGGTGAAGGGGACCACCGGCTACATGTCGCCGGAGCAGGTCCGCGGCGAGGAGCTGGACGGCCGCAGTGACGTCTTCTGTGCGGGCGTGGTGCTCTACGAGCTGCTCACCGGGCACCGTCTCTTCTCGGCGCGCACCGAGTACGAGGAGATGGTGGCCTGTCTCCAGTCGCCGATCGTCCCGCCGCAGGAGCGCGTCCCCAGCCTGGTTTCGCGCGAGCTCAACGATGTGGTGATGAAGGCGCTCGAGCGGGATCGCAACCGTCGCTATGCCTCGGGTCGCGACATGGCACGGGCCATCGAGGCCGCCGTCGGCCCCAACCTCTATGACGCCGAGCAGACCGGGGGGCTGATGAAGCAGCTCTTCGCGAACAAGGTCGAGGCGACCCGCGCCCTGTTGGATTCGGCGGGCGAGCCCACCGCGTCGGTCGAGGTCCGGCGTGCGCTGCGGCTGATGCGCGAGGACTCGAACTCGGACTTTCCCTCGGGAGGCCTGCCGCCGCCCGCCGCGGTCGATGAGGTCATCGGCGACGACGAGCCCACCGGATACGAGGTTGCGCCCGTCCCGGCCGGCGTGGCCCGTTCGACCCCGCGCAAGGAGACCTCCCCGGCGCCCGCCGCGCGGCGTTCGGCCCCCGATCAGCCTCGTCCCCGCCCCGAGTCGAATGGGACCGCGCGCCGTTCCGACGCCGCCCGTCCCACCGGACCCCGGCGTGGAGAGCAGGAGCGCCCCAGGCGGACGGATGCCGGTCGGAGAGATGCTCCGGAGACGGCCCGCAGGGACGGTCCTCCCCCGGATGGCGACGAGTCCACCGTGGTGGCCCGACCCCATCCGCGGAGCGCACCCCCGCCCGCCGCCGCGCCGCCTCCCCTGCCCGCGAAGCAGCCCGAGCCGGCGTTCGCGCACGACGAGTCCACCGTCACCCCGGTCTCGCCTCCGGTGCTCGACCACGACGAGCACACGCACATCGCCGGGTTGGGGGAAGAGGCGCCGCTCCCGGAGCTGCCCACCATCATGGGCTTCACCTTCACCTACCGCACCCTCATCCTGGTGGCGGTGGGGGGGGCGATTCTCCTGGCCCTCATCGGCCTGCTCCTCTTCGACACCGACACCGGGAGCGCTCCTCCGGCGCCGGTGGAGCTGGCGCCTTTCCGCGGCAGCGGCGGCCGGTGAGCCTGGATCGGGCCCGGCGCGGGGCCCGGTGGAGTGGCTGCCTCGTCATCCTGTTGGGACTGCTGGCACCGGTGCCTCCCGCGTGGGCCGGGGACTGCGGTGCCTGCGCCCTCAGCGGACTCCCCAGCTCCCGTGACCTGCGCTTCGGCCTCTTCCCGGGGGAACTGGTCGCGGACGTGTCGGTCGCGGGGAGCTTCGGCGAGCGCCGGGAGGTGACCGCCGAGGGGACCCCGGTGCGCGATGCCGGGCTGTGGTTCGAGAACCGGTGGGTCGCCCTGCTGGGCTTCAGCCATTCCCTGGGCCTGGAGCTCGAGGTCCCGCTGCACGCGGGACTCACCTCCTCCACGCGGACGCCGGCGTTGGGCCAAGCGGACGCGGCGCAGGCGAGCCGGACCGGCCTGGGGGACACCTGGCTCTCCCTGCGTTTCGCCCGGCCGGTGGGGGCGTGGACCGTGCTGGCCACCGCGGGCCTGAGCCTGCCGACCGGGACGGGAGCGGCGCTGCGGGGAGCGGAGGGCGGGCCCGACGAACGCGCGCTGGCAGTGACGGCCTTCGGGAGCGGGACCTGGGATCCGCTGTTGAAGCTCGCGCTCACCCGGCGGCTGGGGCCCCTGGAGTTGGTGGCCGTGGGGCAGGGGCGGATCCGGGGGATGGGGGCAGCGGAGGCCCGCGCTCCAGCGACCCGCCTCTTCGGCAGTGTGGGACTCGCCCACGCGCCGGGAACCCGTTGGCGCTACGGAGTGAGCGCGGACGTTCTGTATTCCGCCTCGCGCCGCGAGATCGGAGCGGTTGCCGCGCAGACGCAGCTTCTGGGAACCGGCTTTCTGCAGCACCGGGTCAACACCTGGAGCACGCGCCTTTCGGTGCAGGTGCCGCTCGCCCGGTGGGATTCCGCACCGGAGGTGGGAACTCCGGGAGGCTGGGCGCACCCGGTCCGGATCCACCTGGGCTGGGTGACGGCGTTCGACGTGGGCGTCTGAACCGGCAGGTGTCCGGGTGGCGCCGCGGAAGACCCACGCGGCGGACCGCGTGGGCTCGCGCGTCGGCGGGCTGTTCGCCAGCTCAATGTGCCGCGGCGGTCCGGGGCGCGTCCGCGGAGACGGTGGCCTCTCCGGCGGAGAGCAGGGCCTTGCGCACCATGAGCGGTCCCACCAGCTCGTGCAGCGTGATGATGGCGATGAGCAGCGTGGCCGCGCCGGCGCCGAACTCCGGGAACGTGCGCTCGACGATCGACGCCAGCCCGAAGGAGACGCCGGCCTGCGAGATGAGGCCCAGCCAGAGGAGCTTCTTGACCTCAGGCTCGTCGTTCGGGGCGAACCGCCGGCTCGTGTAATAGAGCGTGCCCGCGCGGAGGAGCGCGAGCAGCACGGCGTAGGGGCCCACCTTCATCACGGTGTCGAGGTGCAGACCGGCGCCCGCTGCGGCGAAGAACAGCGCGAACACCGGAAGTCCGGCGCGCTGGATGGCCGTATGGAGCACCGCGGCGCTCTTCTCCGAGAGGTTCGCGAGCAGCCCACCCGCGGCGAGGCTCATCAGGAGTGGGGAGAGGTGCAGCCGGCCACCGCCCTCGGCGAGCGCGAAGCAGAGGCCGATGATGAAGACCACGACCTCCTTGCCGACCCGCTCCAGGTAGACCAGCAGGATGAGGCCCAGGAGCGCTCCCACCAGCACCGATCCGAAGAGCTCCCAGCTGATGGTCAGCATCACCTCGCTCAGGGAGAAGGCGCCCCCGAACGCGGCCCGCGCCATGGAGACCGAGGCGGCGAAGAGCACCAGCACCACCAGGTCGCCCAGGATGATGAAGGCCATCAAGAAGTCGGTGAATGGGCCCCGGGCGCCCATCTCCTCCACGACCGCGATGCCGACCGTCGGGGAGAAGCTGACCAGGACCGAGGAGATCACCGCCGCCGCCGCGACCTTCTGCCCCAGGGTCATGTCCGCCATGAACTCGAGCCACGGCGCGACGGCGACCACGGCGACCAGGCAGATGGCGAAGACCACCATCGCCACCAGCAGGCACATCCGGGTGACCTTGGCGCCCACCCGTTGGAGGAGCTCCAGCCGCAGTTCGGTCCCTGCCGAGAGGGCGATGAGGCTCACCGCGATGCCGCTGATGAGGGCCAGGCCGGTGATGCCCTCCTTGGGGATGAAGCCCAGGGCGTAGGGCCCCACCCCGACGCCCACCAGGAGGTATCCGGTCAGCCGGGGCAGGTGGAGGAAGGTTGCGACCTTGCCCGCGAAGAGGGCGGCGAGCAGCAGTCCACCGGCGGCGAGCGCGACCGGGGTTCCGGTCTCACCGCGGGCACGCTGGAGGGCATCGACGCCCGCCAACAGGCCGACGATGAGGATCAGGCGGGGGAGCGCGGACTTCACTCAGTTGGCCTCCGGCGCGGGGGGCGCCATGGAGCGGGCGGGAGGCGGGAAGCCGATGGCGAAGGCCCGCGCGCCCAACACCTCGTTGATCAACGCGGCGAGCAGCGCGACGTCGAAGATGAGCTGGCTGGTCGGGCCCGGCACCAGCAGCAGGAACTCGATGACCAGGCACACGCTGAGACCGCCCTGGCTCACCAGCGCCCACCCGGTCTTGGGAGGGATCACGCCGCCGCCGACGCGGGAGGCGAGTCCTCCGCCGGCGACCTTGGCCACGAACCGCAGCACCACGAAGAGGGGCAGGACGAACCACACCCAGACGGTCTGGGGGTGGAAGAGGGGGCCGGCCAGGAACAGCAGCAGCAGGTAGACCGGGCGCTCGATCTTCGCGAGCACCTTGTAGTGTGAGGCCGCAGCCTGCCGCCCCAGCACGCTCAACGTCGCGCCACACACCACGCCGGCCACCAGGGTCGAGATGCGCAGGTAGGCGGCGGCGCCTCCCACCAGCATGACCGCGCCCAGCAGCAGGGTCGCGACCTCCTCCTCGTTCGAAGCCGCGCGGGTCAGGAAGAGCAGCAGGAGCCCGCACACCAGCCCCAGCAGCGCTGCCAGCGCCAGGAGGCCGAATCCGTCCGGGATGCTGACCGCCGAGGCCAGGGCCAGCGCGGCCATCAGCGCCAGCAGCCCCCACAGGTCATCGAGCATGGCGACCAGGGTGAGCCCCAGGCCCTCGCGACGCTCCAGCCGGCCGCTGCGCATCCCGAGGATGCCCACGTGGGGACTCGACACGCTCGCCACCGCGCCGAACAGGGCCGCAGCCCCCAGCGCGGCGACCATGCCGTCGAGGGCGCCGGTCAGGTAGAAGACGGCGAAGAGCCCTGCGGCCACCACCACCAGGCTCGTCGCGCCCTGGGTCACCACCGCGGCGTACAGCCGCCACGGGAGGCTGCGCAGCAGGCGCGGCTCCACGTTGAAGCCGGTCAGGACGCCCACCACGGTGAGGCCGATGGCGATGAGCGGCCGCAGCGCCTCCACCTGCGCGGCGTCCAGCACGCCCATGGCGAGCGGTCCCACCGCCACGCCGAAGACGAAGAAGAGCAGGCCACTCGCCGAGAGCTGCGCCAGACCGAAGGCCCGCCCCACCCGCATGAGCAGCGGACTGCTGGCCAGAACGCTCAGGGCCGCCACGGTGAGGAAGAGGAGGAGGGCCTGCATCAGGAGGTCGTTGAGCCCACGCGCCGCTGCCGGCGGCGGTCAGGCTCCGCTGGGCGCGAGTGCGGGGAGGGCCACGATGCGGCCGCTGGGCGGGAGGTCGGCGCTCATCTCGAGCTGGACGCGGCTGATGAGGCGCTTGACCTCCGCGGCATCCGAGTTCGGCCAGAGGCTCACCATCAACAGGCGATCCTCATCGGCCCCCACGGCCAGGGTCCTCAGGCCGGCGAAGACCGGGACCTCGGTGGCCAGGGTCGCGCTGACGCTGCGGGCACGGACGACCAGCGGCTCGGGGATTCCCACCGCCTTGAGGCGGGAGATGGTGATCTCCGGGGCGTCGTTGCGCTCGAGCAGGGTCAGGACGATGTACACGGCGCGGAAGGCTACACCGAGTGCCGCGCAGCGTGGGAAGGAACCGTCAGCGCGCCACGCCGAGGCGGGCGGTCAGCTCGTCCAGCGCCTGCCTCAGCTCGGGATCGTTCTCCCGCGCCTTCTCGATCTTCCGCACCGCGGCCATCACCGTGGTGTGGTCCTTCTGGAAGCGCCGGGCGAGCTCGGGGAAGGAGCCCTCGGTGAGGGTGCGCGCCAGGTACATGGCCACCGCGCGTGCGTGGGCCACCGGGCGGGTCCGCTTCTCCTGCTTGAGGTCCTCGAGCTGGACCTTGAAGTAGCGGGCGCTCTCGCGCTGGATGGACTCCACGTCCACGTCGCGCCGCGCGGGGAGCACGTCGCGCAACACCTGCGCTGCCAGCTCCTCGGTGATGGCCTGGCCGGTGAGGCTGTGGACCGCGACCATCTTGACCAGCGCGCCCTCGAGCTCGCGGACGTTCTGGTGCACGTGCCGGGCGATGAAGTGCGCCACGCGCTCGGGCAGGTCCATCCCTTCCGAGGCGGCCTTCTTCTGCAGGATCGCCAGGCGGGTCTCGAAGCTCGGCTCGAGGATGTCGGTGATGAGCCCCATGGAGAACCGGCTGCGCAGCCGCTCCTCCAGGCCGGGAATCTTCGCCGGCACCGTGTCCGAGGTCAGCACGATGGCCTTGCCCGCCTCGTGGAGCGCGTTGAAGGTGTAGAAGAACTCCTTCTGCGTCTCCTCGCGCCGCCCGAGGAACTGCACGTCGTCCACGAGGAGCACATCGCAGCCGTCCCGGAAACGGCGACGGAAGTCCGGCATCCGGCCCTCGCGCACCGACTCCACGTACTCGTTCGTGAACTCCTCGCTGGAGAGGTAGACGATCCGCTGGGTGGGATCGGCCTGGTGGATGGCGTTGCCCACCGCGTGCAGCAGGTGGGTCTTGCCCAGGCCGCTGCCTCCGTAGATGAACAGCGGGTTGTAGTGCTTGCCCGGCTTGTCGGCGACGGCACGTGCTGCAGCAGCAGGGAGTTGGTTGCTGTCGGCCACCACGAACGTCGAGAAGGTGAAGCGCGCATTCAGCCGTCCCGGGCGGGCGAGCACCGGGGACTTGACTGTGGGTGCGACTTCGACGGGGGCGGTGGGAGCAGGGGCCGCCACCACCTCGTAGGCGATGCGCGTCACCTCGCCCCCCATGCGCTCGAGCACCTCGACGATCAGCGGGACGTAGTGATCATCCACCCAATCCCGCATGAAGCGGTTGGGAACGCCGAGCACCAGGGCCCCTTCCCGCACGTCCAGCGCCTGCAGCTGCCCGAGGGTCTCCGCGGCGTAGCGCTTGCCCTCGTCACGCAGGGTCTGCAGCAACTTTTCCCAGAGATTTCCCGGGGTTGCGCTGGATTGTAGGGGGATGCTGAGGGCAGTCACGCAGGCGTCCGCTCGGCAGGGGTCGGGGAAGGGCGGACCGTGGGGATTAACTGATCCCAGCGGCGATGATCAAGCACTCAACGGTCCGATGGAGCCTTTGCGGTGGATCGCAGGTAGGTGCCCACCCACCTTTCCCCAAGGCCTCCTCCCCTTCCCTCCTCTGATCCCGGACCGGCATTCGGGGAAACCCGGCGGCACGCGCGATCTGACTCTCAGTCTTTGCTGTGTTTTGCGGTGGCCCCCGGGGCCCTTCAGGATCAAAACGTTGACTTGCGCCGGTTGATCGGGCTAGACGCGCCGTCCTTTCTTTTTTCCTCATCGTCGGAGTCGTCGTCGTGGCCAAGCGGACCTATCAGCCCTCGAAGTTGAAGCGGAACAGGACTCACGGGTTCCGGAAGCGGAATGCCACCAAGGCGGGCCGTGACGTGCTCAAGCGCCGTCGCGCCAAGGGCCGTAAGCGCCTGGTGGTCTCCGCCTTCAAGAAGTAGCCGTTGGCGGTCGCCTCACAGCCGGCAATGCCGCTGGGGCCCCCCACCGTTCCCACGAACTCCCCCGGCAACACGCTGCCCAAATCGGCGCGGCTGTTGCGCCGGCGGGAGTTCGTGCGCGTTCAGGGACGTGGTCGCAAGCTCGGCGACGGCATCCTGTTGGCGCTGGTCCTGCCCCGCTCGGACAAGAAGCCGGCGCGGCTGGGCATCACCGTCTCTTCCAAGGTGGGCAACGCGGTGGTGCGCTCGCGCATCCGGCGTCACGTCCGTGAGGCCTTCCGGGTCCGTCGGTCCCGTTGGCCCGTGGGGGTCGACGTGGTGGTCATCGCCCGGGACGCGGCGAAGGCCGCCCGCGCCGCCGACTTCGAAGCCGCGCTCGAGCGCCTCACCCAGCGGCTGGTCCGGAGCTCGACGTGAGACGCCTGATGGTGCGCCTCCTCCAGGCCCCGGTCAGGCTCTACCGGCGGCTGTTGAGCCCGCTGCTCCCCCCGGCGTGCCGCTTCCATCCCTCCTGCAGCGCCTACGCGCTCGAGGCGCTCGAGGTCCACGGCCCGGTGCGCGGCCTGGGCCTCACGGCCTGGCGGTTGGCCAGGTGTCAGCCTTTCTCGCGCGGCGGGTTGGATCCGGTACCCGAGCCGTCCCGGAAGCGCTAAAGGGCACTTCGCCTGGAGCGGGCCGCAGGTCCGTCACGGGCGTTCCAGGGAGCGCCACACCCGCCGGGGTGCTTCCCGGGTGTCCCGTACCGGCACCACAACATGCTCCGAACGACTCCTCACCGGACGGCGCCACGCGGTCAGCCAGCGCGCCGGTAGGAGCCCTCAACGCAACGCCGCAGCGGCGCCCCGACTCGCTGCTGCCGCGGTAAGGCCAGAGAACGTGGGTCCTCAAGAGAATCCAAATCAGCAGCGCAACATGATGCTCTTCTTCCTGGTGAGCATGGCGCTGCTGTTCGTCTACACCACCTTCTTCATGCCCGAGCCTCCCCCTGCGGCCGAGGCGACGGAAGAGACGGTGGCGGATGGAAAGACCGCCGACACCGCCCGCCCGGCAGAGGGTGAAACGGCGACGCCTCCGACCGGGGCCGAGCCCGAGGCGCGGGAGGTCCCCGAGCGGACGCTCACCCTCACCCGCCCCGAGGTGGTCTACGCCGTCCACAGCCATGGGGGCGGCCTGAGCAGCGCGCTCCTGCAGGGCGAGAAGATGCGCGAGCAGCGGCGGATGAACTTCCGCCAGGGGCTCCAGGCGTTGATGGGCAACCCGCCCGAGCCCGCGCCGCAGATGAACCTCGCCCAGCCCCCGGCCGGCGGGCCGCTGCCGCTGGCGGTCTCCATCGAAGGCGACGCGCCGTTGTCCGCCAGCACCCCCTACCTCCTGGAGGAGATCGAGGGTGGTCAGGGCGTGGACATGGAGGCGGTGGGCAATGGCTGGAAGGTGGAGAAGCGGCTGCGCTTCGAGCGCGAGGGCTTCGAGTTCGCCTACGAGCTGGTCATCACCAACACCACCGGGGCCCCGCGCAGGGGCGAGCTCGCCTTCCACTGGACGCGCGCCATCGATCCGGAGTTCGAGGAGGCGCCGAGCCTCATGGGCTCGGTCGGCAATCAGAGCCGCGTCTCCTGCTTCGTGAACGACGACCAGGAGGCGCTTCTCCCGGGCGACGAGAAGGCGCCCATCCGCCACAACGGCGCCATCCGCTCCTTCGGCATCGACCAGCAGTACTTCACCAGCCAGCTCTTCTTCCTGCAGGGGGCGCGCGAGGGCACCTGCGAGCTCGAGGCGACCAGCACCGAGCGCCGCATCAAGGCCGGGTTCCCGCTGGAGGTGGGGGCCGGGGAGAGCGTCACCTTCCGGCTCGGCGGCTTCGCGGGACCCAAGGACGGGGACCTGCTCGCGGTGGCGCCCTCGGCCAGCACCGCGGCGCTGGTGGGCCTCGATGCCGGTCAGGCTCCCCCCGCGGGCCTGGATGGGCTCATCGACTTCGGCATCCTGGTGGTGCTCTGCAAGCTGCTGCTGGGCATCCTCAAGGGCGCCTTCGCCATCTTCGGCAACTGGGGCATCGCCATCGTCGCGATGACCTTCCTCATCAAGATGCTGCTGCTCCCGCTGACCTACAAGCAGATGGTCTCGGCCGAGCAGATGAAGAAGCTCCAGCCGCAGATGGAGCAGATCCGCAAGAAGTTCGCGGACGACAAGGAGAAGCAGCAGCTGGAAATGATGAAGATGTATCAGGAGGCGAAGGTGAACCCCCTCGCCGGCTGCCTCCCGATGCTGCTCCAGATGCCGGTGTGGTTCGCGCTCTTCACCACCCTGCGCAACTCCTTCGAGATCTACGGCGAGCCGTTCTTCGGCCCGGTGTGGCGGGACCTGACGCTCAAGGATCCCCTCTACGTGCTGCCGGTGCTCCTCGGCGTGACGATGATGATCACGCAGCGTCTGGCGCCTCAGGCGATGGATGCGGCCCAGGCCCGGATCATGAACTGGGTGATGCCCGTCATCTTCACGGTGTTCCTGCTCAACTACCCGGCAGGCCTCACCCTCTACGTCTTCACCAACAACGTGATGTCGATCGCGCAGCAGTACGCCATCCGTAAGTGGCTCGCCTACAAGGCGGCCTGAGCGCCGGACCCGAACGTCCCCCCGAAGGAGCCTGAACCACGTGCCGACGGACGATCCGAAGGACCCGGCGCCGCGCCGCCGCAAGCGGTCTGCCGACACCGACGCTCCGGAGAACGACTCCGGAAAGACCGCGAGCGGCAAGGCGCCTCCTGCGCGCAAGCCTGCGGCGGATGCCAAGACCAGGCCGACCCGCAGCCGGCGCGCGCGGACGGCAGAGGCCGACGTCGACATGGATGCGGCTGCAACGGATGCAGACGTGCAGATGGATGCAGCTGCAACCACGCAGGTGGCCGGCTCCGGTTCCCTCCCGGAGGATGCCGGGGATCGGTCCGCACCGGTGGCCAACGGCGTCGCCGCGCCGTCCGCCGGCGGGAGAGGTGACGCAGGCACAAGCGGTGAGGGCACCCCGGTCCCCGACGCGGATCACGGAGCGCGACGCGCACGGGTCGAGGAGACGCTCACCGAGCTGCTCGGGCGCATGGAGATGCCCGCGACGCTGGATGTCCGGGACCTGGCGGACGGGACCTTCTCGGTCGCGGTGCGCTTTGCCGCCCTGCCCCCCGGGGTCCAGGTGGGGCGTCGCAGCCCGTTCATGGATTCGCTGCAGTTTCTGACCAACAAGTTGCTGCACCAGCCGCGCACGCCCGGCCGGCGCTGGGTGTCGCTGGGCGCCATGGAGCATCCGCCGGAGCGCGGGGCGAAGCCGGCGAAGGCCAACGGGGCCGCGGCGCCCACCGAGCCGGCCGGTGAACGCCGCAAGGGACGGGAGAAGGTCGCCGGCCCCAAGGGCGAGATGGCCGCCGACACCGCCCGGGTCGACGAACGGCAGCTCGAGGTGGAACCGGATCCGACCCTGGCGGAGGCGGCGCTGCGGCTCGCGGAGCGCTCGGCGAAGTATGGCCGCCTGTACACCGTGCTGGGGATGGGCGAGGTGGACCGGGCCCGGGTGGTCCAGGCCGCGGCTCCGGTGGAGGGATTGCGGGTCAGCTGTGAGGGAGAAGGCCGCCACCGCCGGGTGATTTTCCGTCCGAAGACGTTGTCGCCCCTCCCGCAACGCACGATCCCCGACTGGGACGACGAAGAGGACGTGGACTGAGCGGAGCGCCCGCCTGCCGGGCCGCCCCCGTGCCGGTCTGATTTGGCGCCGCCGACCGGTTCCGGTTACGAGTGGGGCCCCGACCGCACCGGCCACCCGATTCCCGGCCACCCCCCGCCGACACAGGTGACGCCGTTCGACCGACCTCTTCGCCGCGACGACCGATCGCGCCCCTCGACCAGAGAGACCACAGCGACAGATGGGTAAGCCCAAGGAATTGAAGGACAAGATGTTCAGCGCCGCGGTGCTCAAGATGAGCTTCCGGCTCCGCGGAGATGAGGCGTCCCCCGCCTTCCTCGCCGTCTTCCCCGGCGTGCTGCGCGACCTGAACCTCGATGACGCGGACGTGGAGCGCTACATCGAGGAGAACCGCGAGGTCGTGGAGAAGGCGGCCCGCGGTCACTCGCCCGCCCCGGGCTGATCTCCTGCTGTCCCCGGGAGCTCCCATGCACCTGACCGCTGACGACGCGTCCTCTGCGACCATCGTGGCCCAGGCGACCGCCGCGGCGCCGGGTGGGGTGGGGATTCTGCGGGTGAGCGGCCCGCACGCCATCGCCGCCTGCCTTCCGCTGGTGCCCACCCTGATGGCCCGGGAAGGTGGACCTGAACCGCGCCGCGCCTACACCGTGACGCTGTGCGCGCGTGACGGCACCCCCCTCGATGTCGGCCTGTGGCTGTCGTTCGCCGCGCCGGCTTCGTACACCGGTGAAGAGGTGGTCGAGCTCCACGCGCACGGCAGCCCCGGGCTGTTGCAGATGCTGCAGCGGGAGGTGCTGGGTGATGCGCGGGTCCGCTTGGCGGAGCCCGGGGAGTTCACGCGGCGCGCCTTCCTCAACGGGAAGCTGGATCTGACCCAGGCCGAGGCGGTGGCGGATCTCATCGCCGCCAGCTCGGAGCTCGCGGTGCGTGCCGCGGGGGCCCAGCTCCGGGGCGCGCTCTCAAAGAAGCTGCGCGAGGTGCTCGAGCCGCTGCGGGTGCTGCACGCGGACCTGGAAGCCCTGCTTGATTTCCCCGAGGAGTCCGAAGGCGCCGAGACCGGGCTGGTGGCGCGCCTGGAGGAGCTGCTCGCACCGGTGGAGACCCTGCTCGAGGGCGCACGCCGGGGCCGCTGGGCGCGTGAGGGCGCGCGCGTTGCCCTCTACGGCCCGCCGAACGCCGGCAAGTCCACGCTCTTCAACGCGCTCCTCGGGGCGCCCCGGGCGCTGGTGGATGAGGAGCCGGGAACCACGCGCGACGTGCTGGAGGCCCGCTGGCAGGTGGGGCCCCTGCGCCTCACCCTGCTCGACACCGCCGGCCTGCGCGAAGCACCCGGTCGGATTGAACAGCGGGGCATGGATGCGGCCCGCGAGGCCCTGTCCAACGTGGAGGCAGCGCTGCTGGTGTTGCCGGCAGGCCCGCTGTCCGAGGCGGAGCGGACCCGGTGGGAGGCGGAGCTTCCGGTGGGCGTGCCGCGGCTGCTGCTGCGGAGCAAGGCGGATCTGCATCCCGGAGACGGCAGCGCTCCGGTGGTCGATGGAACGCTGAGGGTGAGCGCCCAGACCGGCGAGGGGCTGGAGGCCCTACGCGGGTGGATCCTGGAGCAGCTCGGCGGGGAAGACGTCTCGGGCGCGGTGCTGGTGACCGGCGAGCGGCACGCGTCGGCGCTGGAGCGGATGGCGACGTCACTGCGGACCGCGCGGGATGCGGCGCAGGCGGAGGAGCCGCTGGAGCTCGTCGCCGGAGAGGTGATGCTCGCCCACGATGCCCTGAGCGAGCTGCTCGGTGAGCGTCCGGATCAGGCGCTGCTCGACACCCTCTTCGCCCGCTTCTGCATCGGCAAGTAGTCGCTACTGCAGCCCCGGGCGGTCGGCGAGCACCTCGTAGCGCACCACCTGGATGGCGTGCTCGCCATAGCCGAGGCGGTTGGGAACGGTCTGCTCCGGCTGGACGCGTCCATCGGCGTCCCACGCCCGGACGCGCACCATGTGCATCCCGGGCGCGGATGGGGTCCAGAGGTGGCGCCAGAGGACCCAGCCGTAGGGCCGGGCCGGCTCCCGCAGCTCGGCCGGCTCCCACTGCCCGGTGCCGGAGGTGTCGACCTCGACGCGGCGGATGGCCCGGGTTCCGGCCCACGCGCGTCCCCACAACTCCACCGGAGCAAGCGGCAGCGGCTCCGCGGGATCGGGCGCGAGGAGCTGGGACTTCACCCGCATGTCCCGCACCGGCGCAGGGGGGGAGCCGTCCCCCAGGTCATAGGTGTACTCGGGCCCCTGGAAGCGGCCCGTGAAGGGTTCCAGGCGGGCGGTGATGCGCGCGAGCCACTTCACGCTGTCCATCCCGTACCAGCCGGGAACGAGCAGACGCAGGGGACCGCCATGGGATCGCGGGAGGGGTTCTCCGTTGAGGCCCCACACCAACAGGGTGTCCGGGTGCAGGGCCTTCTCGCGGGGAAGCGCCCGCTGATAGCCGGGGCGCCTCTCCCCTTCGTCTTCCGCGGGCCCGTCCGCGCCTTCGAAAAGCAGGTGGGTCGCCTCGTCGCGCAGGCCGGCCTGTTCGAGGACCCGGTAGAGGGGCACCCCGGTCCACTCGCCGGTGCTCACCGCCCCATGGTCCCAGGGCGTTCCCGGAGGCAGGGGGCGCATGTGGATGCGGCTGTTCCCCGCGCACTCCAGGGTCACCACCAGCTTGCGCGCGCCCAACAGCTGCAACCGCCCCACGCCCAGGCTCAGGGGGCGCTCCACCGCGCCGTCCACGTGCAGCGTGTGGGTGGCCGCCGACAGCGCCGGCGTGCCGAAGTGGTTGCGCACGAAGAAGGCCGAGGTCTCGGTGATGGGCGCCAGTCGGGCGGTCGGAGGCGTCTCGGCGTTGAAGGGCCGATGCTTCACCACCCGCATGGGGTGTGCATCGGCGCCGCCTTCGAGACCCGCGATCGGGTCGGCCCGAACGGCGTCCGAGGCACTGCCCTCACGGCCCGCCCCGGCAGCTTCAATGGAGTCCTCAACAAGACTCCGGTCGGCAGCTCCGGTCGGGCGCGCAGGGGGCGATTCCGGTTCGGGAGGTCGGGGCACGGGAGCCTTTCGAACGCCATCGGGGCATGCGCCCCACGTGGAAGTGGACCTCCACGTCTGGGGTCTGCGCACGGGGTGCGGAGGGAGACGTGGGCGAGGCGCTTCGAAGGTAGGGAGTGGGTCCCGTCGTGACAATCCATCGGCGGGCGGGCGAGCGGGCAGGCGCGTGTCGCGGCCAGGCTTTACCTGCGCGCCTCGACGAATAGAGTGCGCGCCCTTTGATGGACGTCGACGTCATCGTGGTGGGGCTGGGGCACGCGGGGTGTGAAGCGGCCCTGGCGTGTGCGCGGTTGGGGCACCGGACCCTGGGCATCACCCTGCGCGAGGACCGCATCGCGGTGCTCAGCTGCAATCCCGCCATCGGAGGGACAGCGAAGGGCCATCTGGTCCGGGAGCTGGATGCCCTGGGCGGAGAGATGGGGGCGGCGGCCGATGACGCCGGGACCCACTTCCGGACGCTCAACGCGAGCCGCGGTCCGGCGGTGCAGGCGACCCGTGTCCTCTGCGACCGCGAGGTGTACGCCACGCGCATGCAGGCCGCGCTGCGGGCCGAGCCGAACCTGACGCTCTGGGAGGGCGAGGTCGCCGGGCTGGAGGTCGGGGGCGGACGGGTGCGCGGGGTGCGCCTGGCGGACGGACGGGAAGCGGCGGCGGGCGCGGTCATCCTCACCACCGGGACGTTCCTGCGCGCCCTCATGCACGAGGGCACCCGCACCCAGGTCGGCGGACGCATCGGAGACGCGGCCGCGGTGGGACTCTCGGCGGTGTTGTTGGAGCTGGGTTTCGAGCTCGGGCGCTTCAAGACGGGAACCCCCGCGCGTCTGCGCCGCGACAGCATCGACTGGGATCGCTGCACGCCCCAGCCGGGAGAAGACGAGGTCCGCCCGTTCAGCGAGCGCAGCCGCCTGGCGCAGTCGGAGGGGCAGATGTTCCCCCGTCAGCCGCGCGTGGTCTGCGGGCTCACCTGGACCACCCCGCAGACCCACGCGATCCTGCGGGATCACCTGCACCTCTCCCCCCTCTTCACCGGACAGCTCGAGGGCCGGGGGCCGCGCTACTGCCCCTCGCTCGAGGACAAGGTGGTGCGCTTCGCGGACCGGGATCGGCACCAGATCTTCCTGGAGCCCGAAGGTCCCGACTCCCCACTGGTCTATCCCGCCGGGCTCTCCACCAGCCTCCCCGCCGAGGTGCAGCTGGCCTTCCTGCGGACCATCCCCGGCCTCGAGGAGGTCGAGGTCGAGCGCTACGGCTACGCGGTCGAGTACGACTACTCCAAGCCCACCCAGCTCGAGCCGACCTTGCAGTCCCGCGCCGTGCGGGGCCTGTACTTCGCCGGTCAGCTCAACGGGACCAGCGGCTACGAGGAGGCCGCGGTGCAGGGGCTGGTCGCGGGGATGAACGCGAGCCTCGCGCTGCGGGGGGAGCCGCCGCTGGTGGTGAGACGGGATCAGGCCCACCTGGGCGTGCTCATCGACGACCTGGTGAACCGCGGGGTGGATGAACCCTTCCGCATGCTCACCAGCCGCAGTGAGCACCGGCTGCAGCTCCGGGAGGGGAACGCGCCCTGGCGTCTGGCCCCGGTGGCGCGCCGGGTGGGATTGCTCTCCCCTCCCCTGCTGGAACGGGCCGAGGCCCGGGGGCGGGCGGTGGAAGCCGAGGTGGAGCGACTCCGCCGAAACGGGATCGCCAAACGGCTCAAGCAGGTCGGCACCACGTACGAGGCGCTGCGGGAAGAGGGAGCGCTCGGCCCGGGCGAGGCACCGGAGATCGCGCGCGAGGTCGAGGTGGTCCTCAAGTACGAGGGCTATCTGCTCCAGGCGCAGCGGGCGGCGCGGCGGGAAGCAGCGGGCGGCTCCGAGCTGAAGATTCCTGCCGACCTGGACTGGAAGGAGGTCCGCGGGCTGTCGAATGAGGCCCGGGAACGCTTCGCCGCGGCGCGTCCCATGACGCTCGGACAGGCCAGGGAACTGTCGGGAATCACACCGTCCGCGGTGTCCCTGCTGCGGGTCCATCTGGAGCGTTTGAGGCGCTCCGGAACGGGCGGGCATGCAAGCTCAAAATGACGCCGTCGCCCCCGCGCGACGCTCCTCCCCAGCACTTTTCACACCCCCTGTGATCAACCTGTGGGAAGGGTGCATAAGAGACACCTCCCCACCATGTGGAGAACCTGGGGAGAAACGTGGGTGGATCTCAGAAGATCAGTGATTCTCACCACTTAGGCGTTTCGACGCTTTGGAGGCCCTGTGGATAGGGACGGCTTCAGAAACCGCTTGCACCAGGGTGCAGATGTGCTTGGGCTCCAGCTTCCGGAGGGCACCTCGGAGGCGCTCTGGACCTTCATGGAGACCCTCCTGAAGTGGAACGCGCGGGTGAATCTGACCGCGATCACCGACCCCGGGGAGGTGCTCGAGAAGCACTTCCTGGACAGTCTGGCGCCCCTTCCCGAAGTTGCTGATGCAACGCGTCTCCTGGACCTGGGAGCAGGGGCGGGGTTGCCCGGATTGCCGCTGCGCCTGGCCCGTCCGGAGCTCGAGGTGACCCTGGTGGATGCGGTGGCCAAGAAGGTCGCATTCATCAAGCAGGCCATCGCGGTGCTGGGCCTCACCCCGGGGGCACGGGCCGTGCACATGCGAGCCGCGGGCCGTCCGGAGACCGAAGGCCTGCCGCGGGTGGACGTGGTCATCTCGCGGGCGCTGATGGACTTCCCCACGTGGGCCCGGCTCGGCTCTCAGTACCTGGCGGAGGGGGGACGGTTGGTCGCCATGTTGGGTCAGCCCCTCTCCCGCTCGGAGGCCGAGGACCAGGCCGCGCAGGCCGGCCTCAGGATCGTCTCGGCGCGGGAGTACCGTCTGCCTTTCAGTGAGGCATCGCGGCAGGTGCTGGTCGCGGCTCCCTGAGCGCCTCGGCGCGGGAGTGGGGAAGGCGGCGCTCCCAGCAGTCATCGGCTGCCCCGCGGCCTCCCGTCCCCCGAGCCACCGGACCCTCCATCCCGCGCTTCAGTGGTTTCGACACCTCCTGGCCGCGAAGGGGCCTCGCTCCGGGCGAAGCACACCGGCGCGGTTCCGCAACTGCCGAGGGGACGGCGCTCCGTGCAGTCATCGGCTGCCCCGCGGCCTCCCCTCTGCCCCGCGGCCTCCCCTCCCCCGAGCCACCGGCCCATCCGTCCCGCGGCTCAAGTGGTCCGACGAACGTGGGGCCTCGCTCCGGGCGAAGCACACCGCGCGCTCTTGCAACCGGACGCTCGCACCCGGCGGTTCAGCAGCTCAGCCCTCGGACTCGGGAGGAGCGTCGCCGCCTTCGACAAGGTCGGTCGGTGATGCGAGTTCGGCGTGGAACCCTTCGAAGAGACGGTCCAGGAAGGCCTCCGATGAAAGGTCAGGGCGCAGCTGGGACTCGGCAGCTGCGATGTGCCGCACCAGATCGGCGAGGAGGATGCCCCAGGCGGCGGGATCCTCCCAGACCGCAGGGGTGATCTCGATGCGCTGACCATCCGGGCTGGTGGCGATGCGGACCAGGTCGGTGCCGACCGGCGGTGGAGCGAACGGAGTACGCGGCAGGTTGGGTGGCGTCACGGAGACCTCCTCTCGAAAGCCCTTCGGCTCAGCGTCATGGCCATACTCCCTTCCAACGCGCGTCCCGGTCACGATTGGGTGAGTTCCGCCGCGCCGCTTGACGATGAGCGGGAACGACCACGGCATGTCTGTGAGGATGGCGCGATGGACGCCCTGAACGCCGAGCTCGTGCCCCTGGAGGGGGGACACACCGGAGAAACCTTTCTCGCCATCGGCCCCGAAGGACCATCGGTGGTCCGGCTGTACACCGGTGCCGGAGATCGGCGGGGACCGGACGCGGCGAACATCGACGCCGAGCTCCTGAAGTGGATGCGCGGCCTGCTTCCGGTTCCCGAGGTCCTGGAGGTTCGCCGTCCCGATGCAGCGCTGGGGCTCCCGGCGCTGTTGGTGACCTCACGGCTGCAGGGTGTGCGAGGTGATCATGTCCTGGGATCGCTGGACAGCGGCGGGCGGGGACGTGTGGCGAAGGAGCTCGCCAAGATCCTCGTGCGTCTGAGTCTGGTGAGGACCCCGCGTTGGGGAGTGTTCGCAGGAGCGGACCTCCGGATGGCTGGCTCGCCGGATCTGTGGCGGGACCTCGAAGCCTTCCTCAAGAGCGACGGACGTGAGCTCACCCGGGGGTGGTCGGCACGGGAGCGCGCGGCGCTTCAACGCCGTGCCGCGGAGGCGCAGGAGCTGGTGGATGGGGACCCCGCCTCATGTCTGGTGCACGGCGACTTCCAGCCCTCCAATCTGTTGCTCGATCCGGATCGCTTGCAGGTGACCGGACTGGTGGACTGGGAGCGTGCCCGGAGCGGTCATCGTTACGAGGATCTCGGTCGGCTGCTTCGCGCCATCCCTGACGCTGCATTCAGGGGCGCCGTGCTGGAGGCGCTTGATTCCCTCGAGGAGGCGCTGGGGCTGGCGCCGACGAACCAGCGTCTCGAGAAGGCGCGCGCGGCGGATCTCTTCGCACTGGTTGAGCGGGCGTCCCAGCGCTCATCGCATCCGGAAGTGAAAGAGGCGCAGCACCGCTTGCGCGAACTTTCACAGTGAGTGGTTGTCGGACGGTCGGTCCGCCTGGCGCCGGCTGCTTCCGAGGCCCGTGAGTGCTCGCGCGCGCGAACGGCGCGGGAGAGCAGCACCTTCCCCGCCCCGGGAGCCATCCGATCCATCTGATTCGGAAGGAGGGATGCGGCGGACAGCTTCCTGTCCGTTCATGTGGGTTCAGTTCAAACCCCGCTCCGACGCAGGGGACGGAGGGGACGGCCCGGGTGAGCGGGGAGCGCTGCCAGACATCACGCGGAGTTGGGCGAAGGCCGTCGGCCTGCCCGACCCGAGCCCGCGGTGAAAACGTTGCGCGTGCAACCGGCATGTAAGCTGCCCCACCGGGCGGAGCGTCTGAGAACGCCACCGTGAGGCCGAAGGCCTCGAGGCGCAGTTGCCATCGTTGTAGATGCAACGGCGGCGTCACCCGAACCCGGGGAGTGAAGCGTCTGAGACCTCAAGCGTTGAGGTCGAAAGCCTCGAGGCGCAGCTCCCGCCGACGTTGCTTTGCGCCGCACGTGGGCTGCGCCACCGGCTGACTGGAGCCGGCGTCTTCCAGCGACGCCGTCGCACTTGCTGGTAACGCGAAGAACCGGCGGCTCGCCTTCGGCCCGCGAGGCCCGCTCCCGTCCATGCCCGATTCAAGGTACCGGCGCGTGCTGGGTGCACGATGCCTCCAAAGCATCGGTTGCACATGCAACGGCACAGATTGCGGACGGCCATCGGCTGAGAGGTCGACTGGAACGTCACAGAGATCGGTCTGCGAGCCGGTTCTCGCCTTCTCAGTGTTTGGATCTCCAAGCCACGCCCACCCCGGCCGCTTCTCTCCAAAGCTCCCAACGGCACATCGCCCCTCCTTTGCGAAGAACGCATCCGGCAGGTTCGAAGCTCCGCGCTTCCTGAGTCGCGCTTGATGCCGGCGCTTCCGGCCTCGCCATGATCGGGACCTGGAGAACGTCTGGTCACTTCCGGAGTTCGTCATGAAAGCGGAGCGCGACCACGAACGCATGACCTCCCTCGAATCGGTGGGCGGCCGCCGTCCAGGAGGTTGCACGTGAAACCACATCGCGCTGGCGACGGCATGGAGTGGCGATCGCGTACCTGCCATCGATGCGCATCCCGATGGAACGCGGAGGGAAGCCGCGCAGGCCTTCGATCCCGCCTCCTGGCGCGGTGGACGTAGGGATGGTGGGCACGCAGTTGCCGGAGGCCCGCGGGAACCTGTGACCCGGCGTTCCACGTGGAACGAGAGGGACGCCCACCTGCGCGCCCATCAAGGCGGACGCCGGAAGGCCTCCGGCCGGAACACGGCGCCGGGCTCTTCACCCGATGCGGCGCTCCCTTCACCTCCGGATCGCGCCGATGTCTCAGGGCTCCCCGTGCGTGCCCAACGTTCCACGTGGAACGTGCATCGCTCGGGCCCTCCTTCCCTGCCCTTTCGAAGGCCCACGACCGCGCGTCAGGGAGGGACGCGTTCACTGACGCGAAGTGGAGGCCGTGATGCCGGGCCTCGGAGTGGCGAGGGGAGGCCGAGCGAGGAGCGGATGGACCGCGGGGAGGCGGACCCGTGCGGGCGGTTGAAGGCCCCGATGGGTGACTGTCCCAGTCAACGAAGGGGCGGCATTCCCTCACCCGGCGCGACGTCAGAGCCCGGGGCCGGAGAGCTGACTGCGGCCGCACGGATCGATCGTTCCACGTGGAACCGGGAAGCATCCCGGTCGGGAAGCGCGGCGCGGTGAATCAGACGGCTGGAGCCGGCCCATCTCTCCGGTTCTGAATCGAGGCCCGTCGCGCAGGCCTCCGCTCCCAGCACGCCCGCTCGAGCGATGCGAACCAGAGAGGCGCCCCACGGCGGGACACACGGCCGACAGGTGCGGCGTTGGCGCGTTCACCTTCGGGGTGGGCCCGGGGTTCTTCGCCCGGTGCGCTTCATCAAAGTGGCATCGGCAGGGAGCCCACCGGGTTCCTCCACACGGTGCCCAGCGTGAAAGCGAAGGGGGCTTTGAATCGGCACCAAGAAGCGGCTCGCAGGGATCTCTCCCATCGCGGACGGGCGCGTTCCACGTGGAACATGCCCCCGACCTCTGGCGGCAGGAGCGGCGTCCCGCCGGCCCGCCGGTGGCGAGGCGCTCGCCCACCGGGTGAAGGCATTCAACTTGGAACCGGGGCGGCTCGAGTTCGGCTCCGGGTGCCACGGCCTCGCCGGGTCTCACCCGCCTGCTTCAGTGGTCGTCTTCGGGTTCCACCTGGAACGTGACCCTGACCTCGGGCGCCAGGAGCGGCGTCGCGACGGCCCGGCGGTGTGGGGGCGCTCGCCCACCGGGTAAGGGCGTTCCATGCGGAACCGGGGCGGCTCGGGTTCAGCTCCGAGCGCCACGGCCTCGTCACGTCTCACCCGCGATCCGTCCCTCAGTCGTCTTCGGGTTCCACGTGGACTGGGACCCCCGACCTCGGGTGCCAGGAGCGGCGTCGCGACGGCCCGGCGGTGTCGAGGCGCCCTCCCACCGGGTGAGGGCGTTCCATGCGGAACCGGGGCGGCTCGGGTTCAGCTCCGAGCACCACGGCCTCGACGGGTCTCACCGCCTCCTTCCGTTGGTCGTCCTCGGGTTCCACGTGGAACAGGGAGCCTTCGTTCCCTCTTGGGGGGCCCGGTCCCCATTCCTGCTGGGAGGTGCGCGGGATCCTTGGGACCCATTTTGCTCGCTCCGGTCCTCCATCGCGCACGAGGGCGTTCCACCTGGTACCGGAGGACCGTTCGAGCGCGCCTCGGAGAGGCAAGGCAACGACGGCCCCATCCACGCTGGGAGGTGGGAAGATCCGGCGCCCCATCGTGCTCGCCCTGGGGCCGCTCCCATGGCGCACGACCGGGCGAGGCGTTCTCGAGATGAACGAGACGCCGCGGAGGGGCGGGGCACTGCGACGTTCCACGTGGAACCGGGGAGGCGAGGCGCGTGAGCGCTGCTGAGCGCATCTGCCCGTCGGAGGCCGGGTGGGCGACGGGGAGTCTCCTCCAGCGCCCCTGAGCGCGGGCGCGTGGCGGGACTCCGAACACCTTCTCTCACAGGGGAGAGGCGCGCTCGCCGAGGACGGGAGGAGATGAAGCGAGCCCAACGACATCCGACCCGGCGTTCCACGTGGAACCGCAAGCCGGATGGTGGGACTCCGAACACCTTCTCACCGGGGGAGAGGCGCGCTCCCCCGAGGACGGGAGGAGATGAAGCGAGCCCAACGACATCCGACCCGGCGTTCCACGTGGAACCGCAAACCGGGCCACCCTCCTGGGAGCGGCGCGTGCCTGGGCGTGAGACCGTCGCGCATCGCCGGGAACCCGCGGCGGAGCGTCGTGGCGGAACGGCACATCACCTTCGGAACTGAGACTCCACCCCGCGGGCGGGGGCGTCGGGGCGTCGGGGCGGCCAACTTCGCCCATCACCGGGCGCACGCGTCTCAGCGCTTCGTGGCGGGACGGCACCACACGCCTGGGGGCAGACGCCGCTCCCCACGGTTCTCCAACGTGTGGCCCCACCGCCAGGGACGGGGCAAAGACGCCCCCACCCACCCACTGGTCCGCGAACCCCCCGGCGTGACGACGTTCCACGTGAAACCGGGCGCTCCGGGTCACGGCCGCCTTGGAGGTGGGACCCCGAACGACGGCGTCGCGTCCACTGCACCCCACGAGGCCCCGACTCTCCCAGGCCATGCGGGTTCCACGTGGAACCGGAGGGGCCTTGGCCGAGAAACGGCTCCCCACACCGCCAGAGGCCCCGCCGCCCCAGGACCTCAGCGCCGGACCCGCGAGCCCACCCAGCCGCATCACCCGCTCGACCCCGGCGGCTGCAAGCGAGGCCTCACGGACCTTCGGCCGCAGGGGCGGTCAACCTCGGAGCCACCCGGAGGAAGTTTCACGTGAAACGGCCCGGCGCAGCTCGGAGGCCCGAGCAGCGGGAGGCCGCCCGTGCCGAGAACATCCGCGAGACGCTTGGGATCCCGGACCGACATGGGGCGACGAGGGATGGATCGCCCCCCGGGCCTCCGGGCGCTCCCTTCCCGTCCCACCTGGAACCCGCGCATCCGGGTCAGGACGTTGACCCGCTCCAAGCCTCGGCGCAGGCTCCGGGTTTCAGCGACCATGTCCCCTCCCCTCCCCCACCTCCTGACGATCGCCGGCGGCGCCGTCCTCGGCGCGTGGTTCCGTTGGGGACTCGCGCTCGCGCTCAACCGACCCGGATGGCCCTGGGGGACCCTCGTCGCGAACCTCGTGGGAGGCGTCCTCGCCGGAGTGGCCTGGGGCTGGATGGACGGTCACCCCTCCGCGGTCACCTGGATGCGCCCCCTGGTGATGGTGGGGTTTTTGGGCGCCCTCACCACCTTCTCGACCTTCTCGCTCGAGACCGTCCTGCTCCTTCAGGAAGGTCAGGTCGCCAGGGCGATGACCTTCGCGGCCTCGAACCTCGTGGGCAGTCTGGCCCTCACCTCGCTGGGGCTCTGGCTCGCGCTGCGACTGCAGGGCTGAGCCGGATTGCATCCTTATAGAGAGGTGCGCCTGGGACGCCCGATGGCCGAGCGGCGCCCCGACCCGGAGACGCCCACCAAACGGGCCGGCGGTCACGGCTTGTCGGGGACCGTCGGCGGGTGCTAGCTACCTGCCTCCGTCCGGCGAAGACGGACCCCGCTGACTTCACCGAGGCGGGGGTGCACAAGGGAGTCTCCAGGTCGTGGCCCGCATCATCTGTGTCTCCAATCAGAAGGGCGGCGTGGGGAAGACGACCACCGCCATCAACCTGGCGGCGAGTCTTGCCTCGGCAGAGCGCCGGACCCTGCTCATCGACATGGACCCCCAGGGGAATGCCGGCAGCGGCCTCGGACTCCAGCGCGATGACATCACCGGCACCATCTACGAGGCGCTCCTCGAGGGACGCCCTCTCGCCGACCTGGTGCACGCCACCGAGCTCCGCTACCTCCAGATCGTCCCCGCCACCCCGGACCTCACCGGCGCCGAGGTCGAGCTGGTCTCCCAGGACGCCCGCGAGTTCCGCCTGCGCGAGGCGGTCGAGGCCATCCGCGACGACTGGGACTTCATCATCATCGACTGTCCGCCCAGCCTGGGTCTGCTCACCCTCAACGCGCTGACCGCCGCGGACTCGGTGCTCATCCCCCTGCAGTGCGAGTACTACGCGCTCGAGGGACTCTCCCAGTTGCTCCACACCGTCGAGCTGGTTCGCGAGGGGCTCAATCCGCGACTCGAGATCGAGGGCATCCTCCTGACGATGTTCGATCAGCGCGCCAACATCAGCCATCACGTCGCCGAAGAGGTGCGCGGCCACTTCAAGGGACAGGTCTTCTCCGCCGTGGTCCCGCGCAACGTCCGCCTCTCCGAGGCGCCGAGCTTCGGCAAACCCATCCTGCTCTACGACATCAAGTCCAAGGGCTGTGAGAGCTACCTCGCCCTGGGTAAGGAGCTGCTTCGCCGCGAAGCGCGCCGTCACCGCAAGGCGAAGAGCCGCCGGAGCGTGGCATGAGGACGCCTTCCCGCAGCAGCCGCACCCAGGATGCCGGCCCCAAGCGCGCCCTGGGCCGGGGACTCTCGGCACTCATTCCCCAGGCCGGAAGCAACGCGAGCACCCAGGCTGGCGTCTCCAAGCTCGCCATCACGGCGATCAAGGCCGACACCCACAACCCACGGCGCAGGTTCGACGACGCGCTCCTGACCGAGCTCGCCGAGAGCATCCGCACCCAGGGCGTGCTGCAACCGGTGCTGGTCCGCAAGGACGGGGCCCACTACCGGCTCATCGCGGGCGAGCGGCGGTGGCGCGCCTCGCAGCTCGCCGGTCTCACCGAGATCCCCGCCGTCGTCCGGGATGCCACTCCCGCGCAGGCGTTCGAGATGGCGCTGGTGGAGAACCTCCAGCGCGCCGACCTCGATCCCATCGAGGAGGCCGAAGGCTACAAGCGCCTCATCGATGAACACCGGCTGACCCAGGAGCAGGTGAGCCAGCGGGTGGGCAAGGATCGCTCGAGCGTCGCCAATGCCCTGCGGCTGCTCGGCCTCCCCCAGGACGTGAAGCGCCTGGTCGCCGAAGGGACGTTGGCGATGGGGCACGCGCGGGCCCTGCTCGGCGTGCCGCGGGTCAGCGAATTGAGTGAGCTCGCCAAGCGCGTTGCCACCGAGAAGCTGAGTGTCCGGGACACCGAGCGACTGGTTCAGGAGGTCCGTGGAACCAGGTCGAAGGGCAAGGGAAAGGCGGCCGCCGCGGCGGCAGCTCCCGGAAAGCCTGCCAAGCAGAGCGCCGCAGTCCGCGCGGTCATCGACGACCTTCAGCGCCGGCTGGGCACCCGCGTGCGCCTGAAGGAAGGGGTTGGGGGGCGCGGTACGTTAGAGGTGGACTATTTCAGTCACGAGGATCTGGACCGAATTCTTTCCCTGATCCGTCGAGAGCGCTAAGGGTGAGACTGCATGGCACTGCTGGGAACCAAGAAAGAAGAGAAGGGGAGCTTGGTCCCCTTTCAGGAGGAGCGCGTGTCGCGAGCTGGTGAGCTCAGCAGCCTGCTGGGCAAGGGAAGTGAGTTCGAAGGGAAGCTGGCCTTCGAGGGTCAGGTGCGGATCGACGGGAAGTTCTCCGGACAGATCAGCACCAAGGACGTGCTGGTGATCGCGGACGGCGCCAAGGTGTCTGCCGAGGTGTCTGCCGGAACGGTCATCATCCACGGCCAGTTCGAGGGCAACATCCACGCGACGCAGCTGGTGGAGCTCAAGACCCCCGCCCGGGTGAAGGGCACCATCGAGACCCCGGCCCTGGCCATGGATCGGGGCGTGGTCTTCGAGGGCTCCACCAAGATGGAGAACCTCAAGGGGCCCGGTCAGGCCTCGCCGCCGGCGCTCCCTGCCGAAGCGCAGAAGAAGTAGCCGGGTCACGTCGGGAGCCGGTGATGCGCACCGCCGAACGGGCTATCAGACGCCTGGGGTTGCTGGGACTGCTCATCATCGCCCCCGCCTGCCCCAAGCAGCAGGACGCTCCGGACGCCGGGACCCCTCCCGAGAAGGTCGAGCGGACCCGGGTCGGAGTCGAAATCCCCATGCCGGCCGGTTGGCGGGCGCGTGTCGCCGCCGATCAGAGCTTCCAGGCGGGTCCCTCAGGCATGGCCCTGATGCGGATCGACCGGGAAGCCGGGGCCGCAGACGCCCTCCCCTCCCCCCGCCAGCTGAGACGCCGCCTTCAGGATGCACTGGCGCCGTGGGTCCTCTCTTCGGTGCATGAGGAGTCAACGGAGGTCCTGAGCCTGATCTCCTTCGAGGTGGGCCCGCCCGACCCCGCAGCGACTTCCGCCGCCGGAGGCGCGGGGGCGGAGACGGACGGAAGCTCGGCGACGGAGCCGATGGAGCCGGAGCCCGGTGTGCTCGCGGCCAAGGTGGTGGGACGGGACCTGTACCTGTGCGCCAGCCTTCCGGGAGCCGGTCCCGCGGACGTGGAGGCGATTGCCTCGGCGTGCCGCGCACTCACGGTGCGCACCGCCGCCCTTCCCGCTCCTTCCCGCTGAACCGGGTTCAGGTCGGGGACCGGAGCGGGGGCTTCCTGGCGGGACGCATCCGCTCGCGTCCTTCAGGCGAAGCCCCCCGACACCCAGGGCATGGCCTCGCTGCTGTCAGCGCAGGCATCAGGGGCGACCCACCCATGAATGGAGCCGCGCGAAGGACTGTCGGGGGCCTGGGCGAACGACCGCGCCGCGCGGGAGATCCGGTTCTTGCCGGGCGCACCCGGGCCCATGACCTGTCTGACTTCTCCAAGACAGCGGCGCTCTTCCGTGTGCCGGTTGACGTTCAGTCAGACACCCGTGACAGGCACACCGGGCGAAGCGCACGGTGAAGGTTCCGGATCCGGAGCCGACGGAGGACTGGATGGCGCGGGACAGAGCTCGCCTGCTCGCTCACCCGGCGTGCTCAAATGGCTGAACGATCCATCCCAGAACAACGTGCCGGTCATCCACAGGCGCCGCTGCGGGTGCAACGTTTGCCTCGTAACGAAAGAGAGCTCCCTCTGATGGGAGACCCCGTGGTGACGTTGTGTGACTTCTGCAATGACATGCAACGGGCGCCGTGTTAGCGCTTGCTCGACAGTTTTTTCCCTTCAAGCCGTCAGGAGCTTTGAATGTCAGTGGAAACGGAGTTCCGAGCCCTCGTGCGTCACGAGGTCGAGGCGCAGCTCAAGCCGCTGCAGCAGACCATCGCGCAGCTTCAGGAGTCGCTCGCCATCAGCCGCCAGCTGGAGAGCACCATCGCCCCCGTCGCCCGCGCGTTCGCGCAGGTGCTCGGTGGGGAGGCTCCGGTGAAGCGCGGCCCCGGTCGTCCCCGCAAGAACGAGTTCGTTGCGTCGTCAACGACCTCCTCCGCGGGTCGGACCGCCCGGAAGCCGGGTCGTCGCAAGTCCACCGAGGCGGCTCGCGCCTGCGGGATCCGCGGCTGTGAGCGTCCGGCGCGCGCCAAGGGGTACTGCGCCGCGCACTACCAGAAGCTGCGGATGCTCACCACGCGCGGTGATCGCCCCAGCGCCTGGGTGGATTTCCCCGCGCCCCAGAGCGTCGAGGACATCAAGCTGCCGCGTGGTCGCGCGGCGGCCAAGGCGCTCAGCAAGCGCTGAGCCCCGGGATGGGCACGCGCCCCGCGTCTGCCCATCCATCCCGTTGCGGAACCCGGAGTGACGCATCCAGCACACTCCGGCTTCCGCGCGGCGTGCAGCAAGCCCCATCGATCCCGAGCGGTCCCGGCGGTATGGTCCGCGCCATGAACAAGCGCGAGCTGGAAGCCGGAATCACCACCGACCTCAAGAAGGGGACGACCTACGGCGACTACCTGGGGCTCGACACGCTGCTGAGTTCGCAGCATCCGCGCAGCCAGGAGCCGGACGAGCTGCTCTTCATCATCCAGCATCAGACCAGCGAGCTGTGGCTCAAGCTCATGCTGCACGAGCTGGATCGCTCCCTTCAGTTCGTCCGTCAGGATGACCTCGAGCCGGCCTTCAAGGTCCTGGCGCGCGTGGGACACATCCAGCGGATGCTCTTCGAACAGTGGAGCGTGCTGGAGACGCTGACCCCTTCGGAGTACCTCGCCTTCCGCGACGCGCTCGGGCCCGCCAGCGGCTTTCAGAGCGCGCAGTATCGCGCGGTCGAGTTCACCCTGGGCAACAAGGACGCCCAGACCCTGCTGCCGTTCCGCCACGAGGCGGAGCTGCACGCGTCCCTGACCCGGCGCCTCGAAGCCCCCAGCCTCTACGACGAGTTCCTCCGCCACCTCTCCCGGAGCGGATTGCCGGTGCCCCGGGAGCGACTGGAACGGGACTTCACTGAGCCCTACACCCCGCATCCCGGCGTGCAGGCCGTCTTCCAGACCATCTATGAAGCGCCCGAGAAGCACTGGGACGCCTACGAGATGGCCGAGAAGCTGGTCGACGTCGAGGAGCGGTTTCAGCTCTGGCGCTTCCGCCACCTCATGACCGTCAGCCGGATCATCGGAGAGCGCCGGGGGACGGGCGGCTCCTCGGGCGTGGGCTTCCTGCGCAAGGCGTTGGACCTCCGGTTCTTCCCCGAGCTGTGGGACGTGCGCACCGAGCTGAAGCCACGTCGTGGGCCGCCGAACGACAGAGGTGGGATTGCGGAAGGGTGAAGGTCGGAGGACACTCACCTCCTGCTCTGCAGACACCCCGTGACCTCATCCTCCTCCACAGACCCTGCGGCGCTGTCGTTCGAGAAGGTGGCCATTCTCTGCTACCGCCTGCACGACATCGCCGATGAGATCGATCTCGAACACGCCGGCCGCCTCCTGACCGAAGGCCCGCGTCCGGTCACGCTCACCCGCGAAGGTTCCGAGTACATCGAGCTGCCACAACCGCCGCTCTCCTTCCGTGTGGGGATGCGGGAGGTGCGGATCGGGGAGGTCACCCACCAGCTCGACGTGGAGGTCCGCCTCTTCGAATTCGGAGCCGCCAGCTTCCAGCTCGGGCTCGACGCGCCGCCGGGATCGACCACCCAGGATCTGGTGACCCTCACCGACCAGCTCGATGAGGCCCCGGCGCTCGAGGCGTTGGTCGCCGAGCTCATCCGCGGGATGACCGCGCGCCTCGCCCCGGCGCTGCGGGGTGCCCACCTCTGGGATCAGTCCGAGCGCTACACGGTCTACTTCGCCGAGTCCATCCGCGGGAACCCCTCCGCCGAGCACCTGCTCGCGCACCTCGATCTGCCGCGCCTGCTGCTCGGAGAGCCGGACCACGTCGCGCTCTCCAAGGCGGAGCAGGAGAGTGTGATGGGGGCCCACTACAGCTACACCCAGGAGGACCTCGCGGTCATCGACTGGAGTGCGGCCTTCGTCTACGAGCCCAGCGGCTCCCGCGACCTGCTGCTCCTGATCGAGCTGGTGAACGCCCAGCTCCTGGAGCTGCGCTACTACGACGAACTTCTCGATACCCGCATCAACGAGACCTACGACCAGATGGAGGTGCGCAATCGTGGATGGTGGCTGCTCTTCCGTTCGCCCTACAGGCGCCTGGCCAGGCGGACAGCCCTCACCCTGATCGAGCTCTCGGAGTTCATCGAGCGGGCGGAGAACTCGATCAAGTTGATCGGCGACGTGTATCTGGCGAAGGTCTACGTGGCCGCGACCCAGCAGCTGCGGATCCCCGATTGGCAGCGGTCGGTGACGCGCAAACACGAGCTGCTCTCGCGGACCCACGGCCTGCTCAAGGGAGAGGTCGACACGGATCGGTCCATCACGCTCGAGGCGACCATCGTGGCGCTGATCGTCTTCGAAATCGTCATGGCCTTTGCGAAGGTGATGGGGTGAGGCTTCCACCGGAACATCCTGAGGCGCTGCTGGCCCAGTGGCTGGTGCTGTCCGGGGTGGTCTCCGCCTCCCAGATGGAGGAGGCCGAGGACCACATGCTGCGCAGCGGTCAGTCCCTGGCCAAGGCGCTCAGCACGCTCGGGCACAGCGACCCCGAGACCCTGGAGATCAGCGTCGGACAGGCGCTGGGCCTGGGCCGATCGCAGCCGCGGCTCGGCGAGGTGCTGCTCAAGCGCGGACAGCTCAGCCCCGAGGGACTTCAGCAGGCCCTGCTGACCCAGGCGCGCACCGGTCGCCGCCTGGGGGAGGTGCTGGTGGAGCTTGGACTCTGCAGCTGGGCCCAGGTGTATGGGGCATTGGAATCCCAGACGGACCCCGCCCGCCAGACCCCGATCCGCACCCCCGCCGTCGCCAAGCCCGCGAAGGCCACCCGGCCGCGGGTGGTGATCATCGACGACAGCCCCATTGCGCTGGCGATGCTGGAGCACGGGCTCGTGCAGAACGGCTACGAGGTGCTGCCCTTCGGAGAGCCCCATCAGGCGCTGCTCTTCCTGAGGGACGCGCCCGTCGACGTGGTGCTCACCGACATGGAGATGCCCGGTATGTCCGGGCTGGAGCTCTGCCGACGCCTCAAGGAGCCTCCCTATCCGGCGCTCCCGGTCATCATCCTGACCGCGAACGAAGAGGACGCGCTCCGCGTGGACGGTCTGCGCGCTGGCGCCGAGGACTACGTCAGCAAGACCTCCAGCATGGATGAGCTCCTGGCACGGATCGACTCGGTGCTCAGAAGGGTGGGGGAGGCGCGCCGGGTGCGTTCCATCTTCGCCCGCTACACCTCCGAGGCGGTGGTGGAGGAGGTGCTCAGCAAGCCGGAAGGTGTCTTCCTCGATGGAGAGCGCCGCGAGACGACCATCCTCTTCGCCGATCTCCGCCGCTTCACTCCCCTGGCTGAGAGCCTCGCGCCGGAGCAGACCGTGCGCGTCCTCAACGAGGTCCTCGGGCGCCTGGCGGATGCGGTGCTCACGTTCGGAGGCACGCTCGACAAGTTCCTGGGCGACGGGCTCATGGCGGTGTGGGGCGCACCGGTGCAGCGCTCGGATGATCCGCTCCGTGCACTTCAGGCCGCACGCCGGATGATCCGCAGCGTCGAGGAGCTGCGCAGTGGCGCCCAGGCGCAGGCGGAGCCCGAGCTCTTCTCTTCCCTGCAGATCGGCGTGGGCCTCAACACGGGCTGGGTGGTCGCAGGCAATGTCGGGAGCGCCGTGCGGACGGAGTACACCTGCATCGGCGACGCGGTGAACGTGGCGTCCCGCTTGTGTGGGCATGCCGAACCGGGAGACATCCTCCTCGGCGAACGGACGCATGCGCTGGTGAGAGAGCACGGCCACTTCGAGCAGCTCCCGCCGGTGCAGCTCAAGGGCAAGAGCCAGCCGGTCCCGGTGTGGCGCGTGGGCCGCGAGCGCGACTGAGACGTGGACGTCAGGAACGTCTCTGACGCGCTGCTTCAGCAATCCTTGGAACTCCAAAGAAGGCAATCGTTGCAGGTGAGCGCGGTTCACGGGCCTCAAAGAGGCGTCGAACATTGGCACTCCCGGGAAGGACGCGGCTAAAGTCTCACCGTCCGCCGTCACAGGAGGCGGTCGTGCGTCGGGGAGGACTCGGTGTTGCCGTCTTGGAACCCGGCAGAGCAGGAGGAGCTGCGTACGTGACCACGCCCTTCGAAGAGTCGGAGCTCGTCAGCAACCGGGTCTCGGTGTTGCTCTACGGCGGTCTCGAGGATGATCGACGTCGCTGGGCCACGGAGGTGGCATCCCACTTTCCCGAAGCCGGTCCGCTGATCGAGGTCAAGACGATCGAAGAGCTGCGCGCGGCCTGTGAGCAGACCGACAGCATCGTCTACCTTCCGGACGTGCTGAAGCTCGGGGACGAAGCGCAGCACGAGCTCGCCCTCAATCTCTTCACCCGGGAAGAGCGGCCCAAGTGGATCGTCGGCCTGGTGGGGGCGCCCGAAGCAGCCCGGACGCGGGGGGCGTTGAGCGAGGCGCTGCACTACAGGCTCCGGCGATCCAACGTCGATCTCTCGAACCCGCACCTCCGGGAAGCGATCGAATCGCGGCGTGCGGCATCCTCACGACCGGCCGCTGCATCCGATTCCGCGACGTCCCACGAACGACCGGGAGCCGTCCCGTCCAAGAAGCCCCGCCGGGCCGCCGCGACGCGGGGCGGAAGCAGGGAAGGGCGGGCCGCGGGCTCCCGCTCCTGAAGGCCTGTCGGCGAGGGGTTTTCACACCCAGGTCGAAAGGTTTCCGTGGAGCCACGCAACGGGGCCACGCAATGATCGTTCAAGCGCTCGGCCGCGGCTGACCGCGTTGACGCTGCATTCAAGGGGCACTAGCACCACCTGCACTGCGTGCTCCGCAGCAGGTCGACTCCGTGCTCCGCCCCGCTCCCAACGTCCGCGCCCTCGCGCATCGGATACCCCGCTGGTTGGGCGTCGTACTCCTGTGCGGCGCGGTGCTGGGGGCCTCCGTGTTGGCAGGGGGCCTCCTGTGGCTGCGTTCCGACAGTGCCCGGCTCCGCCTGCATGAGGCGCTGGTCCCCCGGCTCGAGGCACGCCTGGGGAGGGTGGAACTCGGCGAGGTGTGGCGACCGGGACTCACCCACTGGGAACTGGGCCCCCTCACCCTCCTCGGTCCGGACGATGGGGGGGCGCCTCTGCTCCGCGCCGAGCGGATTCGCGTCACCCCGAGCTGGCGAGGACTCTTTGACGGTGCGCCCATCAGGCGTGTCACCCTCGATCGGGTCGACGTGGACCTGGGTCCCCGGGCCTCCCGCATCCGATGGTTGCAGGAGCAACTGTCTCCGCGGAATGGGGGCGGAAGGGAGACGAAGGAGGGGGGGAAGGGCAGACAGCGCCTTCCTGAGGTGCAACTCCATGAAGTGACGCTCCACCTGGGACCGGCGCTGCGTTTCGGACCGGCGGTGGTGCGCCTGCTGCCGCCCCATGATGGGGCGCGCTTGGGCCTGGAGGGCAGGTGGGGTGAGGCTGCGCTCACCGCGACGGTCTCCGCCTCGGAAGGGGAGGGCGAACGTGAACTCGAGGTGGCGTGGGAAGGGGTGCCGCTTGCGGAGCTCTCCCGCCTCGTCCGCCCGGGGCTCCTCACGAAGGGTCACAGCTCCGGCCAGCTGCGCATTCTGGGGTCGCATGTCGACTTCAGGGTGGAGGCCCGTGACGCCCACGTGGCGTGGCATCGCCTGGACGCGGCGCCGGTCGGTCCGCTGCATGTCGGGCTGGAGGGCGCGGCCACGTGGTCTTCGGCTGCGCGCGCCATCGAACTCGAACGGGGTACCCTGCTGGTGGGCGCCCGCGGCGAGGTCCGGATCCCCATCACCGCCCACCTCCCCCTGGATGCCGAAGCGCCCTTCCACCTCAGTGCCCAGCTGCCGCCGACCCGCCTCCAGTCCCTGGCGCACAGCCTCCCCGCAGCGCTCGCACCGCATGCAGAGCTGAAGGGTGTGGACGGTCCCATCACGGCCGCCCTGAAGGTCTCGGGCAGCCGCTCGGATCGTTCCGGATGGGAGGTGGAGGCCTCTCTGGATCTCGACGCCATCCGCAGTGCGATGCGCGGCCGCCCCACGCGTCTGAGCGGCACGTTCGAGCATCAGCCGTTGGTGGATGAGGACGCGCGTGGACGCATCCTCCGGGTGGGCCCCGCCAATCCCTTCTTCGTCCCCGGGGACGAGGTGCCGCACGTGCTGATGCGGGCGGTCCTGCTCAGCGAGGACTCCTTCTTCCACGCGCACCCGGGCTTCGACATCCCCTCCCTGGTCCGCAACCTCCTGCAGCCGAAGGAGGGGACGCTCCGGGGAGGCTCGACCCTCACCCAGCAGCTGGCCAAGAACCTCTACCTGAGCCGGGAGAAGACCTACGCCCGCAAGCTCCGGGAGGCGTTTCTCACCGTCGCCCTGGAGGCATCCCTGCCCAAGGCGCGCCTGCTCGAGATCTACCTGAACGTGATCGAGTGGGGGCCTGATGTCTTCGGGTTGGGAGAGGCCGCCTGGCACTACTTCGGGAAGGACGCGCGCGCCCTCTCCACCCGGGAGGCGCTCTTCCTGGCCACCATCATCCCCAATCCCATCCGCTATCACGGCTACTGCAGCCGGGGCGCAATCTCCGAACGGTGGGAGGAGCGCATGGGGCAGCTCTTCGACAAGATGGTCGCCAACGGGGAGCTGGACCCGCTGGGCGCGGCGATCGCGAGACACCAGCCGCTGGCGTTCCAACACCGTGCCCGTGTGGACGCCTTCTTCGAGCCGCTGGGATTGGCCGGACGGGAGGGGACGGAGGAAGGGGAAGATGCAGAGGTTCAGCCAAGCGTGCCGGAGTCCTGGGACGTTCCCTGATGGACGGCGGATGGGCGGCAGCTCCGCGTGAGCCCGCGCCCGCTGCCGCACGGGGCTAGCCTCTCCACCGCACCCGCTTCGCCCCGAGGGTTCGGCATGAGCAACGGCGCCTCCTCCCAGGACACCTACCAGCAGCTGCAGGCGGCGCTGGCCGCGAGGCGCGCCGCCAAGCGTTCGGATGGGCACGTCACCATGGGCCGCCCGCTGAGACTGGTGGTGTTCCTGGTGGTGTGGGGGGGCGGCACCCTCCTCACCGCGCTGGCGCTGGGCGTCGGCGGCGGTCTGCTCCCGATCCTCACGCTGCTCTTTCCGCTGAGCTTCCTGTGGTTCCTGCTCGCCCTCTGGGCCAGCCGCATCCCCCGGATCGCCGCTCAATGGGAGCGCGCGGTGGTCCTGCGCTTCGGGCGTTTCCAGAGTCTCAAGGGGCCGGGCATCCTCTTCGTGTTCCCGGTGATGGACGTGGTGCATTGGGTGGACACCCGGCTGCAGACCATGGAGATCCCCCACCAACAGGTGATCACCCGCGACAATGTCCCGGTGACCATCGACGGGGCCCTCTTCTTCCAGGTGAAGGATCCCGAGCGCGCAGTCATCACGGTCCAGGAGTACTGGTCGGCGATCAATCAGTACGCCCAGGCGTCCCTCCGCGACGTGGTGGGAAGCATGACCCTGGATGAGCTCCTCTCCGAACGCGAAGAGATCCAGGTCCGGATCGCCGAGAGCGTGGAGAGCCGGAGCAAGGCCTGGGGCATGCACGTGGATGCCATCCGTCTGCTGGACATCAACATGCCCGAGGACCTGAAGCGTATGATGAGCCGGCAGGCCTCCGCAGAGCGTGAGAAGCGGGCCACCATCACCAAGGCCGAGGGGGATCGGGACGCCGCCCTGAACCTCGCCGCGGCGGCCCGCACCATGGCCGAGAGCCCGGGCGCGATGCAGCTGCGCACGCTGCAGACCCTCGACGGTCTGGGCCCCACGCCGAGCAACACCGTGGTGCTGACCGTTCCGGTCGAGTGGCACGAGCTGCTGCGCCAGATGCGCTCCACGGCCACGGTGGCGGAAGATGAACGGGGGTCCGCAGCGACGTGAGCCCGCCGCCGGGTGGCGCTTCGGAACGCACCTTCCCGGTCCGACCTCGGGGATCAACAGTCGGAAGCGGCTGGGGCACCTTCCACCGTGCCGCACCTTCCCGGTCCGACCTCAGGGCTCAACGGCCGGAAGCGGCTGGGGCGCACCTTCCACCGCGTCGTGAGGAGGCGCAGACTCCGCGGCGGGGTGACCGTCCTCGGCGGCCGGAGGGGGCACCCGCGGCCCCGGATCCTCCAGCCGGAGTTCATGGCCAGATCCGGTGGGCACCAGCACCATGCCGGGCGGAGGCGGAGGCGGCTTGGGACCCCGCATCCACGGAGGGAGCGCCTCCTCCTCGGCTCGTTTCCGGGCCAGCGCCTCACTGCGGGTCTTGTGGGTGATGCGCCACGCCAGCGCGCCCCCCATCACCAGGACGGCCAACAACGAGAGGACGAACCACCACTCCGGGCGCTCCGGGAAGACCTTCCAGAACGGAGGGGGCTTGAAGGTGACCGGCTCGACGGCGGTCTTCTCGTTGTCGCGGTAGTCGACCTGAAACAGCTTCGCCACCGGCACCTGAGGTGCTGCGGCCGGCCCGGAGCCCGTCGCTGGCGGTGGCTCGACCGGAGCGCCGACCGGGGCCGCCGTGGCAACGCGGCGCGGCGGTCCGGAGCCCGAAGCACCCCCGTTCCGGATGAAGAGGGCGTCGGAGGCGCGGGCGTCCCTGGGGACCGGCGTTCGTGGATGCGCGGAAGGTCGGCCCGACGGATCGCCGGAAGGAGGAGGCGCCCCGACGTCGCGCATGCCCGGAGATGACACCGGTGCTGAGGAGAGGCGCTCGGCCTGCGCCCGGCGGCGGGGGGCGCGCTGCTGCGGTGTCACCCCCGGTGGTGCGATCCATTCCTGCCCCCCGTCGGCGTCGTCTGCCGCGACGGGCACATCCGATCCCGGTCGTGCGGTTGCGAGCGCAAGCTCCCGGGGATCGATGGGATCGGTCACCTCGAAGGACGCGTCCTCCTCGAGCACGCCCTCCGCGAGTCGGCGTGCTCCGCTCGCATCCGGCGCGCGCAACTCCCGGGTCACCGACGGCGCTGCGTCGGGTCGGGGAGCTGGAGTGGGGAGCGGGGCCGATGACCGGGATGCCACCCCATCGGGGACACGGGCCCAGGGATCAGGCCCCACCGACCTCAGGGGGCGGGGAGGCGTCGGCCGGGAAGCGGCGGCGGGGTGAAGCGGCTCGGTGTGCGTCCGCCTCGGTGGAGCAGGTGGCGCCGGTGGTTCGGCCTCGCCCACGGTGGCCGTCGGCTCGTCCTCATCCTCCTCGTCCGGAAGCGGGACATAGGGTCGCGCTGCAGGCAGCTGCTCGGTGACCGCCCGGCGGGGAGGGGGAGCGGGTGTCCGGGACAGATCTCCAGCCGCGCGGTTGAGCGGATCACGCTCGCCTTCAGGTGAATCGCCGGAGGTGGAGACCTTGGGATCGGACATGGCGACGGCGAGAGCTGCCGACGAAAAACTCCAGACAGGACGATGGATCAGGCATCGGTGGATGCGCGGATCCGCAAGCATGCCCGGGAAACGGGACCCAACGCCAGTTGATCACCTGATCGGCTGGCGGGCGCCGTCGCGCGGCCCCCGACCCCTCTGGGCGCCTGACGCGGCCCCCACAACCTCAGCGATCGAAATCGGCCGCCGGCTCGAGCACCGCTTCCGGGATCACTTCAGACTCCATCAGCTCCCGCATGCTCTTGCAGGCCTCAAAGCTCCCCTGGAGACAGCGCTGCTCGAGAAACTTCACCGCCCCCCCGAGTTCGCCTGCTTCGGCGCGGGCCTGCGCGTGACGGGCCAATGCGAGGGGGCTGTTCGGACTGTGAGACAGGAAGCGGGCCCAGGCGGCGATGCGCTCGACGGGAGAGGCGTTCTCAGGGAGCACCTGCTCGATCAGCATGACCACCTCGGGATCGGTGTGATCGAGATCCAGCGCCCATCGCGCATCTGCCAGCGCCGCTGGCGCGTTCCCGAGATCCCGGGATGCCACCGCGCGCAGGTACCAGGCCGGCGCAAGACGTGGTTGCGCCTGCAACAATTCAGTGAGGAGCTCCCGCGCGCGCTCCGGCTCCCCCTGCTGAAGCAGAGATGCGGCGTGGTTCAGAGCCGCCGCCGAGCGTGGGGTCGGGAGCTCGGGCGTGAGGGCGCGGGGGAACTCCTGCCAATCACTCAGGACGCCGGGCCGGAAGCGCAACCGGGTGGGTGGATCGGAGAAGGGGGAGAGGTGGACGTCGGCGAGGCCCCAGCCCTCGGGACCGTGGACCAGCAACACGTAGCGGTAGGCGCCCTCCACCTTGATGAACGGCAGGACGTCGAACAGATTGATCGCCAGGCTGCGTCGGATGGGCATCCCGAGCGCAGCGGCAAACTCTGGCCGCTCCCTCGCCAATCCCAGCGCCGCCTCTCGCGCCGGAGTCGCTGCGCGGACGTGAAGCAAGCCCAGCACCCCGGCGAGCAGCAGCAGGATGATCCCCGCCATGCCGGCGATCCCCCGCACCATGGGCCAGGGGCTCGGTGCCGGTTGAGACGCGCCGTCCCCGGTAGGGCTCAGGTCTGGATGTGGAAGCGACATGTCGACCATCCTGGCATCCCACGGCCCTCCGCGCGCAACCCTGGAGCGGGGAGGAACCCGGCGCGATAGGTTGGCGGACATGCACCGTATCCGGACGATCGATTGTCATTACATGGGCCAGAAGGACCTGGCTGCCGCCTACCTCCTCATCGACGGGGACGAAGCCGCCTTCGTGGAGAACAACACCGCCCACTCGGTCCCCCTGCTGTTGAAGGCGCTCGGGGAGGAGGGGCTGTCTCCCGAGCAGGTCCGCTACGCGCTGGTCACGCACGCGCACCTGGACCACGCCGGCGGAAGCTCGGCGCTGCTCGAGGCCTGCCCGAACGCCACCCTCGTCGCCCACCCGCGCGCGGCGCGGCACCTCATCGATCCCTCGCGGCTCGTCGCCAGCGCCACCTCGGTCTACGGCGAGGAGCGCTTTGCGCAGTTCTACGGGACGCTGAAGCCCATCCCGGCCGAGCGGGTGCGGACCATGGAGGATGGGGACACGCTCTCCTTCGGCGCGCGCACCCTCTCCTTCACCCACACGCGGGGCCACGCCAACCACCACCTGATCATCCACGATTCGGGCAGTGACGGCGTCTTCACCGGCGACGCGTTCGGCCTCGCCTACCCGGCGCTGCAGGGGAGGGGGCCCTTCACCATCCCCACCACCAGCCCCACCGACTATCTGGCGGATGAGGCACTCTCGGTGGTCCAGCAGATCGTGGCGATGCAGCCCAGCCGGGTGTTCCTCACCCACTTCGGAGAGCGCACCGAGGTGGAGGAGCTGGGCCGGCAGCTCATCGCGGACCTGAAGGTGTCCAAGGGCATCTTCGAGGACGCGGTGGAGAGCGATCTGGAAGGTGAGGCCCTGGAGCGGCGCTGTGGGGAGGCGCTGGATCGGCACCTCGCGTCGCGGATCCGTGCGCAGGGCCTCGAGCTGGATGCGGCCTTCGAGGTGCTGGCACTGGATCGCGAGCTCAACGCCCAGGGTTTGGCGTTCGCGGCCATGCGCAAGCGCCAGAAGGGCTGAGGGGGGATCCGCGCGGGGAGCGTGGCACCCGCCCTCAGGTCGCGGCACCGGCGTCCGGGACGCTGCGCTCGTTGCGGCGCACGGCCAGATCGCGTTGGTGCTCGCGTTCCTGATCGGCAGCGCGGTCCGCTGCCTCCGCCAGCACCGAGAGCTGGTACTCCAGCCGCTCCAGGCGCGCGGCGATCAACGGTTCCTGGATCTCGAGCTCGGAGCGGGGGGGAAGCTCCGGCCGTTGGCCCGCCCGGACCGCCGACGCGAGCTGGGTGAGCCGGGCCTGAACCGACACGCAGAAGGCCACGATGTCATCGAGATGCGGACCGTAGGCGATCACGCCCCGGGTGGTGGCGAAGACACTGATCGCCGATGCCAGACGCTGGGTGAAGGCCACCAGGGTCATGCGCGGCTCCACCAGGCGTTGCGGCAGGTTCTCGGCGAAGACGCGATCCAGCACCTGGTTCACGTTGCTGATGGCCAGCTCCAGGTCCCGCCGGGCCCGTTCGACCGCGGGAACCGGCGGATCGAGTCCGTCGCGGATGGCGTCCACCACCGAGCCCAGGTAGTCCGAGGCCCGCTCCAGGGCTTCGGCCAGGCTCTCACCGAAGCGGATCTGCTCCTTGCCGGGCCAGAGCAGCATGCTGGCGAGCAGCGCGAGCAGGCCGCCCAGCGCGGTGTTCATCATGCGCACGCCGTAGAGGGACGAGTCCGGATGGTAGCGCTCGAGCAGCAGGACGAACGTCGGCGTCACGAAGAGGGCGTACAGCGCGTAGTTGTACTGGAGGACCGTGGCGCTCAGCCCTCCCAGGATCACCAGCACCACCGACATGCCGAGCGGATCCGGAAGGATGGTGGCGACGATCGCTGCGACCATGGCGCCGGCCACCGTGCCCACCGTCCGCTGGATGGCGCGCGTGGTGGTCCGCACCCGGTAGGGCTGCATCAGCAGAAAAGCGGTCATCGTGACCCAGTAGCCGTAGGGCACCCGGAGGAGGGTGACCAGGGTCCCGGCCACCACGGTGACCACGCCCACCCGGAGTGAGTGCTGGAAGATGACCGACCCGGGGCGCAGCACGGTCTTGAGCTGCCAGATGATGCCGCCCCGATCCGGCACGGTGTCGAGGACCTGCACGCGCACCGGCTGGTTCTCGGCGTACAGCGAGTCGATGTGATCCGACGCGCGCATCCGGTCCTCCTGCAGCCGGCCGAGGAGGGACACCGTGTGCTCGGCAATCGCCCGGTCGCGTCCCCCGAGCGGTTCGATGGCCTCCCGGGCGAGCGCCAGATCCCACACCGGGGTGCGTGCGCGCGGTAGGCGCTTCTCGATCACCACGCGCTCGGAGAGCTCCAGGCAGGCCTTCTCCATGTTCTGGAGCGAGCGCAGGAGGATCCGCTCGGCGGTCCGCGGACACCCGGTCTCGAGGATCTCCTCCAGCGATGCCAGGGTGGTCATCATCTGCTCGCAGGTCTGGACCACCGCCAGCAGGCGCTCACCCCGTCCGGTCTGCCCCCGGGTCCCGCGCCGGGTCGAGGCGAGGATCTCCCGCGCCGTCTCCAGCCGATCGCGCATGACCTGGTGGTGGTGGAGCAGCGCCCGGTGCCACGCATCCAGATCCTCCCGCGGCTGCCGGACCAGTCGGGTGTGGGCCGCCAGGGCCGCGAGCACCGCCGCGGTGGACTTCCGCCCCGGCTTGTAGACCCGCACCGGCCAGACGCCGAGGGTGAGCACCATGGCCCACCCTGCGCCCAGCAGGTAGCCCATCAGCCGCAGCGGCAGGTCCCCGTCATGCGCCGGGATCGAGGCGTTGACCAGCAGCTGCACCCCCACCGTAGCGCCGATCGAGGCTCCGGCCGCGCCCCACCCCGGCAGGAGCGCACAGGCCATGATCCCCACCGACATGATGGGGATGCGCCAGGGCCCCCACTGGGAGATCAGGGTTCCGGCGGTGATGACCACCAGCTCGAAGGCCAGCGCCAACCCCTGGACCGTGGCCCGGCTGCGATAGGCGCCGCCCTTGTCCAGCAGCGCGATGCCATAACCGCCCATGGTGGCCCAGGTGGCGACCACCGGATTCAGCCACACCGCCAGCACCAGGGGCAGGGCCAGCGCGGCGGCCACCCGGAGGCCCAGCCACATCGCCGGACGCCAGGGATGCACCTCCACGGTGGAGGCGACCTGAAGCTGGTGGGCGAGGTTGTTGAGGCCGGAGGGGACCATGAAGTTCCTGCTCCGACGGACGCGCTCGGAGACCAGGCAGGGAGAGGGGGCGCCGGGACCTCCTGTTGTGCGCGTCCGCCGGGGCGAACGCAACCCGATGCTGAGGAGAGCGCTCCCTTGCCGGGCAAAGCGTCCAGAAGCGTGGATGCGGACGTCGGCCGGGCACCGGTGTCGGCTGGCAGCCGGGCGGCCAGGGGAGCAACGCCCCCGCGCGGCCCGGACCGGCCGAAGTGCGCACCTTGCCCGCGTCTGCGCCTGGACGCCGTCCCGGCAATGCTTCAGGCGGAGGCGTTCCCATTCTCGAGAAGGAGCAGGCGGATGATCGAGCGGACGGCCGGAGCGGTGTGGAATGGAGGCATCCAGGATGGGAGCGGGACCGTCCGGGTGGGGAGCGGGACCTTCGAGGAGCGCTACTCCTTCAGCACCCGTTTCGGTGGAGAGCAGGGCACCAACCCCGAAGAGCTGATCGGCGCGGCTCATGCCGCCTGCTTCTCCATGGCGCTCTCCGGGATCCTCGGGGCGCAGAAGCTCGTCCCCGAGCGCATCTCGACCCGCGCCCGGGTGGAGGTGGAGAAGGGCAAGGACGGCTTCACCATTCAGCGGATCCACCTCTCCACCCGGGGCGTGGTTCCCGGACTGGACGCCGAGCGGTTCCGTGAGCTCGCCGAGGAGGCCAAGGCAACCTGTCCGGTGTCCCGCGCCCTCGCCGGCGTCGGGGAGATCTCGCTGGAGACCGAGCTGTTGGAGAGCGATGCCCCCAGGCCGGTGAGCGACCCGGGGATGCTCATGTAGTTCCCGCGGCCGTCGGCCCTCCCGCGCTGGCGCCACGGTCGGGGACGTGACGCGGCAGGCGACGTTTGCCCGGCGGTGCGGGTTGGCGCCGGGCGTTTTCGGGTAGCGTTCCCGGTGAACTGCCATGCCCACGCCGACGCCCGCCCTGCTCCAACGCTGTGTGCCGCACCTCCTCGCGGCCCTCCGTGATCGGGACATCGCCGTGCAGCCGTTGCTGCAGCGCTTCGGGCTGCCGGCGGAGCTGACGGTTCAGGAGGAGGCGCGCATCCCCATCGCGCAGCTTGCGGGCCTCGCCGAGGCCTGCGCCCAGCTGGCGGGAACGCCCCTCTTCGGGTTGGAGGTCGCCCGGGCGCTGCCGCGGGGGGCCTGGGGCGTTCTCGAGTTCAGCGCCCGCACCGCGCCCAATCTCCGGGAGGCCCTCCACCTCGCCGTCGACCACGCGGCGCTGATCGGGGATCGGGTGGCCCTCGAGCTTCGTGAGACTCCCGAGACGGTGACGCTGATCCACCGGCACTCCGGGGTGGCCCCCGGCACCCTGGGACGGCAGCTCGAGCTCTACACCGTGGGCTGCTTCACCCACCTGGCCGCCGTCCTCACCGGGGGGGCGGCCCGTCCGGTGGGATTGAGCTTCGTCAGCACCGAGCCGGGTGGCGCGGCGGGAGGGATCTGGCGCGAGGGGCTGTGCCGGGCGTTTCCCGAAGCCCGCGTGAGCTGCGGTGCCCCGGTCACGGAAGTGAGCTGGAAGCGGGCGGCGATGCTGTCCCCGATGGTCGGCGCGGACCCCGCGCTGCACGCGTGGCTGGTGGAACAGGCGGCGAAGGAGAGCCGCTCGCGTCCGCATCAGGGGCATTGGGGCACGGAGACGGTCCGCGAGGTGCTCGGGACCCTGCTCGATGCGGGGCAGGTGCCGTCCCTCCAGCGGGTCGCCGAAGCGCTGCACCTGAGCTCGCGGACGCTGCAGCGGCGCCTGGCGGACGCGGGAACCGGTTGGCAGGAACAGGTGGAGGCGGCGCGCCGGGAGCGGGCCGAACGTTGGGTCCACGAGGGCATCCTGTCGCTGGCGGAGATCGCCGATCGGCTGGGCTACGCCGAGGTGCGCTCCTTCATCCGCGCCTACAAGCGGTGGACGGGGCAGACGCCGGGTGAGGCTCGCGCGAACCGCAGGGTGGCGCCTGCGGTCCATGCTTCTGGCGTGGGGTGACTGTCGGGACCGCCGCCGGGCGGTGCAGGTTTGGACCATGCGAATCCCTTCTGACAAGCCCTCCTTCTCCCACCGCGGTCAGATCGCCGCGCTCACCCGGAGCGTGGCGGATGCCACCGGCAACCGGGACGGGATCCACGACAATGAAGCCCTCCCCGCCGGGAGCCTCCCTCAGGGGAAGCCCACCTCGCGGCAGCCGCTTCTCCATCGCCTCACCAGCCACTTCGCGCCGGGGCTGAGCACCCGGGACGAGCGGGCAGCGCTCTCGGCCTTCGTGACGGAGCGGGAAGCCGCCTGGGGGGCCCCCACCACCCGTCTGTCTGCGGAGCAGGTCCCCTGGTTCGAGGCGTTCCGCACCGAGAAGGCCGCCGCGCTGGTCCGCTTCGACCGGCATCCCGACGAGGTGACCGAGGGCTACGTGCGCGCCGCCGGCAGCGTCGATGGTCAGGCCATCGAGCCGCGGGACGTCTTCTGGCAGCGCTGGGCCCCCACCGCACCGGCCAGCGGCAAGGTGGTGGTCATCTCTCCGGGGTTCCAGGAGACCGGGCGCAACTTCCTCGAGCAGGTCCAGCTCCTCAATGCCCAGGGCCACGAGGTGGTGGTGATGGACCACCAGTGGGCCGGCTACAGCCGCGGCGAGCGGGGGGCCATCGACCGTGGCTACGGGGTGGCCCGGGATGTGGCGGCGGTGGCGGCCTTCGCCCAGACGCTCGTCGACGCCCGGGAGGGCGGAGGCGAGGTGGTCCTCTTCGGCAACAGCATGGGCGCGGGTCCCGGTGTGCTGGGGGCGTTGGCCCTCAACGACAGCGGACGGCTCGAGCTGGAGGGCCCTCAGATGCCCAAGGGGCTCAACGCCGTGCTGCAGGCCCCGTTCCTGTCCCTGAAGCGCAGCGTGGTGAACCGCGGGTTGGAGGCGCTGTCCGGGGTGCCCGTGCTCAACGAGGTGGCGCTTCCCTCCTCGGGGCTTCCCATCCTCACCCGGGATCCGGTGGCGGCCACCAAGCTCGCGCAGCACGTGGTGCTCGAAGGGGTGGTGGCCCGGCCCCAGGCCATGGGCGCAGCCGCCGCCGATCTCGAGGACCTGTGGGGCGCCCTCCGCTCCGGGACCGGTCCCCAGGGCCGGGTGGCGATCATCCACGGAGATGGGGATCCCCTGGCCGACATCCAGGGCTCACGGGATCTGGCCCACGTGCTGGGCGCGCAGGGATCCCTCATCGAGCTCGACAACGACAGCCACGTCCTCTCGGAGGAGGCCGGCGCCCAGGACCGGGTGTTGGACGCGCTCCGCTGGCTCGACGCGCCCTGAGCGGAGGACCCGGCGGGTTGCCCCGGACGTGGGTTCTCCGCGCCCGGTTCAGCGCCTCGGGGTGAGGTGGGGCGGAACGACGGTGGGGGGGCGCCGCTCGGGGGCCTCATCGGCTCCCTCCAACGCCTCCTCCATCGCCAGCAGCATCCGGCGCACCGCGAATCCCGGGAGATCATCCAGGGGCTCGGCCGCCTGAAAGGCCTCCAGGGCGCTCTGCAGCGAGAGGCGGAGCGCCCGGATCCTCGCGGCCGGTTCGTTTTCCCCGGCCTGCTGGAGGTGGAACGCGGCGTTCATGAGGTGCGTCCACCGCGCCTCTTCGACAGGGGGCAGCTCCGCCGGGAGATCCTCCCGGGGAGGCGACTGGCGGTCGCGCCCCACCAGCCTGGCCGGCGCGGGGGACCGCTCCTGTCGTACGCGCCGCCGCATCATCTCAGAGGTCGCTCTCGCCGGCCGCTTCGGGCTGATAGAGGATCTTCACCAGCTTCAAAACCGACTCCCGGCCATTGGGCATGGGCCAGCGGATGGTGTCGCCGACCTTGAGTCCCAGCAGGGCGAGGCCCACCGGCGCGAGCACCGAGACCTTGCCCTCCGAAGGATCGGTCTCGTTGGGATAGGAGAGCACCAGCTCCCGCTGCTTCCCGGTTTCCAGGTCCTCGCACAGCGCGCGCGAGCGCATGGTCAGCACGTCGGGGGGGACCTCACCGTCGGGCACCACGGTGGCGCGATCCAGCTCGAGTTCCAGCGCCTCGGCCGCCGGGCCGAGCTTGCCGTCGATGTTCCGGTCCACCACCAGGCGCAGACGCTCCATGTCCTTCCGGGTGATGTGCACCGGAGGGCTGGCCGAGGGGCCGGTGGAGGTGGAGAGGGGGGCGGTGTCAGTAGGCTGCATGATGTGCTCCGAGTTGGGGCGTGACTCGCAGGCGACCCGCCCTGGGTGGGCGCGTGGGCTGCTTGGCGGACCTGCGGTGTGGGAAGGGAAGACCGGGAAGGAGGGCGCTGGCCGAGGGGCCCCTCAGTGGGGGCGAACCCGTCCAGCGCCGCTCTCCGGGAAGGCCTGGCTCCCCGCGCCCGTCCAACACGCGTGGACATGGCGGCGGCTTCGCAGGGTGCAGAGCATCGCTGTCGAAGTGAGGAGGGGCACGGCAGGCTCGTGGCCTCCAGGGGGAGGCCCGGAAAGGATCCGGTGTCGGAAGGAACTGTTCCACAATAGCACCCCCGGCAGCAAAGCTCGCCCGTGGGTCCCGCGGCGTTCCCGCACCGTGGAGGAAAACGCCCTTCCCCCGGGGACCATTCCCGCTTGGGAGGCCCCGGAAGAGGGGGATAGAGTCCCGGCCCCATGTCCCGTCTGTCGCCGCTGATGCTTGCCCTCTCGCTGCCGTCCCTCATCGCCTGCCAGACGCCTGCCCAGCAGGCGCCCTCTGCGGCCGAGGCCGTGGTGGAGCGGGAGGCGCAGGGCCCGCAGATCCAGTCCGACGACATCCTGGCGCGCGAGCAGCAGACCGAGACCGCCAGCGTCAAGCACGTGCTCATCAGCTGGGATGCGCTGGGGCCCACCCTGCAGGGACGCCATGATCCCCGCGCCGCGGAGCGGACCCAGGCGGAGGCCGCGGCCCTGATCCGCGACATCCAGCAGGAGTACGAGGACGGCGCGGATTTCTCGACCCTCATGGCCCTCTACTCCGAGGACGGGGGCAGCGCGAAGAGCGGTCGCGCCTACGATGTCACCCGGGATGGGGATCTGGCGTTCATGTTCAAGCGCCTCTCCCTGCGCCTGCGTCCCGGCGAGACCGGCATCGTCGAGACGCCTTTCGGCTACCACCTGATTCTGCGCCTCGAGTAGCCGCCGCCCGGTCGGCGTCGACCGACTTCAAACAGCAAGCCGCTCGGGAGGGTTTCGCCGCGTCCGGATCGGACGGATGGTGCGCCCTGGGCGGCCGATGTCTGTCCAGCGCCCGCCCGGGAGCCCCGAATGGCGATGTCCTCTGAAGAGATGATCGAGCAGTGCCTCGCGCACAACCTGTTCTCCTGGTCGGCGACCGACACCGTGAAGCCGCTGCCCCTCGCGCGTGCCGAAGGTGTCTGGCTCTACGCTCCCGATGGGCGACGGTGGCTCGACTTCAACAGCCTGCTGATGAGCGTGAACATCGGCCACGGCCATCCGCACGTCATCCGGGCCATCCAGCGTCAGGCGGAGACCCTCTGCTTCGCCCACCCTTCCTTCGCCACCGAGATCCGCGCCCGGGTATCGAGCCGTCTGGCGAAACTGGTGCCCGGAGACCTCAACACCTTCTTCTTCACGCTCGGTGGGGCCGAGGCGAACGAGAACGCCATCCGCGCGGTCCGCCAGTTCACCGGCCGCCCGAAGATCCTCGCCCGCTATCGCAGCTACCACGGCGCGACCCACGGGGCGCTCTCACTGACCGGAGAGCCCCGGGGATGGCACGCCGGGGCGCGGATGCCGGGCGTGGTCCACGTGCTGGATCCGGATCCCTACGATTACGCCTTCGGCGACGACGAGGAGAGCCGGACGCGCAACAACCTGCGCTACCTGGAAGAGGTGATCCGCGCCGAGGGGCCGCACACGATCGCCGCAATGTTCATCGAGACGGTGACCGGAACCAACGGGATCCTGCCGCCGCCGAAGGGCTACCTCCGCGGGCTCAAGTCCCTGCTGGAGCGCTACGACATCCTGTTGGTGTGCGACGAGGTGATGGCGGGGTGGGGCCGCACCGGTCGGCGCTTCGCCTTCGAACACGGCGACATCGTCCCGGACATCGTCACCATGGCCAAGGGCCTGACTTCTTCGTACATGCCGCTGGGGGTGATGGGGGTGAGCGATCGCATCGCCGCCCACTTCCGCGAGAACACCTTCTTCGGCGGCCTCACCTACAACGCCCACCCCATGAGTCTGGCCGCAGCCGACGCGGTGATGGACGTGTTCGAGGAGGAGCAGCTCATCGAGAAGAGCGCCCGGATGGGGGAGGTCATGCGTGGCCACATGAAGCGGCTGGCGGAGCGACACCCCAGCGTGCTCGAGCACCGCAACCTCGGGCTCTTCGGCGCCATCGAGCTGCGTCGCAATGCCCGGGGCGAGCGCCTCGTTCCCTTCGGCGGTGCGCATCCGGCCATGGGCCGCCTGCTGTCGTTCCTCCGGGAGGAGGGGCTCTTCACCGTCGCGCAGTGGAGCACCCTGATGTGCAATCCACCGCTCTGCATCTCCGAAGAGGAGCTGCAGCTGGCCTTCGACATCATCGACCGGGGCCTCGAGATCACCGACGAGGCGTTCGGGGACTGACGGCCCGCGCTCTGGCGTCCTCCCCGACCCGGTTTGCCTCCCGCCGCGTCCTGGGTGGATGATGGTCCCCGACACGTCAGGGGGGACGTACAGATGGCGGATGAGCGGACGGTGGGGATCGGCGTGGAGGGTCCGGGTCGGCCGCCGACGCACGTGGAGGCGGAGGGCACCGCACCGGCGTCGGTTGCACCTGCAACCATCTCCGCGCAGCAGCAGATGCCGCGTATCCATCGGCGCGTGATCAAGGCCCTTGTGGAGGGCGTGGGGGATCTCCCGCAGGTCGACGCCGTGGTCGCCGGGGTGCTGGCCGATGTCCCGGACGGGGCGCACGCCATCTCTCTGGCCATCCCTGATTTCCAGCGTCTGGTGAACGGGCTGAGCGCGCTCCTCTGCCCCGGGGATCCCATGGGAGCCGGGCAACGCCGGGCGGGCCATGCCTTCGCCGAGGGGTGGTCCCGCCATCCCTGCGGCCGGGTCTTCGTCGACGGCCTGCGTGCCTTCCCGCTGGCGCGCGCAGTGGTGCGCCTCGCCGACGGGATGCGATTCGGGGCCGAAGGGCTCGAGCTGGACGCCGTGCTGCTCGGGGCCCACCACATGCGCCTCACCCTCCGTGGCAACAGCTCCCCCAACCTCCAGTTCTTCTGCGGCTGTATGGAGGGGATGCTGGGCGTTCTCGGCGCGACGGGCGTGGAGGCGGTCCCCGAACCCGGCCCCGGGGGGAGCCATCGGCTCCTCATCGCCTGGGAGCCGCCGTCGTGAACGCGGCCCTGACCGGTCGGTCCCTGCCGGGAAGACGACACCCGCATGCGCCTGCAGCCTGTGGCGAAGCCCACAGCGGTCCTCCCCGGGGTGCAGAGGCGGCTCGCTTTCAGGTCGACCAACCAACCCGGTGACGCGCCGCGAAGCTGCCGTCCGGGCCGAAGTTCACACCTTGATTTCTGCAAGGCGCATCACCCGTCCCTTCAGATTCCGCCTGGAACCCCTCCGTTGGCCCCTCGACGACCCCCCCTTCCGCCCCTGACGGGTGCCGTGAACCCCGCCGATGCGGTGGCCTCCCGGCGCGCCCGTCGACTGGTGCGGGGGATCGCCGTCGGGCTGATCCTCGTCGGCGTCCTCGCCGCCGCCTCCTGGGGCCTGATCTGGCTCAGCAATGGCCGGTTCGGAATCCGACTGACGGGGCTGCCTCCCGCGCTCTCCAACATCGTGCTCGGCATCGCCTGCCTGTTGGCCCTGAAGCAGGGAAAGCGGGCACAGGTGGCCAGCCGGCTGCTGGCCCTGCTCGACCTGGGGATGATGGGCGTCTGGCTCGGGGTGGAGGCCTCCATCCCTTACGAGTGGACGCCGGAGCAGTGGTACCGCTCGGCGCCGGACGTGGGGTTCTCGACCGCCGCATTGGCTGCCTGCCTGCTGCTTCGGGGGAGCAGCCGGATCGGCACCCTGCTGATCCAGACCGTCTGCGCGGTGGTCCTCGCCACCCGCACCGTGGAGCTGGTGGGACGCGCCTTCGGGGTGGTGTCCATGTACTCCCTCGGGAGTCTCGGCCCCGCTCCGAGCTCGGTGGTGACCCTGATCAGCCTGGCGGCCCTGTCCCTGGCGGTCCTCTCCATGCCGCCGCTCCGGGGCCCCATGGCGGTGGTCCTCAGCCCCCGGATGGGCGGGGTGGCGTCACGGTGGGCGGCGGTGCTGCTGCTCGCGCTCCCGCTCATCGGCCGCTCGGTGATGGTGGTGCTTCGCGAGGGCCTCATCTCCGGTGAGACCGCGCTGGCGCTCGCCAGCTCCCTCAACATCCTGGCCGCTGCGGGCCTCGTCCTCTGGCTGGGCCGGAAGCTCAACTGGGGCGACGAGGAGCTGGAGCGCAGCCGCATGGGGCTCGCCCGCCACCGCGATTGGCTGGCCCAGGTGATCGACCAGCTCCCCGAGGGGATCCTGCTGGTGGATGCCGAGGGTCGGCTCACCATCTTCAATGGGACCGTCCGCCGCCTGTTGCCGGAGCTGGATCACCGGCTGCGCCTGCAGAAGGTGTTCGCCGACCGCCCGGACGAGCTGGGCCATCTCGTCGAGCCGCTGGAGCGCTGCTCCCGCGACAACGTGCAGCTGGTGGGGTTGGAGGCGACCATCACGCCACCGACGGGAGAGAAGATCCCACTTCTCGTCGGTATGGCGCCGCTCCCGGACGTGAGCGGGGGACTGGGGGCGGTGGTCGTCATGCAGGACGTGACCCGCTACAAGGCTTACGAACAGGCGCGGGAGGAGTGGATCGCGGTGGTCGCCCACGATCTGCGGCAGCCGATCTCGGTCATCTCGTTGGCCGCCCAGCAGCTTCAACGCGGCACCTCCGAGCCGACCCGCAGCCTGCAGCTCATCGCGCGCATCCGCTCCCTCGCGGTCGACCTGGCGCGCATGGTCGACGACCTGCTGGACGCGTCCCGCATCGAAGCCCACCGGATGGAGCTGCACCCCACGCCCACCGAGTTGACCTCGCGCCTGCGGGAGCTGGTGCAGGCAATGGAGGACATCATCCCCCTGCACCGCGTGGAACTGCAGCTCCCCAGCCAACCCCTGTGGGTGTCGGCCGATGTCCCCCGGCTGCGGCAGATCCTCGGCAACCTCCTGTCCAACGCCGAGAAGTACGGGGATGCGGACACGCCCATCACGGTGAAGCTCGAGCAGCGGGGGAGCGAGGCGGTGGTGGCGGTGGCCAACTGTGGGGAGCCCCTGCCGCAGCAGGAGCTCGACCGGCTGTTCCGCCGCTTCGTCCGGGCCGACACCCCGGCCACCGCTCGCAACCAGGGGGTGGGGCTGGGGCTCTACATCACCCGGGGCCTGGTCGAGGCGCACGGGGGGAAGACCTGGGCGGCGACCGAGGGGCGCTGGATGCGGGTGAGTTTCTCCATGCCGTTGATCGACCCACCCGGTCAGAGGACCCCGGTGGAGGCCCTGCACTGAGGCCTGCGCACACCGTCGTGTCAGGAGCCGCGCCTCACTCCACCGTCAGGGTTCCCGCTCCCAACCGCCAACGCAGGGTGGTGCACGCCCGGGCGAGCGGAGCGTCGTGGGTGACCAGCACCAGCGCCCCCGGATAGGCGATCAAAGCCCGCTCCAGGCGCTCCACCGTCGGCAGGTCCAGATGGTTGGTGGGCTCGTCGAGCATCAACAGCCAGACGTGCTGGGCGAGGCCCATGGCCAACCGCAGTTTGCGCGCCTCCCCCGGCGAACTGCGGGTCCCCCGGACGAGCTTTCCCGGTTCGGCGCCCAGCGCGGCGACCAGGGACAGGGTGCGTCCCCGGGCCTCCGGATCCAGGGCCTCCAGCTGCGCGAGGTCCTCGGCGGCCTCCCGTTCGGTGAGCTCCTGGGGGAGCCAGAGGACGCGCTCGGGGGGGAGGTGGGAGGCGTTGCGGAGCGCTTCGAGCAGCGTCGTCTTGCCGGCGCCATTGGGGCCCGCGAGGTGGATGCGATCCTCTCTGCCCACCGACAACGCCAGGGGGCCGGTGAGGGGCTGGTGTCCCGCGGTCAATGCCGGAAGCCCGAGCGTGATCAGCCGGGGTCGGGGCGCGGGGAGGTAGTCCACGAACACCGAGCGCCCCACGGTGGGATCGACCTCGAAGTCGGGGATCGCCATGGACTCCCGGCTGGCCCGCGTGCGGGTGGCGTTCAGCCGGCTGGAGATCGCGCTCCCGGCCCGCTCGACCCGGCGATCTGCCGCCAGGGTCCGGGCGTCCGAATCACGGCGCCCCCGCATGCGGCGTGAGGTGCTGCGTTCGGCCTGAACCGCCCGCTGCGCGCGCTGGAGCCGCTCCACGCCGCGCTCGAGCACCGCCACCCGCTCCACCGCCCGGGCCCGCTGGGTGAGGTCCCGTTCCCGCTCCTCCTCCCAGGCCGCGCGTGCCTGGGAGTAGGGGAGGGGGTGATGCGCCAGCCGTCCCGCATGGAGTCGGAACGTCTGGGAGGTGAGCGCGTCCAGGAACGCCCGATCGTGGGACACCACCACCCCCACGCCGCGGAATCCCCGCAGTGCGTCGAGCAGCAATGCGCGCGCCTGTGCATCCAGATGGTTGGTCGGCTCATCGAGCAGCAGCACATCCGGATCCTGGGCCAGCGCCGCGCCCAGCTGCCAGCGCTTGCGCTCTCCCGGGGAGAGGGTGTCCCACGCCATCAGCCGCCAGGGTTCGAGGCCCAGCCGGCCGTGGAGCTGCCGGGAGCGGCCGTCGCGGGCCTCGGCGAAGGCCTCGATCACGGGGTCGAGGCGTTCGACCTCCTGGGGACACAGGTGGATCGCCTGGCGCTCGGGCACCCGTTCCAGCTGGCCGGAGGTGGGCCTCAGCCGCCCCTGAAGCAGGCCGAGCAGGGTGGACTTACCGCTCCCGTTCGCGCCGACCAGGCCGGTCCAGCCGGCGGGGAGGTGGAAGCTGAGGTCCTCGAAGAGGGAGGGGGTGGAGGGATAGGCGAAGCCGAGCGCGTGCGCGCGCAGATGAGGGGAAGGCATGGAGCACTCCGAAGGCGGTCGGCGCGACCGGACGCCTCCCGACACAGGAGGGGCCGCGCGGAAGACGAACTGGACCGGGGCTTCAGACGTGCGTGCGCAAGGGCTTCGGGACCTCAGCGGGTGAGAGCGCGGACTGCGCGGAAAGTCTGTCCAAAGCGGGGCCGCGGCGCAAGTCCCGCTCATTCCGCCGCCGGGCGCCACCGTCCGGAAGCGCGGGGGATGAAGAAGATCGACCGGGCGGCGTCTGGGGCCGTCAGGGTTCGCCGCTTCCGGCACCCTGAAACGGAGGTTCCCATGCGTACGCACAGCTCCATCCTCAGCCTGAGCCTGGTGATCGCGGCCGCTCTCTTCTCCGCTCCCGGTGACGCCCGGGCCGACGGGCCCCGGGTCCGGGACGCCGAGGTCCGCGTGGTCACCGCGCCCCGCCCTGCTCCCCGAGCGGGAGGCATCTGGGAGCGGCGGGTCACCGAGGTCTGGGTCCCGGCCAGCCAGGAGCGGGTGTGGGTCGACCGGACCTGCCACCGCCGGCTGGGGCGCAGCCACCGCACCCGGGCCTATGACTGCGGCTCCCACGAGGTCCGGACCGTTCCCGGCTACCTCGAGCAGCACGAGGAGTGGGTGTGGGTCCCGCGCCGGGTCGCCCGGCCCGGAGTGACCGTGCACCTGCCCAATCCGCTGGGAATCGACATCCGCCTCTCGCTCTGAGGGGACGTCGGACAAAAAAAGCGGGGGCCGACCTCCGTGAAGAGGTCCAGGCCCCCGGGTGGGAAGCGCCGGAACAGCCGGGCGCTTCAGACCCAGACCGGACTAGAAGCCCTCGGGAAGGGGCTGAGGTCCGGGGATGATGTGGGCGATGTCGGGGTCGACGCCATCGTTGTTGGTCGGGCGAGAATCCTTCTCAGCCTTCCGCTGCAGCCGCTGCGCTTCCTTCTCCTTGCGCTTCTCCAGCCGCGCCATTTCCTTCTGTCGCTTGGATGCTCCTGGGAATGCCATGGGGATCCCTCCTGCCTGCCGTTGGAGGCGGGAACTTGGTCGCGGTCGGGCCCGCAAGCCAGGGTGAAAGCTCAGATGTGTTCTATTGGGGCGGGCGCGTCAACCCTCGTCACCCGAACGATCCGTCGAGACGCCCGCATGCCTGCCCCCGGCAAGGTAGCCGCCGGAAGAGCAGGGTGCATGCCTTAACGGGGAAGGATCATGATCTGATTCCCGACCCCCTCCGGGCCCGGGGTGGTCTCGATGAGCCACAGGGTCTCCCCCTCGGGCCCGAGCTCGGCGCGCAGGGGGCGGGTGCTCCGGCGCCTCAACAGCGGGCGGAGCTGAGGATCCACCACCAGCAGCCGGTAATTGAGGGACCCGCCTCCCACCCGGTAGACCAGCACCGCCGAACCATCCGCGAAGGTGTGGCTGTAGCCATCCTCGATCAGGTCGAAGGAGGTCGACGGAGGGAGGTCGAAGCCGTCCGGCCCCTGGGGAAGGACCTGCTCCACCTCGGGGACCGTGCTCTCCGGGGCCCAGCGGGACAGGTGCTGCACCCCGCTCCAGTCCTCGCCCAGGACCACCAGCGACCCGTCCGGCTCCACGTGGACGATGGCGTGGAACATGTAGCGGCCATCGGCCCAGGCGGGGAGGTAGGGCTGCTCCACCTGGGCGTCGTCTCCGGGATAGAACCCGTTGTTCGTCCCACTGAGGCTGATCATCGAGAGTCCATCCCTCACCGGGACCATGGCGTTGATGCCCCGCTCATAGATCCACCCGCCGTGCGACCCGCCCGATCCCAGGGCCAGCTGCCCGCGGGTCTCGGTTCCCAGGGTCACCAGGGGCACGTTCCCCAACGCCGACACGATGTGGTCATAAGTCAGGAAAAAAGGCCCCCCTCCGCGGGCGCGGCTTTGGCCTCCGGCGTCCCAGGACATGTGGGGGAGCTCCACCGGGAGCGTCGACTCCACCGCGCCCGAGCCGAGCACACAGGCTCTGGGGAAGGGCCCGCAGGGAACGCCCCAGCAGGAGGTGGAGCGCGCCTCGGTGCAGAGGCGTGCCTCGCCCAGGCGGCCCCACGCCCAGGGCTGCGAAAAGGGGGCGGGGTCCGCGACGGCCGGTCGGACCAGCGACTCGAGCTGCGTGTCGGGCGTCCACCGCTCCCAGGCGTCGGTGGCGAGCACCGAGATCAGGAAGCTCAACGGCGCCGCCTGAGGCCGTCGCAGCACCAGCTGCCCGGTCCCACTCATCCCGAGGACGCACCAGGTGCCGGGGTCGACGGGATCGCCGGGGACGGCGCAGTCACCCGGGCCGCCTGAGGTGTCCTGCCGGAAGGTGAGCTGCTGCAGGGGGGCGGAAGGATCCGCCGGGATCCGGACCAGCCGCGCCGAGGACCCCGGGAGTGTCGCAGCGGTGTCCTCCAGGACCAGGTGCAGGCCCTGGGAGGTCATCACCGGCCAGCCGGCCGGCTTGGGCACCATCGGGGAGAAGAGGTCTCCATCCAGGGAGACGGTCCGCAGCGCGCGCTCGACCCGCACCCGCTCGTTCAGGAGCGTGGTGACGCCGAAGCCGGTGCTCAGCAGGACCTGGACCTCGACCTCCATCGAGAAGGCATCGATGTCGGAGCCGAAGTCCGGCCGGGGCAGGAAGAAGCGCCATCCCCCGTGCACCGGCCGGGTCTCCAGGACGGCGCCGCCGACCTGGATCTGCGGAGGCCGGGAGAGCACCCCCTCCACGCGCAACAGCGCCGGGAGCCCCTCTTCGGTGGGGGGCGCCTCGTCGAGCTCGATCCGGGCGCGGGCGGGCGCGTCGGGATCACCGGGCTCGAGCACCTCACCCTCTTCCACGGTGAAATCCGCCAGCAGGTCGAAGCGGCCATGGTCCCGCCGCGCACCCAGGGCGTCCTCGACCATCACCGAGAGGGTGACCGGCAGCGGGTGGGCGTCGGTCCCCGGCGCACGGCAGGGGAGGAGGTCCACCAGCGCCTTGAGGCTGAGGCGCTCCTCCTTTGCGGCCGAGGGCCACCAGGTCGCCAGGCGGCGATCACCACACAGCAGCTCCACCTCATCGGCCCCTTCGCTGCGGAGCACCTCCAGCTCCACGGGCAGAAAGCGTCCGAAGATCGCCACCCCCCCGTCCTGTTCGAGCAGCCGCGCCGGGGAGATGAGCCGCACCTCGGCGGCGCTCCCGGGAAGGTCCGGCTCACAGTCTTCGGCGCGGCCCTCGCAACCGGGCGGCGTCGTCGCCAGTGGACGACAGCCGGGGGCCATCAGTGAGAGGAGCGTGAGCAGCGCTCCCACCCGCCATGCCCGCCACCCGGCGTTCATCGCGCCCACCGGAAGAACCGCGAGGCCGGGCTGGCGAGCCCCCAGACCGCCACGTCGACATAGGGGGCATCGGGTAAACCCACCGCCATCGCGCTGTAGGAGGCTGCGGTGTCGGCGAAGACCGGGACGGCATGCGCCCAGACCGGGACCAGCTCGCGGTTGAGCTCGAGGGTCAGCAGGTGGAGCTCCTCCGCACGCACCAGCGACAACGCGATGGTGACGTCACCGTTGCCATGGACCACCCGGGGCAGCTCGAAGATCCGCTCACCGATGACCGAGTGGTAGGGGTAGGGCCCGAGCACCTCGCCACCGGCCCAGGTCGCGAGATCGAATCGCTGCGCGGGGACGGCCTCGCCGGGGAGCCAGCGCTCCAGGATGCCGGGTGACCGGAGGAGGACCAGGCCCCCGTCGGCGTCCGCCCACAGCACCGAATCCTCCGGCGAAACGGACGCGCTGGCCGGCGGGGCGAAATAGTGGCCCTGCGAGAGCCCGCCACCGGCCACGTCGATGAGCTCCAACGAGAGGTAGAGGTCGGTGTTCATGGCGCCCACCACCGCCCGCTCCGGCCCGGCGGAGAGCACCACCGAGAGACCGTCCGTCAGCAGCATGTCCTCCACCGAGGGGTCGGTGAATGCCACCTCCAGTCCCTGGCCGTTCCAACTCCCGACGGCCTGACTGGGGGCACAGCCGGGGGTGCGGTACTGGGTGCTGATCCACCCGGCGTGCAGTCCCACGGTGGCGTCCGACTGCCCCCGGTTGACGGGATTGAGCGCGGCGAGATCCACGGTGCGTTGGGTGGCGTCCCCGGTGAGACACGTGACGCGCCACCGCGGAAGCGGGGCATCACAGAGGGACGAGGTCGGAAGCTCGATGTCTTCGATACAGACCGAGCCATCTCCGAGGCGGAAGGCCTGATCCGAGAAGGCCGGCTGGGGGAGTTCCACTGCCGGCCCGTCGGGCGCAGTCGGGGAGAGGTCGGTCTGGAGGATGCCTTCGGGAATGCCCGTCTCCAGCTGCCAGATGACCTGACCCCTCTCGGTGAGGGCCCAGACCTCGTTTCCGCTGCGCTCGGTGATGGGCTCCCAGGTGTCGTCGGCATTGAAGAGATAGAGCCGGCGGTCCTCCGACCAGTCGGTGACCACCAGCGTCCCGGGGCTGCTGCCGTCCGGTCCGGCCGGGACCGCCACCGGGCGGAGCACCGAAAGCGTCCGGTCACTGCCCAGGTAGAGGTTGCGCACCTCCGGCTCACCATCCGGATCGCTGCGATCACGCTCCACCTCGACCGACAGGCGACCCACTGCATTGCGGCCACTCTGCGTCACGCCGGTGAAGGTGAGACGCGCCACCCTGGGAGCGATCAGCTCGACGAACGTGCCACCGCCGTCGTGGCGGGTGCGGAGCCCGCGCGGCAGGCGGATGAGATACCTCCCCGGCTCGACGTCCGGACGGACCTCGGCGTCCTCCACCCGCACCCCGTCCACCCACACCTGGGGGGCCGCGGAGAGGGGATCCCCGGGATCGCCGGCAGCGGCACGGAACTCCACCGGACGGCCGCCGACCGGCGCCACCCCTGGATTGGCCGCCTCGAGGCTCACCGCGAGCTCCGCGCGGCTGTCCGGGACCCGCGCGTCGTCGAGGTTGACCACCACCTGCCAGCCACTGCGCACCACCTGCCCACCCACCGGTCCGAGCACCCGGATCTCCAGCGGCACGGTGTGCAGTTCGACGTCACCCACCAGCTGCGCCGTCGACACCGAGCGACACGGGAGCAGGTCCACCGTGGCCTCCAGTTCCATCGACACGTCCCGGTCCTGAGGACGCCAGGACGCCAGCTGGAGACCCTCGCAGGCGAGATCCACCCGCTCGATGTCGAGGACGCTCTCCACGCGGAAACGCAGCTCCAGGTAGCGGCCGAGTCCGGCGGGGGCATAGGGCGTCCCGGCCACCAGGACGTGCGGCTCCAGGAAGGTCACCGTCGCGCCGGGCTCGAGGTTGGTGGGGCAGCCCTCGGTCCGGGCTCCTGACGCACACGCCTCGAGCTCTCCCGGGCTCAGATAGCTGCCCAGCTCCCGGCAGCCCCCCAATGACGCCAGCAGGCTGGAGATCAGCACCGCGTATCCGAATCTCATGCAATCCACCCCTCACCACGCCCGGCGCGCGTGGCTCCGGCCGAACCATAGGCGATTCCGGTCACCTTGCGTGTCATCGCATGGCAGGAATCCGACACAGCTGTGGCGGTTCGGCTAAGAACACAGCATCCGACGATTGAGGGCGTGGCCACGCCCGGGGGTGGGGAGAGAACATGCGAGCACTCTCAGCGCTGATGCTGCTGATGGCCCTGCCGGCTTTCGCCCAGGAGGCGACGCTGCTGGTGGTGACCGACCTCGAGGCGCGCGGTGCCACGGAGCTCCAGGCGACGGCGGCCACCGGCAGCGTGGTCCGGGGCCTGCGCAACCTCAACGCCTTCCAGGTGCTCTCCGCCGACGAGGTCCGACAGCTCCTCGCCATCGAACGCTCCCGTCAGCTTCTCGGCGGAGAGATGGATCCCGGCGAGGTGAACGCTGCGTCGAAGGCGTTGGGCGCCCGCTACCTGGTGACCGGCAGCGTCAGTCGTCCGGAGGCGCGGCTGGTCGTCGATCTGCAGCTGCTCGACACCGAGGATGGCCGGGTTCTCGCCCAGAAGTCGTTGGGGCCGGTGGCCAGTGTGGAGACCGTGGCCCAGGAGCTGCCGGGCCTGGCGCAGGAGCTGGTGGCTCCCCTCCTGGAAGCCGAGCAGGGCGGTCTCCTCGTCCGGACCAACGAGGAGGGCGTGGAGGTGTGGGTCGATGACGTGCTGCGCGCCTCCACTCCCATGGCCGAGCCGATCCGGTTCGCGCGCGGCATGCACCGGGTGACGGTCAAGAAGGATGGCTTCATCGCCCAGTCCCGCAGCACCGAGCTGCACAAGGACGAGGTCACGGTGGAGAGTTTCTCGCTGGTGGCAAGCCCCGACTTCGCGCGGGCCTATGCGGAACATCACGGACGTCAGCGGCGCATGGCGTGGCTCGCGGCGGGTCTGGCGGTGGTGACCGTCGGCGGCGCGATCGGCCTGGACCAGCTCTACACCGGACCCACCTGGAGCCGGGAGCTGCAGCCCCGTAACCTGGCCCTCTCGGCACCGGACGCGGGCGCCGTGCGTGAAGCGAACCTGAACCACGCCCAGGCCGAGACCTACCGGGTGTGCGTTGCCGATCGCCTCAATTGCTACCGCCAGGCGCAGGAGGTCGCCTCCCGGGTGCAGACCGCGCAGCTGGTCTCCATCGGCCTGGGGGCGGTGGGGGCCGTCAGCGCCATCGCCAGCACCTGGTTCTTCGTTTCCGGAAACGATCCCAACCGCTACTCCGGCCTGGTGGCCGGGGTCGACGTGCAGGTCTCGCCGTTCGGGGTGGCGTTCTCCGGAAGCTTCTGAGCCTTCGCGCCCGGCAGGAACGCGCGGCGGCGGACGGGGCGCGGTGGCGGGTTCGGCAGCCCGTGCGTGCCTCCTCCCGACACGCGGATGCGTTCCGTCAGCAGCGCGTCCGCGTCAGCCTTCCGGGCACGGAAGCCGGGGGCGGCAATCGCCCGCCTTCCTTCCGATCGGTCGGGCAGGCGCTGCGACGCTGCCGTCCGGTGCGGTGAATGGTTGAAGCCTCGTGGCGTCTGGGGCCGACGTGCCGTCATCCGACCCCAGCGTTCCGGAGGTTCCACCATGTCGCTGCGTCCGTCCCCCGTCTCCTATGGCCTGATGGCCGCCGCCCTGCTCTCCCTGACGCCGCTTGCGGCGGAGGCCCAGCCGCAGGGTCGGGTCGAGCGGCAGGGCCCCTCCCACCGGCAGCAGCCCAACACCCATCGCGAACGCTCGCGTGGAGCGGATCGCCGGGCCGATCGCCCGGACCGCCAGCGCGGACCGGACCGCCGGGGGGAGCGGCCCACCGCACCCCAACGTCAGCGGGGCAGCGATCGCCGGGCGGAGCGTCCCCGGAACAGCCCCCCTCCCGCACGCGTCGACCGTGGGCGGGACGTGCGCAGAGGCCCTCACGGGCGGGGTCCCCGCTACGCGGCCCCGGCGCCGGTGTCGACCTACCCGCGCTGGAAGTACCACGGCCACCGCTACCGCCGGCCCTACGTGGTCCCCGCGCGACCCGCACTCCGCGCCGGAGGCCAGTGGGTGCTGCAGACCCGCGACGTCTGGGTCCCCGCCTACACCGATCAGATCTGGGTGGAGGGGGAGTGCTACCTGGACGCCTACGGCGCGACCCTGTGCGAGCCCGGTCAGTGGGTCTGGCACTCCTTCGAAGGCTTCTATGAGCCGCGCCAGGAATGGGTCTGGGTTCCCCACATCCGCCCCGGGCTCCACGTCCACTTCTGATCCGCCACCGTCAGACGGTCCGCCGCCGCCGCTTTGAGCCCGCGCTCAAGGGGGCGACTGCGTTCCGGGGACCTCGAGCCAGAAGCAGGTGCCTGCCTCTTCGGAGGAGGTGACCCCGATGTGGCCTCCATGCGCGGCGGCGATCTCGCGCACGATATAGAGGCCCAGCCCCAGGCCTTGAGGATTGCCCTCCTGGCGTCTCCTGCTGCGGAAGGGCTCGAACAGCTCGTCGGGGCGGACGTCCTGGATGACCGGCCCCCAGTTGTGGACCGACAGCCGCCACTGGGTGGGCTCGAGCTCGCTCACCACGGTGATGGGGCGCTCCGTCGGCGCATACTGACAGGCGTTGGCGATGAGGTTGGCCACCGCCTGCTCCAGGCGCTCGGTATCGGCGAAGAGCCGGCCGCTTCCGCGCGACTCGAAGTGCAGTTCGTGATCGGGGTACACCGCGCGCGCCTCGGCGAGCACCCGGCGTCCCAGGCGGTGGGGATCGCAGCGGGCAGGACGGATGGGAATGCCTCCGCCCAGTCGCGCCCGGGTGAGATCGAGGATGTCGCGGATCATCCGCTCCATCCGGGCGGCGCTGGCCTGGATGCGTCCCACCACCTGCTGCTGCTCGGCGTTCAGGGGAGTGCGCCGCCGGAGGGTCTGCGCCGAGAGGCTGATGGCGTTGAGAGGGGTGCGCAGATCGTGACCCAGGATGCCGATGAAGCGCTCGCGGAGCTCATTCTCCCGCGCCTGCCTCGACTCCATTTCCCGGGACTCGGTGAGGTCCTCGGAGCATCCCACGAGACGCAGCGGCCGACCTTCGGCGTCCCGGAGGATGATCGCCCGGTTGTGGAGGAGGACGTAGTGGCCGTCCCGCCGGCGGAACCGGAAGGTCGCACTCCAGATCCGTGCCTCACCCTCCAGCGCATGCCGGAAGCTGGCCATCACCCGGTCATGCTCCGAGGGATGCACGCAGCCTTCGGACCAGGCGGGGGTCAAGGCCTCCTCGGGCGTCCACCCGAGCACCGTCGTCAGCGTCTCGCCCCATTGGAAGCGGCCGGTGGCGACATCCAGTTCCCAGACCACCTCGCGGGCGAGCCCGGTCAGAAGCTTCCCGCGTGCCTCGAGCGAGGGGATGGCCCGCTGGGTGGGCCGCACCGCGGAGGCCAGCGCGGGTGTCGGCTCACCCCACCGGAGGCGGCTGCTTCCTCCGGAGGGGGGCGGGGTGGGGCGCGTGGCGGGCGCGGGGAGAGGGCGCTGCGTCGTGGCCTGTGACGAAGGCGGAGGGCTCGCCTCGCCGGAGAGGTGCAGCGCCAGCGACTGCTGGCGGGGGAGCTCTGAAGACGAGGCCGGGACGGAAGCGGGATGAATGACCGCGTTCACCGGAATTCGGCGCGCCCCTTCCAACGGGCGCAGGCGCACGGCCCCTTCCGTCGTCTCCGGCGGGCTCAGCTCCAGGATGACGTGCGCGCCGTCGCGCCGGAGTCGGGCGAGGAACGGCTGACCTCCCCCGGGGGGCCCGATCCAGAGGCGCCGCGCGTGCGCGTCTCCGGTCTCCACCACCTCCCGGAACGCCGCTTCATCCGGGCCGCCGGAGCCCTCGGCTCCCCAGACCTCATGCGGAACATCCAAAGCGCTGAGCAGGCGGCGTCCGGCCTCGTTGATCCCGGTGCAGCGGAAGCCAGCGGCGGTTCCGGGCGGAGCACCCGTGCGCTCAAAGCTGAAGCAGGCCTCAGTCCCCACGCCGTACGTGTTCGATTCCCACTCGCGCATTGACTCCCCCGACTGCGACCGCCCGCGGGACCACCGTGAGCAGCTGCTCTGCTGCTTAGCGTCACGCCGGAAGGGCTGCCAAGCAGGCGCAACACCGCGGGCCGGCCCATCACGACCGGCGGATCCGAAGGCTGTCAGCCGCTGGGCAAATGGTGCTCAAACCGGCCGGGAGAACGAGCGCTCAGAGGCATGCACGGGGAAAGGACGGGCTCAGTCCGCGGGCGGACGCATCGGAAATGGGCCTGCCGGTCCAGCTGTCCGGTTGCCGACATGAATCCCCGACACCCTGTCCCCTTCATCCTGTCTTCTATTCTCGGCTTCACACTTCTACTGACTGCCTGCACCGGAAATGTCGATGCACGCTGTGAGGACGCTGCCGACCCCGCCTGTCAGGACGGATCTCCCTCCGACAAGCCGCTGCCCGGAACGCCTCCGGGGCATGGCGACGACACCGGCCCCGACGAGGAGCCGCCCGACACCACCGAGCCCGGCGTGGAGCCGCCTCCGGAGGTGACGGACCCCGGTGATCCGCCCATCGGTGGAGAGCCGCCCGAGGCGCCGTCCCCGCCGTCCGCACCTCCCGGCTCCAACGCCGGCGTGGGCCGCCCCTTCGACCCGGATGACTACACCCGGCTCTGGTACGTGAGCACCTCCGGGAATGACTCCGCCTCGGATGCCGGAACCGAGGCGCGGCCGCTGCGGACCATCGCGCGGGCGATCAGCCTCGTCCGCCCCGGAGAGGCGGTCATCATCCGCGAGGGCGTCTATCCCGAGCGCCTGCGTATCGAGGAGCGGGATGGCACCGCTGACGCCCCCATCACGGTCCGCGCGGCTCCCGGCGAGACGGTGGTCCTGCGTGGCCGCTCCGGCGGAGACAGCGCCAGCCGCAACGTCATCGACGTCCGCCGCGCCCACTGGCACTTCGACGGACTCACCCTGGATCTCAACGGCGATCCCGCGTTCGCGATCCTCTGGCGTGAGGGCGGGAACCACGGCGTGCTCCGCAACAGCGTGGCCAAGAACGGCACCGCCGGCGCGGGCGTGAACGTGGCCCATGGCGCCTCGAACATCCTCATCGAGAACAACCGCATCCACAATTTCAGCAAGCCCAGCGACGACAGCCACGGCGTGTTCGTCCAGCCCCGCAGCTCCCGCGTGATCGTGCGTCGCAACGTCATCCACGACAACTCGGGCGACGCGGTCCAGTGCATCGGCTCCGAGGGTGGCGCCGCCGAGTCCGGCACCCCGTTCGATGATCTCCTCATCGAAGACAACGTGCTCCACGACAACCTGGAGAACGGGGTCGACATCAAGACCTGCACCCGGATCGTCATCCGGGGCAATGACCTCTACGGGCACCTCCCGAAGTCCACCAGCAAGGGTGAGGCGATCGTCGTGCACATGTCCGCCTCGGACGTGCGCGTGGAGGAGAACCGCTTCTGGAACAACGGCCGCGCGATCAGCATCGGCGGCGTGACCTCCGGCGCGGATCCCTCGAACGTGGTGGTCCGCCGCAACGTGATGTGGAGCGGCAACGCCACGAACGGTGGCGAAGCGGGCGGCATCCGCCTGGCCAACGTGAACGGCGTGGTGGTGTTCCACAACACCATCCACGACATGTCGGGCTACTGCATCTCGTACGGGAGCAGCGGCACGAGCCGGGACGTGACCATCGTCAACAACATCTCCAGCAACTGCGGTCTCTCGGTGCGGGCGGGAACGACCACCGACCGGGTCTTCGTGGACAACAACCTCTACTTCAACTCAGGGGGTGCGCTGACCTTCAGGCTCGGGAACTCGCAGGTGAACTTCGACCGCTGGCGGAATGACGGTGGTCACGACCGCGAGTCCCTCCAGGCGGATCCGCGCTTCGTGGACGCACGTGCCCAGGACTTCCGGCTCGCCGCAGGTTCCCCGGCCCTGGACCGCGGGACCGACGTCGCCGAGGGGTTCTGCGGGGCGCTGCCGGACCTGGGCGCACTGGAGTCCTGCCCGCGCTGAGCAGAGCACAATGACCGGCGCCTTCGGGACGCCGCACGCTGAAAACCGAAGCGGAGCGTCGCGGTGTGCGGCGCTCCCCGTTCCTTGTTCCAAAGCGACATCGCTGCACCGCGGCCGGGTGACGCTCCACAACCACCGAGCGGCGAGGCGTCCCGGCTGTCAGCGGAAGCGACGTCGCCGACGGCGGGCCGCGGCCTCGTGACAGCGCTGGACCGCCACCCCGAGCTGCACCACGCTGAAAGGGGGCGGGAGGTACACGCGGGCACCCAGCGCCTTGGCGGGTCCCATGTCGGAACGATCCGGCGTTCCGCAGATGATGATGCGCGGTGCGAGCCGCTGGCCGGGACCGAGCAGGGCCTCGAGGGCCAGGGTCGAGGAGATCACCACGTCGTCCGCCGCCGCGCCGAGGACCCCTGCCTCATCCACCGCCTCCGCCCGGATGCCGCTCCCGCTGAGCGCAGCACCCAGCGCACCGGTCACCTCCGGACTCCATCCGTAGAGCAGGACCCTCCCGGGCTCCTGGAGCTCTTCGAAGGGGTCTCCGTTCGAAGGTGCCCCGGAGGTCACCTCCGGACCGGGCCCGTCGAAGGGAGCTCCGGGCGGAGGTGCCCCGGAGTTCACGTCCGGATCGAAGGGGATGACCGTTCCGGCCTCCGGGGAGGGGGTCCCGAAGGAGAACGTCGCCTCTCCCGCGGGCGCGAGCGCTTCATCGGAAAGCAGGGTTTCCCCCACCGGCGCCGGGGGACCGAACGCCGCGCCGGCGTCCCCGGTGGAAGGGAGCCCGTGAATCGGAACGTGGTGGCGTGCCTCCTCCGATTCGCCCTCGGCGGGGCCGTACAGCCGGGCAATCGCGCGATCCAGGGCGTCGTCGGCGGCGAGCAGCGCCCGGATGCGTGACTTCCCCGAAGCCGCGCAGACCGCGTCCAGATCATCCAGGGCGACCGGTGCCGCCGCCGCCACCACCAGGCATTCGTTGCGCGAGCCCTCGAGCGAGAGGGGGATCATCCGGTGTCGCTCGGCCAGGTGACGCGGCACCAGCCGGATGGGCGCGCGTTCCAGCGGATGGGTATCCAGTCGCACCACCGGGAGTCCGGTCTGGCGGGCCAGCGCCGCCAGGACCTGCTCCACGCTGCAGATGCGCCGCTCGACCAGCGTCTGGCCCAGGGGCATCCCCCACTGTTGGTGGTGGCCCAGCGCCGAGCGGAGCTGGAGGGCATCCACCACGCCCATCTCCAGGAGGATGTCGCCCAACCTCTTTTTCGGGGGTGCCATGGCCGCCGGCGAGTGTAACCGCCTCCCCGAACGGACGCCCGCCAACGTCCCGACCGGGGATGATCTACACTCCGCGCCCGGATCCCCGTGACAGCCCTCCCCTCCGAAACCCTCCCTGACGTGCCCCGGCTCTGGGTGCTCCCTCCGAGCAGCCCCCTGCATGGGCGCGAGCTTGCCGGCATTCCTCCCGCCCCCTCCCTCGACGCGGCCACGGTCGTGCTGCTCGACGCCCGGGAGTCGGGGGCCGAGGACCGGTTGATCGAGCTGCGCGAGCAGGTGGACGCCCGCCCGCTGCTGGTCACCGGTCACCTCCCGTTGGGGGAGGCCTTCGCCGGGGCCGACGACGTGCTGGATGTGGATGCGCTGGAGCGGGAGCTGCCCCTGCGCCTGTCCCTCGCCGAAGCGCGGGGCGAGCAGCGCCGGGAGATCGGCGTGCGGCGCGAGAACCTGACCCTGCTGCTCGAGGTGGCAGCCGAGTACGCCGAGCGCGGTGACGTACAGGTCCTCCTTCACGGGGTGACCCGCCGGTTGGCGGACGCCCTGGGGATCACCCGGGCCTCGCTGGTCCTGGTGGACGGTGAGCAGGGCGTGGTGGTCGCCGCCAGCGACGACGCCGCCCTGCGCGAGCACCGCATCCTCCTCTCGGCCTACCCCGAGGTCACCGAGGCGCTGCGCACCGCGCAGCCGGTGGTCCTCACCGACGCTGCGGATCACCCGCTGCTGGAGGGCGTGGCCGAGAAGGTCCGGGCGACCGGGATCCGCTCCATCGCCTCGCTGCCCCTCATCGTCCGGGGCCGGGGCTTGGGCGTCATGTTGCTCCGCGCCGGACGCGAGCGCACCGGCTTCCAGGCCGAAGAGATCGACTTCCTGCAGACCCTGGCGCACGTGACCGCGCTCAGCATCTCCAGCGCCCGGCTGCTCGAGCGGCTGCGCGGGGACAGCGAACGGGAGCGCAACGCCCGCATCGCCGCCGAGGAGCGGGCCGAACAGCTGGCGCGCTACGAGGGCTACTTCGCCCACCTCAAGGAGGGGGTGGCGATCGTCGACGCGGAGTCCAAGGTCCTCTCCCTCAATCCCTCCGGCGCGTCGCTGTTGGGCGTGAGCGCGACCGAGGCCCGGGAGCTCCACGTGGTGGAGCTGCTGCGTCCGCTGCACGAGGAGCACCTGCTGGAGCTGCTCTCCGGGGTGGCGGCCGGAGAAGCCCGCGCGGAGGACGTCGACCTGCGCATCCGGACCCTCTGTGGGCGGGGGCTGATCCTGTCCCTGGCCGCGGGGCAGCTGCACGAGGAGGGGGAGATGGCCATCCTCTCCTTCCGCGACGTCACCACGCAGCGCACGCTGGCCGACGAGCTGCGCAAGACCAAGGACTTCCTTGAGCGCCTCATCGACAGCTCGGCCGACGCGATCATCGCGGCCGACATGAAGGGGCGCGTCATCCTCTTCAACAAGGGCGCCGAGGACATCAGCGGCTACACCGCGCGCGAGGCACTCTCCGGCCTGCGCGTGGAGGACATCTATCCGCCCGGGGTCGCGCGCGAGATCATGCGGCGCCTGCGCTCGGGCGAGGACGGTGGGGTGGGGCGGCTGAACCTCACCCGGCAGGAGCTGCGCAACCGCGAGGGGGAGCTCATTCCGGTCAACCTCACCGCGTCGATCCTCTACGAAGGGGGACGCGAGCTGGCCACGGTGGGGATCTTCACCGACCTGCGCGCCCGGGTGCAGCTCGAGGAGCGGCTCACCGCGGCCCAGGTGAAGCTGCAGGCGAGTGAGAAGAACGCGGTGCTGGTGGCGCTCGCCGGGACCGCGGCGCACGAGCTCAACCAGCCGCTCACCAGCGTGATGGGGTACGCCGAGCTGCTCAAGCGCAAACTGACGGAGGGCGATCCGGCCTTCCGCTCCGTGGACATCATCTACCGCGAGGCCGAGCGGATGGCCGAGATCGTCCGCAAGATCGGCCGCATCACGCGCTTCGAGACCAAGGCGTACGTGGGCTCGGCGCAGATCGTGGACCTCGACAAGGCGAGCTCCAATGACGAGTGAGGCGCGCAACGTGTCCGCTCCCCGGAAGGAGCGAGCGCTGGCGCCCGACCTGGTGCTCGCCTGGCTCGAGGGACTCGAACTCCCCTCCGCGCTCTGTGACGACCGGGGACATCTCCTGGCGACCACCGGGTCCTTCGAGGCCCTGTGCGGGGGCGCGGTGCGACCGGGCATCGCCCTGAGGGAGCTCTTCGGAGACGCCCTCCCGTTGCCGAAGGAGAATGGCGACACCGAGTCCCATGAGGTGGACATCGCCGGCGGCCGTCTGCAGCTGCGCCTCCGCCAGCGCAACGGCGTCATCACCGTCGTCGCCCGGGCCATCGACGCCCGACCGGAACCCGCTGCGGCGGCCCTGTTGGAGCTCAGCCGGAGCATGCTCTCGGTCACCTCCGAGGAGATGCTGGTCGCGGCGGTCTCCCGGGGGATGAAGCGTCTCTTCCCCGGCGCCCGCTACTGCGTCCGCCTCACCGATCCGGAGACCCTGGAGCTCTCCAGCGTCTATTCGGAGGGCCGGCTCAAGCCGGACGTCCGGGAGGTCCTGGTCCTCAAGCGCAGCGCCCTGGAGAAGTCCGGGCTGACCGTGCCGCTGGATCCCGAGCGGGTGCCGGTGGTGGACAGCCCCCTTCCCACCCTCTTTGAGGGGACCCACAGCCCGCTGTCGGCGCCCCTGGTGGCGAACGGGCAGCTCTTCGGCGCCCTGAGGGTGGAGTCCCCCGCTGGCCGCGGTGTCGATCTGGAGGCCGAGCACGCCCTGCTGTTGCAGCTGGCCAACCAGGTCGCAGTCGCCGTGCGCAACGTGAAGCTCATCGAGGAGCTCACGCTCACGCGCAACTATCTGGCCGAGCTGCTCGAGGGAGCCAATGCCCTCATCGTGGTCACCGATCGCCAGCTGCGTGCGGTGCGCTTCAACCGGGCGATGCGGGAGATCTCGGGGAAGTCACCGGACGCGGTGCTCGGGACGCCGGTGCTGGAGCTGCTTCCCAGAAGTCGCCGCGAGGCCATGCGCGAGCTGCTCCTGAGGGTCCTGGAGAAGGGGGAGCCAGAGCACCTGCAGCTCGAGGTCATCGACGCGAAGCGCGAGCCGGTGCGGTTGAACCTGGCGCTCTCCCCGGTGCGCAACGCGCAGGGCGAGGTGGATGGGGTGATCGCCATCGGCCACGACCTGACCCACCTGCACCGGTTGGAGCTGCGTGCGCTGCAGAACGAGAAGCTCGCCGGACTCGGGCAGCTGGCGGCGAGCGTGGCGCACGAGATCAACAACCCCATGACCGCGGTGGCGACCTACGCCAGCGCGCTCTACGAGCGCATCCGCGCACTGGGAGCCTCGGCCGATGCGGAGAAGCTCAAGCGCATCCTCGAGGCCAGCGACCGGATCCTGCGCTTCACCCGGGATCTGACCACCTACTCCCGCCCCGGCAGCGGCAGCGATGCCCCGGTCCCCGCCGATCTCGGGGAGATCCTCGGGACCTCGGTCCGCTTCTGCGAGCACGTGGCCGCCGAGGCCAAGGTGGAGCTCGACCTGGTGGTTCCGGGTCCCCTTCCCATCCTCGCCGAGCGGGTGCGCCTGGGGCAGGTGTTCGTGAACCTGGTCACCAACGCCTGCCACGCGACCGCACCCGGAGGCCGCATCGTGGTGCGGGCGCGGATCGAGGGGGAGGAGGCGGTGGTGGAGGTCGAGGACTCCGGCGCGGGCATTCCCCGGGAGGCCCTGGGGCGCATCTTCGAGCCCTTCTTCACCACCAAGGCCCGCGGCGAGGGGACCGGCCTGGGGCTCTCCATCGTCCGGGACATCGTGGAGAAGCACCACGGACGGATCACGGTCGAGAGCACCGAGGGGCAGGGCACGACCTTCACCGTGCGACTGCCCCGGCGGGGGGCCTGAGCTCAGTCGTAGACGCGCTTGTCGGTGATCTTCCCGTCGGCGTCGAGGGTGTAGACCAGCGGGACGCCGGTGGCGATCTCCAGGGCCACGACCTCCTGGGGGCTCAGGTTCTCGAGCCCCATCACGATGGAGCGCAGGCTGTTGCCGTGGGCCGCGACCAGGACCGTCTTCCCCTCGCTCAGATCGCCGCGGATCGCGCGATCGAAGAAGGGGAGGGTGCGCTGGGCGGTCTTCTCCAGCGACTCACCGCCAGGGGGCGAGACGTCGTAGCTGCGGCGCCAGATCTTCACCTGGTCCTCGCCATAGCGCTTCGCGGTCTCGGCCTTGTTGAGGCCGGCCAGATCACCGTAGTCCCGCTCGTTGAGGGCGGGGTCGCGGATGATGGGAGGACGCTGTCCGAGCTCCTCGAGCAACAGGCGCAGCGTCTCGTTCGCGCGGGTGAGCACCGAGGTGTAGGCCACATCGAAGGTCAGCCCGGTGCCCTTGAGATGGGTGCCGGCGCTGCGGGCCTCGGCCTCGCCCTTTGCGGTGAGGGGCACGTCCACCCATCCGGTGAAGCGGTTCTCCAGGTTCCACAGGCTCTGCCCGTGTCGGACCAGCACCAACGTCGCCATCGCGTTCTCCTCGGGTGAAGGGCCGTCAATCGGCCTCGAGTTCCTTCTTGAATTCCTCGGCCGTCAGCAGGCCCTTGCGCGCCATGATGCGCAGCAGTGCCCAGAACTTCCGCTCCAGCTCCTCCACCGGATCGGCGACGTCCAGGCCTCCCACCAGATAGGCCAGATCGCGATCCACCGAGCGGCGGGAGGCGGGTTCGGCCGGGGTGCCGACCACCAGCGCCTCGTCATCCTCCGGCACCCAATCCGCAGGGAGGGGCTCGCCGGCCGACAGGGTGACGTCCTCCTCGTCCACGACGTGGAGCGCGCCACCACCCGGGCGCACCACCTCTCCGGGAACCTGATCGGGATCGACCTTGTGGTACCAGCGGAGGATCGCCCGCTTCACCGCGGAGGGCGTGGCCAGGCGCGGCTGCACCTTGAGGCCCGTGGTGAACTCGATTTCCTCGATGGCCGGGACGTTCAGGGGATCGGTGATGGCCACGCTCAGCACCTTGCGTCCTCCCCGCGGCGTCTGCAGCGCGTAGGGGAAGAGCGCGTGCTGGTCGCAGAAGCGCGCCCGCAGGGAGTGCACCGCGCCCCACTCCGGCTGCACCGTGGAGAGATCGACCTGCGGGATCCGCAGCGCCTCACTCAGGACCTGACAGAGCGCCTCCTCGCTCAGGGCCCCCTGATCCACGAGGATGGTGCCCAGTCGCGCACGGGTGGTGCGCTGAGTGGTCAACGCTGCCTCGAGCTGGGCGGGGCTGATCGCGCCCCTTTCCAACAGCAGTTCACCGAGTCGCTTGCGCGCCAAAAGGGGCCTCCCAATGCTCTGCCGCCAGGGAAGCGAGCCGTGGTCCGACCCCTTCCCTGGTTACAAAAATCCTAAACGTTTCCGTGACTTAGCCCGCAGGCCGCGTTCTTGACACGATTTTTTTGAGCGGTCTATTGTCACCCGTCCACGATCTGTTTCCGCAGACTTGAGTTTCCCTTCTCTCCCCCAGCAGACCCTCAACCCGACCCGATCCGGAACCACGGCCCTGCCCTGAAAGACGGCCCGGTTCGGTCAGCAGGCGTCCGCAAACTCGGAAGCAGACGTCGGCATCCACCCGGAGGCTTTTGCCAGATGAACGCCCTCACCCACATCGCCCTGCTCGCCGCTGCCGGTAGCGACAAGCCCTTCTTTGAGATGCTCGCTGAACGCTGGGAGGCCGGTCGGTGGGGTATGTACCCGATCGCGGCCTGTCTGATCGTCGTCGTGGCGATCATCATCGAGCGTGTCTACGTGCTCTACTTCAAGGCCCCCATCGACAAGGGGGCCTTCCTGCGTGGCCTGAAGAAGCACATCTACGCCGGGGACCTGGACAAGGCGATCAACTACGTCGCCGGCCAGAAGACCACCCCGCTCACCAACGTCGTGAAGGCCGGCCTGATGAACGTGCCGCGCGGCGAGGATGAGGTCCAGGCGGCGCTCGACGAGGCCAGCCTCCGTGAGACCCCGGCCCTCGAGGCCCGCACCGGCTACCTGGCCATGCTCGGTAACGCCGCGATGCTCTCCGGTCTGCTCGGGACCGTGTCCGGTCTGATCATGGCGTTCGAAGCCGTGGCCAACGTCGACCCCGCGGAGAAGGGCACCATCCTCGCGGCCGGTATCTCCGAGGCCATGAACTGCACCGGCTTCGGGCTGCTCACCGCGATCCCCGCCCTGGTGGCGTTCTCGGTGCTCATGGGCCGCACCCAGGCGCTGGTCAACGACATCAACGAGACGTCCGTCTCGGTGCTCAACCTCATCGTGAGCAACCGTGACAAGTTCAAGGGCGCCTCGGTCACGGCCTCCGTCGACGACTGAGCCGCTGACCGGCTCTTCCGCCATGCCTCCGGAGTGCTGATCCTTCCGCCTCCGGAGTCTGGGGCCGGCAGTTCCCAACGGGGAGCCGCCGGTCCACCGCAGCCTTCTCTCGCCACACCCGGAGACACCCCATGGCCTCCATGGACGTTGGACCCCAGAAGGGCAGCAAGAAGCCCCTGGACGTCAACATCAACGTGATTCCCATCATCGACCTGATGGCGGTGATCATCTCCTTCCTCCTGCTGACGGCGGTGTGGACCCAGGTGGGTCGGCTGCAGGTCGCGCAGGCCGGCGGGGCCGGGGAGCCCTCCGAGGAGGCGGTGAAGACCACCCCGGTCACCCTCCGCCTCACCGAAAAGGAGGCGAGCCTCAGCGTCGGCGCGGTCGCCCCCGAGGTCTTCCCCCTCAGCCGCAATCCGGACTCGAAGCTGCTGGATCTGACCGGCCTCACCGGCCGCCTCCGCGAGGTCAAGACCCAGCTCCCCGAGCAGGACACCATCACCATCCAGACCGAGGACACGGTGCGCTACGAGGATCTGGTGCACGTGATCGACGCCTCCCGCGGCGCGGGCCTCAAGAGCGTCTCCGTCCAGGCCACCGCGGGCTGACCGCCCCTCACCCGTTCAACGAGACTTCACGCATGGCGATCAAGGTTCCCGGCAAGCGGTACGGCAAGCGGCTGCGCAAGTCGAAGGTCTTCGGCGGCGGTCCTCCCGGAGGGAAGGGCGCGAACAACGTCGACCTGAACATGACCCCGCTCGTCGACATGTTCGTGATCATGGTGCTCTTCCTGATCGCCAACTTCTCGGCGACCGGCGAGATCATCAACCAGAGCCAGGACATCGAGCTCCCCGAGGCCAAGCACGTCGAGGGGCTCCAGCTCACCACGGTCATCCGGGTGTCGATGACCGACATCTACGTGGAGACCGATCCCATCGCCAAGGTGAGCGACGTCCTCGGCGAGGAGTACCTGAACATCCCGGCGCTCGAGGAGAAGCTGCGGACGGTGAAGGCCGACTACGAGAAGCTCCACGCCTCCACCGGCAAGGAGTTCACCGGCGACATCAACATCCAGGCCCACAAGGATCTCTCCTTCAACGTGATGAAGCGGATCATGTACAGCGCCGCCGTCGCCGGTTATGGGAACATCAACTTTGCGGTGAACGGAACGCCTCCCGAAGAAGGGGTGGCGGCCGCGACCCCCTGAGCGCCCGCGTCTGGATGAGTGGACGGGAGAACGCCCGTCCCGCGCCCCGCTACGGAACCCGGCATCGAAGGTCGGGAGCCGGCGGGGCGTCGTCATGACGGGCGAACCCTGAAAGGCCCCGGCATGCGCTTCAAGGCGATCCTCTTCGATCTCGATGGCACCCTGGTGGACTCGCTGGCCGACATCGGCCAGGCGATGAACCACGCGCTGGTGCTGCACGGCTGTCGGCCGATTCCCCTCAACGACTACCGCGGCCTGGTGGGGGACGGCGTTCACAACCTGGTGGCGCGCGCCCACCCCGAAGGCACCCCCGAGGCCCACGAGAGCCTGCTCTCGAGCTTCCGCGCCTTCTACGCCGACCACCTCACCGCCAGCACCCGGCCCTTCGCCGGCATCGAGGCGCTGTTGTCCACCTGCGCCCAGCGGGGGCAGAAGCTCGCGGTGCTCAGCAACAAGAGCCACGCCTTCACCCAGGCCCTGGTGCAGCGCCTGCTCCCCGAGACGCCATTCGAGGCGGTCTGGGGGGAGCAGCCGGCGCTCTATCCCCGCAAGCCCGCTCCCGAGGCGGCGCACGCCCTGTGTCGCGAGCTGGGCGTGGAGCCCTCCGAGGCGGCCCTGGTCGGGGACACCGTCTACGATCTGCGCTGCGCCCTGAACGCGGGCCTCACCCCGGTGGGGGTCACCTGGGGCTTCCGCAGCCGGGAGCAGCTGGAGGCGCTGGACCTCTCCGGCGTTCAGCTCTTCGATGACGTCG
>DATGQN010000103.1:0-3771 GCA_035304185.1 Myxococcaceae bacterium
GTACTGGTGGGCCTCGTCCGGCGCCGAGGAGAGCGAATCCAGCTGCATCTCCATGGACTCGAGCTCGACGACGCGGTGGCTGTCACGCAGCCGCGAGAGGAGCTGGGTCTCCACCCCATGCTGCTCCACGAAGCCCGCCTGCTGGAGCATGTGCACGCTGACCACCAGCGAGAGCACCCACGGACGCAACGCCTGCGCAGCCTCCCACGGCATCCCGGACGCCTGCAGGGCCTCGCGGAAACGATCGCGCAGCTCGGGCGGCATCACCTCGGAGCTGGGCGCGCCACCGGTGCGCACGCCACGCAGCTCGATGAAGCGCTGGAGCGCACGGGGATCGACCTGGGTGGTGTCGACCTCGACCGCGAGGACCCGGGTGTCCGCGATGGCGCGCTCCAGGGACGCGGGCAGCGCCATGTCCTCCCGCATCATGTGGACGGAACCCAGGAGGTAGAGCGGGGGGCGATCGCCGTCCGGATGCTCGACCGACCACAGGAACGCGCGGGGCTCGTCACCCTGGACTTCGGCCTGAGGCGTCGCCGTCGCGGGCTTTGTCGTCGCACAGCCCGAGACGGAAAGGAGGACCAGTCCCAACCACGCCATCCACGAGCGCTTCTGCTGCCACACCTGCATGTGTCGTCTCCAATCAGAGCAATGGACGTGCGGGTTTCGCGACGGGATCGGTGACGCTCCAGCTGCGCCCGGACGTTGTGCCCGCTGAAAACCACGCTTCGCCGCGCCCGACCAGCCCCCGGTAGGAGGAAGCGTCGGGCGCTCACAGTGGATGTGGAAGCGTCGCGCCTGCCTGTGCTGAGGCACCCGATGCGGCCTTCGACGCGTCAGGGTTTGCGGAGAGGCTGCGGTGCCTTCGGTCAGCGCCCCCGGCCTCGACCGGGTCCCGGGTTGAGCGGACGCCGCGCGATGAAGAGCACGTGCTTGCGCCCGCCGGTCTTCTCCCCTTCGCGGAACGCTGCCACGGTGCGTGCCTTCACCCCGTCCCAGCCGAAGCGCTCGAGGCGGGTGCGGAACCGCTCGTCGGGCCCGGCGGACCACACCACCAGGGTGCCTCCGGCTCGCAGCGCCGACCAGCACGCAGCGAGGCCATTCTCGTCATACAGAGAAGCGTTGGTACGGGCGGAGAGCGCGCGGGGACCGTTGTCCACGTCCATCAGGATCGCGTGGTAGCGGCCCGAAGGACGCAGCAGCTCACGCACATCGGTCTGCTCGAGCCGGACGCGGGGATCCTCCAGAGGCGAGCCGGCAAGCTCTGCCAGAGGGCCGCGGTTCCAGCGGACGATGGCCTCGGAGAGCTCGCCGACCACCACCTTGCCCTCGGGCCCGAGTCGATCGAGGACCGCGCGCAGGGTGAAGCCCATCCCCAGCCCCCCGATGAGGATCTTCGCGTCCTCGGGGACCGCCCCCTCCGGGAACATGAACTCCGCCATCGCCTCCTCCGAGGCGTGCTGGCGGCTGTTCATCAGGTCCCGGCCGTTCACCCGGATCACCCAGTCCGTGTCGTGCGACACGAGCTGCAACTCGCCCCCTCGCGGGAGGGCCTCCGTCTCCACGATCTTCCACGGCTTCATGCGCGCGGACTATCGGTTGGGTGGAAGGAGATGGCTACCGGGAAGCATCGACCAGGGCTCCTCCCTCGGATCCCGGTCTGCAGATCCGAGGGAAAGACACCTTGCAGGGCCGTCACGCCCGGCGGGGAGCAAGGGCTACTCGCAGACAGGGTACTGGACCGCTCCCCTCACGACCGCAGGCGCTCCGGCCCCTGCGAAGCTCGCGTCGAACGCGCGCCCCGCCCTCCATTCCAGCTCCGGCGTCGCATTCACCACCGCGCCGACGGAGTCAGCAGCGCTGAAGCGCAAACCGCTCTGACCCGCGAAGTCCACGTAGACGCCAATCGTCTCGCCTGCCGACATCACGATCCCGTCGGTGAACGGAACCTCCGTCAGCGTGTCGGGCCCCAGGGACTCGATACCGAGGCCGCCGCCGATCGGCTCCCAGCCGGTCGAGGCGTCTTCAAACCCGACGAAGCTCCCGCGGCGGAAATAGACCGCGCCGTCATAGCTGCCCTCGGTGAGTTCGAGGAACAACGCGCGCAACGAGACATCCTGAAGCGCGACGAGATCGAACATCGCGCCATTCGCGGCGACTTCATCCATGGGAAGGACCGTCGTCCCAAGAGTTGGATCGGCGTCTGGCAGCTTGTAGTGGATGGCGCCATTCCAGATCCGGGGGGTGAAGTATTGGCCGGAACCTCTCGTGAACGGGTATTCCAGTCCAATCCCCTGCGTCACCGTCAGGTCGGAGTTGGAGACGTCAGGCGCCCCTTCCGATGTCCCATTCGAGTAGTGGAGAGCGATCTCGGTGTTCGTCGAGGTGACGTAGAACCCGTACGTCTCGCCCGCGGGAATGGTCACGTCGATCGTCAACGGGAGGGGAACCAAAGTTTCCGGAGCCGCAAGGGGAACCTGAGCGCTCCCGATCAAGGTCCAGCCATCCGGTGAGGGCACGTGCCCCTGATAGCTACCGGGCCGGAAATAGACCTCCACCTCCGTGGCCCGCATGGGAGACACATCGAGCGACACAATCTTGATGGTGTTCGTGGCAATGATGTCGAACATATTGCCGCGGTGGTTGTTGCCGGCCGCATGGGTCGTCGTGACGCTGGCCTGAGCGGGCTCCTGGCAGATCTCGCCATCTGCGCAGACACCGGCCGAACAGGCGTCACAGTTGCCTGCGCCCTGCAAACAGTCGTAGCAGGAGGCGCCGTCGTCAGCGACGTTCGATTGGCACGTGCCCACCCCGTCACATGTATCTGCAGCATCGCAGTGCGTGTCATTTCCGTCACCACATGCGGTTCCCGCAGGAAGCGGGTTGGGCTGGCAGGCGCCCAGACCGTCACACGAATCCGGGGCATCACATGCCGAACTCGAGCGGTCGCCGCACGCGGTGTCTGCCGGTGCCCAATTGGACAGGCACGTCCCCGCCCCATCACAGGTGTCAGGCGCATCGCAGGCCGAACTCGAGCTGTCTCCGCAGGCCGTGCCGGTATCTGCAAACTGGGCCACGCACGCGCCGGCGTGGCACGCGTTCACCACGCACGCGTCCCCCGTGTCCTCGCCGCAAAGGGTGCCATCTGGCACCCCTTCGCATTCGCCCTGAGGCTCCTCCTCGCATGAGGCGTCCGCCCGGCAATCCTCCGGAGGAGGCTCTTTGTCACCACAACCCACTGAAAGAACGAGAAAGCAGGACAGAAAGAGGACACGCAAATCAGGGAGCAAGGTGGCTCCGAGGGAGGACTTCGAGGGGACGGGGGGGCAGTTCGACGACTCAGCGTTCGGTGCTTACAGGTGACCGTCCCCTGTGCTTCCGGGAGAGCTTTCCAGCGACGTGGCCAGAAGCAGCATATGACGAGCGGAGTCGCGCGATCCAGCCGGGGGCGAACTTTCCCTTAATGCAGAACCAACTCCAGAGCGCGATGAGAGCACTTCAGCCGCGCACGTTCAGACAATGCGCAGTCCTCCAGCCAAGGGAGTCTCGCTGCAACTGGGCGAGACGGTCCCGGCTCGTTCGAAGACCTGCCTTGGTCCTTGCCACTCCTGCGTCGCCGGTCGAATGACCCACCGGCACAGGTCTCGGCAGGAAGCCCGCTGCGCACCTCCCGACGCTTGGCCTCCACCGTTCGTTGAGGCATGAGGCCCGAACCGTGGCGGACGCGAGCTCACAAACCAAGCCGGCCCCAGGCGGCATGCACCTGATGGT
>DATGQN010000104.1:0-51903 GCA_035304185.1 Myxococcaceae bacterium
TGGACGCCCAGAAGATCGAGGATCAGGAGACCCTCTTCCGCGAGCTCCTCCAGCAGCTCCGCTCCCGCCGGCTCGATCTGCTGTCGGTCGACGCCATCCGCGTCTTCACGCCCGCCCAGATGGAGGCCACCTACGGACCTCCGCCGGCGCGGCTCGCGCACCTGCCCTGGAAGGCCCCCCAGACCTGGATCGCGGTCGCCAACCTCTCCAACCGTGCCGCGGTGGCCATCTTCCAGAACACCCGGAGCGGCTGGCGGCTGGTCGCCTATACCGACTGAGGAGACGTCTCCCGGGCCAGCCCGCGCTCACCTCAGCGCAGCGAGCGGACGAAGGCCTCCAGGCGCTCGAGTCCCTTCTCCACGTTCTCCATGGACGTGACGAAGCTCAGCCGGAGATGGGCGTCGGCGCCGAACGCCCCCCCCGGGACCGCCGCGATCCGCGCCTCATCCAGGAGCGCACGCGAGAGCGCGAGTGATCCGTCCAGCTCGACCCCAGCGCCGGTGCGCTTTCCGTAGAGCGCTTCCACGTGGGGGAAGACGTAGAAGGCACCCTCGGGCGCGCGACAGCGGATGCCGGGGATGGCGTTGAGTCCCTCGACCATGCGGTCCCGGCGCCGTCGGTACTCGGTGACCATGGTCTTCAGCTGCGTCTCGTCGCCCCGGAGCGCCGCAAGGCCCGCGTGCTGACTGATCGACGAAGCGCCCGAGGTCGACTGATCCTGGATGGTCTGCATCCCCTTGATGAGTTCCCGGGGACCGGCCGCATAGCCCAGGCGCCAACCGGTCATGGCGAAGGCCTTGCTCATCCCGTTGACCACCACCGTGCGCCCGGCGAGCTCCGGCACGGCGTTGGCGATGTTGCTGAACGGCGCGTCCACGAAGCGCAGCTTCTCGTAGATGTCGTCCGACACCGCCAGGATCTCCGGGTGCTTCAGAAGCACCCGCCCCAGCGCCTCGAGTGCCTCACGCGGGTAGATCGCACCGGTGGGGTTGCCCGGGCTGTTGAAGATCACCGCGCGGGTGCGGGGAGTGATGGCCGCTTCGAGGGCCTCGGCGGTGGGACAGAAGCCGTCGGCCTCCCGCGTCCCGACGATCACCGGCACCCCGCCGGCGAGCTGCACCATCTCCGGGTAGCTCACCCAGTAGGGGGAGAAGATGATGACCTCGTCCCCCGCATCGAGCAGTGCCTGGAAGATGTTGTAGAGCGAGTGCTTCGCGCCGCAGCTGACGAGCACCTGATCCGGCTTGAAGGTGAGTTGGTTGTCGCGCGCGAGCTTGTCGCAGATGGCCTGACGCAGCTCGGGAATGCCTGCGGTCGGGGTGTAGCGGGTGAAGCCACGATCGATGGCCTCCTGTCCCGCAACGCCGATGAAGTCCGGCGTGTCGAAGTCCGGTTCTCCTGCGGCAAACCCCACCACGTCCACGCCCTGCTGGACGAGGGCCTTGGCCTGGGCGTTGAGCGCGAGGGTCGCGGAGGGTTGGATTGCGTCGAGTCGGCGGGAGAGTCGCATGCGGGTTCGCTAACACCGCGCTCACCGGGCTCACAAGTCGGCCGGAACGCCGGGGTGCCACGCGACGGATCGCCGACCGTCCCTCAGCCCTTCTTCAGCGGACCGAAGCGCTCGATGAGGGCCTTCTGCACGCCCTCGGGCACCATGCCGGAGACATCGCCGTTGAACGAGGCGACCTCACGGATGAGGTGGCTGGACACGTAGAAGTAGTCCTCCCCGGTCATCATGAAGACGGTCTCCACGTCCGGGGCGAGGTGCCGGTTCATGTTCGCGAGCTGGAACTCGTACTCGAAGTCGCTCACCGCACGCAGGCCGCGCAGCACGACCTTCAGATTGCGCGAGTGCGCGTAGTCCACCAGCAGCCCGTTGAAGCTGTCGGTCTCCACGCGCGGGTCCTGTCCCACGGCGTCGTGGATGAACTGGCGCCGCTCCTCCACGCTGAACATCGGCGTCTTCTTCGGGTTGTTGGCGACCGCCACCACCAGCTTGTCGAAGATCTCCAGCCCGCGCTGGATGATGCTCACGTGGCCGAGGGTCAGCGGGTCGAACGAGCCGGGGTAGAGGGCAACCTTCATGGGCGACCGAGTGTGGAGGCGGGCTCCGGATGGGTCAAGCAAAGCGGTACAGCGAGATGCGGGTGTCGCCGAAAGCGCGCTGATCCTCGCGGACGAAGCGTGCGAGCTGAAGTGGCGCCTCCTCGCTGCGTGCGTGCTCGAACACCACCAGCGCATCCTCGGCGAGCAGACCGTCGGCAAGCTGGGTGAGCGTGTCGGTGAGCCGCGCCTCGGCATAGGGCGGATCGGCGAACACCAGCGGGAAGCGCCGTCCTTCAGCACGCAACGTCCGCAGCGCCCGTTCCACGGGCGTCGCCATCACCCGGACCTGCTCGGTGAACCCCAGCGCCTTGACGTTCAGACCGATGAACCGCAGCGCCTCACGATCCCGCTCCACCATCGTCGCGCGTGCCGCCCCGCGGGAGAGCGCCTCGAGCGAGAGGGCTCCGGTTCCCGCGTAGAGATCCAGCACCTCGATGGGATCGAGCGCCTGGCCCAGCACGTTGAAGAGCGTCTCCCGCACCCGGTCGGCAGTGGGCCGGGTGACGCGATCGCCTTTGGGGGCCTGCAGATTCCGGCCCCGTGCGCTGCCTCCGACGATCCGCATCGGAATCAGCCGTCCCCTGCAGCCGGCGTTCGGGCCATCAGGTCACGCACGCGCTTCGGCCTCGAGCATCTCCACCACCCGGCGGCCGGAGCCCGCGAGCCGCATGGCGCGGAAGAGATCCTGGGCGTCTCCGAAGGCACGCGCTTCCAGCCGCAGCGCCTCGTTCTCGCTCAACGGCGGCAGCTTCTCTTCGATGAGAGAGAGCAGCGCCCCCAGTGACGTCTCCATGGCGAGCGCCCGCTCCACCAGCTCGTCGCGATCCACCTCCCCCGCCTCGCCCAACGCCCGGGCGAGGAACGCACCCGGCAACGTGACCTTGCCCAGGGCGCCTTCCACCCAGGGGCGCACGTCCGCCAGCGCCTCCTCCGAAGGCTCCACCAGGGACAGGCCGATGTCGTAGCTGTCGGTCACCTGTCGCAGCAGCTGCAACCAATCCGGCTCGAAGCCATCCACCGCGCTCACCACCGAGGGGCTGAAGCGCAGGAAGTCCGGAAGCGCGCCCACCTCGCCCAGGCCATCCAGCGTGCGGCGCAGGGGGCCGGTCGCCGGCGGTGGACCCGAGAGGGGAAGCACCAGCTCGAGCGCGAGATCCAGCTCCCGCACCGGCTCGAGCAGCCGCGCCAGCGCCTCCGGTGGGACCTCGGGATGTCGGGTGAGGTCCAGGGAGATGAGCGTGCAGCCGGCTTCGATACAGCGGAAGATCCCCGCCTCGAGCTGTGCGTCATCCGGCGTCACCGGGATGGGACCGGCTTCAATGAAGATCGGTTGGGTGTGATCCGCCTCCCCGGCCGCCGCGAGCAGCTGGTCGGCGAGACGATCCGGCGCGGCGCGATCGACCAGCGGCAGCGGGAGGGAGAAGCCCACCACCGCGTCCTCGAACCGCGCGGCACGCAGGATGGCCGGGACGATGGCCGGACGCACCACCGGGAAGGCCACCATCACCGCGGTCGACCCCCGCAGCGCCCGCCGGAGGGTACGGGGAGAGAGCACCGGAAGCGGCGCATGGCCCATCCGCCGGACCACGTTCCCCGGACGGAACTGCATCAGAAGATCGAGTGAGGAGAGGGAGTCCACGGCGTCGCGCACCTTGTGCCACACCCGCCGGCGTGCGCAAGCCTCCCCGCCCCGCGTTCCGCCGTGCGGGTGACGAACCGGGCGGATGGCCCGCCTGCGGACCGGCCCTCCCCCGTGCGTCCGTCGCCGTTTGACGCGTCGTCAGTGCACGTCGCCGGCGTGGGCGAAGCGCTCGCCTTCGATCTGGATGGTGGTGTGGTCCACCCCGCACACCTCGATGAGCCGCTTGCGGGCCTCGGTGAGGATGGCGTCGTTGTCACAGGCGCGGGGATCGGTGACCACCAGGTGCGCGGAGAGCGCATAGATGCCACTCGAGATGGTCCAGACGTGGAGATCGTGGACCGCGATCACCCCGTCGATCTCCCCGAGGATTCCCCGGACCTTCCCCATGTCGACGTGGGGCGGGACCGCCTCGAGGAGCACGTCCACGCTCTCGCGGACCAGGCGCAGCGCGCTCACCACGATCACCACCGCGATGACTGCCGAGAGGATCGCGTCGATGGGGGTCCATCCGGTGAGCGCGATCACGCCCGCGGCGATGAGCACGCCCACCGAGGAGAGGGTGTCTCCCAGCACGTGGAGGAACGCGCCCCGCACGTTGTGGGAGTGGCTGTGGCCCAGCACCCACAGCGACAGGAGGTTGGCCACCAGGCCCACCACCGCCACCGAGGCCATCAGCCCCAGTTGAACCTCGGCGGGCGACTGGAGCCGCTGCCACGCCTCATAGAGGATGTAGACGGTCACCCCGAGCAGCAGCACGCCATTGGCGAGCGCGCTGAGGATCTCCATCCGGTAGTAGCCGTAAGTGCGCTTGGCGTCGGCCGGCTTGCCGGCAATCCACAGCGCGAAGAGGGAGAGCCCCAGCGCGGAGACGTCTCCGAGCATGTGCCCGGCATCGGAGAGCAGCGCCAGGCTGCCCGACATCCAGCCGCCGACCGCCTCCACCAGGGCGATGGAGCCGGAGATCAGCAGCGCGATCCACAGACGCCGCCGGTCCGCCCGCCGTTGGGCGCCGTGACCTCCCGGTCCGTGCGAATGCCCGTGCGCGTGAACGTCCCCGCCATGGTCGTGCGGATGCGCGTGTCCGCCATGGGCGTGGACAGGCGACAGCCGGCTCGATGGAGCGGCGACCGACCCCGCGTTCTCGGGCGCGTCTTCCACATCGCCGGGACGGCAGGGTTCAAAGCAGGTCGAGGACATGTCGGAGCACGGTGCCAGCCGGAAACCGGGCGCCGCATCAGGCAGACGCACGCGGGGCACACCACATATGTCATGCAGGCGCGCCGGGCGCTACAGTGCCCCCGTGAGCCGCTACTTCCGTCAGGACCATCTCCAGCTGCCCTCGGGCGCCAACATCTTCTTCCAGGTCGAGGGCGACGGAGGACCGGGCATGGTCCTCTGCGACGGCCTGGGCTGCGACGGGTTCGCCTGGAAGTACCTGCAGCCCTACCTCGCGCGCCGCTTCCGCACCGTGCGCTGGCACTACCGCGGCCACGGCAGGAGCACCCTGCCCAAGGACCGCGAGCAGATCGGCATGCTCTACAACTGCGAGGATCTCGCCGCGGTCATGGACGCCGCCGAGCTCTCCGACGCGGTGATCTTCGGCCACTCCATGGGCGTGCAGGTGGCGCTCGAATTCCACCGCCGCTACGCCGCGCGGGTGAAGGCCCTGGTCCTGCTGTGCGGCAGCTACGGCAACCCGCTCGACACCTGGCACGGCCACGACAAGCTGCGCCGCATCCTTCCCGCCCTCCGCTCGGTGGTGGAGCGCTTTCCCCTCCTCAGCAGCCGCCTGACCCGGCTGGTGATGAGCACCGAGCTGGCGGTCCAGGTGGGCATCCTCACCGAGCTCAACCGCGAGCTCATCCGCCCCAAGGACATGTTCCCCTACTTCGCGCACCTGGCGCGGATGGACCCGGTGGTCTTCGTGCGCACCCTCGACGCGCTGGCCAACCACTCCGCGTGGGATCACCTCCCCTTCGTGGACGTGCCCACCCTGGTCATCGGCGGCGACCGGGATCGCTTCACCCCCGGCTACCTCTCCGAGGAGCTGGCGGCCAGGCTGCCCAAGAGCGAGCTGCTCATGGTGCGCGGCGGAACGCACACCGTTCCTCTCGAGGCGCCCGAGCTGGTGGAGCTGCGCATCGAGCGCTTCCTGCGCGAGTGGGACCTGGCCACCCCGGACGTGCCCCTCCCGCGCCGCGCCACCGGTTCGGATGCGCGGGCAGGCGAGCTCACACCCGCGTGAAATCGACGTGACGGGATAAAGGGGACTCAGGTCGCGCGTTGCCTGACGAGCGCCAGACGCTTATAAGCGCCGACCCTCCCACTTCACGGCACATAGATGATTCAACGCGAAAAGATCCGTAACGTCGCCATCGTCGCTCACGTCGACCACGGCAAGACCACCCTCGTCGACCACCTCCTCCGCCAGGCCGGCACGTTCCGCAGCAATGAAAACGTGACCGAACGGGTCATGGACTCGGGGGATCTCGAGCGCGAGAAGGGCATCACGATCCTCGCGAAGAACACCGCCGTGGCCTACGGCGATCACCAGATCAACATCATCGACACCCCGGGGCACGCCGACTTCGGTGGCGAGGTCGAGCGCGGCCTGCGGCTGGTGGACGGCGTGGTGCTGCTGGTCGACGCCGCCGAAGGCCCCCTCCCCCAGACCCGCTTCGTGCTCACCAAGGCCCTGGCCATGGGGCACAAGATCGTGGTGGTCATCAACAAGATCGACCGCGCGGACGCCCGGCCCCAGGAGATCCTGGATCAGGTCTACTCGCTGTTCATCGACCTCGGCGCCGACGACGAGCAGCTCGAGTTCCCGGTGATCTACGCCGTCGCCCGCCAGGGTCTGGCGACCACCGATCTGAACGTGCCGGGCGAGTCGCTCAAGCCCCTCTACGAGGCGATCCTCTCGCACATCCCCGCGCCCCAGGTCGCCGGCGATGACCCCGACCTGCAGCTGCTGGTCGCAAACCTCGACTACGACGACTTCGTGGGCCGGCTGGCCATCGGCCGGGTCCACTCGGGCCGCATCGCGCCGAACATGCAGGTCACCGTCATGCGCGAGGGTGGCAAGAAGGTCCAGGGCCGGGTGGTCAAGCTCTACGGCTTCAGCGGCCTCAAGCGCGTGGAAATCCCCGACGCCGGTCCCGGCGAGCTGGTGATCGTCGCGGGCATCGAGGATCTCTCCATCGGAGACACCCTCTCCTCTCCGGAGAATCCGCGCGCCCTGCCCCGCATCGAGGTGGATGAGCCCACCATGATGATGATCTTCCGCGTGAACGACGGACCGTTCGCAGGCAAGGAAGGCAAGTACGTCACCAGCCGCAACCTGCGCGATCGCCTCTACCGCGAGGCCTACCGCAACGTGTCCATCCGCGTGGAGGACACCGACACCGCCGAGGCCTTCCGCGTCGTCGGCCGTGGCGAGCTCGCGCTGGCGGTGATCATCGAGACCATGCGCCGCGAGGGCTATGAGCTCACCGCGAGCAACCCCGAGCCCATCACCCGCGAGATCGACGGCGTCCTCCACGAGCCCATGGAGCTCATGGTCTGCGACGTGCCGGAGACCAGCGTGGGCGCGGTGACCGAGCGCCTCGGGCCCCGCAAGGGCATCATGATGGACATGCAGCAGATCGGCGGCGGCCGCACCCGACTGCAGTTCCGCATCCCCGCCCGGGGCCTGGTGGGCTTCCGCAACGAGTTCCTCACCATCACCCGCGGTGAGGGGATCATGAGCTCCCAGTTCGACGGCTTCGAGCCGTGGGCCGGCGCCATCGCCAAGCGCAACAACGGCGCGATCGTCTCCGACCGCCAGGGCGAGACCGTGGCGTACGCCCTCTTCAACATCCAGGATCGCGGCACCCTCTTCCTGGGCGCCGGCGTGCCGGTCTACGAGGGGATGATCATCGGGGAGAACGCCCACCCCACCGACCTGAACGTCAACGCCTGCCGCGAGAAGAAGCTCACCAACATCCGCGCCGCCGGCAAGGACGAGGCGGTCACCCTGATCCCGCCCCGCGACATGAGCCTGGAGAAGGCGCTGGAGTTCATCGGTCCCGACGAGCTCCTCGAGGTGACGCCGAAGTCCATCCGCATGCGCAAGCGCAAGCTCTCCTTCAACGACCGCTACAAGGACGAGCGCGACCGCAAGCGCGAGCTCGAGGCGAGCTGAACAGACCCGGACCTGCGAGCGGCCCCACACCGGGCCGCTTGTAGCTTCAGAAGGTGTACTTGACCCTCGGGAGCACCGCGACCGAGGGCAGCCCGGGGCCGATGACGTAGCGGACCAGCACGTCGGCCCCCACGCTGAAGTGGTCCATGGCGGTGGCGTACTCGATCCCCACCCCGCCCCCCACGTGGGGCCCGGCGGTGAAGGGTTCGCCCTGCGCGTCGAGCTTTGGGGCGGGGTCCAACAGGGTCCAGCCCGCGACCAGCTTGGGCGCCAGGGAGAGCCTGGGGACCAGCTCGAAACGCCAGGCCGCCGAGAGCCCCAGGAAGCTCAGGGTGAAGTTCTCGCTGGCGGTGCAGAACCCCGCGGGATCCACCGGGGCGAAACAGGTGTCGGCGGACGCGCCCAGGCCGAAATGTGCTCCCAACTCCAGGTGCCGGCCCAGATCCGCTCCCAGGCCCAACTGCAGGAACGTCTGGGCGTTGGAGACCCCGTTGTGCCCGCCCACCGTGAACTGGAGGCCCACGTCCGTTTCCACGAAGAAGCCGCGGCGGACCTGGATCGGCACGCCCTCGGCAGGGACCTGCGCGCGGGCGGTCCACGGCAGGAAGAGCAGGAGCAGCACCACCAGCGTCCAGGGGCTCTTCATGACTGCGCTCTCCTCGGGGCACGGCCGGTTCGGATGAGGCGATGGGAGCGCGCCTTCGGACGAGGCGGCGCCGGCCCGGTTGTGGGCGCCCGCTGGGGGGAGAGAACATCCCCGGGCCTTCGAGAGGCCCTGCTCCAGCGGGCGTTGCGGCGGAGGGTGGGGATGCCCGCTCCTTCGGGCAACCGGCCGGGGGAGCGGTTCGTCTCAAGGCGGTCAACAGCGGACGGACCGATGATCCGCCCGCCGGCGACCGGCCTCATTCACCCGCGGCCTTGAACACCCAGGGGAAGTTGACCTGGGTGGAGGCGCCGTTCTTCTCCTGCGGGAAGCGCCAGCGGCGGATGCGGGAGACGATGCAGTTCTCCACGTTGGCGTTGCCCAGGGTCGACTCGCTGACCATGGCGTCGCTCACCGCCCCGGACGGCGCGATGGTCCAGGAGACCGCGACCTTGCCGCCCAGTGAAGGGTCCTTCTGGAGCTCCTTGTTGTAGCAGAAGCGGATCTCGTTCGCGTGGCGCTTGATGACCGCGGCCACCACGTCGCGATCCAGGCCGCCCACCGTGGTGGTGCTGCCGGGGATGATGCGGGTGCTGGCCTTGCCGCGACCGCCCAGGTTGAGGCCCCCGCTGCCACCGGTGCCCGGTCCCCGCCCCTGGGTGCCCAGGCCTCCCAACGCCAGGCCCTCACCGCCGCCGCCCGGTCCCCCACCGCGCGCCGCGAGCCCCCCGTTGCCGCGCATGGTGCCCATGGAGCCGCTGCGCTCCAGGCCCCCGAGCGCGTCGTTCACCCCGGATCCCAGGCCGCCCGGCCCGAGCACGTCGGAGGCCGCGCCCCCACCCAGCGCGCCCAGCAGCCCCGCGCCCATCACCTTGCGGCGGTCGGCCTCCTTGGCGTTGCGATCCACCACCGGCGCGCCGGGACGGGAGGCGACCGCCTTCTCCTGCTGCGCCTGCTCGTCACCGAACTGCCCCTCCTCCTCGGCGGCGCGGGCACCCTCCTCCTGACTTCCGGTGGGCCCGGCGATCTCCAGCTCCACCCGCTGCGCCGGCGCCATCATCAGCTTGAGGTGGCGCTCGGAGGGCAGCGGCGGCCCGAGATCCAGGGTCGGTACCGGGGGCGTGAGCCACAGCGCCACCCCGAGGGCGATGGCGCCCATGAAGGTGACCGCGCTGATCTTGAAGAAGCGGTAGTCCCCCACCGGGAAGAGGGGCGCCCGGACGTGCGTGCCCTCCCGCAGGTGTCGCAGCACCAGGGTGAGCGCGCCCAGCTCGACCTTGAGCCGCTCCTCCACCGCCAGGGTGAAGCTGGAGCGGGTGCAGGGCTCCACCGTCCCATCCCGGCGGCGCAACATCGCCTGGACCCCGGGCGGCAGCTGGATGTGGCTCTCGCGGCCATTGCGGGTGGCCAGGGGTCCTGCGCCGCGTCCGTGGGGCAGCGGGACGATGAAGGCGTCGTCGGCCGATTCGCCGAGCGTGAGCACCTGTCGCGCGTCGAAGAGGCGCACGTCGACCACCGTGTCCTGCCAGATGAGCGCGGCCTCCAGCACCGTCGGCCGACCATTGGGCGCGCTACCCTCGGGAAGGGGCCCCTGGAAGCGCTGGCGGATGGGATCCACCCGCAGGCGGTGGCCCGCTGAGGTGGCAATCGCCTGCAGGGGCGGGGCCTCGGGGGCACCCGGCGCCTCCGGTGCGCGCCAGGGCTCCGCCAGGGCCACCGCCGAACCCGCCGCTGCATCTCCCGCGCGGGCGCTGGGTGCGGAGGAGGGGGTCGCGGCGGGAGGCGGCTCGAAGAAGGCCTTCCCGCTGACGGAAGCAGATGGCGGCGGCGCCTCCCACGGCGATCGCGGTGCGTCGGCCGGGCCCGCCAACGGCGACGCGGAGGCCGCGGGGCGCCGGTGCGGACCGCCGTGCGGCCGTGGCCCCACCACCCGCGGCGCAGCGTTGGGGTCCTCGGGAAGGTGCAGCTCGAGCGCGGGTCCCCCGAGCAGCGGATCGCGCGCGGGCACCCCGGCCTCCCCCTCCAGGACCGCCTCCGGTCCCGGATGGCGCGCGCCGTCTCCGAAGAGGATGCACACCCGGCTGCCGCCCACCTGCAGCACGTCGCCATCCTGCAGCGACGTGGGGTCGGTCAGCCGACGCCCTCCTCCGAGCAGGGTGCCCCGCTCGCTGCCCAGGTCGATGGCCATCACCCGGCCATCCGACTCGCGCTTGAGCATGACGTGGAGGTTCGAGACCTGGGGATCGTGAAGCCGCACGCCGGCCCCGGTGCCGGAGCCCAGGATGATGCTCTCCTGCTCCGAGCGCGCCTCGTTGACCGAGCCGTCGGGACCGGTGATGCGCAGGGTCAGGACGCTGTTCTTCGTCATGGTTCGCGACATCCTTGGGTGTGTTTCGGGCGAGGCGGCGCGGTGCGCGGGCCCGCTTTCGCCACGGCGTTGAAGGCGCGGTTGCAGGTGCGCCGGATCAGAGGTTGTCGACCGACTTCTGGAGCTCCGGCGCGAAGTCGTCGCGGATCCGGATCAGGCTCTCGAAGTCGGTGCGGGTCTTGTTGAGGACGTAGGAGCCCTCGGGACTGGTGAGCTCGCCGTCGACGGTGACGTCGGTGAAGTCGACGACCGCCTTCTTGCGGACGATCACGCGATCGGCCTCACGGATGGTCGTGACCTCGGCGCCGTCCTGTTGCTGCGCCCGGGCCGCAGGCGCCCACAGCAGCGTGGCGAGGATCAGGGTGGTGGTCGCGAGGGCTTGGAACATCTTCAGGTCTCCCGCGGAGAAGGCGCGTTCCCACCGCAGGGAACACCGCTCTCCGCAACGTGGGGCCGGCGGCCCGCGTCCTTCGGATTCAGCAAGTTCCGGACCGGTGAAGGCCCGGGCCCGCCGCCCGCTCAGCGCCCGGACGCCGGCGGGGTGCCCGCCTCCCCGCCCGTCTCGGGGGCACCTGCGCCGCCCACGCCGGGTGCTTCGACTTCCCCTTCTGCGGAACCGGCGGTGCCGTTCGGGGCGCCGGCGCGTCCCTCCGCCCCACGCTCCTGAGCGGTGCGCCCAGACGCCGGCGGCGTGCTTGCGCCGTCGCCCTCGCCGGTTGGGGCCGCGTCGACCTGTGGCGGGGACCCGGCGTCAGCGTCCGAAGCGGCTCCGGGCGCGCCGGCACCTCCGATAGCGGTCGCCGCCGGTGAGGCACCGTCCTCCGCCCCGCCGGCCGCATCGGCGCCGGTCGGCTGCGCATCCGCGCTTTGCGCCTCCGGCGTCGCCAGCACCGAGGCGATGGCCTGCAGTTTGGCGTCGATGCGGGCCCGCTCCACGGGCGGCGTCGCTTCCGCGTCGCGGCAACGGGTGAGCAGCGGCTGGGCACGTTCGTACCCATCGCGGTGCGCGGCGTAGGCCCACGCGGCGCCACACACGGCCTCGGGATCCTCACCCGCGAGCGCGATCACCTGCTCGTAGGCGGCCCCGGCGGCGAGCGCCTTCTCAGGGTCCTGTGACTGCTGACCGCTGAGGGCCCACGCCAGGTAGCGCTGCGCCTCGATGGAGCCGGGTTCGAGCGCTGCGGCCTTCTGGAACGCCGCCTCCGCAGCGCCATAGTCGCGATAGCGCAGCGAGAGCGCGCCGAGGTTCAGCCACGCGGGCGCGTAGGCTGCGTCCTTCTCCACCGCCTCCTCGAACTTCACGATCGCCGCGGCCGGCTCGCCGTTCGCCAGCAGCACCAGCCCCAGGGTGTTGGCGACCGCGGGATGATCTCCCGCCAGCGTGGCCGCCTTCTCCGCGAAGTAGCGCGAGAGCTCCCGTTGCCCGCGGTCCAGGTGGATGAGCGCCAGGTTGAGAAACGCGCCGGGATGGTCCCCGTGGCGCTCGAGCACACGCCGCGCGCTGGCCTCGGCCTGACGATGCCGACCCAGCTGCCGCTGCGTGACCGAGAGGTGGGTGAGCAGCTCCGGATCCCGCGACAGCGACGGACGCTCGAGCGCCGCCTGGTACAGCCCTTCGGCCTCCTCGTAGCGCTCGGCGCCCCGCAGCAGCGCGCCCAGATTGAGCACGCTCTCGCGGTGCTCAGGCGTGGTCTCGAGCACCGCGCGGTAGGCGGCCTCCGCCTCCTTCAGCTGACCCTGGCGCTCGATCGACAGCGCGAGATTGAACCCGGTGCTCGCCGGTTCGGCGCCCTTGTCGAGGGCGGTCCGGAAGTGCCCGACCGCGGCCTCGAAGTCACCTTCGGCGAACGCGGTCACCCCGGCATCGAACGCCCGTGCGCCCGCGTCGCGCGGGGCCTCTGCGGTCTTCTGGGGCGCCGTTGCCGCGGCAGGCGCCTGCTGCCGCATCGGTCCCGAAGCGGTCGCGCACCCGGCCAGCAACGCCAGCACCGCGGCCCCGCCGAGCCCACCCCACCATCCCCTCACATGCTTCCGGCCGCTCATTGCGCGCCTCCCCGGCCCGCGACCGCGGACCCACGTTCCAAGGACCTTGACTGCACCGGTGGTGCCGACGCCCCCCGGGCGTCCGGGACTTCCAGCGGCGCCCCATCGGCCTCCGGCCCCGCCCGCCCGTCCCCGCGCCCAGCGGGAACGGCACGCGACAGCGGCGCCACGTCGGAGGCGCCCCGATCCGCGGCGCCCTGCCCTGCCCCGTCCTTTCTGGGGGCGGCGGAGGGCTGGGGCGTCTCCTCCTGTGCTTCCGGCGGTGCGTCGGGCCCCGCATCGCGCCGGATGAGGGAGGCGGTGGAGAGCAGCGCCCCCTGACGCAGGGGAACCTCACGCACCTGGGCGTAGGCGCCGTGGCGGTAGCGGTTGAGCTGCTCCTGCGCGCGCAGGGTCCACTCCCCGTACATCTTCAGCTCGTAGGCCTTGGAGAGGGCGAGCTCCAGGGCCGCGGCCGCCTCGTCCTCCAGGGGCAGGGCCACGTTCTCGAGCTCGGTGCGGTACATCATCAACTGCTCGTCGTTGAGGCCGCGGGGTTCGGGCGAGCCGAGGATGCGCTCGGCCAGATCCGCGTAGGCCAGCCCCAGCCGGGTGAGCGCGGCGATCCCCCACTCCCCGTCGCCGATGCCCAGGACCTGGGTGTAGCCCTCCTTGAGCGAGGCCAGGCGCTGCTGCTTGGCCTTCAGATCGCGCACCATGGTGGTCGCCCGGCTCAGGGTCAGCGCGGTGTACGCCTTCCACTCCGGCTCGAGCGCCAGGAACGAGAGCCGGGCCTGGACGTTGCGCACCGCCGCATCCGCCCGGGCCTTCTGCGACAGCTTCGCGTGTTCCTTCAGGAGCCGGCGCACCTGCCGCTGGGCCTCGTCCTCACGTCCCAGGGCCAGGAGGGCCTCGGCCTGGCGGTGACCGGCGAGGAAGCGCTGCTCCGCGCTGACCTCGGAGCTGCGTGCCGCGCTGCGCTCGAAGGACTCGAGCACCGCCAGCGCCTCCTTCCATCGACCGGCCTGCTCGTGGATGCCGGCGATCCGCAGGGGGATGCTCCAGCGATCCTCCCGCTTGGGATGGTCCTGCACGTAGGCCTCGAAGGCCGCAATCGCGCGACGGTCCTCGCCCAGTCCTTCCCACCAGATGCCGGCGTTGTACCGGGCATCCGCCCGCCACGCGGCGGCTTCCTTGAGCAGGCTCTCGCGCTCCGCATCGTCCACGGTCTTCGCGGCGCGGGCGGGCACGGGGGCCGGCTTTCCGCCGCGGCGGGTGGTGAGCGTCTCGTAGGTCGCGAGGAAGGATTCGTACATCTTCGCGGCCTGCTCGAACCGGGCAAGCTCCGCGTAGAGGCCGGCCAGGGTGTAGCGGACCTTGAGCTCGAAGGCGCTGCCCCGGTAATCACGCAGCACCCGCTCACCCGCTTCCACCGCGCGATCCCGCTGCTGGGCCTCCTGCGCGATGAACATCACGTAGGTGAGCGCGCGATCCGCGTTGTCGGAGGTCGGGAAACTGTCGACGAACGCCATGAAGAGCTCGGCGGCGCGCGCCGGGTTCTTCTCCTTGCGGTAGACGACCTCATCGACCCACTTGTACTGGCTGCCCTCCACCACCGAGGCCAGGCGCCGCGCGAAGGGGGTGCCCGGCTTCCACAGCCGCCGGTTCTCGAGGAAGCCGCGGGAGAGCTCGTTGAGGGCCTTCCACTCGCCGCGCCGGTTGAGGATGTCCATCGAGAGGTCGGCCACCTCCTGGCTGCGGCTGTCGGCCGGGAAGCGCTCGATGATCGTCCCGAAGCGCTCGATGGCCTCCATCATCTGGTTGGCCTCGTAGTGGAGGATCGCGGCCTGATAGCGGACGTCGAGCTCATCGGGGTTGCCGGGGAAGCGCGCGTTGTAGGTGTCGCACGCGGCCACCAATGCCTGCTCGGCTTGGGTGAGGTCCCGGGCCTTCCCAATCGCGTGGCGCTCCTTGTCGATGCGGTGGGTGCGGGTCACCTCCGGCTTCTTCTGCTCCTTGATCTTCTCTCCGGAGCGGAGGGCGCGGTGGGCCGCCTGTCCGCGCTCGATGCGCACCAGCTGCTCCCAGGCGAGCACCGCGTTGTAGGCGGCCTGCTGGCGGTAGGCCTCGTTCGAGATCTCCCGGGCGAGTTCCCGGTCGGGGATGCCGAAGTCCAGCACCGCCTGGTAGGCCTGCGCCGCCGGTTCCCATTCCTCGAGCGCCCAGAGGATCTCCGCGTAATAGAAGCGCAGGTTGAAGGCGTGATCGGAGACCTGCTCCGGATCGTCACTGGAGGCGAACTGCTCGACGTAGGTCGCGTAGATGTCGCGCGCGATCCGGTAGGTGTCGACCTCCTTCGTCTTCTGGGCCTCGCGGTGGTACTCGGTGACCATGGTCCGCAGCGCCTCCTCGGTCACCTGGAAGGCCTGCTTGAGCACCGCGTCGTCGCCGGCGTTCGCCTCCCACCAGGGAGAGCTGGGGCCGTAGTTCCTGGCGAGGCGCAGAAGCTCCTCGCGCACCGCATCCCGCTGCCGCAGCCGCTCGAGGCTTCGGACGATCCCCTGCTGAGCCATGGGCGCGGCGGGCGACATCGGGGCTTCCCGCAGCAGGCTGCGGTACACCGCGATGGCGCTCGGGTCGTAGCCGGCCTCGGCGAGTCCCGCGGCGAAGGCCTGCAGCAGCCGCGGCCGGCGCGTGTCGTCGGCGCGCTCCCGGTAGTAGGCCTGCGCTTCGTCGGGGACGTTGAGCTGCACGAAGAAGCGGACCGAGTCGTTCATGGCCTCGGTGCGCAGGTTGACCGCATCGCGACCGCGGCCGGCCTCGCCCGCATCGAGCCGCGCCACCACCTGCTGCAGCTTGGTGAGGCCGGCGCGGTACTCCCCCGTGTTGTAGTCACACCAGGCGAGCCGGTAGGTGGCGAAGGAGGCGATGCGGGGGTCATCCGAGCGCGCCGCGGCCTCATAGGCCCGCTGGGCGGCGATCACGTCTCCGGACTCGAAGTGGTGGTTGCCCAGCTGGACCCAGGCGTCGCCGGCGAACTTCGACTCGGGCCAGGTGTCGATCAGCTGCTGGTAGCGCCGGATGGCCTCGTCATGTTGGTCGAGGTCGTAGAGGTTGTAGGCGAGGTTGAAGAGGACCTCATCGAGTCGGCGGTACTCCGGGTAATCGGCGAGGATCACCCGGTAGAGGCGCATGGTCTCGGCGCGGATGGCCCGGCTCTGGGTGTGGTCGGCCTTGGGCTGGCTGACCTTCTCGCCCCGTGCCTGGGCCGCATCGAACGCGGCCAGCGCGCGGTCGTAGGCGGCCATCTCCTCGAAGAGCAGGTACTGGCTCTTTTCCCAGTAGAGCTCGCTGAGCCGGTAGAACATCTCGGCCCGCTGCGGGTTGTCCGCGCCCAGGTCGGCCAGCAGCCGCTTGAGGCCCTCGATGGATTCGTCCCGCTTCTTTGCCGCCAGGCGGGTGCGCTCCGAGTCCGGAAGTCGGAAGCGCTCGGGGAGGCCGGTGGGCGCCTCCGGGTCCCCGGTCTCCGTCGCCACCGGCTGCTCCACCCGCGCCTTCTGACGGGCCGTCCCCTTCTTCTGCGCGAGCGCGCCGGGAGCCGGCAGCGCAATCAACACCGCCGCGATCCATCCCACTGATTGCCACCACCGCATGCAGACACCTCGGGCCGATGAAGAGAGACGACGACCGGCCGGCCAGACGCTAAGGACGCCCGGCAGCCGGCGGGACCGTGGTGCCCCGGCGACGGAGGCGGCAGCCAACAGCTCGGCGCCCTGCGCCATCCACCAGCGGTCGCTTTCAGTTCCTATGCGGGTCCGGTGCCACGCCCGGCTGGTCGCGACGTCCGTGGGGATGCGCCATCCGCGCCCGGAGAACCCGAAGCGCCGACATGCGGATCCGATGCCAGCTCACGCGCGGCCTTCGCCCCGCGCCCCATGCGCTCCGTCTGGCTCCGGAGAACAGGAAGGCACCGCCGCTCCGAAGCCCAAGCCCCGCTGGAGGAGTGGGAAGCGACGCCGCTTCGGAGCCCAAGCCCGGATGGAGGAGCGGGAAGCGACGCCGTTTCGGAGCCGAAGCCCGGATGGAGGACAGGGAAGCGACGCCGCTTCGGAGCCGAGGCCCGGACGGAGGACAGGGAAGCGAGGCCGCGGGGGAGCCGATCGGACCGGGCACCGCATCGGACGGGGACACCTCCCGAGGGTGGTGCGGCTTCGAGACGCGGCGCTCAACCCCCGCCGCTGGCCGGACGGTTCCCTCGCCTCATCGGCGACCCTCCCGACGATTGTGGGACGGTTCCCCTCGCCCATCGACGACCCTTCCGGCGGTGGAGTGCACCCGGAACCGCAGCCGTCGACATCGGCCGCACCCCAAAGGGCCTCCTGCCCGTCCGGACGAGGCGCGATCCGCGGGTGGTTGCAGAAGCAACAAACCGGGTGCGCCGGCCCCCCCGGGGAGGGCCGCAAGGTCGGACGCTCCCGCCGGAGCTCACGTCCGCAGCGGCAGCGTCACCGGCCCCCGGGGCTCCCTCCCCTTCAGCAGATGCACCGAAGCCCGCCCCGCGCCGCGCCTACTCCCGCTGAACGCAGCCGTTCTTGAGGGTGTAGCGGTAGGCGCCGATCTCGTCGCGCCAGAACTCGCCCTGGAAGCGCCAGTAGTGGAAGTCGGGCGCGGGCATCGCCGGTCGGTAGATGGACTGGCTTGCGAGGTAGGCCTGCTGATCGATTCCCTCCATGGCCAGCTCCTTTTCGGCGTTGGAGATCTCGAAGCGGATGATGTTGGCCTGATCGCGGAAGGTCTCGATGTTGCCCTTGGCCTCGGCGAGCCGATCGCGGGCGAGGGTCCCGGCGACCTGCACCAGCACCTCGCGGTTGCCGGCGAGCTGCTCGCGGAGCGCGGCGCCCAGGCCGCCGGTAGAAAGTGCAGGGCTCTGGGCGATGCGGGCCTCTTCGCGATCGAGCTGGCGGAGGTTCTCCATGGCCCCGGCGAGGCGGGCGTTGCCGCGCAGCCAGGTCATGATGGGGGCCGGCACCCGGGAGTCGGATTCCGCCACCAGGCGGTGGAAGTACGCCGGCGGGTGGTCGGCCTCCTCGTCCAGCAGGGATTCGAGGGCGCGGTGCATGGGCCCGTAGATCCGCTCCTGCGCCTCCAGGGCCCGCTTGGACTCATCGTAGAGGCAGGAGAAGTAGTAGATGGTCGCGGTGAGGATGCGCGACTCGGGCTGGAAGGCCGAGGCGAACTGGGGCGCGTAGAGGGACTGCAGGCTTCCCAGCGCGCCGCCCGGATCGTCGTTGCGGAACCGGGCGAAGCCATCCTCGAAGAGGGCCACGTCCCAATAGCGGGTCTCCCGCCCGATCTGCCCGTAGGCCCTGGACGCTGCGGCGAAGTCCCCCATGGCGTAGTGGACGCGCCCCATGCCCAGCGTGGCCAGGTCGCGGGTGTTCTCCAGCGACTCGTACTTTTTTCCGTCCTTCAGGCCGACCACCCTGGAGAAGGCCTCCAGCGCCTTCTGGTTCAGCGCCCGGTCCTGCGCCTCCCCTCCCCGGCCCGGGAAGCGTGGATCGGCCAGGGTCACCCCCAACAGGTACTGCGCCTGGGCGTACACCGGGTGGGACGCGTCGATGGCCTCGAGGAAGACCCGCGCCTCCTCGAGCTTTCCCTGGCGCCGCGCAATGCGGGCCACCATCAGGTTGATGCGGCCCTGGACCTGCGGCGAGAGCCTCGCCCAGGCCTGGGGATCGTAGCGGTCGTTGAGGCGGCTGGGGATCAGCGCCTGGTCATCGACCCGCGCCTGCACCTCGACCAGCCCCTCCACCGCCTCCAACGCGAAGGGGTGATCCGCCCCCTCCTCCAGGACGTTCGAGAAGTGGGTGGCGGCGGAGAACGGCAGATCCGCCTTCAGGAGCGCGCGGCCCAGGTAGTACTCCGCGCGACGGCGGACCTGCGGATCGTCGGCGCCGGTGACCAGGCGGTGGAAGGTGGAGGCCGCCTCCAGGGACCGGCCCTCGTTGAAGGCCGCGAGCGCCCGGTTGTAGTCGGCGAGCGGATCCGCCCCGGCCGGCAGGGCCAGCACGAGGGCGAGGAGCAGGACGGATGAGGTGGTTGCGCGCATGGACGTTGTCCCACGGGCCTCAGAAGAGGATCGAGGCCCCCGCGTAGAAGTTGATGAGGTTGATGGCGTCCGAGCTGGGCTCCTGGATCAGATCCCGGGCGATCCGCAGGTTCGCGTTGCGGTGTCCCCCCGCCTCGAAGGCCTCGATGCGGCAGCCGGAGGAGACCTGGCTCCCGCCGTCGATGACCGAGTCGATGTCGCTCAGGCTGCAGCCGTTCACGCGATCGACGCGCGCGGTGTAGACCAGATCGCGGACCTCCAGCCGCAGCGCGAAGCGCTCCCCGAGCTGCACGCGGAAGCCGGCGCCCACCTGTCCCATGAAGCGCATCCCGGTGTCGCCGTGGCTGGCCACGGTGCGCAGGCCGTCCTCGTCGCGCCCCTCGGGCACCAGCTGGTGGCGGGTGCTGACCACGCCGGCGCCGGCGTTGATCACCACGCTGAACTGCGCGAGGTGGTGCTTGTAGAAGGCGAACTTCCCGTAGAAGGGCTTCACCTCGAAGCCGCCGTAGGCTCCCCACTCCACCAGGAGGGTGCTCGCCGCCTGCGCCGACTCCTTCACCTTGTCGATCAGCTCGGCGTTGAAGTCCGACTCGCTGCCCACCCAGTTGTACTGACCGGAGAGCTGCAGCCCGAAGTGCTCCTGCAGGTGGAACTGGTAGCTGATGGCGGTGCCCAGGTGCCGGGTGAACTTGCCGTTCACCTGCGGTACCACCGGGTAGAGGGTCAGCTCGTGCCGGCCGCGATCGGCGAAGCGCTTCTGCTGGACGATGTGCACCGCGACGTCGGGGTTCTCCAGCGGCGCCCCGGAGATCAGCTCCCCGCGGGGGCGCGCCTCGCCCACCGTCTCGGAGGGGCCGACCCGGATGGGCGCCAGGACCTCCTCCTCGCTGGGGGCCTCCACCCCGACCTCAGGCGCAGACGTCGCCCGCGCAGCGTCCGGAGGCTGCGGCGGCTCCACCCGTCCTGCACCGGGCGCGACGGCCTCACCGGCACGCTCCGGGGCCGGCTGAGGAGGAGGAGGCAACGGCGGAGGCGGCGGGACGTCCACCGCCGGCGGAGCGGGCACCGGGGCCTGCTCGACAGGCTGCGGTGAAGGTTCATTGGGAGGAGCGGGAGCCTGTGCGTGGGCCGCGTGGGCCACCCACAGCACCGCGAGGAAGAGCGCGCGCATGGAGGTCACGGTGTGAGGCCTGCTTCCTAGAAGATGAAGGTGTAGCCGAGGTCGGCCATCACCGAGTGAACGAGGCCCGGAGAACCGGCGGGGGTCCCGGTCGGCTGCCCCTGTTCCGCGAGGCGCCGATCCACGTCGACGAGGTAGCTGTCCTTCCAGACCAGGTCGCGCAGCTCGAGGCGCAGCGCGCCCCCCTGGTGGGTGTAGAAGCGCATTCCCACCGCGAAGGAGCCCATCAGCCGCTGCGTGGCGTCCTCACCGGGGGCGGTGCAGCGACGCTCGGCCCCGCTGCCCTCGACCGCGTTGCAGATCACGATGGACTCACGGTGCAGCTGCGCGATGCCGGGTCCCGCCCAGAGGTACACGTTGAAGTGCACCGGGAGCTCGGCGACCAGATTCAGCTTCCCGTAGATGGGGGACCAGCGCAGGCCCAGCGCGGCGTTGGCGCCCAGCTGCCACATGCCGGAGAGATCGTCGACGACCGCATCCTGGCTCAGCGTGGGATCGCGGAGCATCAGGTTGTCCCGAACGCTCCGGGACAGTCCGGTCAACCCTGACGCGGCCCACCCCCCGCGGGCCTCCACCGCGAAGGTCTCGGTGAAGTTGTAGGCCACGCCCAGGTTGAGGTTCAGCGTCCGCACCAGCTGCGGCATCACCAGGAAGCCGGCGGTGGCGGAGAGTTCGAGGTGGCCGTGGGCCTCATAGAGGCGGTTCTGCACGGCGACGGCATCGACCTGGGCCTGGGCCCGCCCGAAGCCGGGCAACAGCAGCACCAGGGACAGCAAGAACAGCGGGAGCGGGCGCCTCATCGCGACGGTGGACCTCGTGACGTGCAGGGAAAGAGGAGCCGGGGGAAAGGAGGCTCGCTCGGGTCCTGCACGCTGGTCCTGCCCTGCTCCGGCCGCAAGCCACCTCGGCAGGCGGCCTGTCAGCGCCAAACAACTCGAGCGGTGCCGTTGGACACTGGGTCCACTGGCACCGCTCGGGCAGACACTCGGAAGCTGGGAACGTCGGGACTAGCGGGCCTGACGCGCGGCCTTGTGGGCCTCACGCAGGGCGGTCTTGATCGCCGGGCGGACGTACACCACGCCGTTGCGATGACCGGGGACCGCGCCGTGCAGCAGCAGCAGGCCCTTCTCCGCGTCCACGTCCACCACCACCAGGTTCTGGGTGGTGACGCGCTCCACGCCGTAGTGGCCGGGCATCTTCTTGCCGGGGAACACGCGGCCCGGCGTCTTGCGCTGACCGATGGAGCCCGCGTGCCGGAAGTACTCGTGCGTACCGTGCGACTTGGTCTGCGCGCCCTTGAAGTTCCAGCGGCGCATCACGCCGGAGAACCCGCGGCCCTTGGTGGTGCCGGTCACGTCGACGAGTTGACCCTTCTCGAACAGGTCGGCGTTGACCACGTCGCCCACGTTGGCGGCCTCGGCCTCCTCGGCGCCGACGCGGAACTCACGCACCAGCCGGCGCAGCGGCGCGCCCACCTTCTTGAAGGAGCCGATCTGCGCCTTGGTCAGGGCCTTCTCCTTGGCCTCGCCGAAGCCCAGCACGACGGCCGAGTACTTGTCCTTGCTCTCGGTGCGCTTGCCCACGACGACGCACGAGTTCACGTCGATCACCGTCACCGGGACCACGTTCCCCTCGTCGTTGAAGACCTGGGTCATGCCCACCTTCTTGCCGATCAGACCCTTCACGGATTCCTCACCACTCTCAAAGAATGAGCGCGTCGCTTCAGGGCGGCGCGAAAAAGCTCAATAAATCCACCGACTTACGTGCACCAGAGGCACCCGGGGCGTCGGAAGCGGCGCAATGTACCAGAGGGAGCGGTCCCGTCAAGCACCGCCCGCACCCTGTCACCCTCACAAAGCACCCACACCCCGCGCCCCGGCACCGTCGCCGACCGCGGAAAGTGCCCTCTGCCGGACTCAGGCCACCTTGTCCAGCTTCGGATACAGGGCGGCGAGGGAGGGATCGCCAATCCGCTCGGCGTAGCACTCCTCGCCCAGGAGGTAGAGCGCCTGGTCGAGGTAATCCTCCGCGGCCTGCACCTCCTGCTCCTTGGCGGCGAGCTCCCGGTCCATGGCCTCGAGGTAGGCCTCGTGGTCGAGGCGCCGCTGCTCGGTCTCGTCCTCGATTTCCAGCTGGCGCTTGCGGGCGACGATTCCCTCCCCGCCGGGCCGGCCGGGGACCGGGGTCAGCGCGCGGCGCAGCTGACGCTCCAGATCCTGGATCTCGTTGCCCATCCGCAGGGTCTGCAGCCGCAGGCGCTTGATGGACACCTTCGACTGCTCGATCCGGGTGTGCGAGGCGTGCATCTCCAGCTCGCGGTGCTTCGCGTCGGCCTGCTTCACCGCGAGGTTGGCCCGCTTGTGCTCGAGGCGCAGGACCGCCAGCTTCTTGCGCAGGTCGCGCACGTTGCCTTCGACCGCGTTGACCGCGAGCTTGTACTTCTTGACCAGGACCTGCAGCTCGTCGAACTCCGCCTGCGCGTCGGCCTGGGCCTCCTGGTAGATCTCGTCGGCCTCGTTCATCTGGGCCTCGAGATCGGCCAGTTCATCCTGGCGGGCGAGGAGCGCCTCTTCGGCTCGCAGCACCCGCGCCATCGAGCGGGGCGGATTGGGACGGTTGGCGAGGCAATCCCGGGCGAGATCCCCGAGCTGGAAAATCAGTTCGTTGTAGCGGTCACCCATGGCTCTGGGGCCGGGATGCTACCCCCTCGGGAAGACGGACGGAAGCCCCGGCAGCCGCAGCGGGCCGGGGCGCCCTCCATTCCCAGCGCTGCCGCCGAGGCTTCGCTCAGGACTCCAACGGTGCGGCCCAGCCATCCTGGGGGCCGGGGACCTCGGGGTCCTGGCGACGGCTGGCCATCCCCCGGGCCAGGTGGGCCAGCTCACCGGCCCGATCGAGCTCCTCGGTGCGGTTGAGTTCGCACACCCAGGCGCTGGAGAGATCGGCATGCTGCCGCGCCAGCTGGGCGAGGCCCTCGTAGCGCTGGGCGGAGAGGCGGGCGAACTGGGCCTCCCGCAACAGCAGCCGCTCGAGGTCGGCCGCGGACACCTCCTCCACCTCCCGGGGGACCGGGAGAGGTCCGCGACCCAATGCCGAGAGGCGCGCGAGCAACCGGCTGGCGTGCGCCCGGCAGAACGCGGCGAGCACCCGGAGCTTGGCCCGCGCCCGCGGCTCGACGTGGCATTCGGCGAGCGCGTCCAGCAGCCGCGCCGAGACCACCTCTGCTTCCCAGGCTGCGGCAAGCGATGCGCCCAGCCGGCTGTGTCTGCCCCCCATGTCCGCCACCTCCTCCGGTCCAACGCCCGAAGCCGCAATGCCGGCCGGCGCCGGGGTCGTGGACGCCTAGCGCATCCCCGCCGTGCTTCCGGGATCTGCAAGAGGCCCGCCTGCCCGAACGGGCCCCCGGCGGGCATCGACTCCGGCCGTTCCGCTTCGGCGAAGCTAGGGACGCGCTGCGGGGGATTCAACCGATGGAGGGGCGCCGGATCGGTCTCAGAGTACGACGGGCACCACGCGCTCCACACACCAGTACAGGCCGAGCGCCAACAGCAGGACCGACGCCACGGGCACCAGACGGGGGCCGATCTTCGGCCGCGTCCGCAGGAAGGCCAGCGCGGGCGCGAGCAGGAGGATCACCGCCGCCTGTCCCAGCTCGACCCCGAGGTTGAAGCCGCCCAGCGCCATCACCGGACGCTCGCCCAATCCGTAGGTCCCCAGCACCCCGGCGAACCCGAAGCCGTGCAGCAGGCCGAAGGCGAAGGTCAGAGGCAGGCGATGACGGGGCGGGCCCCGCCTCAGGTTCTGAGCGGCGAGCACCACGATGGAGAGGGCGATGCACACCTCGACCACCACCGACGCGGTCTCCCCCACCTGCACCCAACCGAGGGCCGTGGCCCCCAGGGTCAGCGAGTGCGCGACGGTGAAGGTGGTCACCAGCGCCACCAGCCGGCGCAGGCCACCGCCGGAGAGGAGCAGCACCGCGAGGAAGGCCAGGTGATCGAGCCCCTCGAGGATGTGACGGATGCCCAGGAGGACCCAGCCTCCGAACGAGCGGACCGACTGCCCGGTGGAGGGTGCCGTCCCCACCTCCCCGAGCTTCACCAGTTGCTGCCCACCGGAGGCCTCCACCACCGTGGGTGTGCCCTCGAGCGCCACCGCGACGTGATGCCCGTCGGCCAGCACCGACAACAGCCGGAAGCGCTGCGAGAGCGGGCCCTCGCCGCAGGTATAGCGCGCGGTGAGCTCCACATAGAGCGGTGCCACCCTCGCCCCACCCGGCAGATGGACGCAGGGGCGGTCTCCTGCGCGCAACGGCATGTCGTCCCACACCCCCGCTGCGATGGCCAGGGCCGCCTCGGACAGCGCGGCATCGCTGAGGTCCGCGGGAAGGCCGGGCACCAGCTGCCGCAGGGTTCCCGCGGTGAGGCGGACCTGCGCGTCCAGGACGCCCGGGGCCCCTGCCACGGGGGTGAGGCGGACGGCGAGCAGGTCCGCCGGATGCGCCGCCGCCAGTGCGGGGACGAACAGGAGCAGCGTCAGCAGGAGCTTGGGCATGTCGCGGGATCGGGAAGCTGAACCGGGCGGCCCCGGACACCGTCCGTCGCACGCCGGAGCGCCAGACTGCGACACCGCAGGGTCCCGCGTCAAAACGTCGTTCCGGTTCCCGCCCCACGATCGCAATCGCAGGGACCGGCTGCGTGCGGCGCCACCGCGTCCGCGGCCTCGCGCCGAGGTCACTCGGGGATGAAGGTGAGCTTCACGTCCCCCGACTTCACCGGGCGCTGATGCTCCACCCCGCAGTCCGGACAGTGGAGGGAGCCGGGCCAGTCGGCCGACACCTTCACCTCGAGATCGCAGCAGACCAGCGCGACCACCCGCAGGTCATCCGGTTCGACGCCGAGGACGCCGGTGAGCATCTCGGGCACCACCGGAACCACCGTGGGGCGGGCGCCCTGGAAGGCCCCGTCCACGAGCTGATGGAGCGCGGTGTAGGTCACCGTGGTGCGCAGCCGCCCGGCAAAGCGCTCAATCCCCACCCGGTGCGGGCCCGTGAGCCAGTCCTCGCGCGTGCCGCCCTGCCCACAGTAGGGACAGCGCAACGCCTCCAGATCGACGGGATCGGCGTCCTGGAGCTCCGGGATCATCCTCGCGGCCCAGCGGCGCACCACCTCCCCGTCCTCCGCTCCCGGCCGGAGTTTGAAGCAGCGCTTGCACCAACGGCACTGCCGCCGCACGAACCCGGAGCGATCCTCCGGAAGCATCACCTGCAGCGCCGTTTCGGACGCGCCCCCCACCCGCTGCCCCCTCACGGCGTCCCCCCGGCCCGCGGCGCCCCCTGCATCAGCCCGAGGAGGCCGCACACGGCTGCCAGCCCGAAGAAGAGATGCACCCAGCCTCCCAGGGAGGCGCCGCTGAAGAGCCCCAGGCCCCACAGCGCCAACAGCATGATCGACATCGTCCACCACATCGACGTTCACCCACCTTCGAAAGCCTGGGGCGCCGACTGGCGGCGCCGGATTCACGCGGGCTCCCCTTGCAGGGATCCGGCCGTCCGGCGGCAGGGGCCGCATCCCGAGGTTCTCCGCGGGTCCGCGCGGATCGTCCGCCCGACCCCTGCAGTCAGGCCGGCCTCGGGCGCGCTCCTGCATCCGGCGTGCTTCCGCAATGGCGGGCGCTTTCACGAAGGTCGGGTGAGGCGCGGTGTCGGCAGGGCAGTTGGATTCCCATCCGGCACCCCGGGACTGCCACCGGTCGGAAGTGGAGCGCCGTTTGGGCGGCCCCGTTCCGGTTCTTTTTTCAGGCCGCTCCCGCCGATCTCCCCGCGTCCCGGCGCAGGGGCCGACCGGTCTCAGCAGATGGCACGCCGCCTGCTCGCCCTCCCGTCCGAACCGCAAGGGACACGACACGAGGGGGACAGCATGCGGATGGGATTGTGGGCGGTGGTGGTGGGGATGTTGGGGCTGGCCCCCGATGTACATGCGGGCAGCGCGGTGCTCCTGGGCCCCACCTGCGCGGATCTGCCGCGGGCGACACTCAACCTGGTGGTCCGGCAGACCCACGCGGACTACCGCCACGTGCTGGCGGCGGTGCGTGCCTCGCGGACGCCGGAGGAGCAGGTGGAGGCGCTCACCGAGCTCATCGTGCGGGAGGCCGATCGCAACGGCCTGGATCCGCGCCTGGTGACGGCGGTGATCTTCGCCGAGAGCACCTTCAATCCCCGCGCGACCAGTCCGGTGGGGGCGCGGGGGCTGATGCAACTGATGCCCGGCACCGGGCGTTGGCTGTTGGAGCGCCGGGGAGAGCGGCTCACCCGGACGGCCGATCTCTACGAGCCGGAGCTGAACGTGGCGCTGGGGACCTCCTATCTCGCCGAACTGATCGAGCGCTTCGGCTCGGTGGAGCATGCGCTGGTGGCCTACAACGCCGGGCCCGCTGCAGCCCGCCGGATCCTGGCCGAGCCCGCCCGCCGCAACCGCTTCATCGCCGGCTATCCACGCAAGGTCATGCGGGAGTGGGCGCGGTTGAAGACGGTCGAGCCCGCACCGCTCGCGGTCGAGCGCACCGGGGATCTGGCGCTCACGCGCTGAGTCCTCCGGCAAAGGCCGGGCGCTTCAGGGTTCGAACGTCGGGACGCGGGACGCTGCGGGCGCGCATCCGGCGGACCCGGCGGCTGTCGTCGAGACCGCGGATGTTCACGGGATGGCGGAGCACGGCACCACTCCGGGCCGCCGGATCGCATCGGCATCCGCATCCCGACATTCGCGAACGCCAGCGCTTCTGAGAGGCGCCTCGGGCAGGCGACGGTGAGCGGCTCCAACCCGTCTTCGAGGACACCGCATGCCCCCCGATTCCTCCATCGAGCAGCAGGCGCAGGGAGAGCTGGTCTGCCTTCACCTCCGCGGCCCCTTCGACGTCGACAGCGCGAGCCGGCTGGCGCGGCGGCTGGCGGATCTGGAGCCGACGGGGCTCGTGCTCGACTTCTCCGGGACCTGCAGCTTCCGCGACGCGGGGGTGGCGATTGCCGCCGAGGCGCTCCGTCCGCACCGGGTCGCGCTCCGGGGCCTGCCGCGGCATCCGTTGCGGGTCTTCCAGGCCTTCGGCATCGGCCGCGACGCCCTGGCCTCCACCGGCTGATGCCTGCGCCCGGGGCCTTCCTGACGGGCAGGCAGGCGCCGAGCGCGTCGCCGGGGGTGCACTTCACGTCCCCCGGACTGCGGCAGCCCCGCTAGTATCCGGCGGTCATGAGCCAACCCGCGCGCGCCGTCTCTGCTCCGCTGTCTCCCACCCTGGCGCGCGCTCTGTTGGAACAGGCCCGGACCGCGCTGGCCGCGGTGGTGGTCGGCAAAGAGCAGGCGATCGAGCTCGCCCTGGGATGTCTGGTCGGGGGCGGGCACCTGCTCATCGAGGACGTCCCGGGCACCGGTAAGACCACGCTCGCCGCCTCCCTGGCCCAGGTCTTCTCGCTGGGCTTCGCGCGCATCCAGTTCACCGCGGACCTCATGCCCGCCGACGTGCTGGGCGCGCAGATCTACCGGGCCCAGGATGCGACCTTCCACTTCCGCAAGGGCCCCCTGTTCCAGCAGCTGGTCCTCGCCGATGAGTTGAACCGCGCCCCCCCGCGCACCCAGTCCGCGCTCCTCGAGGCGATGGCCCACGGACAGGTGAGCGTCGATGGAACCTCGCATCCCCTCCCCCGCCCGTTCGCGGTGGTCGCCACCCAGAACCCCCTCGATCTGACCGGCACCTATCCGCTGCCCGACTCCCAACTCGATCGTTTCCAGATCCGGCTGACCCTGGGCCATCCCTCCGCCGAGTTGGAAGCACGGCTCCTGTTGCGGGGGGGCGCCCAGAAGGCCCGCGAGAGCCTTCAGCCCATTGGTGACGCCGGGACCCTGGTGGCCCTGCAGCAGCTCGCCCAACGCGTGGACGTCTCGGCGGATGTGGCGCACTACGCGGTCGCCCTGGCCCGCGCGACGCGGGAGCATCCCGAGCTCGAGCGGGGGGTCTCCACCCGCTCCGCGCTGGGGTTGATGGCGCAGGCGCGCGCGATGGCGCTGTGGGAGGGCCGGGATTTCGTGACGCCCGGTGATCTGCGGTCCCTGTTGGTTCCCTGCTGGTCCCACCGCCTGCTCACGCGGGGCGCCGTGGAGGGCAGCTTCCAGCGCGACGAGAGCGCCCACCTCCTGGACGAGCTCGCGCGGCGGGTCCCAGCCCCCGTCTGAGGCGCCGATGTCGTCTCCTGCCGTGAGCGCTCCTTCCCCCGCTTTCGGGCAGCGCCTGTGGGCGCGCCTGCGGCGACCCGATTGGCCGCGTCGGTTGAAGGTGACGGGCACCGGCCGGACCTACCTGATGGTCACGCTGGGGGTGGGCATCGGCGCGCTCAACACCGGCAACAACCTGCTCTACCTGCTGCTGGGCCTGCTGCTCGGGGTCATCGTCCTCTCGGGGCTTCTCTCGGAGCGCGTCCTGCGGGGCCTGCACGTGGAGCGGGTGGGAGCCGACGCCCTGCACGCGCGCGAACCCGGGACCTTCCGCTGGCGGCTCTCGCGGGAGCGGGGCCATGCCTTCGCCATCGAGGTGCGGGAGGTCCACGCCGAGCTCACCGGCCGCGCCACCGCGGCCATCCTCGGTCCCGGTCGATCCCACGTGTTGCGGGGCCAGGTGACCGCCCCCCGTCGCGGCCCTCTGGTGCTGGAGGCGGTGGACGTGAGCACCACCTGGCCCTTCGGCCTCTTCGCCAAGAGCCGCCGGTTTCCCATTCCCGGAGAGGTCCTGGTGCTCCCGGCCCGGATCCGCGTTCGTGGGGAGGTCCCCCGCGCCCACCAGGGGCTTGCGGGTGAGGATGGGCGCGCCCGGTTCCAGGATGGGGAGGGAGATCTCGCCGGCCTGCGGGAGCTCGCCGACGGGGAGGACGCCCGCCGCATCCACTGGCTCAAGAGCGCCTCGTCCCAGAAGCTGGTGCGGGCCGAGCGGGATCGCGAGGAGCGGCAGACCGTGGAGCTGGTGCTGGAGACCGGACCCTCCCGTGCCGCCCTGGACCGCCGCTGTGAGGAGCTCGCCGCCCAGGCGCGCACGCTGATGGCCCGTGGCATCGAGGTCGGCCTCACCGTCGGTCCCGTCCGCCTGAGGCCCTCCATCGGACCGGCACACCTGCGCCGTCTGCTCACCGCCCTGGCCCGCGCGGGCTTCTCCACCCCGCCCGTCACCCGGGAGGTGGCATGAGCGCGCGTCTGAACCGCGTCCGGCTGCGGCTGCGGGATCTCGCCGCAGGTGCCGCGTTCGGCTCGCTGGTCATCTCCTGGCAGCTTCCTTCCGTGCTCCTCCTGCTCGCCGCGGCGGGCTTTGTGCTGGCCCTCTTCGACCGCCGCCCCTTCGGGGATCGTCACCTCGTGGGAGGGGTCTTCCTGCTCCTGGCGGGGGCGCTCTGCTTCGGCATGGTGTGGAAGGGGCCGGTGGACCTGGTGGTGGGGGCCTGCTGCTTTGCGACCCTGCTCACCCTGCAGCGGATGCTCTCCGCGCCGGGCCCGGCCGTGGATGCGCAGGTCAACCTCGCGAGCCTGCTCATGGTCGCCGGCGGCGGCGCGCTCTCCGGCGATCTCCTCTACGCCCCCATGCTCGCGCTGTACGCGGTGTTCAGCATCCTCGCCATGGGGCTGGGCGTGGTCTCGGCGACCGTCGCGCCGGGGACGACCTTTCCCCTCCGTCGCGTCCTGCTCCCCCTGTCGGTCGGAGCGGGCCTGGCCATGGTGCTGGGCCTCACCTTCTTCATCCTCTTTCCCCGCCTCTCCTGGAACATGGCCGGTGGGCGGGTCTCCACCGGTCTGGGGCCCGTCACCACCGGCTTCTCGGATCAGGTCCGGCTGGGTGGCAGCGGCAGCATCAAATCCAACCCCCGGGTGGTGGCCCGCGTGCACCTCTCCCCCGACCCGGGTGACGAGGCGCTCAATCGCTACTGGATCGGCCGCACCTACGACACGTTTGACGGCGTGCGGTGGACCGCCCAGCGCACCCCCGTGGAGACCGAAGGGCAGATCCGCCTCTCCCACGGCGGGGACCGCCTGATCCACCAGGAGATCGAGCTGCTGCCGGCCTACGGGGCGCGGACGGCGCTGGCGCTCGAGGCACCCTCCCTCTTCGGAGGGGCGGTGGCCAACACCCACAAGGGCCGGCGGCGGACGCGGATGCAGCGCCTGGAGAACGGCGAGATCCGCTTCGAGCGCGAGGCGCCGGGGTACGACTACCACGCCTACAGCCTCCCCGCCGACGTCACCCGCGAGGTCCCCGCCCTCACCACCGGCGACCTGGATCGCGCGCGCTCCCTGCCCGCCGACCTCGACCCGCGCATCCCCGCGCTCGCCCAGCGCCTCCTCGCCGGGGAACAGGACCCCCTCCGGGCCGCCGAGCGCCTCGCCCGGCACCTGAGCACGCGCTTCCGCTACTCCATGGAGCTTCCCGGAGAGCATCCGGATGCGCTCTCCCACTTCCTCTTCGAGCGCCAGGAGGGACACTGCGAACACTTCGCCACCGCCCTCACCGTCCTCCTGCGCACCCAGGGCATTCCCGCGCGGCTGGCCACCGGCTTCTTCGGCGGCGAGCGGCTGGGCGACGACTACATCCTGAGGGCGGGAGATGCCCACGCCTGGACCCAGGTGCTGGTGCCCGGCCGCGGCTGGGTGAGCGTCGACGCCACCCCACCGGCCTTCCGCTCCGCGCAGCCCGAGCCTTTCCTCACCTGGCTGGTGGACCGCTACGAGGCCCTCGAGGAGCGCTGGCGCAACAGCGTCGTCGACTACGACATCCGCGATCAGTGGGCGTTCCTCAGCGGCATGCTGAGCGATCGCGAGCGCCATGACGTGCTCGCCGGAGAGGTCGTCGAAGCGCGGCCGCGGCGGGCCCTCGGCATGGGGTTGGGCGCCTTCTTCGGGGTTCTGCTGCTCGGATGGATCCTGGAGCGGCGCGTGCGTCGGCCCCGCTCCGATCCGGCCACCCGCTTCCATCACCGGCTGCGGCGCACCGTCCAGCGGGATCCCACCATCGGCGCCGGGCTGGCCCGCGGCGTGCCGATCGAGGAGCTCGCCCGGAGGCTCCGCCAGACCGATCATCCGGCCGCCACGCCCCTGGATGATGCCGTCCGGCGCTACCTCGAGGCCCGCTTCGGTTCCCGGCCGCTCGGGGCCCGCGAGGCCTCGCAGCTTCTGCAGCGCCTGCGCTCCGCGCTGGGGACCGCGGCCCGCTCCTCCTGAGCGGCGGGTCTGGCGGTGCGCATGGCCCCGGAATGAGGCCGGCGGATCCGGTCTGAAGGGCTGATGCAGCCCTCCGCACGGCGGGCGCAGGTTCCGTGGGATCGCCGGAAGTGCCGGTCCAGCAGGCCGCGCGTGGTGCGCAACAGGGTCAGCGGGCCCCGCTCGGCGTGGTGCCCGACGCCTCGCCTGAGCGCCCCGCCGGCCTGCACCGCCCGCTGCTCGTGATGTGCGGATCCTGGAGAAAGTTCCGACCCGCTCCGACCTCTGCGGAGCCGCGGAGGTGGAGGCTCTGCCCGGCTCCGCGCGTGGCCGCGGCGACGCGGTGGCGTGCCGTTTCTACGGTGCTCCGCAGCGCGTTGGCGGCCTCTGATGCCGGGCCCGCCGACCCGTGCTGTGCATGGCGGTGGTCTCCGACAAGCCCCCGCGCACCGGGCGCCGGCCCTGGCGATCGTGGAGGAAGCTGCCGGCCGGGCGGGCGGGAAGACTGAAAAACATTCCATCGCTCCCGCGGGTTTTCCTCCGGAGGAGCGTCAAGTGCCCCATTTCCGGCGTGCTTCTCCCAGACGACGGACTGGCACTGAGCTTGCTCCCGTCAACCCCGTCCGGTGCCCCCGAGGCTGGACGGACACAGACCCGATTGCCACCCGGCACCCGACGACGCACACCCAGAGGAGACCTTCCGCATGCAGGCTTCGACCGAGCAGACTTCCACCATCGGCTCCCTCTCGATGTACCTTTCGGAGATCAACCGCTACTCCCTCCTCAAGGTGGAGGAAGAGCAGCAGCTGGCCCGGGACTTCATCGCCGGGGATCTCTCGGCCGGCCACCGCCTGGTCACCGCCAACCTCCGCTTCGTGGTGAAGGTGGCCTACGAGTACCGCTCCTACGGCATCAAGATGTCCGACCTCATCCAGGAGGGGAACATCGGCCTGATGAAGGCGGTGCAGAAGTTCGACCCCGACAAGGGCATCCGCCTCATCTCCTACGCGGTGTGGTGGATCCGCGCCTACATCCAGAACTACATCCTCAAGAGCTGGTCGCTGGTGAAGCTCGGGACCACCCAGGCCCAGCGCAAGCTGTTCTTCAGCCTGGCCCGCACCCGCCGCGAGCTCGAGAAGCTCGGCGCGGACGCCTCGGTCTCCAACGCCGAGGAGATCGCCAAGCGCCTGCGGGTGAAGGCCTCCGAGGTGCGCGAGATGGAGCAGCGCATGGGCGGCCGGGACCTCTCACTGGATGCCCCCATGGGAGAGGACGGCGGCAACTCCCACGTGGACTTCGTGGCCAGCAACGAGGCCGGTCAGGACGACACCTTCGCCGACAAGGAGGAGGCCGGGCTCATCAGCTCCCGCGTGCGCACCGCCCTGCTCCGCCTGGATCCCCGCGAGCGCTTCATCATCGAGCAGCGGGTCATGAACGAGCGGCCCATGACCCTCAAGGAGCTCGGCGAGCACTTCGGCTTCAGCCGTGAGCGTGCCCGGCAGCTCGAGATCCGCGCCAAGGACAAGCTCAAGAACGAGCTCTCCGCCCTCATGGCCGAGGTCGATCCGGAGAGCACCACCTACGTTCAGTAGGCCGTCGCAGCCGGCCGCCCGTCTCCTGCGGCCGGCGTCCGGCTGGCGAACGTGCCCCGGCCGCGTCCGGACCTTCCGGCGCGGCCGGAGGCTTCTGAGGGCGTCTTCCGGATCATCGGAGGGCGCCCGCTCCAGATGCCCCTTCGGAAAGGGCCGCCTGAGCAGCTAGACTCGGCGGCCTCGTGCGGTGGCGTCAGCTCCTTCAGGACGCGGTACCTGTTCGCGCCGGCGAGCGTCGGCTCACGTCCCTCCTCTTCCTGCAGGGATTCTGCGCGGTGGGCGCGTTCGTCACCGGCCGCGCCGCGCGCGACGCCCTGCTGCTGAGCGCGGGAGGGGCCGCGCAGCTCCCCTGGCTCATCCTCGCCAGCGCCCTCGCCGTCTCGGTGATGGGCCTGTGCTACTCGCCGGTGAGCGCGCGCCTGCGACGGGATCGCCTGGCGGTCTTCGGCGCGATCCTGGGTGCGGCGGTCTACGGGGCCGCCTTCCTCTTCGGCCATCTCGTCGGTGGCGCCTTCCACGCCGTTCTCTACGTCGTGGTCGAGGTCTTGGGCGCCCTGGCCATCCTGCAGTTCTGGACCCTGGTCAACGAGCTGTTCGATGCCCGCTCCGCCCGACGCCTCTTCGGCCTCATCGGTGCGGGGGGCACCGCGGCCAACATCCTGATCGGTCTGGCCGTCGCCTGGGTGGCCAACCGCTTCGGCGCGGACGCCCTGCTGCTCCAGTGCGCCCTGCTCTCCGGGATGATGGCGCTCATGGGGTATGCGGCCGGGCGCAGCGGTCGCCAGCGTATGTTCGCCCGGGCGGCCACCGGCAGGCTGTGGAGCGGTCCCACCCGGGGCGGCGTCCGGCAGGCCCTCGCCCATCCCCACCTGCGCACCATCGCCGGGCTCGCGGCGATCACCTTCTTCACCACCACCCTGGTCGACTACGAGTTCAAGGTCATCGCCGGTCAGCACCTCGACCGCGACGCGCTGGCCGCCTTCTTCGGGCACGTCTCCACCGCGGTCGGCCTGGTGGGCATCCTGTTGCAGCTCTTCGCCACCGGCCGGCTGCTGCGGATCGCGGGGGTGGTGGGGGCGCTCGCGGTGCTGCCGACCACCATCGGATTGGGCAGCCTCGCCCTGGCGATCTTCCCCTCCCTCTGGGGCGCCACCGCCGCCAAGGGCGCGGACTCCCTCTTCCGCTACTCGATCAACGACGCCTCGACGCAGCTCCTCTACCTGCCGGTGCCGGCACAGGATCGCGCGGCGTCCAAGACCCTCATCGACGCGGTCGTCAAACCCCTCGCCATCGCGCTCGCCGGCCTGGGGCTCGCCGCCTGGCAGGCCCTGTCGCTGGGGCCCTCGCCGCTGGCGTGGATCGGCGTCGTGCTGTGCGGCGTGTGGCTCACCATCGTGCTCGGGCTGCGCTCGAGCTACGTGAAGGTGCTGCAGGAGACCCTCACCCGGCCACGCGCGGATCTCGAAGCCCTGGGCACCTCCCTTCAGGACGCCACCGGACGCGAGGCGCTCGCGCGGGCCCTGGAGAGCGAAGAGCCCGACGAGGTGCTCAACGCCCTCGAGCTGCTGCCCATGATCCCCGACATGGAGGTCGATGGGCGGGTGCAGACCCTCATCGCCCATCCGGTGGCCTCCGTGCGGATCGCCGCCATCCGCCACTTCGCGCGGCGCCAGCAGGTGGGCGTGATCTCCGCGCTGGAGCAGGCCTTCGACGATCCGGTGGGCGAGGTCCGGATGGCGGCGGTCACCACCTATTGCGCACTGGGGCGGACCCGCGCGGTGGATCGGGTGAAGGGGCTGCTCGACGATCCCGACCCCGGCGTGCGCGGGGCGGCCATCACCGGCCTCATCCGCGACGGTGGGCTGGATGGGGTGCTCATGGCGGCCGAAGCCCTCAAGGCGCTCATCACCCACCCGGAGCCCGACATGCGGGCGCGGGCCGCCACCGTGCTGGGCGCCATCGGCATCCGCAACTTCCACCAGCCGGTGCTCGAGCTCATGTCCGATCCGGCGCCCGAGGTCCGCCGTCGCGCCATCCAGGCAGCAGGTCAGCTGCGCAGCCCGGAGTTCATCCTTCCGCTCATCTACCGCTCCGGCAGCGGGGACGCCGGTTCCGAGGCAAGCCTGGCGCTCGCCGCCTACGGAACCGAGGTGCTGCCGACCCTGGCCAAGGTCCTGGATCACCCGCTCGAGGATCTCTCCGTGCGCCGCGCCATCGCCAAGGTGCTCGCGCGCATCCCCGATCGGGAGGCGGTGCGGTTGGCGGTGCGGCATCTGGAGGATCCCGACGAGGAGCTGCGCGCCCGTTTGTGTCGCTCGCTGGCGCGGCTGGTGCGCACGCAGCGGATCCAGCACGGCGACCGCACGCGGGTGCGGACCGCCATCGGCGCGGAGCTCGAACGCGCCTGGTCCGCCCTCTCCGCCGCCGAGCAGCTGGGGCTGAGCGAAAACCCCTCCCGCGATCCCCACGGCGCGCGAGACGCACAGCACCTCTTTGCCAGCGCGCTGCTGGAGAAGGTCCACCGCATCGAGCAGCGCATCTTCCTCCTGCTCTCCGCCCTCTACCCGGAGGCGGGGATGGAGCAGGTGATCGAAGGTCTGCATCGCAGCAACGACGCCGATCCACGTCGACGCGCCAACGCGGTGGAGCTGCTCGACAACCTGCTGGATCGTCCCCTCAAGCGGCGCCTGTTGCCTCTGCTCGACGAGGCTCCACGGGCCACCAAGCTGCGCGCCGTCGAGGCCATGCCATCCCTGTCGAAGGACGCGGTCGCCCGGACCCTCGCATCCCTGTGCCGCGATGAGAGCGCCTGGGTCCGCGCCTGCGCGCTGTGGTTCCTGTCCCTGCGCCCTGCCCTTCCCGACTTCCCGGAGGTGCTCGAAGAGGCCGGGGACGATGAGAGCCCGGTGGTCCGGGAGACGGCACTGGCCGCGGCCTTCCGCCTCGATCCCGCCCTGGCGCAGACCCTTGCCGGTGGCCTGCAGGAGGATCCCACCGAGCAGGTGGCCCGTTACGCGCGGCAGCTGCTCGGGGGCAGGGACGTGACGCGGGCGTGGCCGCTCACCGCCGGCTGAGCCGGTCGGCCGATCCGCCGCTCAGCGCTTCCAGTTGATGAGGGCGATCGCCGCAACCAGGAGCGCGCAGCCCAGGATGCGCATGGAGTGGATGGGGCGCACCGTGACGCCGAACCAGCCGAAGTGATCGATGATCATCGCCGTCAGCAGCTGCCCCGCCAGCCCGCTCACCATCACCGCGGTGACGCCGATCTTCGAGACGCTGACGATGATCAGCGTCACGTACAGCAGTCCCAGCACCCCGCCGAGCAGCTGCCACCAGGGAACCTGGGTGACGGCGCGGACGTCCCCCTTGCCGAAGAAGAAGACGATCCCCGCCGCGACCAGCGAGCCGATGATGAAGGAGACCAGCGAGGCCTCGAAGACGCCGACGCTCCGCCCCAATGCCGCGTTGATCGGGGACTGGAACGCGATGAGCGCGCCGGCAACGATCATCAGCCCCACGTAGCCCCAGGTCGTCATGGCGGCGTGCCGTACCACACGCGGTGACGCCGGTGAAAGGCGGGCGGTGCGCGGTGAAGCATCTGTGCTAGGCATGGACGCTTCTCAAACCTCCCTCCCATGCTCTCCACCGTCGAGAAGGTGCTCTTCCTCAAGTCCGTCGATCTCTTCTCCCGCATTCCGGGGGACGAGCTGGCGGAGGTGGCGCTCGTCGCCAGCGAGGAGCACTGCGAGCCGGGCGACACGGTCTTCTCCGAAGGTGAGGAGGGGGACGCGCTCTTCCTGGTGATCGAGGGCTCGGTCCGGGTCCACCGGGACGCGCAGATCCTCGCCGAACTCTCGGAGCGCGAGTGCTTCGGCGAGATGGCGATCCTGGATGCGGCGCCGCGGTCGGCGACCGTGACCGCGCGCGATCGGTGCCGGCTCCTGCGTCTGTCCCGGCAGGATTTCCAGGATCTCATGGGAGAGAAGCCCGAGCTCGCGCTGGGGATCATCCAGGTGCTCTCCCGGCGCCTGCGGGGTGCCGGCCCCTGAGCGGGTCTGGACGCGCCCAACCTGAGGAACACACGTGAGCGAATCAAAGTCCCCCCCGGTGTCTGCAGACCGCAATGAGGTGGGGGGAAGCCACGCCCCCTCCTTCGCGTCCTTCATCCCTCCCAACCGCTCCCCGGTGGAGCTCACCTTCCGGGCCATCCTGCTCGGGAGCGTCCTGGGCATCGTCTTCGCCGCCTCGTCGGTGTACCTGGCGGTGAAGGTGGGGATGACGGTGTCCGCGTCGATCCCCATCGCGGTGCTGGCGATCGCCATCTTCCGCGCCCTCGGCAAGGGGAGCATCCTCGAGAACACCATCGTCCAGACCACCGGGTCCGCCGGTGAGTCGCTGGCGTTCGGCGTCTCCGCTGCGCTGCCCGCCCTGCTGTTCATGGGCTACAGCATCGACCTGTCACACGCCTTCTTCACCTCCATCCTCGGCGGTGTCTTGGGCGTGTTGATGATGATCCCCCTGCGCTACGGGCTCATCGTCAAAGAGCACGGGAACCTCACCTATCCCGAAGGCACCGCGTGCGCCGACGTGCTCATCGCCGGGGAGACCGGAGGGACGAACGCGCGCACCGTCATCACCGGCTTCATCGTCGGAGGCCTCTACAAATTCCTCTATTCGGCGCTCCGGCTCTGGCACGAGGTGGTCGGCACCGCGCTCTCCTGGGTCGGCAAGGGCCCGGGCGGAGAGACGGTCACGAAGGGATACGTGGGAGGGTCGGTGTCCATGGAGGTCAGCCCCGAGCTGCTCGGCGTGGGCTACATCATCGGCCCCCGGGTGGCCGGCATCACCTTCGCCGGAGGCGTCCTCAGCTACCTGGTCCTCATCCCCCTCATCGCCTTCTTCGGCGCCGAGGCGACGGGGACCCTGGGCGCCCCTCCGGGCACCCCGCCCATCGCCGAACTCTCTCCCGACGGCATCCGCAACGCCTACATCCTCTACATCGGCGCGGGCGCGGTGGCGACGGGCGGTCTGGTCAGCCTGCTGCGCTCCATGCCCACCATCATCGGCGCGTTCCGCCGCGCGATCGCCTCCCTGCGTGCTTCGAAGACCGGTGACGACCTGCTCCGCACCGAACAGGACCTGCCCATCACCTGGGTCCTCGGCGGCATCGTCGTCCTGGTGCTGGTGGTGTGGCTGGTGCCCGTGCTCCAGGTCAACGCGGTCTCGGCCATGCTGGTCGTGCTCTTCGGCTTCTTCTTCGTCACCGTGAGCGCCCGCATCACCGGTGAGCTCGGCTCGTCCTCCAACCCCATCTCGGGGATGGTCGTCGCGACCCTGCTCATCGTCGCCCTGGTCTACCTCTTCCTCGGATGGACCGCGCCGGACGACCGCTTCATGGCCCTCACCACCGCGGCCATCGTGGGCATCGCCGCGAGCAACGGAGGGACCACCGCGCAGGATCTGAAGACCGCCTATCTGGTGGGGGGAACCCCCTGGAAACAGCAGGTGGCACTCTTCGCCGGCGTCCTCACCAGCGCTTCGCTCATCGGCCTGACGCTGGTGGTGCTCAACGATGGGCCGACGCAGATCCTCCCCGAGCGCCTGCCCACCGCGACGGTCACCTCGATCAGCGAAGACACCCGGACCCGCCGCGCCTTCGCCTGGGACGTGACGCCTGCGTCACTCGAGGCCCGGGGCGTGAGCCTGGATGCGGTGGCCAACGCCCTCTTCCCCTCCGGGTACCTGGTCGAGGAGCAGGACGGAGAGCTGCTTTTGACCAGCTTCTCCGCGGACGCGTCGCTCGCGGGCCTGAGCAGCCTGGCAATCACCGGCCACGGCAGGATCGGAGAGCTGGGTGCGCTCACCGAAGCGGGAGACACCCTCTTCCGCGAGGCCTTCGTGCGCGACGCCGGGGAGGCCCCCATCGGGCAGTACCTGGTGGATGGTGAGGATCGCATCGCCTACCTCATCGACCCCGGCATCGGGGGGCGGGTGAGCGAGTACGCGGGGCACAAGCTGGTGCGCTACGACGCCCCCAAGGCGCGCCTCTTCTCGCTCATCATCGACGGCATCCTCGCCCAGCAGCTCCCCTGGACCCTGGTGCTCATCGGCGTCTTCATCGCCCTCATGCTCGAGCTGGCCGGGGTGTCCTCCCTTCCCTTCGCGGTCGGGGTCTACCTGCCCATCTCCACCAGCGCGCCGATCTTCGTCGGCGGTGCGGTCCGCTGGTTCGTGGACCGCGTCCGGGGCCGGGGCGGCAACAGCGAGTTCTCGCCCGGGGTGCTCCTCTCCAGCGGCTACATCGCGGGCGCCGCATTGATCGGCGTGGCGGTGCAGTTCCTCACCATCGGCTTCCCGTCCTTCCCCTCCCTGGTGAACCTGCCGGAGCGCCTGGGCGGGGTGTTCGCCTTCCTCGGCGGCGGAAGCGCCTCGCACCCGCTGCTGTCCCAGCTCTTCGCCATCGTGATGTTCTCGCTCATCGTCGGCCTGCTCCTGCGCACCGGGCTCCGCGGCGAGAGCGCGGCAGAGGCGCCCCCGCCGGCCGACCGGACCTGACCATCGTCGGCGGGGTCCCGCCCCTCCGCCCGCCGCCCTGCCGCTTCTCCAGCAGGCGGGCGGCCATGTTGGAGGCTTCGGGGTCGGCTCCGGCGCGCGGAGGGGATTTGAAGATGATTTTCAATTGCATCGACGATAGATCGGGCCCCGACCCGGGTTCCGCGCGGCCGAGGGCGCAAACATGGCGCCTGGATGCGCGGCAGCGACCCCGACCACCCAAGGAGCCACCGTGTCATCGAGACTGACGATCACCGCCCGTACGACCGCCCTCGTCCTGACGCTGGGGCTGGGCCTTGCCGCCTGCAAGAAGTCCGAAGCCCCCGCCTCCGGGACCGGAAGCGAGCCGGCCGCCCAGCAGGAACGGACCTCCCAGGAGGTCACCCTCTACACCACCCGTGAGCCGGGCCTCATCCAGCCGCTGCTCGACGCCTTCACCCAGGACACCGGGGTCAAGGTGAACACCGTGTTCGTGAAGGATGGGCTGCCAGAGCGCCTGCGTGCGGAAGGGACCCGCTCCCCGGCAGACGTCCTGATGACGGTCGACACCGGCAACCTGCTCGATCTGGTACAGGCGGGGCTGACCCAGCCGGTACAGTCCGAGGTCCTCACCTCCGCCATCCCCGGGAACCTGCGGGGCGAGGACGGCCACTGGTTCGCCCTCTCGCTGCGCGACCGCATCCTCTACGTCCGCAAGGATCTCGACCTTCAGACCTTCGCCTACGAGGACCTGGCCGATCCGAAGTGGAAGGACCGGGTCTGCATCCGCTCGGGTCAGCACCCCTACAACACCAGCCTCTTCGCCGCGATGATCGCCCACGCCGGTCCGGAGGCGACCGAGACCTGGCTGCGCGGTGTGAAGGCCAACCTTGCGCGTCCGGCGGCAGGTGGCGATCGCGAGGTCGCCCGGGACATCCTCGGTGGCATCTGCGACCTGGGCATCGCCAACGCCTACTACGTGGGCCGCATGAAGAACGCCGAGCCCGGCTCCGAGCAGCACCGGTGGGGCGAGGCCATCCGGGTGATCCGTCCGACCTTCCGCTCCGCAGAGAACGGCGGCACCCACGTCAACATCAGCGGCGCCGCGGTGGCCAAGCACGCGCCGAACCGTGACAACGCGGTGGCGCTGCTCGAGTACCTGGTGGGGGACAAGGCCCAGAGCCTCTACGCCCGCGCCAATTACGAGTACCCGGTGAAGGCCGGCGTCGAGCTCGATCCGGTGGTGGCGAGCTTCGGCGAGATGCAGATCGACCCGCTTCCGCTCGAGAAGGTCGTGGAGCACCGGCGTCAGGCCAGTGAGCTGGTCGACAAGGTCGGTTTCAACAACTGACGGCCTGATGCGCGCAGCAGCCACTTCCGTGCGGACCGCCTTCCGCGGTGGCCTCTCCAGCCGCCTTCTGGCCGCACTGCCGGCGCTGCTCACCCTGCTGCCCCTGGTGGGCCTGCTCGCCGCCGCATCCGGTGGCAGCCTGGGCCACTGGGGGCATCTCTTCGAGCACGTCCTCCCCCGCGCGACGCTGCAGACGGCGGCGCTCCTGCTGGGGGTGGGCGTGATGGTGGCGGTGCTGGGGACCGGGAGCGCCTGGGCGGTCACCGCCTACGACTTCCCCGGCCGCAAGGTGCTCTCCTGGGCGCTGTTGCTGCCGCTGGCAGTGCCCACCTACATCGTGGCTTACGCCTACCTCGACCTCATGCACCCGCTGGGGCCGCTGCAGTCAGGGGTGCGCGCCCTGCTGGGGATCGCCGATCCCCGGGGCCTGCGGCTCCCGGACGTGCGTTCGCTGGGAGGGGCGATCGTCCTGCTCAGCTTCGTCCTCTACCCTTACGTCTATCTCTCCACGCGGGCCCTCTTCCTCACCCAGGCCGCGGAGCTGCTCGAGGCCGCGCGGTCCCTGGGGGCCGGGCCCTTCCAGGTGTTCCGCCGCGTCGCCCTCCCTCTCGCGCGTCCCGCCATCGCGGTGGGCATGGTGCTCGCGCTGCTCGAGACCCTCAACGACATCGGGGCGTCGGAGTTTCTCGGGGTGCAGACGCTGACGGTGTCGATCTACACGACCTGGCTCTCCCGGGGAGATCTCCCCGGCGCCGCACAGCTCGCTCTGGCCATGCTGGGCCTGGTGGCACTGCTGGTCTTCCTCGAGGTCCACAGCCGTCGGGAGCGGCGCTACGCCCCGCCGCGCAGCCGCCCCCTGGTTCCCACCCGGCTCCGGGGTCCCGCGGGGGTTCTGGTGATGGCCCTGACATCACTGCCGGTGGTGATCGGCTTTCTGCTGCCGACCTCGCACCTGGTGGTGCAGACCTTCGAGCGGCTCCAATCCGCGGGCGGCGCCTCCATGACGCTGTGGCGGAGCCTGGGCAACACCCTCTTCGTTGCATCTGCAACCACCGTATGTACCCTCCTGGTCGGCATCCTCCTGGTGGCCCTCCAGCGGCTCGCCCGGGTGCAGCGCCGCGGGGGCTGGGAGACCTCCATGCTCAAGATCTCCTCCATCGGCTATGCCGTTCCGGGCACGGTCCTGGCGCTGGGGTTGCTGCTGCCCATCGGCACGCTGGACGCCGGCATCTCCGCCGTCGCCGAGTCCTTCGGCGCCGCTCCCCGCCTCTTCGTCATGGGCAGCGTGGGTGCGCTGGTGTTCGCCTGTACGGTGCGCTTTCTGGCCATCAGCGCCGGAGGGCTCGAGGCAGGGATGGCCCGCCTTCCGCCGAGCCTCGATGAGGCCGCCCATGCCCTCGGCCGCGGACCCGGCGCCACGGTCCGCGAGATCCACCTGCCGCTCTTGCGCCCCGCTCTGGCCACCGCGGCCCTGCTGGTCTTCGTCGACACCATGAAGGAGCTGCCCGCCACCCTCATGCTGCGCCCCATGAACTTCGAGACGCTCGCCACCTGGCTGTATGCCGATGCGGCGCGGGGTGCCTACGAGGAGGGCGCCGTCGCGGCGCTGCTCATCGTGGTCGCCGGTCTGTCCCCGGTCATCCTCCTCTCGAGGGCTGGCACCGATCCCCGAAGCGCGGAGGTGGGGCGATGAGTTCGGCCCCCCTGTCCATCGAGGCGTTGGTGGTGGGCTACCGCGAGGGGAAGGGCCTCAAGAAGGTCGTCGAGGGCCTCTCACTCGCGCTGCCTGCCGGCGAGATCGGCTGCCTCCTCGGAGCCTCCGGATGCGGCAAGACGACGCTCCTGCGCGCCATCGCCGGCTTCGAACATCCGGTGGCCGGTCGCATCTCCCTTGACGGGAAGCTGCTCGCCGATGCCTCCACGCGCCTGCCTCCGGAGCAGCGCCGGGTCGGCATCATGTTCCAGGACTACGCGCTGTTCCCGCACCTGACGGTCGAGGACAACGTGGGCTTCGGCCTCAAGGGCCTTCCCCGGGCCAAGCGCCGCGAGCGGATCGGGGCGCTGCTCGAGCTGGTGGGCCTGAGCGGGGTCGGCCACCGTCTGCCCCACGCCCTCTCCGGAGGGCAGCAGCAGCGGGTTGCGCTGGCCCGGGCACTCGCACCGGAGCCTTCGCTGCTGCTCCTCGACGAGCCGTTCTCGAACCTGGACGTCCACACCCGCGTGCGCCTGGCGACCGAGCTCCGTGGCCTGCTCAAGGCGGCCGGTACCACCGTGTTGCTGGTGACCCACGATCAGGCCGAGGCCTTCGCCATCGCCGATCGGGTCGGTGTCATGGAGTCCGGCAGGCTGCTCCAGTGGGATGCGGCCGCGGAGCTCTACTTCCGCCCCGCCGCACCCGAGGTCGCCACCTTCGTGGGACGCGGCGTCTTCGTGCCCGGCGAGGCGTTGGGCCGCGCCCGTGACGTCCGCCTGCTGGTGCGCCCCGAGCACCTGCGGCCCAGCAACACCGGAGTGATCCGCGCGGAGGTCATCGACTGCGCCTTCCGCGGCCCCGGCTATGTCGCGCGGGTGCGCCTGGCGACGGGCGTGGTCCTCGAGGTGGAGCTCCCTGACGGAACGCTTCCCGCTCCCGGTGCGCCGCTGCTCCTGGCGTGGAGTGAAGGCGCCCACCCGCCCACCTTTCCCTTGGGCTGAAGCGCTCGAAGGCCGCTGGCACCGCGCTCCGTGGCACCGCGCTCAGCGGCGCCGGGGGCTCGCGCGATCCCTTCCTGCCGCCTGCGTCTCCTCGCGCAGCACCGCGAGCGCTGCCTCGAGATCTGCCGGGATGGGGGCCTCGAATGAGAGGCGCTGTCCCCCCACCGGATGCGCGAAGGACAGCTGCCATGCGTGCAGGGCCTGGCGCCCCACCGCCCCCTGGGCCTCGGGCACCCTCCCCTTGCCCCTGCGGCCTGCGCCATACAATCCGTCGGCGAGCAGCGGGTGCCCGGCCTCACTCAGGTGCACCCGGATCTGGTGCGTCCGCCCGGTGAGCAGGTCGACCTCGAGCAGCGAGGCGGCTTCGAAGGTTTCACGGATCCGGTAGCGGGTATGCGCCGGCTTCCCCTCCTGAACGCGGCCGGTGTACCGCTGCCGATGGACCGGGTGCCGTCCATAGAGGGTCTGGATGTCCCCCACCGGCGGTCGCGGAAGTCCGTGGACGAGCGCCAGGTAGCGCTTGTCGACCTCCCGCTCGCGGAAGGCCTCCTGCAGCGCCTCGAAGACGGCGGGCGTCTTGGCGATCACCAGGCAGCCGCTGGTGTCCTTGTCGAGCCGGTGCACGAGCCCGCAGCGCTCAGGTCCTCCGACCGCTTCAATGCCCGGGACATGGTGCAGCAGCGCGTTGACCAGGGTCCCCGTGCTGTGGCCTGCCCCGGGATGCACCACCATGCCGGCCTGCTTGTCGATGACCAGCAGATGCGCGTCCTCGAAGAGGCGCACCAGTGGCAGCGCCTCGGCTTCGATCTGCTCGGGCGGCGGGGCCGGCAGGGCGAGAAGCACCTCCTCGCCTCCGCTCAGTCGCATGGCCGGCCGGGGCGAGCTGCCGTTCACCCACAGCAGGCCCTCCTCCATGAGCGACTTCAGGCGCGCGCGGGAGAGGTCCTCGAACACGCGCGTCAGGTGCACATCCAGCCGCTCCCCCTTCGCTTCGGGGGGAACGGTGTGCCGACGCTCCCCGGGGGCTACCAAATGCGGGACTTCACGTGCGCCTTGCTGCGCAGGACGATGTCGTTGATCGCCCGCTCGTAGAAGTTGCGCGTGCTGAAGATCTCGGGACTGACCCGGCTCTTGTAGAGCTCACGCCCCTCTTCGAGCTCGTCCTTGATGGCGTCGAACAGGTTGTCCTGCTCGATGCCCTTCACGATCTTCTGCTCGTTGTAGAGCGAGATGTCGGAGGCGATGGCCCGCGCCAGACGCATCGCCTTCACCTTCTCTTCTTCGGTCATACCCAGGTCTTTATGCAGGAGGGAGGGAGGCGTCAACTTCACCGGACGCCTCCCGAGGCTACCTCAGTCGATGACCACGGCACAGGCGCAGGGCTGGCTCCCATCACAGGCGTTGCCGCCCGCGAGGCAGATCAGCCCGCTGCAGCAGCCCCCCGCGGCGGTACATGCCTGACCCGCGGCCGAGCAGGTGGCCCCCGGCTGACAGGTCATTCCGCCCCCCTCGCCGGGCGCACACTGCAGGCCCTGGCAGCAGTCGCCTCCCGAGGTGCACGCGCCATCCTCCGGTTGACAGGCCGCAGGCGCCCCACACACACCGTTGGTGCAGATCTCCGAACAGCAGTCGCCACCGGTGGCGCAGGCGACGCCGTTGGCGCTGCACGCATCACCGCCGTCGGTCCCCCCATCCGGCGTCCCGGCATCGGGGCTCTCCAGCGGCGGAAGACAGGCGGAGGTGACCTCGGAGTTCGGACGGCACACCAGGCCGCTGCAGCAGGCATCGCTGCCCGGCTGGCAGAGCGTCCCCACCGGATCGCAGGTGGTGCCCTGACACGTCAGGCCGGGCCCATCAGGATTCGGCAGGCAGGAGCGTCCACCGCAGCACTCATCCTTGAAGTTGCACTGGGCCCCTTCCGCAGCACAGCACGGCTCCTCGCCGGTGTAGCCGGTGGGGCACATGGCGTCGTCGGCACAGGCACCGCTGGGATCCAGCTTGTCGCAGCCACCGAAGCAGCGCGGGATGCCCGAGCTGTCGACCTTGCAGACGTCTTTCTTGCCGTTGCAGCAGTTCTGGCTCGCATTGATGTTGAGCGTGCCCCCGTCCGGGAGCAGTCCGCTGCCGCAGATGTTGCCGGTCGCGTTACAGGCGGTCCCGTTGTCGCAACGTCCGGTCTGGGTGGCGGTGTCCATCTGGCACACGACGCCCCCTTCGGGGCTCGCCCCACCGCAGCACTCGTCATCCTCGCTGCAGGACACCCCGGTCAACGTGCACCCCGAGGCCGGCTGACAGACCTTCGCCCCACTGCCGAGGTCCACACAGGTCCGCGAGCAGCAGTTCTCGTTCCCGGAACAGGGGTTGCCGTCCTGAACGCAGCCCCCCCCTCCGCCGCCGGTGATCACGATGCAGCGTCCCGGGGTGCTCCCGTCGTTGCTCGAGCAGGCGCCGCCACAGCACTGATCATGCGAGGTGCAGATGTCGCTGTTGGCCTGACAGGAATGCGCGCGGACACAGGCCCCTGCCTGGCAGTTCGTGGAACAGCAATCCGCCCCCGAGCTGCACGTCTGCCCGATGACGCCACACGCGGTGGTGCCAGTGGGGGCCGGGAGCGCGGCGCAGGCCCCATCGGTACAGGTCCCCGTGCAGCACTCCCCATGGGCGGCGCACGCAGCCCCGACGTCCTCACACTGCTCGGAGGCGCAGAAGCCATTGAGGCAGCTGTTCGAACAGCACTCGACGCCGCTGTGGCAGGTGGTCCCCGCGGCCGCGCAGAAGGTGTGGTCGGTGCAGGTCCCCGTCTGGGAGTTGCACGTCCCGGAGCAGCAGCCGGGGCTCATGTTCGGGTCGCAGGTCTCGCCGGTTGGAAGGCACTGGCCCTCGCCTCCGATCCCGCCGTCATCGCCAGCGTCCGTGCCGGCGTCCGTCCCGGGGACGCCGCTGTCCACTCCGCCGTCCGCGTTCCCGGTGTCCTTGTTCCCGCATCCCGCGGCGACCAGCAGCACCAGACAGCAGCTCACCAGACGAAGCCAGTCTCTCATGCGCCCCTCTCCCGATCAGCCGGCCGGTGCGGAAAGCACCGTCCGAAGCCGATACAGGTCAGCACATTCGAGGCGTTCTGGATAGGCGCAGGTCCTCCGGAGCCCCAAGCGCGCCGCCGCACGCAACACACTGCGCCGACCCGGATGGCGCTGATTCGGGAAGGCTCAGCCGGTCTCGTCGAGCTCCACGTTCCAGTAGGCGAGCTCCGCCACGCTCAGGAACGGCAGCCACTCCCGGTAGGTCGACTTGACCACCGGTCCCTTGAGAAACGGCGTCCAGCGGGGACGCACCGGCGGCCGCAGCAGCTTCATCCCGGCCTGCTCGGGCGTCCGCGCCCCCTTGTGCAGGTTGCAGCTGATGCAGGAGCAGACCACGTTCTCCCAGCTGGTCCTTCCTCCCTGTGCCCGCGGGAGCACGTGATCCAGGTTGAGCTCGTGGCGTGGGAGCTGCCGCGCACAGTACTGACAGGTGTCGCGATCCCGGACGTACACGTTCAACCGGCTGAAGCGCACCCGACCGGCAGGGATGTGATTGTAGGCGGTGAGCAGCAGCACCCGGGGGATGCGGATGGCCCGGTCGACCGTGCCCACGCCCTCCCCCGCCGCCACCGAGAGCTCCGCCCAGTCCTCGAAGGCGTAGGTCCGGTACTCCGCGTCCACCGCGCGCGCAACGCCCTGGTAGAGCAGTCCGAAGGCGCGCTTGACCGAGGTCACCTGGACCGGCTGGTAGCTGCGGTTGAGGACGAGGACGCTGCCGCTGATCATGTGGAAGTCCGTGAGGACAAGGAAAATACCCCTTGCCGTCGCAGACAACCCATGCCCTCACGTTCTGTTCCCGACCCGCCGAAGCACGTCCCTCCTGCCTGAGGGGCAGGCGACCACGTTTGCAGGGACGTCAGCTCTCGCCGGGTGCCCGCGCGGTCGGCTCCGAAGCGGTGGAGGTGGCCGGAGGGGCCGGGAGCGTCGGGGTGCCGTACAGCAGCTGGTAGGTGTTGAAGGAGCGCAGCACGCGCTTCACGTAGCCGCGGGTCTCGGCGATGGGGATCTCCTCGGCCCAGGCATCGAGAGGCAGCTCCGGGCGGTCGCGCCGCCACTTCGAGATGGCCCCGGGGCCGGCGTTGTAGCTGCCCACCGCATAGACCAGCTCCCCGTCGAAGCGCTTGATGAGGCCACCGAGGTAGGTCGCGCCCAGACGCAGGTTGAGGTTGGGATCGAAGAGGTCCCGGGGCCGCGGCCGCCGCAACTTGAGCTGCGAGGCCACGGCGCGCGCGGTGGCCGGCATGAGCTGGGTGAGCCCCATGGCCCCTGCCCAGGAGAGGGCGTTGGGATCGAGGGCGCTCTCCTCACGCATCAGCCCCTGCAGCAGATCCGGCGGCACCTGCGCGCCTTCCGCGTGCTTGGTCACCAGCTCCCGGAAGGCGAGCGGATAGGCGATCTCCCACACCCGCCGGGTCTTGGCGGTGATGCGTCCGGAGAGATCTCGCTGCAGGGCGCGGCGGGCAAGTCCGTGGGCCGCCTGCGCATCCCCCACCCGGTCCAGCAGGAACACCACGATGCGGTTGGCCTCGGCCGAGGCGCCGGCACGGTTGGCGGCCAGCAGCTCGGAGCCCACCGCCTCGGGGAAGCCCAGACGCAGGTACTCGAGGGCGGTGAGGAAGTGCGGATCGGTGCTCAGGGTGCCGGCATCCAACGGCCAGGGGCTCTCCCCTTCGGTGGGGAAGACCAGCGCGGCGCGGAGGGTCTCGACGAAGTCCGGATCAGCCTCCAGGCTCTGCCGCCGCGACATCAGCCCGTAGTAGGTCGCCGGACGCGAGGTCGCGAGGGTCTTGAAGATCTCCAGCGCCGCCTCTCCCTGCCCCAGATCCTGCTGGGTCCGCGCGCGCCAGTACCGCGATCGCTCGTAGTCGAAGGGCTCGGCGGCGTCGCGGTAGTTGGCCTCAATCCGGTCGAGGACCTTCAGAGCCTGTGCGTGGTGTCCGCGGGTGCGGTGGACCCAGAAGGACTTGAAGAGCGCCTCCCCGGCGAAGTCGCCGTCCGGGTACAGCCGCGCCAGCTCGGAGAGGTGTTCCAACGCCTCGTCATGCGCCCCCCGGCGCATCAGCAGATCGGCGGTGAAGAAGAGCGCATCGTCGGCGAACGAGTGCTCCGGGAACTCCCGAGCGAGCTGCTGGTAGACCTTGATCGCGCGGGGGTGGTCCACGATCGAGCTCGAGCTTCCCAGGACGTAGAGGGCGCGCACCCGGATGTTGGGATCGAGGCAGCGCTCCACCACCGGCGAGAGGCGGGCAATGGCGTCGCGGTGCTTGCGCTCCTTGCGCAGGGCCTTGCCGTGGTTGAAGTGCGCCCGACATGCCAGTGGATCGGGCAGCTCCAGGGTGTCGATGAAGGCGTCGAGCAGCGCGATGCCTTCCTTGTTCTTATGGGCATCGATCAGCGTCTCTGCGTGGACCACCTGCGCGGTGCGGGTCCGGGGCCCACGGCCCAGTCGGCTCCTCGCGGCCTCCGCCTCGGGCGAGGACGGATGCGCGGCCCAGATCGACTCCAGCGCGTCCCGCTCGGTCTGCGTGTCCTTCGCCTTGCGGGCGATGTCGGCGATCTGCATCAGCGCCGCCGCACCGAGATCCCGACCCCAGCTTGGGGCGGGTCGATTCGCGAGGGGCTCGAGCGCACGGATCGCCGCCTGTGGATCCCCCGCCTTCTCCAGCGCACGCCCCAGGAACACCCGGGCTTCGGGGTACATGAGCGAGGCGGTGGGCACCCGCTCGAGAAGGCCCGCCGCCTCCTGGTAGCGACCGAGGGCGTAGAAGGCCTTGCCACCGTGGGTGAGCGCACGATCCGAGACCCGGAGGTACTCGTCGGCCAGCGCCGCCATCTCCTCAGCGGCCAGCGCGTGTTCGTTGGAATGGACCGCGGCGAGCGCGGCCAGGTAGCGCACCGGGTGGGTCTGCTCGACCTCCTTGAGCAGGCTGCGCGCCCGGGCGAAGTGGCCCCGGTCGAAGGCCGCCTTGGCCTCCAGTGCCTTCCCTTCGGCGAAGTAGGGCGCCAGGGCGTCCTCGTCGATGATCATGCTGGGCGGCGGAGGACTCGGCTCCGCCACCACCGGCCGGGGGAAGGCCGGGTTCTCCAGGCGCACCCAGCGCGTCTCCGGTCCCGGAGGCGGTTGCTTCTCGGCGTCGGGCGCCGGCGACAGCGTGGCCTCGGGCGGCGTCCCCGCCGGCACCTCGGGACGTGGAGCCGGTGACGGTTCGTCGTCCTGCGCGAAAGCTGGAAGCGGCACGACGGCCAACAGGGCGCAGAGGGAGAGGGTCCGGGTGACGGCTCGGATCGTCATGACGGCAGAGACTCGGTGCTTCTGGGCGGACCGTGAAGGGCCGCGCCCGGTTAACGTGTGGCGGAGATGGACGTTCAGACCCAGAGCGCACTGCTGGCAGCCATCGTCGGGGTGGCCCTGGGGCTGTCCATGCTCCTTCGGCGGGCGCGACCCAGGCAGGTCACGCTCTTCGGCATCCTCGCACTGAACGTCGGCGGGTTCTACGCCGCCGGGTTCCTGCACCGGCTGCTCGCCGGCCTCGCGACGTCCTGGCCCTCCCGCATCGCGCTCGGGGCGCTGCTGCTCCTCGCCAGCCTGCTCCCCGTCCTGGCGGTGGCGTTCTTCCTGGAGTTCCTGGGCATCCCCCCCACCCGTGCGCGGCGGGTGCGGCGCTGGGTGCTGTGGACGCCGGCGGTCGGCCTGGTGGTGGCCCTCACCCCACTGGCGAACCGGCTGGGGGGCCAGGCGGCGGTGGCGGCCGGCGTCCTGGTGGCGCTGCTGGTGGCGCTCTCCCTGCTCGTCGGCCGCATCCGGCAGACCCGCCTTGCCGTCGACCGGCAGCGCCTGGCCTACGTGGCCACCGCGGCGGCAGCGGCGATCCTCTTCAGTGCGCTCGACTTCCTCCCCCTGCTGCGCGTCCCCTGGCCCCACCTGGGGCCCATCTTCACCAGCCTCTTTCTCTTCTTCCTCACCCAGACCCTGCTGCGCTCGCGGCTGCTCGACCTGAACGAGTTTCTGGGACGGGTGGCCTCGCACACCATGCTCGCCACGGTGATCGGCGCGGTCTTCACTGTGCTCACCGCCTGGGTCGGCCCGGACAACCGGGGCCTCTACTTCTTCAACACCGCGGTGGCGGCGTTCGTGATCATCACCCTCCTCGAGCCCCTGCGGACGCTGGTCGAGGAGCGGATCATCGCCGCCTTCTTCCGGGAGCGACAGGCCCTGCGTCAGAGCCTGCAGCGGCTGCTCGAGCGCATGAGCGGGGTGATCGAGGTGCCCGCCCTGGCGACCCTGGTGCTCGACGCGCTCAATGAGACCCGGCGCATCACCCACGCCTCCCTCTACCTGCTGGCCGAGGACCGCCCCGGCTTCCGACTCCAGGATCATCGGGGGCCGCGCCCCGCCGAACGCCTGGATGCGGCCGCGGCCCGGGTGATGGTGCAGGCCGCCGGCGAAGGCCAGAAGGCGATCCTCCTCGAGAACCTGGGCCGCCGTGCGGTGGACGTTCGGACCCAACTCGCGGACGGGCGGCCGGTGCGGGAGGCGCTGCGCAAACTCGGGGACATGCGCACCGCGCTCCAGCAGATGCGCGCCGGGCTCTGTCTCCCGCTGATGGGGAAGGACGGCGCGGTGCTGGGCTTTCTCAACCTGTGGGACGAGCGGGTCGCCGAGTCCTATGGCTCCGACGAGATCGTCCTGCTGATCGAGGTCGCCGAAGCGGTCTCCCTGGTGGTGGAGAACAGCCGCCTCTACGAGCAGATGCGCGAGCGCGATCGCCTGGCCGCGCTGGGCGAGATGGCCGCGGGCCTGGCGCACGAGATCCGCAATCCCCTGGGCGCCATCAAGGGTGCCTCCCAGTGCCTCAACCCCGGCGCCCTCTCCGCCGAGGACGCCGAGTTCATGGGGGTGATCCAGGAGGAGGTGGACCGGCTCAACGGGGTGGTCTCCGCGTTCCTGGATTACGCGCGGCCCATGAAGCAGAGCTTCGGGCCGATGGACGTGAACGAAGTGGTGCGGCGATCCCACCGCCTCTTCCTGAACGCCCTGCCCGCCCAGCTCACCGTCTCGCTGGAGCTCACCCCCGAGCTGCCCGCGGTCAGCGGGGATCCCGAACACCTCAAGCAGGTGCTCTTGAACCTGGTGCAGAACGCGGCGCAGGCCATGGCCGGAAGCCGGGGCACCCTCACCC
>DATGQN010000105.1:0-4046 GCA_035304185.1 Myxococcaceae bacterium
CACCACCGAGCCTGTCACGCTGAGCATCGACAAGGACGGCGCCATCTACCTGGAGAAGGAAAAGCTCGCGCCCGGTTCGGTGGAGACGCGACTGGCAGGCCTCCACGAGGAGAACGCGGGTCGGCCGCTGGTCCTCAAGGCGGACCGCGCCGTGGCCTACGAGCGCATCCGAGAGATCTTCCAGTCCTGCCAGTCCATCGGCTTCCCCGGTGTGAGCCTGCAGGTCATCGAGCAGGGCGATGCCTGAGTCCGGAGTGAATCATGGCGTTTGATGTCGGCGGTCGGAGCAGGCGCGGCGCGGTCCAGCCCAGCATGAACGTGACGCCGCTGGTGGACGTGGTGCTCGTGCTCCTCATCATCTTCATGGTTGTCACCCCCATGATGACCAAGCAGCTCGAGGTGCACGTGCCTCCCAAGGAGGAGGAAGACACGCCGCCGCCTCCCGCGGATGCGCTGCCCCCGGTGGTCCTGACCCTGCTGCCGAACGGCGAGGCCCAGGTGAATGGTGAGGTCATCGCGCGCGAAGAGCTCGCCCCGCGGCTGAAGCGGATGCTCAACGCCAGGCCTGACAAGGTCGTGTTCTTCGACGCCGCCGACGGCGTCCCCTACGGAGATGCACTCGCCCTCATGGATGTCGTGAAGGGTGGAGGCATCACCGACCTCGCGGTCCTGTCCGAGAACGTCACCGCGCCCAAGGCGGCTCCCTGACCCGGCCGTCCTGAACCCCACGCATTGAACGCAGAGCGACCGCCTCACGCGGCGGTCGAGAACCTCACCGCGCCACTTCCCGGAAGTGGACGCGCTGGAGACCCGTGTTGCCTGCCATCCGCCACCTCCCCATCTTGAGCCTCTTCCTGACGACGGTTGTCTTTGCTCAGGACGTGGGCACGCCCTCGACGGCCACGAACCCCGGACCGTCCCCAGAAGCATCCGCCGCGCCCGTTCCCACGGCTCCAGAGCTTGGGGCGCAGTCGACCGACGTCTTCGACGGCGACGACGCGGACGCCGCCATCCCGATGAGCGATGAGGAAGAGGACCTCTGGAGCGGGGACGACGAAGCACTCGTCGAAGTCACCGCGCAGCAGGCGGAGCCGGGATCTTCCGAGAGCAGCAGCGACGTCTTCTCCGCGCCCCAGGATGCGGCCGACGCCGCGCCGGACAGCGTGTTCTCCGATCCGCAGGGCGTCTTCGACGACGATGCGGACGTCTTCTCTGATTCCGAGGACGTCTTCAGCGGCTCCGGCGACGTGTTCGCGGGCGACGAGGCGGACGCCGAAGCGATGCAGGCCGGCGGTCCCCCGGTGCTGCCCGAAGGCTTCACCGGCGTGTGGGGACGCCTGACGGATGCCGACAGCGGCGAGCCCCTCATCGAGGCGAGCGTCCGGACTGTCGGTGGCAGCGCTCCGGCTCAGGCGCGTAGCGATCTGGATGGGTGGTACGTCCTCGCCCTCCCTCCGGGAAGCCACGAGCTGCGTGCCTACTATGAGCTCTACCAGGGGCGGCGCATCTCCAACGTCCGGGTGGAGGCAGGCACCTCCGAACGGCTGGACATCGAGCTCACCGGCGACGAGGGCGCCGTGCAGGAGGTCCTCGTCGAGACCACCGTCGACCGCCGCCGTGAGGCCGCGCTGCTCCAGGAGCGCAAGCGCTCCGCGGTGGTGTCCGACGGGCTGAGCGCCCAGGAGATGTCGCGCACGCCGGACAGCTCGGCATCGGATGCAGCCAAGCGCGTGGTCAGCCTCACCGTGGATGACGGCAAGTACGTCTTCATCCGGGGACTCGGTGGCCGCTACGCGATGACGCTCCTCGAGCGTGTCCCCCTGCCGAGCCCCGAGCCGGATCGCCAGGAGGTGCCGCTGGATCTCTTCCCCACCTCGCTGCTCTCGAGCCTCACGGTCTACAAGACCTATGACCCCTCGCTGCCCGGGACGTTCGGGGGCGGTGCGCTGCAGATCGGCACCAGCCAGCCGCCCGAGAACCTCGAGGCGAGCCTCAAGGTCGGCATCTCCGGCGACTCGGAGTCGACCTTCCAGCAGGCCCTCGGCTACCGCGGCGGCGCGCTGGACTTCCTCGGCTGGGATGACGGCACCCGCGCACTTCCCGATGCCGTCCCGCGCGACCTCCAGGTCGACCTCGACTCCCGCAAGGGCCTGACGCCCGAGCGCAACGCGGAGATCGGCCGCAGCTTCTCGAACATCTGGACGCTCGAGCGGCACCTCGCGCTTCCCAACCTCTCGTTGGGCGGAACGCTCTCGGACTCGTTCCGCTTCGGGAACTCGAAGTTCGGCTACCTGGCGAGCCTCACCTACCGCAAGCAGGAGCAGATCCAGCGCACCCGGGTGTCGAAGATCTTCGATCCCGATGGCGCCGGTCCCCAGCGCGTGGAGCTGCGCGAGTCCCTGGACAACGAGGTCGGGGTCAGCGCCGCGGACGTCGGCGGGGTGCTGCAGCTCAACCTCGAAGCCGCCTCCGGTCACAGCCTCTCGCTGACCAACCTCTACACCCACAGCGGTGAGGCGACCGCGAACCTGACCACCGGTTTCAGCGTCAACGATGGACAGGAGATCGACGCGACCCGTCTCCAGTTCATCACCCGGGAGATGAACTTCACCCAGCTCCACGGACGCCATCGCCTCAACAACGACGGTGGCGAGTTCAGGTGGAGTGGCAACGTCTCGCTCACCGCGCGCGACGAGCCCGACACCCGCGACCTCGTCTACTACCCCCAGGACGACGGACGCTCCGGCTACAAGAACAACACCGGCAGCGGCGAGCGCTTCTTCTCCTCGCTCTCCGATGTGGCCGGCGGCATGACGGCGGACGTCACGCTTTCGCTGCGCGCGCTCACCCTGCGCGGTGGGGCGTCGGCCCAGTTCCAGTCGCGCACCTTCGATGCACGCCGGATCGGCTTCGAGTACGTCGCGCCGACCACGGGGGATCTCTTCCTCCCCCCCGAGGAGCTCTTCGCGCCCGACCAGTTCGGCCCGGTCATCCGGGTGGCGGAGCGCACCCTCGCCACCGACAGCTATCGCGCGACCCGGCTGGTGAGCGCGCTCTGGGCGGCAGGTGAGCTCACCACGTTCAACGAGAGGCTGCGGCTGATCGGTGGAGCCCGCTTCGAGCTCTCGCATCAGACGCTCGGCTCACAGAGCCCCTTCTCGGACCAGCGGGTGGTCGGGGGCGACATCGACCGGATGGACCCGTCCTTCATCCCGTCGGTCAACGCGGTCTACGCGCTCAGCGACACCCTCAACCTGCGCGGCGCCTACAGCTACACAGTGGCCCGCCCCAGCTTCCGTGAGCTTGCGCCCTTCAGCTACTACGACTTCGCGCGCCGCCGGAACGTGACCGGAAACCCCGAGCTGCTCGAGTCCCGGATCCACCACGGCGACCTGCGCCTCGAATGGTTCTTCGGCGCGACCGAACTCGTCGCACTCACCGGATTCGTGAAGCAGTTCATCCGGCCCATCGAGCAGGTCATCTCGAATGACATGGCTGACGTGTACTTCGCGAACGCCGATGCCGCGCTCGCCTATGGAGCGGAGCTCGAGGCGCGCGTGGGCCTGGGACGGATCACCCCCGCCCTCAGCGACTTCAAGCTCGGCGGCAATGCGACGCTCATGCACTCGGAGGTCCAGTTCTCCGAGGACACCGTGACCCTGCAGACGCACCGCAACCGGCCCCTGCAGGGCATGTCCCCCTACGTCCTGAACGCGAACCTCACCTGGGCGCGTGAGGCGTGGGGACCCGCGATCACCGTCAGCTACAACATCGCCGGCCCGCGCATCTCGGACGTCGGCTTCCAGTTCCTGCCCGACACCTATGAGCAGCCCTTCCGCAAGCTCGACGTGAGCGCGACGCAGGAGCTCGGGGCGGGCCTGAGGCTCAAGGCCTCTGTCACCAACCTCCTCGACCAGAAGGTGCACCTGCTTCAGGGCCCTTTGACGGTCTTCGAGTACCGGCCCGGCGTGGCCGGCAGTCTGCAGTTGGAGTGGAGCATCTGAACCACACGTCGAAAGACACCATGAGGATCACCGTGAAGAAGA
>DATGQN010000106.1:0-18226 GCA_035304185.1 Myxococcaceae bacterium
GCAGATGGTGCGGGCCGCTTCGCGCGTCGCCTCGGAGCTGAAGCGGCTGGGCATGTAGAAGGCGTGGATGAGGCTGCCGGGATCCCCGGGCTTCACGCGCTTCGCATAGCGGTGGGCGATGAGCAGGGTGAGCAGGCTGTCTCGTCCTCCGCTCAGCGCGATTCCCAGCCCCCGGAAGGCGCCGGTCTTCTCGTAGTAGTCGCCGATTCCCCAGGACAGCGCATCCAGCAGGTCCTCGCACATGCGGGTGCGGGGGTCGGGGCGCTCCTCAGGTGCCGGCAGGAAGAAGCTGCGATGACGTGGCGCCGGGTAGCGCAGCGTCTCCCGCCGGGTGACGAAGCCTTCCTGTGCCACGTCGATCACCGGCACCTCCGGCTCGACCTCCAACCACTTTGCGCGGTCGGATCGCCACGTCGAGTCCTCGGCCCGGATGCGCAGGGTGCGGTCCAGATCCACGGTGATCTCCGCGAAGTCCTCCCGGAAGCGTGGCGCCTCCAGGTAGCTGCGGCCGTTCTGGAAGACGTAGCCGCCTCCGTCGAAGATGAGCCCGTCGTTGGCCCCCACCGCGTTCACGTACGCGAGGGTGCATTGGCGATCCGCCGAACGCGTCGCCACGAGCTCCCGGCGGGTGTCGACGATTCCCACGCGATAAGGGGACGCCGAGAGGTTGATCACCAGCTCCGCGCCCGAATAGGTCCGGCGGGCCAGGGGCCCCTGGGGACTCCAGAGATCCTCACAGACCTCGACGCCCAGCACTCCGAAGTCGAAGCGGAAGAGCAGGTCGCCGAGCGGGACGTCCCGGTGCACCGCGTGCATCCCCGGCTCTCCCTGCGCGAAGGTGCGGCCCTCGTAGAAGACGTTGTAGGTCGGGAGCTTCTCCTTGGGGACCAGCCCCCGGATCCGTCCCCCGGCGACCACCGCCGCGCAGTTGTAGAGGAGCCCGCCCTCCCCCACCGTCACGCCCACCACGTGGACGCAGGCATGGGAGGCCGTCTCCTTCGCGAAGTGCTCGAGCGCGGTCCACTGCTTCTCGACGAAGCCGCGCCACTGCACCAGGTCCTCCGGCGGGTAGCCTCCGAGCACCTGCTCCGGGTAGGCCGCGACCGTCACCCCGGCCTCGGCCATCCGCTGCGCCTGTGACAGGACGCGCCCGACGTTCGACTCCACCGCACCGACCGTGGCGTTCACGCTCGCCAGCCCCAGTTTCACCAGTCTCATAGGGGGCGGACCTTAGCGCCGGTTCAGCGCTGGAGTTCGACGACCACCCATCGATCTCCGCGGAACGCCAACCACCAACGCATGCCCTGGGCATCCGGGCTTCCCGACGGGAAGGTGATCGACACCCGGTCCTGCGCCTCCACGACCGCTTCGTGCAGGAGGGCCTGGACCGTGGTCCCCTGCGGCGGAAGGGGCGCCTCGAATGGGCGCTCCCGACAGGTCCGCGACAGCTCGGAGGGATGGTGGAACTCCAGCGTGGTGACCGGGGTCACCGTCGCGCCCCGGGCGTGGAGCGGGGGCTCCTCCACGTCCCAGGTGAAGGGGTACTGCAGGTGGGTCCCCAGGGCCGCCTCGTCACAGGTCGCCAGCGCGGTCAGCACCTGCTGGAGAGCACGCGGCAGGGCCAGGTACGGCTTGGCCTCCAGCGGGACCGGTGCGATGGGGACCGGCTCGGCGACCTCATGCCGAAAGAGGCGCACCTCACTCACGCAGGCATGGGCGCCACCGTCCTTGCGCAGCAGCCCTTCGATCCGGAGCTGGAAGGAGCGGAGCGGCTTCTGCGGAAGCCGGAAGGTCGTCAGCCCGGTGGGCCCCCGCCCGGTCTGCACCGGCGTCAGCGCCGAATCCTTCGCGTGCAGGCGCACCCCGGTGTCCGTCCGCAGTTCCCAGCCGATGGGGACGTCGTTCGCCAGGAAGTGCTCGGTGCTGGCCATCGCGCCGCCCTGGACCTCGATGCGCGCGAAACGCTGCGGCACGTCGAACTTGAAGGTCAGCGCCTGGTTGAGCCCGTCGCCGCGTGCGCCTTCGCACCAGAGGCTGCTCGCCCATCCATCCACCACCCGCCAGGGCGCAAAGGTCCCGTCGTCGCCGAATCGGCTGGTGGCGCTGATCTCCACGCGCGGACGGTGCTCCGGCCAGGCCAGGGACTCACGCCGCTGCGCCGGAGCCTTCGGGGAAGGCGCTGCGGCTGGCGCCACGGCCCCACCAAAGAGCAGCGACAGGGCCATGGCCCACGCGGTGATCCTGCGGATGTGCATCCCGGGCATGGACAGCTGCCTCCTGACGCCTCCGCTTCCGGCACGTGCCTGACGGGCGGAGGCTGCGGTGCAGGCTAACAGGGGGACTCCACGCCGGCACCCCACGGGCCCGGCGGGTGCCCGCGTCTGAACCTCCACCCGCTCCGAGACCGGCGGTGTGGAGCGGCCCCTCCCCCACCGTGCTTCCGGTCGGGCGGCCGTCCGGTTTGAATGGCGCAAAATCCGCCGCTCATTTCTCGGCCGGGGCGGCATGGCCTAAAGTGGACCCTTCCCGGTACTCCGCTGCCGGGCCCCGGCCCGTCACCGAGAGGATCCTGCGTTTCCCAATGACGTCGTCGCGTCTCGGCACATACGAGCTGATCGAGAGCCTCCATCAGGGAGGTCTCGCCGAGGTCTTCCTCGCGCGACGGGTCGGTGAGACCACCCCCATCACCCTCAAGCGGCTGGATCCCCGGGCGGTCCGGGATCCCAAGCGGGGCGCCCACATTCTGGAACGTGCCCGGGAGGCGCGGGGCCTCCAGCACCCCAACATCCTGGGCATCCTCGAGTTCGGGGAGGACGGAGACACCCCCTTCCTCGCCACCGAGTACCTCGCCGGCCGTCCCCTGCGTGCGCTGCTGGCCGCGCTGGCCAAGAAGAAAGAGCGGCTGGAGCTCCCCTTCGCGCTCCTGATCGCCTCCCGCGTCTGCGAGGCCCTGGTCCACGCGCACTCGGTGTCGCCGGGGTCCAGCTCCGCGGGCGGGGGTGTCATCCACGCGGCCATCTCGCCGGACACCATCCGCATCGGCCTGGGCGGAGAGGTGAAGCTCGAGGACTACGGGTTCATGCCGGCCTCCTGGAGCCAACGCAGCGTCACGAAGAACGAGCGCCTGGGCTTTCTGAGCCCCGAGCAGATGTCCGGCGCGACGATCTCCGCGGCGACCGATCTCTACGCGTTGGGGCTCGTCCTCTACGAGCTCGTGTCCGGCCGCCGTCTGTATGGCCCGGCGCCGCGCGCGCTGCGTCTGCAGGAGCTCCTCGATGGCGCCGCGCTTCCATTGGCTCCCGGGCTCCCGCAGCCGCTGGCCGACCTCCTCTGCACCGCGCTCGCCCGCCAGCCGGAGGAGCGGTTTCAGTCGGCGCAGGCGCTGCTTGAGGCCCTCCGCCGCATCGAACATGCTTCCCCTGGAGGCGCCGGGACCGCCGCCGACCTGTCCGCGCTCATGGCGCGCGCCTTCCCGGATGCCCACTCCACCGAGGCCCAGCGCCAGAGGCGCCTCGTGAAAGGTCCGCCGCTCTCCATGTCGTCCCCCGCCAGCCCCCATTCCGAGGACCAGCCGTCGAAGTCGGACGCCGCAGAGGCCGCCTCCGCCAAGGTGCAGGAGGTGACGCCGGCACCTGGTGCATCGGCGCAGGCCGACGCGCCTCCGGGCGCCGAGGTTCCGTCCGTGGAAGCCGACGCGGGGGATGGGGCCGAGCGGGCGTCGACGGGGGAAGTGGCCGCTTCGGCCCCCTCTGGCGCGAAGCCGCCCCAGCCCGGGGCCGAGACGGCGTCCTCCCCGAAGGCCCCCGCAGCGGGAGACGTGGACGCCGCCAACGCCGCTTCCGCAGCCGGTGACGGAAGCGAACCCGGACAGCCGGAAGACGTGGAGGCACCGACAGGCGCCAGCGCCACGGCCTCTGCCAACGCGCAGGCGTCCGGCGCCCCCGGATCCGGGGCGGCTGCTGCGACCGAAGACCCGAAGGCGGTCGTCGCCCCGACGTCGGAACAGCTCGCCAAGCCGGGCGCGGAGGCCACGCCACCTCAGGCGTCCAACAGCGTTCAGGCTTCCGGAACGGACGCCGAGGCGCCCGACCTGCCCACCGCTCGCGACGGGGAGCCGGCTCCCGGCTCCGCGGCCGGAACCGGGGAGGTTGCGTCCTCTTCCCCTCCGACGCCGACGACTGCGGCCCCCGCTCCGGGAACCCATCCGGTTGCACCTGCAACCCATGCGGCTCCTGCGCCCGCTGCCCCCGGAACGCCCACCGGGTCGGGCGCGCCCGCACTGACGCCGGTGGCACCTTCCGCCTCCAGCGCACCCAAGCCGGCGCCCACCGCGACGCCCGAGGCGGGCACGACGAAGCCCATCGCTGCCGCACCTTCGGCGACCAGCGCGCCCAAGCCCATCGCTCCCGCCTCATCGAGCGCACCGAAGCCCGCGCCTGACGCGCCCGCAGTGCCCGCCATCTCTCCAGCGGCTCAGGCTCCTTCCGGCGCCTCGTCCGCTGCCGCCGACGCCAGCACGTCGTCCAGGCCGCTCCCGGGCACCCCGATCGACGCGACCTCCGAGGTCTCTCTCCCGGCCTATCGCGACGTCGACGATGACGACGACGATGAGGATGAGCGCACCCAGCTCATCACCACCGAGTTGCTCGTCTCCAGCCTCCCCGCTGCCGAGGCTGCCGCCGTCGCCGCCACGCCCGCTGCGCCAGCCCCCTCCGCGCCCCCGCGGAAGACCTCGGTGGTCACCCGTCCCTCCTCGACCTCGCGTCCGACCGGTACGCGGCCGACGCCGGGAAGTGCTGCCGGTTCGGGCCCGGAACCTTCACGTCCCGCGACGGGTAAAACCGGTGCACGGCCCCAGGTGGGTGAGCCGGGCTCGGGACCGCGCCGCACGCCGACCCGCCCCCCCTCGGGAGAGGTCCGCGCAACCTCAGGAGTCCGGCGGACCGGCTCGCGCCCTTCAATTCCGGCAGCGGGCCGCGACGCCATCCCGGTGAAGGAGACCCGTCGTCCCACTCCCCAGGGTGCGCCCCCTCCATCGCGCGAGGCCGCGGGCGCACGCACTGGAGGCACGGGACGCACCCAGACGCCGGGCAGCCGTCCCGCACGTCGCTCCTCGCTTGGGAACATGCCGGCGGTGGGTGCCGGAAAGGGGGCTCCGACGCCCCGCACCTTCAGCGCCAGCCATCCCGCGTTCGACGCCATCAAGGAGGCGGAGTCCCTGCCCTCCGCGCGTCCCGGCGCCGCCCAGCCCAAGATGGAGATCCTCGCCGCCAACCCGGCGAGCACGCCCGACCCCGAACCTTCGGCCCAGCGCCCGTTGGTCCCGGTTCCCTCCGCACGTCCCGCTCCGAAGGCCCCCGTGCGCTCCGCGGCGACGCCCGGAGGCTCGTGGCTGGACTCGGTGCCCCGGAGCCTGTGGGTGGTGGCGGGGCTCATCCTGCTGCTGCTGATGCTCGGACTGGGCTTCAGCCTGGGCGGCTCCTCCGGCTCCGAGGTCGTGGTCCATGTCACCCCGACCCAGGGCGCCCTCATCACCCTGGATGGGCGGCAGCTGCAGAGTGGTCAGCCCATCGCGCTCCCGCCTGGCGAGTATGAGCTGGTCGCCATCGCCGAGGGCTTCAAGCGCTACAGCCAGCGCATCACGGTCTTCGAAGACGCCGAGCAGGCGGTCTACCCCATCACCCTCGAGCCCGACGTCGCCTCCGTCGCGCCCGTTCCCACCGGACCGGGTGCCGAGAACGCCGGGACCTTCACCGTGCGCTTCACCACCTCCACCCCGGGCGTCGAAATCTGGGTCGAGGGCACCTCCATCGGAACGGCGCCCGAGGCGACCGCCATCCTCCCCATCGGTCGGCCGCATCGCTACGAGGCGCGGGCCAAGGGTTACGAAGCGACCATGGGGACCGTCGGCTCCTTCGGGGATCCCGAGGTCACCGTCCAGCTCACGCTCCAGCCCGCCGTGGACCGGGTGCGCAATCCCAACGCGCCTCCCACCGGGGGGACCGGACGCCTGGTGGTCGCCACCGAGCCCAATGGCGCGGAGGTCTACGTCAACGGGGTCCCCACCGGCCTGCGCACGCCGATCACCAGCGTGAATCCCCTCACCCTGCCCGCGGGCAAGCACCGCCTGCGCTTCGCACTGGGTGATCGGGTCAGCCGCCTCCAGAACGTCACCCTCGAGCGCGGTCAGACCATCCTGCTCGACGATGTGCCCATCGATCAGGCGCGCTGAAGCACAGCGGTTCAGGTTAGAGAGACGCCCATGAAGATCCTCGGTGTGCTCCTCATCGTCCTCGGTGCCCTGGGCCTGGCGTTCAAGGCCATCCCCTACACCGAGCGGCAGAAGCTCATCGACGTGGGGCCGGTGCAGGCCAATGTCGACGTGAAGAAGGAGATCGCGATCCCGCCCGTGGTCGCCGGCGGGGTGCTCGCCGTGGGCGTCGTCCTGGTGCTGCTGCCCTCACGCAAGCGGCGCTGACGACCGGCGAAGATCGCTGCTTCGGGCGGTCCCGCGAGCGTGGCCGCGGTGGCGCATCACCCTGCCGCCGGCCCCGAGGGAGCTGCTGCTTCCGTCGGGTCGAGCGGTGCGTTCCTTCAGTTGAGGTACTGCGGCCGGGCCGCGCGCTGCTGCATCGCTTCGCGCCCGGCGGCAACCCCCATCGCCTCCAGACCCTCACGGGTCAGCAGGAAGCGCACCTGGGCCTTTCCGCGGGCGGTCTCAATCTCCGCCTCGAACGCGGGGCCACCGATGCTCCCCAGCAGCACGTGCTTCTTGAGGTTGCGCACGCGACCGCTCACCAGATCGCCGGCCACCGGCCCTTCCGAGCCCTCGGTCCGGTACAGCTGAAGCGCGGCCTCGTGGAGGGTGAACGCGAGTGCCGGGGTGAGCGACTGGGTGCTGAAGAGCACCGAGAGCAGTCGCCAGTAGGGAGGGGTTTCCTGAGCCATGGTGTGTGCGCCGGGTGGGCGCTGAACCTTAACCCCCTTCCGACTCCCGCGCAGTCTCCGGCCACATGCGGGTCCCACCGGAAGCCGGCAGTCCGGTCGCTACGCGTCGCCCGACCAGGTGGTCTCTCCCCGGATCCACGCCAGGTAGGGTTCATGTCCCCCGGTGGTCGGGAGCGTGAGGACCTCCGGCACGTCGTAGGGGTGCAGTTCGATGAGGCTCTGGGTGAGACGCTCCACCCGCTCCGGGCGGGTCTTGAGCACCATCAGGACCTCCGCGTCCTCCTGCACCGCACCCTCCCAGCGGTAGATGCTGGTCAGCCCGGGCACCAGATTCACGCAGCCGGCCAGACGCTCCTTCACCACGGCGTGCGCGATCCCCCGGCCGATCTCCTCGTTGGGAACGGTGCACAACAGCACCACCACCGGCGCGTCGTTGCCCCCGGCTCCGCCTGCCTTCGTGTCGGTCAACTCCCCCTCCTGCTCGCTCATGGTTTCGGAATCCTGAGTCTGCCCGAGATCATCCCCAGACCGTGCAGGACGTAGAGGAGGCTGAAGGGGTGGAAGCGGAGCGGGTCCTCGCCCCACGCACCCAGCGGGATCGCATCCCCGGTACGACCCAGGCTGAGCAGCACGGCCCACAATAGGACGATGCCCACGCTGGTCGGGATGGGGAGACCCTCGAAGTGGCTCACCTTGCCGGACGCGTCCGCCATCGACGAGGCGGTCACGTTGAATCGCGCCAGACGCCCCACGCCACAGCACACGAAGAGCAGCAGCGCCGCGACATCCAATCCCCCCTGAAGTCCCAGGGCAAAGCCCAGGGCAGCCGGGGCCATCCCGAAGGAGATGGCGTCCGCGAGGCTGTCGAGATCCGCCCCCAGGGCCGAGTACCGCCTCCGCCAACGCGCGACCCGGCCATCCAGGGTGTCCATCACCAGCGCCACGGGGATGAGCACGCAGGCGACGGTGATCCATCCCGCGTCTCCGGTGACCAGGAACTTCATGAGCGCCAGGATGGCGCCCGCCCCGCACGCCAGGTTCGCGAACGTGAAGAGGTCCGCCAGCGCGAGGCTGCGAACGAACCCCATCCGCACCGGGCCCGGTGGTGGCCGCGCCTCCATTCAGCCCGCCCGCCCGAAGAAACGGGTGAGCACCGGGATGAAGGCTTCGATGTCCCGGGCGGCGCACATCTCGCGGATGGAGTGCATGGAGAGCATGGGGGCGCCGACATCCACCGTGCGCATGCCGATCCGCGCCGCGCTGATGGGGCCGATGGTCCCACCACAGGGGAGATCGGTGCGGGTGACGAAGTCCTGCATGGGCACGTCCGCCTCCCGGCACAGTGCGGCGAAGAGGGCCTGCCCCCGTCCATCGGTGGCGTAGGACTGGTTGGCGTTGGTCTTCAGGACCGGGCCGCCGCCGAGCAGCGGTCGATGCCGGGGCTCGTGTCGGTCGGAGTAGTTCGGGTGGAGGGCGTGGGCCATGTCGCAGGAGAGCAGCCACGATCCGGCCACCGCGCGCTGAAGCTCATCTCCCCGCCGGGGACCGTCGCCGAGGCAGAGCCGGGTCACGCAGTCCTCCAGCAGGGTGCCACCCGCCCCCTGGGCCGAACGGCTGCCGACCTCCTCGTGATCGAAGAGCACGATGCCCACCGTCTCCCGACCGTCGTCCGGAGCATCGAGCAGCGCGACCAGCCCCGCATGGCAGCAGGCGAGGTTGTCCAGCCGCGGCGCGTGGAGGAACTCCCCGTTGCGTCCCGAGCGGGTGGGGGGCTGTGCGTCGTGCAGGCTCAGGTCGACGCCGAGGATGCTTCCCTCGTCGAGCTCCACCCCATCCGACCGCAGCGTCTCCAGGAGGAAGGCGTGCAGGTCGAACGCGCCCGCATCCTCCAGCGCGAACATCGGCGCCAGGTGCTCCTGCGCGTTGAGCTTCAGCCCCTCCTTGTTCACCTCCCGGTTGAGGTGGATGGCGAGGCTGGGGACCCGCAGCATGGGGCCGTCCACGCGGACCAGGTGGGAGCGCACCGACCCATCCGCCCCGCGCGCGAGCACCCGCCCCGCGATTCCGAGGTCCCGGTCCAGCCAGGTGTGGAGCAGCACCCCGCCGTAGACCTCGACCCCGAACTGCCGGACACCCGCGCGGGTATAGGCCGGACGTGGCTTGAGGCGCAGGTTGGGGGAGTCGGTGTGCGCGCCCACCAACCGGAACCCACCTTCGGCCGGCGGCACGCTCCCCATCCGGAAGGCGGCAATCGAGCTGTCCGCGCGCTCCACGTACACCCGATCGCCCGGTTTCACGTCCCAGGACCGGGTTTCGTCGAAGCGGCGGTAGCCCCGGGCCTCGAGCCGCCGGATCACCTCGGCGACGGCATGGAAGGGCGTGGGAGAGGCCTCGATGAAGGCGAGGAGATCGTCAGCGGCGGTCTTCTGGTTCTGTGCGGAGGACATGACAGGACAGCAACCTAGCGCCTCTGGCACCGCGGGGCAGTTCCTGTCTCCCGGTCAGCCGCGCCCCTGAGGATGACGCGCAGTGGGCAACATCTGCGGTCGGCGGCTCCCCCGGCACCCGGCCTGCAGCTTGCGGATGCCCGGTTGTACGCCCACCTCGATCCGGGGCGCGGGGGCGCGGAACACGGGGGAGGCGAACATGGCGCGATATCGGCTGGGTCGGCGGCTCGCCGCGGGGGGAATGGCCGAGGTCTACGTGGGCAGCGCGGTCGGGGCCGGGGGCTTCACGCGCGCGGTGGCCATCAAGCGGGTGCTGCCGCAGCACGCGCAGGACGTCTTCTACCAGGCCCTCTTCCTGAGGGAGGCGCGCCGGATGGCCGCGGTGCACCATCCGAACGTGGTCGAGGTCCTCGATCTCGGCGGCTTCGAAGGCGCCCCCTGCATGGTGCTGGAGCTGGTGGACGGTGAGAACCTGCGCACGGTGCTCAAGGCGGCTGCGCAGGCGGACCGCGCCCTCAGCCTCGCCGAAGCCGTGCACATCACCGCCGAGGTCGCCGCCGGTCTGGCGCACGCCCACGCCGCCCGCTCACCGGATGGGATCCCGCTGCAGCTGGTCCACCGGGACGTGAACCCCACCAACATCCTCATCTCCGCCACCGGAGAGGTGAAGCTCGCCGACTTCGGCGTCGCGTGGGCGGCCGACGGGGAGGCCCACGAGGAAGGGGTGGTGAAGGGGAAGCCGGGCTACCTCTCTCCCGAACAGGCCCGCGGAGAGCGCCCCGACCAACGCTCCGACGTGTTCCTGCTGGGGCTCTTGCTGCACGAGCTGCTCACCGGGACACGGCTCTTCAAGGGGCTCTCCTTCGCGCAGGCCATCAACCGGATCCGGACCTTCCAGCCGCGGCTCATGGAACGCAGCGCCTCCATCCCGCCCGAGCTGTGGGAGCTCCTCTGTCACGCCCTGGAGCCCGAGCCCTCCCTGCGGTTGGCGACGGCCCAGGCCTTCTCCGACACCCTCCGCGACTACCTCTTCCAGGCCGGTTTGCGCGTGGGTCCCCGGGAGCTGGCCACCACCTTCAGGGCGCTGTTTCCGGACCGTCCCTCGCTGTGTGACGAGGGGGTGCGCACCACCCGCGAGCCGGTGACGCTGGAGTCCAGCTGGCGGTTCAGGCCCCCCCCGCCCCTCGAGGTGACCCCGGCGTTCGATCTCTCCGTCCCCTTCGTCAACTCCGACGACATCGAGCTGCTCGAGGAGACCGCGGAGTCCTTTCTTCCCTCGGCGCCGTGGTTGGAAGAGCTGGATGCCCTCGATCCAGACGCGCTGGAGGCGGGGGAGCTCGACCTGGAGATCGAAGCCCAGGCGCGGGCGCTGGAACTCCTCGCGCTGGAACGTCGCCGCCGGGAAGACGCCGAGCCATTCGCCGCGGCCCATTGAGGACGCTCAGGCGAAGGACGGAGCGGCCACCCGACGTCTGACCCGGCCTTTGCCGGCATCCCCCCGCTCCTGCCCGTTTCAGTTCGGATAACTGGGCACGTCCGAGGGTCCCAGGCGTAGCAGCAGCTCCCCCACGTCCTCGAGCACCCTCTGCAGCCGGGTTCTCACATCGAGTTCGGTCAGCAGTTCCGCGCGTCGATCCCGCTCCTGCACCAGCGTGCCGGCGATGACGTCGGCGAGCGCGCCTCCCTCCAGGTGGATGGCGATCTGCAGCAGGGGTTCGAGCACCTGGGGCGGCAGGCGGCCGGAGAGCTCCAACATGGCCTGGCGGAGCAGCTCGTTCTCCGGCCCGTCGTAGGTGGGATCGATCAGGACCTCTCCGCGGACCTGGCGGTAGGGCGTGTCGACGTCGCGCTCTTCGAGGATCCGCACCCGTACCACCCCCTGCAGCAACAGGTTGTAGCGGCCGTCCCCGGTCTCCTCGTTCCAGACGATGCTCCCCACGCAGGCGATGGGTGCCAGCGGGGCGTGGCGATCGTCTCCCTCTCCGGTCCAGGTGGGGTCGTAGCCCGCCATGACGATGAGCTGATCACCGTCCAGAGCGTCGCGGACCATCTGGCGGTAGCGGGGCTCGAAGATGTGGAGGGGCACGATGGCGTTCGGGAAGAGCACCACCGGAGGGAGGGGAAACACCTTGAGAGAGGCCTTGGCCTGCTCGACGCGCTCGACGACGTTCATTCACCGCTCCTGACCCGCGCAGATGGCCACCTTCCCGACCGGACGCGGAGGTTGTCCCCTCTCTGAAACCGACCGCTCCTCCTGAGGTACGGATCCCCGGGAGGGACCGCCGAATCCGCTCGCCTCCTCCCCTGCCGGTCAACGGCACACCCGGGCGCTCCATTCCGGCGATCGCCCTCCGGGGTGACGGGGAGGCGTGTGGCCCCGGTGCAATCGGCTTCAGCCTGCCACGTTGAGCCTCCAGAGCGGAGCCCGGGTGCTCCGTTCTCCCATCACCCCAGCAGAAGGAGCTCACCCACCATGTCGAAGCCGGGCGTCGCGGCCGTTCTCTCGTTCCTCATCCCGGGCGTCGGCCAGATCTACAACGGCGACATCCTCCGGGGACTCTTCTGGCTCATCATCACCCCCGGCTTCTGGATCGGAACCGGCGGCCTGTTGGGCTTCGTCTGTCACGCCATCTCCGCCGCCACCGCCTTCAGCCGCGGCGAGGACAAGGAGCGTCGGCGCGCCTTCCCAGCACGGCTCTGAGTCCACCGCTCGCAGAAGAGTGGTCAGCGCACGGGCGGAGAGTCGCGGATCCCGGGACCGGTTTTTCGCCCGGGACCGGTTCCGGCCTTCCCCCGGCAGGGTCGTTCCAGGTTTCGCCCGCCCTCGCCCGGCCTCGCTGCGCGCGGTTCACGGCATCAAGCGGCCGGCTTCGGCCGCGGGTGGGCAGGCCGCCCGGTGGCCTGGGTCTCCGTGGATCATCCGCACGTCGGGGGCAACACGGGCGCAGGTCGCAGCCGCCCCGGCGTCCAGGCTCCGACGTAGTGGACAGCGCGGATGAAAAGCGCACCCCGCCGGAGGGTTGAGGGGCGAGGGAGGCTCACCTTCCAGGCGCGTGAAGGCGGCCGGTGCCCCCCGTCCGCGGGGCGTCGCCTCCAGGAGCGCGCGCGTATAGGGGTGCACCGGCGCGCGCATGATCCGCTCGACGGGTCCCTCCTCCACGATGCGTCCCAGGTACATGACCGCGACGCGGTCGGCGACGTGCGCCACCACCCGCAGGTCATGGCTGATGAAGAGCATCCCCAGCGCGTGCTCCTCGCGGATCTCCGCCAGCAGGTTGAGCACCTGTGCCTGCACCGAGACATCCAGCGCGCTGGTGGGCTCGTCGGCGATGAGCAACCGCGGCTCGACCGCGAGCGCCCGGGCAATCACCACCCGCTGGCGCTGGCCTCCGCTCAGCTCGTGAGGCAGCCGGTCGGCGTGTGAGGCGGAGAGCCCCACCCGCGCGAGCAGGGAGAGGGCCCGCGCCTTCCGCTGCTCCAGCGGCATTTCCGGGACGTGGATGTCGAGGCCTTCGCGGACCGCGAGCCCCACGGGGTGGCGCGGATTGAGCGCTGCCAACGGGTCCTGGAAGATCGGTTGCACGAACCGCCGGAGTCGCCGCAACCCGGGCCCGCTACCGGCCCGCAGCGGCGCCCCCAGGAGCTCGATGCTTCCGGCATCGGGCGGGGTGAGGCCCAGCAGGAGCCGCGCGAGCGACGACTTTCCGCACCCGCTCTCGCCCACCAGCGCCAGCGTCTCTCCCGCCCGGACATGGAGCGAGATGCCGCGGACCGCCTCCACGTACTGACGGGGCCCGAAGAGCCGTCGTGGCCCCGTCGCATAACGCTTGATCAGCCCTTCGGCCCGCAGCAGCAGCGGAGCAGACCCGTTGTCGCCCTCCTTGCGTCCGGCTTCATCGTCCTCGGAACCGGACGCGGAGGGCCCTCGGGTGACGTGCGCCTCTGCGTCGCCCGCAGCCCCCGTCGACCGCCGCCCTCCGAACGGGCGCGGCGCCGCCACTTCACCGGCGGCCGGAGCGGTCGACGTCTCCTCAGCAGGCGCCTGTGCGCCGACATCAGCGGGGGAGCGCCGGATCACGCTGCGCCCTCCGGACCGCCGCCACTCCCTCCGGCGGTTGCGTCTGCAACTGCTCGCGGCCGGTGGTCATCGGGCGCGCCCTCCTCAGGTGCCCCTGCAACCATCCCGCTGCGCACCTCCAGAGGATGATGACATCGCACCGCCCCGTCCTTCATCCGGGTCCACCCCGGGCGCTCGGTGCGGCAGCGATCGTCGGCGCGTGGGCAGCGGGGATGGAAGCGGCATCCGGTGGGCAGCCTCCCGGGTTCCGGCACCCCGCCGGTCAACTCCGGGAGCCGGGCGCCGCGGTGCGATGCAGCGGGCACGCTGGCAAGCAGGCCGGCGGTATACGGGTGCCGGGGCTGTCCCAAAACCCGGGCGGCCGTGCCCGACTCGACCTGCGCTCCGGCGTAGAGGACGTGCACCTCGTCACACCAGCGCGAGACCAGGTCCAGGTCATGGCTGATGAGCAGTACGCCCATGCCGCGGTCCTCCTGAAGCCGCCCCAGGAGCTCGAGCACCTGGACCTGCACGGTCACATCGAGCGCGGTGGTCGGTTCGTCGGCGATGAGCATCACCGGGTCACAGGCCAGCGCGGCGGCGATGCACACCCGCTGACGCATCCCCCCCGAGAGCTCGTGGGGATAGGCGTCCACGCGTTCCGCGGGCTCGGGGATGCCGACCTGGCGGAGGAGCTCGATGGCGCGCGCTCGGAGGGCGCGGCGGGAGCCACCTCCACGGATCGCCAATGCCTCCACCACCTGGGTTCCGATCCGCTGCAGGGGATCCAGGGCCGCCAGCGGGTCCTGGAAGACCAGGCCGATCCGCTGCCCCCTCACGTCCCGCCACGCCTCGGGCCGCGCGAGCTCGTAGGGACGTCCGTCCAACCGCATCTGACCCTGCGCCCGGAGGGTGCGGCCGTCGAAGAGTCCCGTCAGCGCCTGGGCGGTGAGGCTCTTGCCGCTCCCGCTCTCGCCCACCAGCCCCACCCTGGCGCCACGGCCCACCCGGAGCCGGACGTCCTCCACGGCGGGGAGCCAGCCCGCGGAGCCGGCGTGGACCTCGACCCGGAGCCCGGTCACCTCCAGCACCGGCTCCGGTCCGGATCGCTCCGGTTGCACCTGCAACGGTCTCGCCCTCATGTCCGCCGCTCCTGCACGCGACCGAGGAGTCCTTCGCCGAGCCACTGGAAGGCGATCACCAACAGGAAGAGGAGCACCAGCGCGGGGACCATCACCGCCCACTCACTGCGCAGCAGGCTCACCGCATTGAGCCCCAGGTAGGTCCCCAGGGATGCTTCCCGGGGGGGAAGGCCGAAGCCGAGGAAGCTCACCGTCGACTCCGCGAGGATCGTCGCCGGCACGCGGAGCAGGAAGATGGCCAGGACGTAGTCCCAGGCGAAGGGCAGCAGGTGTCGTAGCAGCACCCGTGGCTCGCTCGCGCCCAGGGCACGGGCCGCGACGATGAAGTCCTGGGAGGCGAGGGTGGAAAGACGTCGTTGGATCATCCGCGTGGGTGCGGCCCAGCCCACCACGGTGAGGGAGAGGATGATCACCAGCAGCGCGTCCGGTCGGAAGCCCGGGTGCGCGTCCCGCAGCAACCCCACCACGAAGGCGATGAGGATGAGGATCAGCACGTCGGGGAGCGCGAAGGCGAGGTCCGCGCCCCGGGCGATGAGCCCGTCGATCCACGCCCCACCCCAGCGCCCCAGCAGGGAGAGGAAGAGCGCCAGGCCCGCCGCCGCAGCGCCCGCGAAGAGCCCCACCGCGACGCTGCGGCGCAGGCCCACCAGCGTCCGCCCACAGACGGTGTCCGTTGCGGGGAAGGTCGGATCCGGCCCGAAGGGACAGGCCGGCAGGGCCTCCCAGGCCGCGAGCGGCTCGTAGAGCCACGAGGCCACCAGCAGCAGCCCCACCACTGCCGCCCCGATCCAGAAGCGCAGCCGGTTCATCGGGCGTCCTCGGCGGCGGCGGTTCGGGGGTCCCACCAGGATCGCAGGAGATCGGTGCCCAGGGAGACGCTCACCAGCAGCGCCGCGAAGAGGGTGGTCGCCACCACCACCAACGCGAGCTGCCGGTGCTGCGCAGCATCCAGGTAGAGGTAGCCGAAATAGGGAAGGTGGAAGAGCTTCTCCACCACGAAGCTGCCCGCGAGCAGCGAGGTCGCCAGCGGAGGCAGCGCATCCAGCACCGCGCGTGCAGCATTGGGGAGCGCGTGGCGCCACCACGCCTGTTCCCGTGACAGGCCCCGGGCCCGGGCGGCGAGCAGGTAGGGCCGCCGCGCCTCCTCCTCGAGCGCACCGGCCAGCACCGCCCCCACGAACGCCGCCGGCCCGAGCGCCAGGACCGCCGCGGCGATGGGCTCGTATTGCCAGGCCTCGGTGTCATCCACCGCGAGGCCGGTGGAGCGCGCGACCCACAACGCCACCACGAAGGTCGGCAACGCATAGATGAGCGGCGGCAGCGAGCGCAGGCCGACCGCGACCCAGCGGCCTGCCGTCCGGGAGAGGGCCCAGGCGTAGAGGAGGCCTCCTGCGAGCGACAGGAGCAGGGCCAGCGCGCCGATGCGCAGACTCCCCAGCAGGGCCCGCATCAGCTCGGCGCCGGTGTAGCTGCGGCCGCCATCCCCCAGCCTCTCTCCGGCGAGGAGCTTCTCCCAGGGTCGCAGGAACCCGAGCGGCTGCCCCAGGCCCAGGTCCGCCTCGAGCTGGGCCTGCAGCGACCGCAGGGTCTCGGTCTTCGCCTCCCCTTCGGTACGCAGCGGCAGCGCCGCGACCAGCACCCAGCTGAGGAGGGCGGTGAGGGGGATGATCAGCGCGCCCTTGAGCGCACGGGTGGCGACCGGGCTCATGGATCCGCGCCCTCGAGCCGGAGGGTCCGGAAGGTGAGGAAGTTGAAGGGATCCACCGACAGCCCCTGCACATGGGACCGCCGCTGGAAGTAGCGGTCGGGGAAGAAGAGGGGGACGGCCACCGCGTGGGTGTCCAGCAGCATCGTCTGGGCCCGGGTCGCGGCGAGGGTGCGGGCCTGCTCGGTCTCCTGTTCCGCGATCGCCTCCAACGCGGTCTGGAACCTTCGGATCGCCCTGCCTTCTTCGAGCAGGTGCCATTCGGTGAAGTGGGTCCCGCCCGGAGCGAAGAGGGTGAAGAAGGTCTGGGGGTGGGCGTAGTCGGCACCCGTCCGGCGCAGGAAGAGGTCGTGGCGGATGCGGCCATCCGGGGCGCGGATGTCGGCGGCGAAGCTGGAGGTGGCCACCACCTCGACCCGGAGCCCGATTGCCGCGAGCTGCCGCCGGACGCCGTCGGCGAGGCTCAGCTCGGGAAGGAAGGTGCCACCCCCGCGGACCAGCAGGGTCAGGGTGCGTTCGGCATCCGGGGCCTGGGCGACCCAGTGGCGGGCGCGCTCCGGATCGAACCGCGGGAAGCCTTCGGTTCCGGGCGCGCCGGGCGCCACGCCTCCGGGAAGCTCCGGAGGGAGGAGGGTCCGCGCCACGCGCACGTCGGGGATCAGCGCCCCGGTGAGGGCCTTTGGTTCGAGCGCCGCGCCGATGGCCTTCCGCAGCGGAAGGGAGAGGGTCCGGGTGTTCATCCCGAGCCAGTAGACGCTCAGCAGCTCCGCCCGGTGACGTTCCTCCGGGGGCACGCTGGGCAGCGCGCGGAGGTCGTCCAGGAAGAGGAAGTCGAGCTTGCACTGCCCGTAGAGCAGCTGGGCCAGCTCGGCCTGGACCAGCACCAGCCGCTCGACGCCCGCCGGCGCACCCTCCCAGTGGGGGTTGGCCTCCATCCGCAGCACCTGGGCCACGCGATCGTAGGAGGTCACCCGGAAGCGCCCCAGCACGTGGGGGCGCTGGCCGTCCGGTTCGTCGAAGTAGCGTTGGATCTCCTGCTCGCTGCGGTCCAGGAGATCGAAGGAGGGCACCGGATAGAAGACGTAGCTGGTGGCGAGGCGGGAGAGGAAGTGGCTGCGGGGTCCCGCCAGGCGCACCTCCAGCACGCGCGGGGACACCTCGCGCACGCCGAGCCCTTCGAGCGCCGCGACAATCCTGGCCTCCCGCACCTCTGCGGGTGCGTCCAGGTCCTCACGGGCGGCCAGCACCTCGGCCGCCCCCTCCAGGTCGAGCAGGGCCGCCGGCTCATACCCCAGCAGGGCGCGTTTCCAGCCCATGACGAAGTCCCGCGCGCGCAGGGGGTGGACGCCATCGCTCCAGCGCAGACCCTCTCGCAGGTGGAAGCGGTACACCGGACGCCCCGCCTCATCGGGGGTGACCTCCCAGCGTTCCGCCAGATCGGGCACGGGGGCGTGGGTCCCCGGCTCCAGGCGGGTGAGTCCCCGCATCATGGCCTGGATCACCGGATAGTTCCCCGCGCTCTGCTCGCGGCTGCGGCTCCAGTCCAGGGTGTTGGGGAGGGAGGGAACCGACAGCCGGACCTGTCCCGGTGTGGGCACGCAGCGCCCCTGGGCGTCACGGGCGCCCCTGGCCTGCCGGCACCCCTGCAGCGCCCCCACCATGGGAAGCAGCACGAGGAGGCTCAGGACGGCGATCAGCGGCCGGGTGGACATGCAGGGACGCCCACGCCCTCAGCGCAGCGCGGGCCGGTCTTCAGTGGGGCGGGTCAGAAAGCGCTGCAGCGCCTCGACGTCATCGAAGAGCTGAACGCCGGAGAGGTCCAGCGCCTCCAGCTGCTCCCGGCTGCGGAAGCCCCAGGTGACCCCCACCGGGGTGAGGCCCGCGTTCAGGGCGCAGCGCAGATCGTAGACGGTGTCCCCGACCAGGG
>DATGQN010000107.1:0-2822 GCA_035304185.1 Myxococcaceae bacterium
GCGCAGGGTAACCGAAGCGAGCACCCGAAGCTCACCATCCTGCACCCGGACCGGATAGGTGCCGACCGAAGCCGTTGGTTGCTCGGGGCACCTGCCGGTCCGCACGTCGAACGGCCAGGCATGCAGCGGGCAGTGCAGCAGAAAGCCGCCCAGATCCCCCTGCGAGAGCTCCCCACCCCGGTGGGGGCAGGTGTCGTCCAGCGCGTACCAGCCCTCGGCGAGCCGCACCACGACCAGGGCATGGCTGCCGATCAGCACCCGCCGCCGGGTGCCTTCGGGCAGGTGGGCGGGGACGCCGGTCCGATGCCAGTCCGGCGCCGCGTCCTCCGGCCGGGATGATGATCCCGACCTCAGTGATCCGACTCGACGAGGGTGAGCAGCGCGCGCACCGAGGTCTCGTCGGAGGCCCCGAAGGTCAGGATGTAGCTGCCGGTGTGCAGGTGGTAGCGACGGCGGGTGCTCACCTCACCGCAGGCCGGCTCGGTCTCGATGTCGGAGGGCTCGACCTGCTCACCCGAGGCGTCGGTCAGCTCCACCGGGACGTCGATGTCGAGGTAGAGCAACCCGTCGGCGTGCCCCTCGTGGGTGAAGCGCACCGAGCCGTTGTCGAGTTCGCCTCCCGTGAAGTCGATCCCGTAGACCAGGTGCGGGTCCTCGAAGGCCAGGGGCGCATCGGCCGGATCGGCGGCCGCCGCGAGGTTCTGCACCGAGTTCTGGGTCTCGAAATGCTCGCAGACGTGAGCGTCAACCTCCTCGAGATCGTGCCCGTGGTGATCGTGATCGTCTTCGGGGCCCGGGCAGCCGGCCAGCGCAAGAGCGATGGCCACGGAGGGAACCAGCATACGGAAGCTGCGGATCATGGTCGGTCCTTGAAAGTCAGTTGCTGCGGACAATGGTGCAGAGGCCCCCACCGTTCAGGTGTCCCTGATCACGGATGGAGACACGGAGGAAGTCGGCCAGGTGGGTGACCGACGAGGCGCCCGGGTCATAGAGCACCGGGGAGCCGTCTTCATCGAGAAGCCGGTTGCCGTCCATGCCGACCGGCTCGAGCACGGGCTGCTCCTCCAGCGCCTCGAGCGTGAGGTTCCCCTCGTCATCGGCCATCGCGGCCAGCGCCTCGAAGCGCAGGCCCACGCCCGAGTGGGTGCCCAGACGGTCGTAGAAGAGGTGCTCCACGTGAAGGGTCAGTTCGGCCTCGGTCCGGGAGCTCGCGGGGATGACCACCCCCTGGGTCCCGTCCACGCCGTTGGTGCAGTCCTCCATGGAGACCGCCTCCGAAAAGCCGAAGCGGAAGCGGACGGGCGCAAAGGGCGGCTTGGTGGCGACCCCTTCCAGGAGGTAGCTCAGCCCCTCAGCGCGCATCGCCTGAAGGTCCGCGGCATCCACATCCGGCGCCGCGACGGCGTCGTCACCGGGAGGGGCGATGGCGTAGGAGAGCTCGAGTCGGCCGGCGGGGAGGTCTTCGAGGACCTCGAGCTCCACCGCGCCTCCGGTCAGGTCGACCACCCGCGCCGGGGTGAGCCCTTCGGCCATCAGCTCGCCATCCCGACGGAGGCGCAGGTCCTTCAGCGAGACCAGGTAGCGATCGAACTGGATCGACCATCCATCCACGAGCTCGCTCGACGCGAGGCCCCGGCTGGCTTCGTCCCCGCCGGAGGCCAGGACGCGCAGCTCGCCGCTGCCTCCGGAGCCACACGCCATCAACAGACCCGCGCTCAACAGCAGCGCGCGCCCCACCCCGGATCGGCTCACATGGGTCTTCATGCAGACGGACTTGTATTTTCAACTCAGTTGCATGTCAACGCGCCATCGGATTGGATGCGCGCATGCTTTCCGACGCCACGCGCCGCCACCACCGCGTCCTTTCCGTGACGCTGGCCCTGGCCGCAGGCCTTCTGACTGCGTGTCCGGGTCATGAGGCCGAGGGGGATCCCTGCGAGCCCGGCGGCCACCTTCACCGGGGCGCCGACGCGGACTTCTGTCACTGCGGCCCCGGCTGGGTGGCCGCGGAGGATGCGCTGGCGTGCGAGCCGGATCCGGAAGCGGATTCCGGCTTTCCCTTCGCGGAGGCCGAGGCGGACGCCTGCGCTCTGGCGGCCAACGGCCTGACCGCCACCGTGGCGCACGAGGTGCCCCCCGCCACCGTCAACGCGTTCGACACCGTCTACACGCTCGAGCTCGCGCCGGGGTCGGAGGGCTTCTCCGGCCGGTTCGCCTACGACGCTCACGTGAGTGGCCGGGCCCTCATCTATCTCGGAGGCGAGGTGCCCTTCTCCTTCAAGGAGGGTGTCCTGCCGGTCCTTCACGAGCAGGGTCCCGCTCCATCCGCCTGCGACGCCTTCCACTCGGTGATCGGTGTCCGACTGCTCGCCGGGGTGCGCTACACGCTCGAGGTCGGCCCCACGGCGGACGCCACCGCGACGCTGCTCATCCGCCTCCTCCCCTGATGCTCTCCACCAAGGCTTTGCCGATGTCTGCCTGCACCTCCCGCCCCGTCCCTTCCCCTGGCGCCTCGATGTGGCCGCACGCGCTGCTCCTGGCCGCGGTCCTCGTGGCCTCCTCCGCTCAGGCGCAGGCGCGGCCGCAGTCTCCGGACACGGAGGAGGTCGGGCCCGGGGTGACGCAGCCGCGCTCCCCGGCCGCCGAGCAGTCGCCTCCGGCTGAAACCTCTTCGGAGGCCCCCGCGGCCTCGACCGGGACCCCGCCCACCCCCACCGCGGACACGGTGCAGATCCCCATCTTCCTCGAAGGATCCGCGCCCGAGTTGCCGGCGGGGGTCTCCCTCACCCGGCCTGCAGAGGTGAAGCTGCGGATCACCGTGG
>DATGQN010000108.1:0-66856 GCA_035304185.1 Myxococcaceae bacterium
AGCGGCGGAAGGGACTCGAACCCTCGACCCCGAGCTTGGGAAGCTCGTGCTCTACCAACTGAGCTACCACCGCGTGCTGCTGAACGGCGGCGGAAAGTAAGAGCGCCCCGCGCCGTTGTCAACGGGGATCGGTGGGGTCCCGGACGCTTCCCTCAGCCCCCCACCTGCACCGTCAGCTGGTAGCGATCCTGGGGATTCTCCCCGCGGTTCCGGGCATCCCGGACCTCGAGGATCCAGATGCCGGGCTCGGCGCTGTAATTGAGGCGTTCTCCCTCATCTCCGCTGCCGCTGTCGGCGGACTGGACCAGGGTCGTCCCGCCATCCCCCTCCAGGCGGTGGAGGAAGAGGGAGAGGTCCACCTTGAGCAATCCGCTCAGGTGTACCCGCAGCGGCGTCTTCACCACCCGGTCCGAGAGATCCAGTCGGTAGAAGTCCACGTCCTTCACCGGGTGGATGGTCCCCCGGATCGGCTTGTTGAGCTCGATGGGGGTCGCATCCGCGGCCTTGTTGTTCGGCTCGCGCTCGTGGCTTCCATCATCCGGCGTCGTCGAGACCGTGATCCGGTACGGCACGTCCGGGTTGGAGAAGCCCTTCACCAGCTTCCCATCCACCCGCTTCATCGCGCTCTCCACGCGGACCAGGCAGGTGCCCTCACAGCGCACCGCATTGAGCTGCTCGCCTTCGTTCACATCTCCATTGCGCGCCGAGATGAGCGGGCGGGTTCCGGTGTCGGTCCGCTCCACCAGGATCAGCGCCAGGTCCACGTCGGGGACGGCGGTGACCTGGAAGTCCGCGAGCACCGGCCCCTGCGTCTCGAGCACGAAGTAGTCGACGTCCTCGGGCTGCGACAGGAAGCCCTCGCGGTAGGTCTCCGGCGTCAGCGGCGTCGCCTGATCCGGATCGTCGTTGGGCTCGAGCTCCGCGTGCGCTCCCTCCTCCTCGATGGCGAGGGTCAGGGAGTAGGGGAGGCTGGCCGAGTACGCGCGCCGGGCTTCCTTGCCCTTGCCGATCCACGCCGGGCGCACCACGACATACACGAAGCGGTCTTCGGGGCTCACCCCGATGTGCCGCAGCTTGAGGCCCTTGCCCTCGCCGGTGGTGGTCTCGAAGCGCACCGAGAGATCCTCGGAGAGCACCCGCACCTCCTGGCTGACGCCCTCGATCCCGGTCAACTCGAGCCGGAGCGCGACCGATGGCGGCGGCGGCGGCTCCTCCTGAGGCCGGTTGAGCGCCTCTCCGAGCATGGCCGCGGTGGCCGCCCTCCACGCGAGCTCCATGGAATCCGCAGGGACCTCCGGCTGCATCCCGCTCGAGGGCGGAGTGGGAACGCCCACCATCACATCGGGATCCTCCGGCAGCCGCGGTTCGGGGCGCTGCATCCGATCCGACGCATCGAGGCGGGGTTCGACCTCCTCTTCGTCGGGATCCGGATCATCCCCGGAGGTTCCCTCGCGCTCGGCATTCAGCCGCGCCCACAGGCGATCGCGCCGGGACGGCTGCGAAGGCTCCTCCCCCGGAATCGCCGATCCTTCATCCCGAGCATCCGGAGGGATCACGGAGCCTGCGGCCTCTCCGTAACGGGGCGCCTCGCGCACCGACTCCTGCTCACCCTGCGGTCCTTCCCATCCGCCGCGCCCGGTCTGCATCCCCGGACCCGCACCGCCCTCGCGATCCGGCAGGGGCTGTCCTTCGAGCTCGGCTCCGCTCGGCATCCGTGATCCCGCGTCCTCTCCAGGACCGGACTCGCGGATGAAGACGTCCGCGGATCCCATCGAACCGGCGACCGTTCCTCCGGGCTTGAGCTCGAAGCGGTACCAGTCCTCATCCCCCGTATGCCCCAGCAGGCCGGTCACCGGCGTCTCGGCAGGGATGGCGTTGGCGGTCTCGGGGCCGTCGTTGGGCTCCTCCTCCTCACCGGGCTCGGCCGGCGTGAAGCGGATGTGCAGGGTGTACGCTCCGCCCGATCCGGGCTTGGCCGAGATCACCCGCAGGAACCTCCGACCCGTCAGATAGAGGTTCGGCATCCGCTCCGGCTCGCCCACGCCCTGGCTGTTCACCACCACCAGGCGGTTGCGGAAGGCGTCGTAGAGTTCGAAGGAGACGTCCGCACCCGGTGCCGGCGCCACGCGGAGATCCACCCGCGGTCCCGCGCCACCCGGCTCGAGCTGGTACCAGTCCTCGTCCGGTCGCGACGGGGTCACGGTGAGGGTCGCGGTGACGTCCGCGTCCTCGGTCAGCCGCAGCGCCTGATCCGGGCGATCGTTGGGCTCGGCCTCGGTCAGATTGAGAGGCTCGGGAAGGTTGAGGCCGTCGGCGTCATCGCCCCCGCCGCGACACGAGGCGCAGCCCAGACCACCGGCCACCAGCAGCAGGGCCACGAGGGGAAGGACCGCCCGTCCCCATCGGGAAGGCAGCCTCGGCTCCAGCCGTGTCGTCATTTTCTCGTTCTCCTCCAGCACACCGCCCCGCGAGTCGGGAGGCGCATGGCCCGGGGTATCATGGGCGAAGACCCGGCGGCTCCGGCACATGGAATATGCGCCCACCCTCTACGTTCTCGACCGGGCGCGCATTTCCGGGCACCCGGATTCCCCGGCGCCTTCAGAGCCCTTCGTGGAGCACCGGACCGTCCCGCGCGATGGCGGACGCATCCGGGGTCAGTTGCTTGGAGAAGTCCCAAAGGGGAGGGCAGACTGGAAAGGTGATGAACCTGATCCGAACGACCACCGTTCTCCTGACGCTCTGCGCGCTGCCGTCATCGGCCGCCTCGCCGACCATCGGCTTTGCGCAGGCGACCGGCTACTTCAAACAGAGCACCCGCCCCACGCTCTACCAGCCGCTGAACCTGCTGGATGGACGTGAGCTCACCGCGTGGTGCACCCGGACCGGCGACCACCTCGAGGATCGCCTCACCTTCGGGTTCAAGGACGCGGTGCAGATCGACGAGATCCGGATCTACACCGGCAACGGGTTCGACGACTCGACCTTCCAGGAGTTCGGTCGGGCGCGGAAGCTCGCGCTCGAAGGACCCGAGGGCGCGCAGAGCTTCACCGTCGCTGACAGCCGCGGTCTGCAGTCGGTCCGGCTCAACCCACCGGTGACCGGTGCGCACATGACCCTCGACGTCCTCGAGGTCTACTCGCCCGAGGATCCCGCCGCCCCGGCCTGCATCACCGACATCGTCTTCTACTCCAAGGGCAAGCCGCTCAACGGCTCGTGGCTCACGACCCGGCTCAAGTACGACGCGGGTCGCGCACCGATCCTGGGCACCTGGTTCGGTGGCAGCGAGGGTGCGCCGGATCGCTTCCTGGTCTTCTACTTCGACGGGACCTTCAGCCTGAGCGTGGAGCCGTGGGATCCCGAGGAGCCGCGTCAGCACTACCGAGGCCGCTACACCGCCACGAACTCCCGCATCACCTTCGACGGGGTGAACCGCGGCGTGGGACGGAAGGTGGCGCGCATGACCCGGGGAGATCAGGGGGATGCGCGCCGCAGGACCCTGACCTTGGAGGGACAGCAGCTTCCGGAGGTCTTCACCGGAGCCTGGAGGAGCTGGAAGTAGCGCTCTGTGGGAGGTGCGCTGCCGGAACCCGTCTCAGGTTCCCAGCGCCGACTGCTTCTTCGCCGCGAAGGTGCGGAAGAAGGCGACGATCTGCGCCTCCGCATCCGCGACGTCGTTGACGTCCGGGAAGGCCGATTCGAGGAACACGCCCCCGCAGGACTCACAGGTGTCGTAGTGCTGCGGCTCCTGCCGCGAGCCCCCGTTCACCCGGACCAGATCCACGGTGCACTCCGAGCACTGCCCGGTCAGCGCTTCCGTGTCCAGCTTGCCGCCCAGCGTCTCCAATCCGCTGAAGTTGTTGTGGATCAGCATCCGATTGAGCTCGGCGACGTCGATCCACAGGCTGCTGCAGTCATCACACTTGTGCAGCTTGAGGTCATCAGCGGGGAGCTCTTCGAGCTCGACCTGACAGCGGGGGCACTCCATGAGAACGGTTCATCTCCTGCTTGGGGTGAGGGGGTCTCGAAGCGTGCAGACCCCGTTGGGGCAACAACGGCCAGCATAAGGCGCAGAATTTTCGGAAGGCAACCCGACCAGGGCTCGACCTCATGCCGGGTGTCCGAACGTGTTCAGCCCTTGCGACGCACGGCGTTGGCACCCAGCCCCCGTAGCTTCTTCTCCAGCCGCTCGTAGCCGCGGTCGAGGTGGTAGACGCGCGAGACCTCGGTGCGGCCCCTGGCCCGCAGCCCCGCGAGGATCAGGCTCGCCGAGGCGCGCAGGTCGGTCGCCATCACCGGCGCACCGGAGAGGTGAGGCACGCCCTTCACGATGGCCGTGGAGCCCTTCACCGAGATCCGTGCGCCCATGCGATCCAGCTCGGCCACGTGCATGTAGCGGTTCTCGAAGATGTTCTCGGTGATGACCGAGGTCCCGTTCGCGATCGCCATCAGCACCATCAGCTGGGCCTGCATGTCGGTGGGGAAGCCGGGGTGCTCGGTGGTGGTGATGTCCACCGCGTTGGGGACCTCGGGGCCCACGCAGCGCAGTCCATCCTCCTCGGCGGTGATCACGCAGCCCGCCTCGCGCAGCTTCTGGATCACCGCCTCCAGCGCATCGGCCGGGGCGCGGCGCACCAGCACGTTCCCGCCGGTGATCGCCGCGGCCACCAGCAGCGTCCCGGCCTCGATGCGGTCGGGCATGATGCTGTGGGCCATCGGCACCAGCTGCTCGACCCCGTCGATGGTGATGGTCGAGGTGCCCGCACCCATCACGTGCGCGCCCATCTTGTTGAGCACCCGGGCGAGCTCTTCGACCTCGGGCTCGCGCGCGCAGTTCTCGAGAACCGTGCGGCCCTTCGCCAGCACCGCCGCCATCATGACGTTGGCGGTGCCGGTCACGGTCACCATGTCGAAGCGCACCGTGGCGCCCTTGAGGCGCTTGGCCTTCGCCTCGACGTAGCCCTCGGTGAGGGTGATCTTCGCGCCCAGCGCCTCGAGCCCCTTGAGGTGCTGATCGATGGGGCGGCTGCCGATGGCACAGCCCCCGGGCATGCTGACCTTCGCACGACCATGGCGGGCGAGCAGCGGCCCCAGGACCAGCACCGAGGCGCGCATGGTCTTCACCAGATCGTACGGCGCCTCGGGAACCACGGTCGGCAGCACGTTCACGAAGGCGCTGCCCTTGCGGCGACCGCTGCCGCGCTCGGTCTCACACCCCATGGTCTGCAGCAGGCGCAGCATGGTGTTCACGTCCACCAGGTCGGGGACGTTGTTGAGGACGTGCTCGCCATCGGCCAGGAGGGTTGCCGCGAGGATCGGCAGCGCCGCGTTCTTGGCGCCCGAGACCCGGACCTCTCCCTCCATCCGGGGACCTCCCCTGACCACGATCTTGTCCATGCTCTGCTGTCTCTCCAGCGGCCTCAGGCCGACTCGGGTTCTTGGGAGGCGGCGCCCGGAGCGCGGCCCCAGGCGAAACGGTCGTGGCGCTCGAGATCCCGTACGATGCGCGCGTCGTCGAAACTTGCGTTCCGCAGCAGTGCCAGGGTCGCCGGTCCCTGATTCTCGCCGATCTCCATCGCCAGGTGGCCACCCGGCTTGAGCCACCTCGGTGCCTCGGCGACCAGGCGGCGAACGAGATCCAGGCCGTCCGCGCCACCATCCAGCGCCAGCCGCGGCTCCCGCTGCACCTCGCGCTGCAGCCCCGGCAGCTCGCCGCTCGCCACATAGGGCGGGTTGCTGACGATGACGTCGAAGCGCGCATCCTCCGGCAGGCCCCGGAAGAGGTCACCCTCGCGGAGGGTCACGCGGGCGCCCACGCCCAGGCGCTCCGCGTTCAGCCGCGCGACGTCCAGCGCGTCGGGGGAGACGTCCACGGCCCAGACGCTGGCATAGGGTCGCTCGGCGGCGATGCTCAGGGCGATGCAGCCGCTGCCGGTACACAGGTCCAGGACCCGTGACGGGCCTTTGGGCGGCAGGTGCTGGAGGACCTCATCCACCAGCAGCTCGGTTTCGGGGCGGGGGATGAGCACCCGCTCATCGACCACGAAGGCGCGGTTGTAGAAGTGCTTCTCACCCACCAGGTACTGCGTGGGCTCGCCCTGCACCCGCCGGCCGATGAGGCCGCGGTAGGTCGCCAGCTCCTCGGCGGTCAGGGGGCGGTCGAGATCGACGTAGAGGCGCACCCGGCTGCAACCGAGCACGTGCCCCAGCAGCAGCTCGGCGGTGAGGCGCGGGGCGTCGACGTCCTTCTTCTCGAAGTGACCGGTCGTCCAGGTCAGCACCTTCCTGACGGTCCAGGTCTCAGCCATGGCCGCCTCCCGACGCGGGCCTCCGCAGGGACATCAGCGCTGCCCCGGCTCGCGCGCCTGCTCCTGCTTGAGGAGCTCGGACTGGAAGTGGGTGCGGCAGGCCGCAATGAGCTCGTCGAGATCACCGGCCATCACCGCATCCAGGTTGTGCCGGGTGAGGCCGATGCGGTGATCGGTCAGGCGGTCCTGGGGGAAGTTGTAGGTGCGCACCTTCTCGCTGCGGTCGCCGCTTCCCACCTGCCCGCGGCGCATCGAATCGCGCTCGCTCTGCTGCTTCTCCTGCTCGAGCTCGAAGAGCCGCGTGCGGAGCATCCGCATGGCCTGGGCGCGGTTCTTGGTCTGGCTCTTCTCCTGCTGGCACTTCACGACGATGCCGCTGGGCTTGTGGATGAGACGCACCGCGGAGTCGGTGGTGTTCACGCTCTGTCCGCCCGCGCCGGTGGAGCGCATGACCTGCAGCTCGATGTCGGCGGGGTTGATCTGGATGTCCACGTCCTCGGCCTCGGGCATCACCGCGACGGTGATGGTGGAGGTGTGGATGCGGCCCTGGGTCTCGGTGGCGGGGACCCGCTGCACCCGGTGGACACCGGACTCGTACTTCATGGAGGAGTAGACCGACTCGCCGGAGAGGGTGAGGGTGGCCTCCTTCACGCCTCCCTGGTTGCCCGGCGAAAGGTCGACGATGGAGGCGCTCCAGCCCCGGCTGTCGGCGTAGCGGAGGTACATCTGCATGACCTCCTCGGCGAAGAGGGCCGCCTCGTCACCGCCCGCCCCGGCGCGCAGCTCGATCAGCACGTCCTTGTCGTCATTGGGGTCGCGCGGCAGCAGGAGGATCTGCACCTCCTCCTCCAGTGCCGCCTTCTTCTCCCTCAGGGAGGGGAGCTCGCTGCGTCCCAGCTCCCGCATCTCGGGGTCAGAGGAGGCGAGCATGGCTTCGGCCTCTTCCAGGTCGGCATTGAGGCGACGGAGCGTGCGATAGGCCTCGACGAGCTTCTCCAGGCCCGACCGCTCACGGGCGATGCGCTGCAGGCGCGCAGAATCCGCCAGGGTCTCGGGATGGCTCAGCTCGGCGGTCAGGCGCTCGAACCGGCGCTCGACCTCTTCCAACTTGTCGATCATGTGAAATCCAGGTCCCGGCTTCTGCCCGGACTGGAGAAACAACGCAAGGGTGCGCCCGATCCATGCCGGATCGCAGATCGGGGTGGACGCTGGGCGGTCGAACGTGAAATAGGACCGCCTCTGATCGAGCCGGCCCCCACCGTCAGGGTGTCGGGACCGGCTCCGCCACGTTGAGTGACGCTTCAACGTCCGAGGGACGCATCATGACTGCCCAGATGGGACACCTTTCCAAGAAGAACCTGAAGCAGTACCTGGCCGCCCACGGCCTGACCTCCATCCAGGCGCCCCAGGCGACCGGCGAGGTTCCCAACCGCTCCAAGAAGAGCGTCTCCAGCCGCGCGAAGCCCAAGGGTCAGTCCCTCAAGGCCCGTCGCGTGCGCAAGCAGTTCTCCGGTCAGCGCAACTGAGCTGCTGAACGGGGGCTGACGCTCCCGCGGAACCCATCCGACGCCCCCCTCGTCCGGTGCACCCTCAGGTGTGCCGGAGGTCGGGGGTGTTCGTCGTGGCGTCGTGCGTGGCCCGGTTCTTCGAGGAGCGACGCGGTCGCATCACGCCCGGCTGCCGTGTCGCCCGAGGACAGAGGCAAGCGGACCGGCCGGATCTCCGGCGGGGCAATCGTGCACCGGAATTCCGAGGGCTTTGAGCTCGGCACGCCAGGTCCTTCCGGCATCCGGAGCTGACGGTTCCATCGGTTCTGCAGGGTGAAGGCAGAGGAGGGTCACCCCGCGATCCGTGAGCGCGCGCACGCCGTTCACGAAGCGGGCACGTGAGCCTCCCGGCTCGAAATCCGAGATGAGGACCACCAGGGCGCGCCGGGGATCCTCGGCGAGGCGCGCCGCCTGCGTGAGGGCTGCTCCCAGATCCGTCCCGCCCCCCAGCCGGGTACCGAGCAGCAGGCCCACCGGGTCCTGGAGCTGATCGCTGACGTCCATCACCCGGGTGTCGAAGAGGAGGAGGCGCGGATCCAGATGGGGAATGCGGGTGAGCACCGCGGCCATCAGCACCGCGTGAAGCCTCGCGCTGTCCATCGAGCCGGAGCTGTCCAGGGCGATGATCACCCGCGTCGGGGGCCGGTGGGAACGCGCCCTGTGGAAGTAGAGCCGGTCCACCCCCAGCTGCCGCTTCACCGGGTCGTAATTGCGCAGGTTGTGCCGGAGGGTCCGCGCGACATCCAGGCTGGAGCCGGTCCGTCGGAGCCCTCCGTCGGAAGCGGCGGCTCCACGTCCGGACGCCGCGCTCAGGGTGGACTCCAGCTGGGAGGAGATCCGTCGCGCGAGGACGTCGACCTTCTCCCTCAGCGCATCGCGCGTGGCGGCAGGGAGCACATCGGCGACGCGCAGCAGGCGCGCGATCACCTCCGCGGTCGGCTCGATCGGTGCGAGGTGCACCGGACGCAGCTGCTCGGGATGCGCGAGCAGGGCGTCCAGCGCCCGCCCTCTCAGCGCATCCTCCCGGGCCATGGCGCAGGCCTCGTCGGGAAGGATCCTCTCCAGCGTGTCCAACCGCCTCAAACGCTCGAGCGCGCCGGCCCGCGAGTCGGGGAGCGGATCCCCGACGCCGTAGAGCACGTCCAGCGCCCCTCCGATCGGGTCGGGTTCTGCGGCTGCGTGGATGGGCGACCCGCGACGGGAGCCCAGGAGCAGGCTCCAGCGTGCGGCGGCGGCCGTTGGCAGCTCGGCAGGAAGGCGCTTCGACTCAGAGTTCGAGGTCATCGAGTCGCTCCAGGGCCCGCGCCAGGGGACCATCGGGTGGGTGAAGCTGAGCTCCGGACGCGTCAGCTTCCGGCTTGGTCGAAGCGGATCCGGAAGCCAGGGTCTCAGTGGCCGCGCGCAGGGTGGCCCGGGCCTCCTCATCCCACCTCGCAAAGGCGCGGCGCAGCGGGACCAGCGCGCGTGAGAAGGCGACGGAATCCGCACTGCGGACCCACGCGTCCAGCGCTCCCGGAAGAGGGGAGCCGTGCAGCGCACGCGGATCGGCGAGCAGCCCCTCGAGGAAGGCAGCAGTTTCCCGGATCCGGACGCCACCCAGGCGCGTGGACAGCAATGTGCTCAGCTCGGGGAGCGGGATGAGCGCCTGTTCCAGGGACAGCGCGAGGGCGGCCCCCCGGAGTCGCGGCCGATCCCGAAGGCCGGTGGCGAGCCCCTTCAACTGGACACGCAGGTCCTCCAGTCGAAGGCCGGTGGCAATGCTCTCGCCGAGCAGGGTGCGAAGGGCCATGACATCCCGGGCTTCGGTGTGGTCGGGTTCGGGAAGCAGGGGGAGCCGCCGGATGGCAGCGGCGAAAAGGACGTCGAGCAGTGCTCCCTCGGGCGACGCGTTCGCCGCTGTGGCGGAGGCGCGCCAGGACCCGTCCAACCGCACCATGCGCGCCGCCTCCACCAGCTCCGCGAAGGGCGGGGACTCCAGGTCGAGCTGGCCGAGCCGTTCGGCGGTCCGATCGAGCAGCTGAGGGAGGGCACAGGCGCGCGCATCGACGAGCACCCGTGCCAACCCGGTGAGGGTCGGGGTCTGCTCCAACCGCACGCTCAGGCGGGCTTCAACGGCCGCCGCGATGCTGTCGCCCAGGAGGCCTGCCTCCGACAGCGCCGCATCGAGCGATGGCAGCCCGCGGAGCTCCCAGCGCTCGAGCCAGGCTGAGCGCGCGCCCGAATCCGATGGGTCCCGCAGCACGATGCCGGGAACGGAGAGGGCACGGAGTCGGTGGAGGAGGGTGCTGCGCTCCACTGCAATCGAGCCGGGCAGCGGCCGCAGATCGAGCTCCAGCGTGTGGTGCAGCCCGGGACGGAGCCGGGGAAGCTTCAGGGCTTCGAGGCGTCGTTCGAGTTCGTGCGCCAGCAGCGGCCGGCTCCCTTCGAGGTGCCCCACCCCGACGCCCTCGGCGGCAAGGTCGATGGCCGCCGCCACTTCGGACGAAGCCGCGCCCGCGCCGAAGCGGGTCATCGCCGCGTCCCGTAGGTCCCGGATCGTGACGACGTGGGCACCCTCCATCGATGCGAGCTGCTCGGCGAGGCGGACCGCGTCGATCACCTCGGCGGGGCTGATGGAGGCACCGGACGCTCTCAACACGCCGGCCACGCGGCTCAGGAACGCTGGCGCCACGGCAGCGGGGCGGCCTTCCCGTTGCGCTTCGGCGAGCAGCTGCAGGTAGGCGAATGGCGGGCGGACGACGCCCATCCGGCTGGCCGAGTGCATGCGCCCGGTGGAGAGGATGGTGGGAAACCACGTGAGCTGCGCCATCGGTCCGGTGGCCGCGGTTGGCGGAAGGTGCTGCGCAGCACCTGATGGCGGACCCGCCACCGGCGCCGACCCGGATTCGAGCGGGAAGGACGTCGGGCGATCGTGGGTGAGGGCCGGGGCATGGATCGCCCCGCACACCACGAGACAGCGCTCAGCCGACACGCCCCGATCCAGAACCTCGCGGATGCGGCGGCGCATGAAGGTCTCCCGCATCAGCCACTCACGCTTGAGCGCCTCCGGCCAGGGCTGTTCACGCAGTCCCAGCGCCAGGGCCCAGATGGCCTCGGCGTAGGTCTCCGGGTGGGAACCCTGCTCGAACCGCCGCTCCCACCACCCGTCGAAGTCCTCCGCACCCGCTGCCGCTGCAAAGGCCGCGTAGGGATCGACGGGCGCGTCATGCGGGGACTGCGACGCGGTCGTGCGCTCGAGCGCGAGGAGGGCGGCGCCGGGAAGATCGATGCCTTCCAGGAGGCAGCCCCGTTCGTGCGCCCAACGCACGGCGACCCATTCGGGGCTCTCCGGCGCGAGGGGATAGAGGAAGCGGTCGCCATCCAGGGGAGACGGGACCCCCACCAAGCCGACTGGGGGCCGAGTCCCCGTGGCGCCCAGGTCCCGCAGGCGACCAGCGGCATCGACCGGCGCTTCGAGCAGGATGCAGTCCGGTTGCAGCGCCTCGAGCAGCAGGGACAGGGCCCGGGCGCTCGCCGGAGAGAAGTGGCGGATGCCCAGGGTCGCCGGCACCAGGAGTCGCCCGTGGGGCGAATCCGAGGGACCGGCACGCCGACCGGCGGGATCAGGAGGCGGCGCGACAGGCGTCATGCAACGCAGCCCACTCCCCACCCCGCTGGGCGAGGACGTTCTCGACGTAGGCCTCCCACGCCTCGGCGTCGCGGGAGGCGTCACCGACCACGGCGGAGCGCAGCGCACCTGCGAGGTGCTCGGCCTCGACCTTCCGGGCGCCGAAGTGGCCGGCGAGGGCCATGGCATCGGTGAACAGCGCGATGAGTTCGGCGGTAGAGAGGGTGGCGCTCGGAGGCCCGAAGGAGCGGCTCCCATCCAGGCTCCGGCCGCGGCGCAGCTCCTGGAAGACCTGGACCACCTGCTTCACCAGCGACTCCGCGGGAGGAGGTGCAGGGAGCTCCAGCGGATCGGCCAGCTCGCGCAGCCGTTGGCTGACGATGGCGACCTCGAGTTCCAGGGAGTCGGGCAGCGGCAGCTCCACCACGTTGAAGCGTCGCCGCAGCGCCGAGGAGAGGGCGTGCACGCCGCGGTCGTGGGCATTCGCGGTGGCGATGAGGTTGAAGCCGCGCGCGGCGGGGATGTGAAGGGCGAGTTCGGGGATGGAGAGGGCCTTCTCGGAGAGCACCGGCAGCAGCGCGTCCTGGACCTCGACCGGGCAGCGGGTGAGCTCTTCCAGCCGCACCTGCGTACCCGCCTCCATCGCCCGCAGGATGGGGCTCTTCACCAGCGCTTCGAGACGTGGACCCTGCGCCAACAACTGGGCGTAGTTCCATCCGTAGCGCAGCTGCTCCTCGGTGGTGGCGGCGCTTCCCTGGACGACCTCGCGGCTGGTGCCCGAGATAGCTGCCGCCAGATGTGCGGAGAGGCGGCTCTTCGCCGTCCCCGGTGCGCCGGTGAGCAGAAGGGCCCGATCGGTCGCGAGCGTGGCGACGGCCAGCTCCACCCGACGGCGGGCGCCGAGGTACTTCGGGTGGATCGTCCGGCCACCCACCTCGCCACCCAGCAGATAGGTCACGACCGCGCGCGGAGAGAGCCTCCATCCGGTCGGGCGGGGCCAGTGATCCTCGCGCGCGAGCAGCGCCAGGTCGTCGGCGTCGACCTCTTCGGGGGCTCGGTGCAGGTGGGGGGAGGGCGAAGTCACGGCGCTTTCCTCTCCCGGATGAGGGCCGGCTGCAAGGGGGCACCCTCCACCACCACCCGGGACGTCCGCTGCGACATCCACGCCTCGAGGCGGGGCCACCAGGGCGGCCTGGTTGCATCCTCCGACATGCAGAGGTCGTGGGCGAGCTGCAGCCAGCGGGGGAGGGGCGAGGCGGTGGTCGGGTCAGGGTGGGCTTGGAGCCAGGCGTCCACGTGCGGCGTGAGGGTTCTGAAGGCGCGTTCGGCATCCAGTCGGTGGAGCGCGGTCACCCCCACGTCCAGCAGCTCGGGATCCTCCAGGCAGGAGGACGCCAGGGTCTGAAGCGCGTACGGATCGTGGAACCCCAGGCGCGCCTCGGCGGCCAGACGGCGGATGCCGGGATCGGAAGCTCGGGACCTCGCGGCGAGGTACGCGAGGACCTCCGGGTGCTCGAAGCCCTCCAACACCTGAAAGAACGCCGCGGTCCGCGAGAACCCCGGCACCGCCTCCTCGACGAGCGAGAGCCACCGTCCGACGTGCGTCGGCGGCAGGAGCGAGCGCAGGTGCGGCTCGGCGAGGTGCCCGGCGGAGACGAGTGGCCATAGGCGCCGCAGGGCGTGACGGGTTCCGAGCTTCGCCAGGGCTCCGGCCAGCTCCGGCCGGGAGGACTCCGCAGAGGCATCGAAGACCTCGAGGATCACGGCCTCGCGCGCGTCCGCACTGAGCGCGCTGTGGGTCGCCAGCGCCTCGAGCGCGCTTCTGCGAACCGGCGCCGAACCCCGTCGCGCCGCGTCCAGGAGGAGCTGGGTCGTCCCCTTCCGCTCCACCGCCACCAGCACCTCGAGTCGAGCCGCGTCGGTTGCATCGCCGCGTCGATTGAAGCGCTCGCGCAGGCGGGGCGCGATGGTGGGCCCCAGCCGGATGAGCGCGGCGCTGGCGGCTGCCCTGAGATGGGGATGTGCCAACCCTGCCTCGAGCAGGGGCCACGTCCGCACGTCCCGAACGGTCTCTGGATTCGCGAGGAGCTCCAACACCGCGGTGGATGGAACCGTGCGCCGCGCAAAGGCGGCTCTCAGCTCGAGGAGCAGCTCCGGCGCGATGGGGGAAGAGGCCCCGCTTTCCGGGGCCAAGGGAAGCGGGCGGCTGTGGGGCTCGGGTGAGGGAACGCCCGGAAGCTCAGGCACCGAGCCGAGCTGCTGCATTGCCACCAGCAGTTTGAGCAGCTGTGGGGCGGCCTCGATGGAGGGGAGCGTCGCACATCGAGCGAGGGCGTCCGCGAGGCGCGCGGCCTGGGGCAGGTGACCGGCCTGTTGGCGGAGGCGCGCCGCATGCTCCCCGAGCGCACGACGGCCCTGCTCCGCGCCGAGCCCTTCGGCGGCCAGCCGATGCAGCGCCGTTCTCAGCGGCGCGAAAAGATCGGCGCGCTCATCCGGCAAGACGCACCGGTCCCTGAGGGGTGATGAGCGTCAGCAGCTCGAAGGTGGGCGTCTCCACCCCGGGGCCTTCGATGACCAGGACCACCGCGGCCCGGGTGTCCCGCGGAAGACCATGGAAGGTGAGGGTGGCCACCGACTCGGGGGGACCATGAAGCCGCTGCCGTTCACCGGTCGGGTCACGCAGCCACAGCGCACCGTCCGACTGCTCAATCGATTGCACCTGCAACAATTCCGGATGCTCGATCGGCGCGTGCCAGGGGCGGGCGCGGAGTGCCGCGTGCCGTGCCCCGACGGCGCTCAGCGGCTGGGCGCATGCGACGAGCCGCGCCCAATCGGAGGGCATCGCCGGGGATGATCGCGCCGCGCCCGCACTCCACCGGACCCTGGGACAGGCGGCGTCCGGACGTCCTTCCTGAACCGGCCAACGCTGGGCCCCCACGACCTTCAGGAGATCCCGATACGAGGTCTTGGGTCGGACATGTCCCAGGCGCGCCCAGGGCGTCACCTTCCGCTCCTCCATCCAACCCGCCCCTTCCAGGTCGAACAGGAGGCTGGACTCAATCCGGGCACGCAGCCCCGGATCCTCGACGCGCCGCCATGCCAGCTCCACCAAGGTGAGGTCCCGCTCCATGCCGAGCAGCTTCAACTCCGCGGGGGTCCAGCGCCGGCCCAAGGCGGATTGCAGCGCGGCCTCCTCCTGCCACCCGGCAAGGTCATCCGGCGCTGGCTCGCGAGCGGCTGCTTCCGCCCACGTACGTCCGCGCCGCAGGAGTGTCCACGCCCGGCTGAGATGGAGGGCCACCGCAGCTGCGTGCGCGTCGACGTCCCGGCCCGGCGCGCTCGCGGTCTGCAACAGGATGCGAAGGCGGGCAGCGAGTGCGGGAAGGTGCAGTCCCTCCAGCTCCTCCAGTCGCTTCGATGCATCCCGGAGAGCCACGGCATCCAGGTGACGGAGCCCGGCGATCACCCATCTCACCAACAGCGCCTCCGCCAGCTCGAGGCCCACCGCCTGTCGGCCCCGGTGTCGCCGGACGCACGCCAACCGCTCGTCTCCGGTCGTCTCCCCTGCGAGGGAGCGAGGGGGCGGCACCTCGCCTGGAGTGGGGGCATGCGCCACGGCGAACGCATCGAGCTGACCATGTCGCTCGAAGGCATCCGGGTCGCGGCTCCACCGGGCGAGGAGGGCCAGGACATGCTTGCAGGGGCGTTGGCGGCTGGGGCAGGTGCACCCGTGCCGGATCGGCCGGCGCGCGAGCTCGATCGAGATGCGGTACGGCGCGCGACCGCTGCCCTTCCACCTGCCGGTGAGCCGCGGTCCTCCGTCTTCACAGCGCAGGTGGGAGAAAGCGTCCGACATCGCCAGCTGCTCGGCCTGCGCGAGCGCGCGGGCGCCTCCAGCGAGCGAGGCAAGCGTATCCAGGGCCATCGGGCAGGCTTTACCGGGCGGAGACCCGGGCTGACAACCGGCTCCTTGTCAGGGACGGCACGCGCTTCTCTGCGCTTCCTGCCCGGGTCCGAGTCGCCAGGGCGTGACCCCGCCCCTTGCCGGGAGCGCCTGGGGCGGCGACACTGCCGCGCCGTTCATTCTTCGCGTCTGGAGTTCACCGTGAGTCGCCGTTCCACCCCGGCCCTGTTCGGCCTGGTCGCCGCACTGACCCTCGTCGGTTGCACCGACCGCACCGTCGACATCGACTTCGTTCGCAGCTTCCACCTGGAAGGAGCGGAGCCTGCCGTCGTCCCGGTGATGCCGTCACACGCCAACATCCAGGCCTGGGGCTTGGCGGGTGGCGCGTTCCGGGGGATCGAACTCCTGAACCGCGGCACCTTCATCCAGGGCGTCGAGGCTCCCGAGCCTCCCTACTGGTATGGGTTCGGCGGCGAGTGGATCTTCACCCCCGAGGCTGCGGTCACCTGGGGCGTCATCGCCTGGGGGCGACCGGACATCTCGGCGACCCCGCCCGACACCTCTCTCTCGCTCCAGGTCAGCGGACTGGTGCCCTGGCTCCAGGAGGCGGACCGGTCACACTCGTTGGTCGCTTGGGGCAGTGGCGCCGGTTACCTCATGCCTCTGGGGGCCGACGGCGTCGAGAGCGCGTCCGAGAGCGCCGAGCTGAAGCTCACCGATCTCACCCTCGAGGATCACGGGCTCATCATCCGGCTGCCTGCGTACAAGGGCGAGGCGGGTGATTCGCTCCATGTCCTGCAGTTCCTCGATGGTCCGGTGACCACTCCCGAGGGGGAGGAACGCTTCACGAATGACCGCAGCCGCACCGTGGTGCGCGCCGCGAAGCTGAAGGACGGACTCGACCTGCCCTCCATCGTCGAGACGAGCCGCGAGCGGGAACTCACCGCCGACGTGGCGCTCAGCGAGGGCACGTTGCAGACGCTGGACGTCGACGTGCGCGGAGACGGCTTCGATGCGGTGATCGCCGAGGCGGGTGGAGTGTTGAACGAGAACGCTTACACCCGCGTGATGGTCCGCCCGGACCTCCTGGGTGGCTACGCCCTGGAGCGGGATCAGAATCACCCCTATGTGGTGAGCGCCTCCTTCCAGACGCCGGAGGAGGGCGGCCCGACCCACGCGCGCTTCTCCTGGTCGGACGCCGGGCAGTTCAGCGTCCCCTCGCACGTGGTCTTCGCACGCAGCTATGAGGTGAACGGCGTCGCCCTCGAGGCCGGGGTGGTGCTGCCTCTGGAAGGGGCCACCGAGCTCAACGCCGCGCCGCTGGTGGGAGCTCCGGGGCCGATCCGCATTGATGGGGAAGAGGTGGGTGAGGGCTTCCACGTCACCGCCAGCTCTCCGGTCATCAGCTGGAGCGCGCCGACCGTCGGTACGGCCACCGGTTACGAGGTCCGGATCACGCGTCGCACGGAGAATGTGGGCTCGGTGAGCGAGATCCTCCACACCACCGAAACCCAGCTTCGCCTGCCGCCGGTCTTCATGGGCGGCGAGCACAAGGAGGACCAGACGTTCGTGGTCACCGTGCTTGCGCGGAATGACGCGTCCGAGGGCTATCCGGACCGTGTCCAGGCTCCGAAGGTCCCGTATGGGTTCGCCGCGCGCGCAACCCCGGTCTTCACGGCCGGCTCCCGCTAGAGTAAGAGCAGCCGGGAGCGACAATTGTGGGAGGGGCGGTCACTCAGGTCATGAAAGCAGAAGAACGGCTGGTCTTTTCTCCCAGTGTGGAGGCGCTGCTGATCCGGGGGGTGGGCGACCAACTCTCGGATGAGGTGCGTGCTCAGGTCAGCGAGATGGGCATCGATCTGTCCCGTCCGCTGCTGCCGGCCTACTCCATCGACGTCTGGAACCGGGTGGTCGACCACATCGCCATGGCCCTCCATCCCGAGCGCTCGATGGCGGAAGCGCAGTACGAGCTGGGCCAGAGCACGGTCTACGGCTTCGAGCGCACCACCCTGGGCAAGGCGATGGTCGCGGTCTCCAAGCTCATCGGTCCGCGCCGTGCGCTGCTCCGCTTCGCCGGCTCGTCCCGAAGCAGCAACAACTACTCCTACATGGAGGCGCGGGAGATCTCGCCGACGGAGATCGAGCTGACCGCGGCGCCCTTCGAAGGCCACCCCGAGTATGTGCAGGGGTGCCTGTGCGCGCTGATCGACCTCACCGGTGGCAAGAACGGTGAGGTCGAGCTGATCTCGCATGACAGGGAGCAGGAGCGGGTGGTGCTCCGTGCCCGCTGGGGCGCCTGAGTCCCCGCGACCCTCCCGCTTCGTTCGCTCCAGAGAGACGCCATGCGGCGCGTGACCCGCCCCCGAGCCTGGCCCCGTGGGGGCGCAGGCAGAGCGGAGCTGCGCGCCCCCCGACCGGTTTCCTGACCGAGCGGGAGCACGAAGGACGCCCAACCCGGCGGCCGTTCGATGGGACGATCTGCGCCCACGGCCCGGCGGGGCCCCCATGCAAGGGGCTGCTGTTCCCGTTTCCGGGCGTCGGGCGGCACGTCCGCAAGCCTCCCAGCCAGCCCCCTTTCCATTCGTCACATGCACCGGATGGCAGATGATTGACGGGCTCAATCATTCTCGCGTACACCGCACCCCGTCAAAAACGTCCTGCCGTCGGTGGTGCCCATGCGAAGCCGTTTTCAGCTCTCCCTTCTTCTCTCCCCGCTGCTGGTGAGCGCCGTCGGCCTCAGCGGCTGTGAACAGGCGACCCCCTCCGCGAAGGCTGCGCCCCCTCCACCTTCCGAGGTCCTGGAGGTCGAGGTCGTGGAGGTCGAGGCCAAGCCGCTGCCGCGATGGCTCCCGGTCACCGGGAACCTGGTGCCGCTCGAGGACGCCCAGGTGGCGTCGGGCGCGGCGGGCAAGGTGCTCGAGACCGACGCCGAGCGTGGACAGGAGGTCAAGGCCGGGGACGTCCTGGTGCGTCTGGACGGCCGGATCTCTGCGGCGCAGGCGTCGGCAGCCCGCGCCCAGGTGGAGATCGCCCGCGCCCAGCGCGACTCCGCACGCTCCGACTGTGATCGCAGCGAGGCCCTGTTCAAGGGAGGCGGCGTCTCCATCAGCCAGCATCAGCGCACGCTGGCCGGGTGCGCCACGGCCGATGCCCAGCTTGCGGCGGCGGAGGCCCAGGCCCGTCTCGCGCAGAGCAACCTCGCGGACACCCAGATCCGTGCCCCCTTTGACGGGGTGGTGGCGGAGCGGATGGTGAGCGCCGGCGAGTACGTGGGTCCCGCCTCCCCGGTGGTGCGGCTCATCTCCACCGGCGCGATGCGGCTGGAGTTGACCGTCCCCGCGCAGAGCGCGCGTGAGGTCCGCACCGGACAGCAGGTCGAGTTCGCCTCCGGTCCGCTCGTGGAAGGCGAGGCCTTCCGGACGCAGGTGAGCCACGTGGGTGCGGCCCTGCGGACGGGAAGCCGCGACCTGGTGATCGAGGCGAAGGTGGATGGACGCGAGGTCCCGCTTCCCCCCGGCAGCTTCGTGAACGCGCGGGTGCGGCTGGCAGACGCCCCCCTCCCGGTGGTGCCGAGCACCGCGCTCCGGACGCACGGCAACCAGAGCCGCCTGTTCGTGGTCGTCGGAGGTGTGGCCGAGGAGCGGCTCGTCCAGGTCAGCGAGGTGCGCGACGGGATCGCCGGCATCCTCGATGGCGTGCAACCCGGTGAGCGCGTCGTCGCGCGCCCCGGACCGGATCTCCGCGACGGCGTCGCGGTGAAGTGACGGGACCCTGAACCATGCAATGGCTCGCCAACATCTCCGTCCGCCGCCCGGTCTTCGCGACGGTCCTCATCCTCTTCCTCTCGGTGCTCGGCGTCGCCGGGTACGTCCAGCTGGGCGTCGACCGCTTCCCCAAGGTGGACATCCCCACCGTGGTGGTCGTGACCGCGCTGCCGGGCAGCAGCCCGCGTGAGGTCGAGACCGAAATCACCGAACGCATCGAGGAGGCGGTCAACACCATCTCCGGCATCGACAACCTCCTGAGCAACACCTCCGAGGGTCTCTCCACCGTCATCATCCAGTTCGTCCTGGAGAAGGACGTGGACGCCGGCGTTCAGGAAGTGCGCGACAAGGTCAACGGCATCATTCCGGACCTCCCGCGCGACATCATCCAGCCGGTCATCCAGAAGTTCGATCCGGATGCCGCGCCGGTGCTCACCCTCGCCCTCAACGGGAGCGGCAAGAGCATCCGTGACCTGACGGAGATCGCCGACAAGCAGGTCCGCCCGCTCATCGAGAACGTCGACGGCGTGGGTGAGGTGAAGCTCATCGGAGGGCGCGAGCGCCAGATCAACATCTGGGTGGATCCGGTCCGCCTGCGCTCGGTGGGGCTCACCGCGGCCGACGTGCAGCGCACGGTCGCGAGCCAGAACGTGACCCTGCCCGGCGGAAGTCTGGAGACCGGCCCCAAGCGCATCAGCGTCCGCTTCCAGGGCCGGGTCGTCGAACCGCGCGATTTCGAGGAGCTCGTCGTCCGTCACGTCGGCGGCCATGCGATCCGCATCCGTGACGTGGCCCGCGTGGAGGACAGCGAGGAGGAGGCCACGACCTACGCTTCACGGGACGGTTCTCCCGCCGTCGTGCTCTCCGTCCTCAAGCAGAGCGGCACGAACTCCGTCGCCCTGGCCGACAACGTCCGCGCGCGCGTCGCCACCGTGAACGACTCCCTCCCCGAGGGGCTGAAGGTCGACATCCTCCACGACACCACCGGGTCCACCCGGACGGCCGTTCACTCGGTGCAGGAGCACCTGATTCTCGGCGGCATCTTCGCGGCGCTGGTGGTGCTCATCTTCCTGGGGAACTGGCGCTCGACGATCATCTCGGCGGTCGCGATCCCCACGTCGATCATCGGCACCTTCGCCGTCCTCTCCTGGCTCGACCTGTCGTTGAACGTGATGACCCTGCTCGCGCTCGCGCTCGCGGTCGGCATCGTGATCGACGACGCCATCGTGGTGCTCGAGAACATCTTCCGCTTCATCCACGAGAAGGGAGAGAAGCCCTTCCTCGCCGCGGTGAACGCGACGAAGGAGATCGGTCTGGCGGTGCTCGCCACGACGCTCTCGCTCATCGCGGTGTTCCTCCCCGTGGCCTTCATGAGCGGAATCGCGGGCCGCTTCCTCGCGAGCTTCGGCATCACCATGTCGGTGTCGATCGCGATCTCGCTGCTGGTGTCCTTCACGCTGACGCCGATGATGGCCTCACGCTGGCTCGAGCCGCCGAGCCCGGGACAGGCACATCAGAAGCCCTTCCTCGAGCGGCTGACGGACCGCTTCTACCTCCCGCTGGAGCGGCTCTACGAGCGGGTGCTCCGCTGGTGCATGGCCCACCGCTGGGTCGTGGTCGGCGCGATGGTGCTGGCGCTGCTGAGCATCATCCCGCTGGTGAAGATGGTTCCGGCGGGCTTCCTGCCCGATGACGACGAGGCGGCGCTCAACGTCACCGTGCGGGCGCCCGAAGGGACGAGTCTCGAGCAGACCCGCCTCATTTCCGACCGCATCGCCCGCGAGATCCGCGCCAGGGTTCCCGAGGTCGAGCTCATCCTCAACACCATCGGCGACAGCTCGGATCGCTCGCTGAACGTGGCGAGCCTCTTCGTGAAGCTTTCGGACCCCGACCAGCGCACCCGGAGCCAGAACGAGATCGGCGCTGCGGTCCGCGAGGAGATCATCGCCAAGCTGCCGCCCGAGCTTCGGGTTCAGGTCACGCCGCAGCCGCTCTTCTCGGGCTCAGGCAACGTGGCCCCCGTGCAGTACGAGGTCCGCGGGCCGGACATGGAGGAGCTCACCCGGATCAGCCAGCGCCTGCGCGAGAAGCTGGAGTCGGTACCGGGAACGGCCGACGTGGACACCAACCTCGTGCTCGGAAAGCCCGAGGTCCGCTTCCAGATCGATCGCTCCCGCGCGGCGGACCTGGGCGTGAACGTGCTCGACGTGGCGACCACCCTGCAGCTGGCCATCGGAGGGCTCCAGGTGAGCTCCTTCGAGGAGGACGGCTTCCAGTACGAGGTCCGGGTCCGGGCGGATGCGCAGTACCGCGACAGCCTCGAGTCCCTCGGGAGGCTCACCGTCCCCAGCCACACCCTGGGCAGCGTGCCCCTCATGGACGTGGTGCGTGCCGAGGAAGGGGAGGGGCCGGCGACGATCAGCCGCAGCATGCGTCAGCGTCAGGTGATCGTGTACGCGAGCACCCTGCCGGGTGTGGGCGCGGGTGACGTGCTGGCGGCGGTCGACAAGGAGGTCGCCTCCTGGAACCTGCCGCTCGGCTACACCATCGCCCCCATCGGGATGAGCCGTGAGATCGGCCGGACCATGCAGAACTTCCTGCTGGCCTTCCTGCTCTCGTTCATCTTCATGTACCTGGTGCTGGCCGCGCAGTTCGAGAGCTGGTTGCACCCCTTCACCATCCTGCTCAGCCTGCCGCTGACGGTCCCATTCGCGCTGATCTCTCTGCTCATCTTCAACCAGAGCCTCAACGTGAACTCGATGCTGGGGATCCTGGTGCTCTTCGGCGTGGTGAAGAAGAACTCCATCCTCCAGATCGACCACACCCTCCAGCTCCGTGAGGAGGGCCGCAGCCGACTGGACGCCATCATCGAGGGCAGCCGCAACCGTCTGCGTCCCATCCTCATGACCACCATCGCCTTCGTGGCGGGCATGGTGCCGCTGGTCACCAGCACCGGTATCGGCGCGGGCATGAACCGCGCGACCGCCGGTGTGGTGGTGGGCGGTCAGCTGCTCTCGCTGGTGCTGACGCTGCTGGGAACGCCGGTGGCCTACAGCGTGATGGATGACCTGGTGCTCTTCACCCGCAAGCTCTTCCGGATCCAGCCCAGGGATCCGGAGGCGACCGGCGAGGCGGATCTGAAGCGGTTGGATGCGGCAAGGAGTGGGGAGCCGGCTCCCGCGCCGGAGCATCCGGTGAGTCTCAGCGCCTGACGCAGCTCAGGTCCGCTGCGCTGAACGCGGGTGGGCGGACGGAGCCCTCAAAGCCCGTCCGCCCCTGAGCCGCCCAGCGGGTCCTCCGGGGGACCCATGTGCAGCCGGAGGCCTGCGCGCGCTGTCGGCTCAGGCGTTGGGATCGACGGTGTCCTTGAGCGAGGTCGGCAGGCGGAACCGGGCCTGCTTCCCCTCGCGCTCGTGGGTCACCATCCCGCGCATCACCAGGTGTGAGGCCCAGGCGAGGACCTTGGCGTCCCGCTCGTTCGGGGTGAGCCCGGAGAAGCTCTTGCCCAGCTCCAGGCCCACGTCGAGCAGCACGCGGGTCCAGTCGGAGGGAGGCAGCCCGAGCAGATCGGCACACTGCTCACCGGCGAGCCGGCGGATGAGGGCGACCGGGAGGCCATCCAGGCCCGTTCCCGGGATGTACTTCTGCATCATCTCCACCAGGGGCTTGATGAGCACCGCGCCGTCACGGGAGACGCCCCACTGGCGGTCGCGGATGGCGTCCATCAACGCCTCGGCGTCACCCCGATCGCGCGGCAGCAGATCCCGGCGGATGCCGAGCAGGTGGCCCACCACGTTCCAGAAGTGGATCCAGGCCTCGGCCTCCTCCTCGGTGACGGTCTGTCCCAGGCGCTCCACCGCATCCAGGGTGACGCAGCCGAAGGTCATCAGCGTGCCGGCCAGGTCCTCCTGGTTCACCGGCTGGCCGTAGAACTCCGCGTTCCAGGCATCGGCACCGCTGCGGCTCCAGATGAGCTGGCGGATGGCGGCGTGGAGCAGGCGGATCTTCTGGGTGGTCCGGATGCCGCGTCCGCGGGGGTCGAGCCCGCCCACGTCCAGCACGTCGAAGAGGAACTGGGCGGTCTCGAAGATGCGCTGGTGGGTGTGCTGGGTCATGCCCTGCGTCTGGGTCAGCACGTGGGCGCCCTTGGCCGCGGCGTAGGCCTGGGGGAGGGCGGAGCAGAAGAGGCCCGCGGCCACCTGCCAACCGGTGCGGACGAAGAGCTTCTGCGCGAGGACGATCTTCTCCCGGTCGGCCCACTCGGGGAGCTCGGCGGTTTCCTCGAAGAAGTGCTTCGCCGCCTCCGGGAGGTCGGCAGGAATGGGATCGTCGCTGCGGAAGATGGCCCCCATGAGCTGGTTGACCGCTGCGACGCTTCCCGAGGCGTAAAGCTCACGGACCACCTGGTCGGCGACGATGTCCGTCTCCTGGCGCATCAGGTTCAGGAACGTCTTGTCCCAGAACATGGGCGCCGGCGGGGTGCCCGTTCCCGGCTGGGTCGTCAGGTACAGCGCGAGCGCCCGCGTCGGATAGAAGCGCGCCGCCTCGGGCAGCACGTAGAACGTGTCGGGCGGGAGGTTCGAGTGCAGGTAGGTGCCGTTGTTCCACGTCCCGTCCGGCAGCTGCTGCTCGAGCAGGTAGCGGATGCCGGCCTTCACCGCCTCGTGCTCGACGACACCGGCGGCCATCAGGCCCTGCAGCACCAGTCCGGTGAGGGGGGCGGTGCTGGGGCCTTCTCCGGCCTCGGTGGGCTTCGCATAGGAGAGGTGCGTCTCGCCCCATCCGCCATCCGGGTTCTGCTTGGAGAGCATCCAGCGCACGGCGTTGCGCACCCAGGTGCTGTTCATGTCCACGCCAACGGCCTTGAGGCCCATCAGCACGAACGGGGTCGCGGTGAGGTAGTTGACCCCCCAGCGCCCGAAGAACGAGCCGTTGGCCATCTGCATGGATTTGATGAACTCCACGGCCCTGGAGACCATGGGGTCCTGCAGCGTGTAGCCGTTCATGCCCAGGCCGAAGAGGATTCGGGAAGTGGCGTCCTCGACCGAGCAGTCACCCAGCTCCCGCGGCGGATCGATCATCATGAGCGTCATCGCCCAGAAGTCGTCCATCTTCACCGAGGGGGTCTTCTGGAACAGCGGGCCGTAGCGACGCGCCGGCAGGTCCCAGACGAACGCCGACCACCCGCCGTCCGGGTTCTGCATGCCCCGCAGCCAGTCCACGCCCTTCTCGACCGACCGCTCGATCCGGGCCCGGAGTGCGGGATCCAGCGCGTTGTCGCCGGTGGCCGCCAGTGCCTGCCCGAAGGTGAAGAGCACCACGCCGGCGTCATCACAGTCGGCCATGGTGTGGTTGCCCTTCTGGAACCCCCACCCGCCGGTCAGCGGCATCCCCGGATTGCGGTTGTCGATCTCCGGTTGGGGGATGGTCAGCTGCGCATCGACCAACCAGGAGAGGGCGCGGGAGATGCGGCTGCTGTTCGCGGGCATCCCCGCGTCCATGAGCGCCTGGGCGTTGAACGCGGTGGTCCACACCGCGCTCCCGAAGACGTTGAAGCGAAGGCCCGTCGCATCCCGCTCCCGCTGATCGAGCATCCAGTTGATGCCGCGCACCAACCGGTGATCGTCCTTCTTCAGACCCGCGCAGACCAGGGCGGGAAGGGCCAGGGCGCCCTGCACCGTGTTCGCGTTCCAGCTGCCGTCGGTGTTCTGGAAGGTCTCCATCAGCTCCACCGCCTGGGCGGCCTCGGCGCGCTGCAGGAGGCTGAACTTCGTCCCGTCCGGCCCGAAGTCGCCGCGGAGTCGGCGGACGATGAGGGAGATCTGCTGGGCCACCATCAGCACCCCCGAATGCACCCGGCGCTGGGCGAAGGGGAGCACCCCCGGGACGAGCAGCGGACGGATGGCGGGGCAGGGGAGCTGCTTGGCATCCACCAGGCCGGCCAACGCCAGGAAGACCGCCGAGACGTCGGCCTGATCCATCAGCGCGATCACCCGGGGGAGGCCGCCGCGTGCGTCGATCCAGGCCCGCGCCCGACGGATGGCCTCGTCACTGCCCGCCGGATCCACCAGGGTCATCGCCGCCCACGCGCAGGCCGTGGCCCCCAGGTTGCCCTCCTCCGCGTAGGGGTGGAGGACGTAGCCGCCGTCGGGGAGCTGCTGGGTGCGCAGGAAACGGGCCGCCTCCCGCCCATCCTCCGGCTCGAGGGCTCCCAGCCAATGCAGGGCGATGACCACCTGCGAGGTGGAGATGGAGCCCAGCTCCCCCATCGACTCCCAGGTCCCATCCTGGCGCTGCGTCCGCTTGAACGCGCGCTGGGCGCGCTCGAGCGCGATCGCAATGAGCTCGGTCTCCTCGTGGGAGGGCTGCTGCAGGGCGTGGACGTGAGCGGGGTTTCTCAGCATTCGGGCGCGAACCTCACAATGGGTGGAATTCCTTGATGATGTCCGAATCCGGGAACCCGGTCAGCCTCGGTCTGTCTTTCGCATCACCCACCCTGGCCGAACGGCCGCAGGAGTGTTCCCCGGAGGCCAGATGGCAAGATCGAGGCTTGTCCGGGGCGACCCGGCGGTGCGCTCAGCCAGCGGCAGCAGCCGCGTCGGGCCCCGGCTCCGCCGGCGGAGCGTCGAGCCCGAAGTTGCGGAAGAGGGTGCAGGAGACCAGGTCTCCGCCCACGTTCACCGAGGTCCGCATCATCCCCAAAAGGTGGTCCACGCCCAGGATGAGCGCGATGCCCTCCACCGGGACGCCCACGCTGGCCAGGACCGAGGAGAGGATGATGATGCCGCCGCCCGGGGTGGAGGGCGTCCCCACCGAGGCGCCGACGGTGGTGACCACCAGCATGAGCAGGGCGGGAAGTCCGAGTTCGAGCCCATAGACCTGGGCCAGAAACAGCGTCGCCACCGCCTGGTAGGCCGCGGTGCCGTTCATGTTGAGGATGGCGCCCACCGGAATGAGGAACCGGGTGACGGCAGGGCGGATGCGCAGCTTCTCCTCCGCGGTCCGGATGGTCATCGGCATGACCGCGGCGCTGCTCGCCACGCTGAAGGCCAGGAGCAGCACGTCCTTACTGGCCGCGAAGAAGGGCCCCGGCGCAACCCTGCCCACCAGTGTCACCAACAGCGCGTAGACGGCCACCACGCCGACCAGGGCCAGCACCACGCACAACATGTACAGGCCGATGCCGGCCAGCGCCTCCAGCCCCACCTGCGAGGTGACCCGCGCGAGCAGACCGAAGACCGCGAACGGCGCAAGGCGCATCGCCCAGCCGGTGATGGTCATGCAGATCTCCTGGACCGCGGAGAGCAGCGCCAGGATCGGGGCGGACTGCGCGCGATCCATCACCCGCAGGGCCATGGCAACGATGAGCGAGAAGGCGACGATGCTGAGCATCTCGCCGGCGACCATGGAGGCCAGCGGGTTGCGGGGAACCACCACGGCCAGCGCGGCGGAAGGATCGAAGCCCGGGGCCACACCGGTCGCCGCGGTGGCGTCGGCGGGCGAGATGCCCATGGAGTCCGCGAGCCCCTCGCCCGGACGGATGCGCAGGGCGATCAGCACCCCGATGACGATGGAGGCCACCGTCGTGGCCACGAAGTAGAGCGCCAGCCGGGGCCCCAACCGCTTGAGATCGATCTCGGCCAGGCCGCCTGCCACCCCCTGCACGATCGAGGAGACAATGAGGGGGATCATGATCATCTGCACCAGGCCGATGAACAGGTCTCCGGGCAGCCCCACCCAGCTCGAGAGGGCCTGACTCCAGGCGGGACTCACCAGCCCCAGCGTCGGTCCCACCAGGAAGCCCAGCAGGGCCCCCGAGAACAACCCGATGAGGACCTTGGCCCACAGCCGCCCCTCCACCAGGCGCTGGAGGCTTCCGTACAGGAGGGCGAGCGGACGGAGTGGGGGGCTCATGGCCTCTCTCTCTAGCCCGGGCCGCGGCTTCGGGGGCAGTCCGGGCAAGCACGCAGGGGCCTGCTCGGGGGCCGGGTGGCGAGGGGTGGGCGCCGCGCCGCGTTACCGGTTGCGGTTCGCGTCCGGCGGGGCCTACATTGCGCCGCTTCCCATGGCTCGCGAAAAGGACAGCTTCGGTCGTTCCGACGAACACAACAGCCGGGGGATTGAGCTCGCGGATCGCGGCTGGCTCGATGAGGCGGTCAAGGAGTTCAAACGGGCCATCGAGCTCGATCCCGAGTCCGCCCACGCCTACGACAACCTCGCGACGGTGTACGCGGAGAAGAAGCTCTTCCGCGAGGCGCTGGAGGCCTACCTGACCGCGCTGCGCCTGGAGCCGGACAGCCCCACCGCCCACTACAACCTCGGCTGCTTCCTCTCGATGAGCGGCGGCGAGATGGCCATCGCCGCCTTCAAGGAGGCCATCGAGCTCGACCCGGAGTACCCGGACGCTCACGTCTACCTGGGGCTCACCTACGCCGACCAGGGGCAGGTCGAGGACGCACTGCGCGAGCTGCAGGTCGCGGTGAGCATGGACGGTGAGGACGCCTTCGCCCGGCACGAGCTGGCCTCGCTGCTGATGGACGAGGGCCAGTTCCGTCAGGCCATCTCCCACCTGCGCGAGGTGGTGAAACTGGAGGAGGAGAACTTCGACGCCTGGCTGGACCTGGGGATCTGCTACGCGCAGAAGGGGTTCTATGCCGAGGCCGAGCGCGCCTACGAGCAGGCCCGGGCGCTCAATGCGGACGATCTGCTCCTCAACTACAACCTCGCCGCCCTCTACGCACTGTGGGGGCGCCGCGAGGAGGCCATCCATCAGCTGCGGCGCGCGGTGGAGTCCGACCGCGACCGGGTGGTGGGCTGGATTGCGACCGACTCCATGTTCGAGTCCCTCAAGGGGGACGCCTGGTTCGACGGCCTCACCCGCTGACGTGCCGTCCTCCCCTCCCGGCCTCCGTCGGCCGGGGATTCGACCTCTGCAATCGCTGCCGCCGGGTGCCGGCCACCTCCCTCCGTTTCCGGCCCCGGCACCTGCAGCTCTCAACCCCGGATGCTCTGATGGACTGGTTACTGCTCGGCGCTGCGCTGCTCCTGGTGCTGGCCAACGGCTTCTTCGTGGCGACCGAGTTCGCCATCGTGAAGGTGCGCTCCACGCGCCTGCAGACCCTGGTCGACGAGGGCAGGCCGGGTTCGGCGACCGCGCTGAAGATGAGCCAGGAGCTGGACGGCTACCTCTCGGCGACGCAGTTCGGCATCACGCTGGCGTCCCTGGGACTGGGTTGGATCGGTGAGCCGGCCTTCGCCCACCTGATCGAACCGCTCGTCGACGGTCTGCTCCCGCCCACCGCGGCCGCGGGACTGAGTCACACCCTCGCCGTCGCCACCGCCTTCGTCATCATCACCTTCCTCCACATCGTGGTGGGGGAGCTGGCGCCCAAGTCGATCGCCATCCAGCGCGCGGAGGCCACCACCCTCGCGGTCGCGCTGCCGATGCGGCTGTTCTACGTCCTCTTCTACCCGGGCATCTGGCTGCTCAACGGGATGGCGGGGAAGCTGTTGCGGCTGATGGGCCTGGGCCCCGCGAGCGAGGCCCACGAAGCGCACGACGCCGACGAGCTCAAGCTCATCCTCCACTCCTCGGCGCAGGCCGGCGCCATCACCGAGTACCGTGCGCGCCTCATCGAGCGGGCGCTGGAGATGGTGGAGAAGACCGCGCGGCAGGTCCTGGTGCCCCGCAGCGAGGTGCGCTTCCTCGACCTCGATGAGCCCCTCGAGGCGAACCTTCAGGAGGCGCGCGCCGCCGGCCACACCTGGCTCCCGGTGGTGCGCGAGAACCTCGATCAGGTCGAGGGCGTGGTGAACGTGAAGGACCTCTACTACCTGCTCTCCAAGGGGCAGCTGAAGGGGCTCTCGCAGGTCCAGCGCCCGGTCCTCTTCGTGCCCGAGAACGTCACCCTGGAGCAGCTCCTCAAGGAGTTCCGACGGCGGCGGCGTCAGCTCGCGGTGGTGGTCGACGAGCACGGGGGCACCTCGGGGATCGTCACCCTGGCCGACGTGGTGGCCGAGGTGGTGGGCGACGTGGCCGAGCTCGGACGTCGCGGTGGCGAGGTGAAGACGCTCCCCGGCGGCCGCCTGGAGATCACCGGCGGCGCGCAGCTCGATGACCTCGCCGATCGGCTGGACGTCGACTTCTCGGTGCCCGGCCTGGAGGAGGGGGAGATCACCACCGTGGGCGGATGGGTCATGGCGAGGCTGGGGCGCATCCCGGTCGCCAATGACGTGGTCCCCCTCGGGGACGAGTACGAGATCCGCGTGCTCACGGTCGAGGGCCCGCGCGTCCGCTCGGTCGTCGTGGCGCCCCGGACCGCACCTGCCGACACCTCCGCGCCCCCCCGGACGGACAGTCCCCCCACCTCCTCCCGTCCCAACTGAGCGCGGGGGCGGTCGGCCCCCCGTCGGCCCTCCACCACAGCTCCGCACCCTCCGCTGGGGCGTCCAAGCCGGGCGGGGAGACAGCCGCTCCTCCGCCCGTCACTTTTCGGCGGATCCCGCCTGTGATCGGATTCCTCAACAGAATCAGGGATCTGCAGACCGGCGGCGTCCGCGTCCGGAAATGACGATGCGTGTAGTGTCACAGCAGGTCGTGTCACGCTTGCTGATGGAATGCCGCGCATGGTACGCAGCCCGAGGCGCCCATCGCCGCTGAGGCCGAAAACTCGGCCCCGGCGCGGATGGGCGGCCGTCCAACCAAGCCTTCGGGAGCACCCGCGCCATGCGCATCAAGCGGCTCGACATCACCGGCTTCAAATCGTTCATGGACCGCACGGTCTTCACCTTCGGCGACGGCATCACCGCCGTGGTGGGGCCCAATGGCTGCGGCAAGTCGAACGTGGTGGACGCCATCCGCTGGGTGATGGGCGAGCAGAGCGCGAAGAACCTGCGCGGCCGCGGCATGGAGGATGTGATCTTCGCCGGGTCGGAGAGCCACGCGCCCCTGTCCATGGCCGAGGTGAGCCTGACCTTCACCGTGGAGGAGGGCGACCAGCTCCCCACCCCCTGGGCCGGCTTCCCGGAGGTCACCGTGACCCGGCGGCTCTTCCGCTCCGGTGAGTCCGAGTACCTCATCAACAAGCAGACCTGCCGGCTGCTGGACGTGACCGAGCTCTTCCTGGGCACCGGCGTCGGCACCCGCGCCTACTCCATCATCGAGCAGGGGCGGGTGGGGCTCATCGTCTCCAGCAAGCCCGAGGATCGCCGTCAGCTCATCGAAGAGGCGGCGGGGATCACCCGTTACAAGGCCCGTCGTCGCTCCGCGGAGCGGAAGATGGAGAGCACCCGCGCGAACCTCCTGCGCGTGAACGACGTGGTGGGCGAGCTCGACAAGCGCATGGACGCGGTGCAGCGCCAGGCCAAGCGCGCCGAGAAGGCCCGTCGGCTGCGCGGGCAGATGCGCGAGATCGAGCTGCACGCTGCCAGCCACCGTTTCCTCGAGTTGCTCGCCGAGCGTCAGCAGCTCGAGGCGCGCCTCTCGGGCATGGGGGAGGCGGAGCAGGCCGCCCTCGCCTCGGTGAAGGCGATGGAGGAGGACATCGAAGCCCGCCGCGCGGCCCACGACGCCGAGACCGAGGCGCTGCGGGTGCTGCAGGAGGAGGTCCACGCGCTGGAGCGCCAGGCCTCGCTCGATGCCCAGAGCCTCTCCCACTGGGAGGCGGATCAGCAGGCCGCCGCGGCGCGGGCCACCGGCGCGCGGGAGGAGCTGGAGGGACTGGAGGCACGGCTCACCCAGCTCGAGGCGCAGCTCGCCCAGCAGGAGGCGGCGCTCAGCGGCCTCGACGACGGCTGGAAGGAGGACGCGGCCCGGCTGGAGACGCTGCGCGCCTCGCTGGCCGAGGGCACGCGCCGACAGGAGGAGCTCTCCCTGCTGCTCGAGCACGAGCGCGCGAACTCCGAGCAGCTGGCCGGACGCCTTGCCAACCACGAGAGCAACCTCGCCAACCTTTCGCGCCGTCGCGCCGAGCTGCAGGCCCGTTGCGACCGGCACGCGGAGGAGCGGGAGAAGCTTCAGGCGGAGCTTCAGAAGCTGGAGGACGCGCGCCAGGAGGTCGCCGATCGCGTGGACGCCGGTCGCCAGGCCTCGCTGGAGATGGAGGCGCGGCGCCGGGAAGAGGAGGAGGCGCTCGACCGCACCCGTCAGGCCTTCGCCGAGAACGAGATCCACGTGATCTCGCTGCGCGAGGAGCTCGCCGATCGCCGCAGCCGCCTGCAGAGCCTGGAGGAGCTGCAGCGCCACTACGAGGGCTTCGATCGCGGGGTGCGGGCGGTGATGCTGCGCGCCGGTGAGCAGCCCCGTGAGCAGGGCGTGTTCGGCCTGGTGGCCGACGTGCTGACCGTGAACCCGCGGTTCGAGCGCGCCATCGAGGCCGCGCTGGGCGAGCGCCTGCAGCACGTCCTGGTGGAGAGCCGCCGGGTGGGCCTGGAGCTGCTCGAGTTCCTGCGCAACAGCGGGGAAGGCCGCTCCACCATGCTCCCGGTGGATCTCGCTCCGACCGAGGCGCCGAGCCTGCCGGGAATGGATGCGCCGGGCGTCCTTGCCCACGCGCTGGCCGAGGTCACCGTGGAGCCGGTGCTCCAGCCGGTCCTCGAGCGCCTGCTGGGAGACGTGGTGGTGGTGACCGACGCCGCCGCGGCCGAGTCCCTGGCCCGGTCGGGCGGGCGCGGCTGCACCCTGGTGACCCTGGAGGGCGAGGTCTTCCGCACCGACGGCAGCCTCACCGGCGGCGCGCTCGAGGGCCCCGCGGTGGGGGCGTTGCACAAGAAGCGCGAGCTCGCCGAGCTGGCCGAGGAGGTCGCCTCCCTCGAGGGCCGCTACAACGAGACCCTCACCCGCCACTACGCCCTGCAGAAGCAGATGGGGCAGGTGGAGGGCGTGCTCAAGGGCCTCTCCAAGAACCAGCACGCCGAGGAGCTGCGGCTGGCCACCGAGGAGAAGGATCTCCACCGGGCCGGTGAGGAGCTCTCGCGCGTCCGCGAGCGGCTCGGGTCCATCGACCGCGAGGTGGCGGATCTCACCGCGCAGCTCTCGGGCCTTGCCACCGAGGAGGTGGAGCGCCGGGGCGAGGTGGCGCAGAGCCAGGCCGAGCGCGCCCAGCGGGAGGAGAAGCGGGCGGCGTTGGCGGAGGAGCAGGCGGCGATCGCCGGAGAGCTCGAGGCGCGCCGGGCCGAGGTGGTGGAACTGCAGATCAAGGTCGCCTCGGCGAGCGAGCGGGGCGCTTCGGCCCGCAAGGAGCTCGAGGGCCTGCGGTCGCAGCGCGACGAGCTGGTGATGCGCCAGACCCGGCTGCTGGCCGCGGTGGAGGAGGCCGAGGGCCACGCCGCGCAGCTGCTCTCACGGATCGAGGAGACCCGCGCCGGCCTCGGGGCCCGCGCCGAGGCGCTGAAGGAGAAGACCTCCTCGCTGGGGCAGCGGCGGGAAGCGCATACCGCCGATGCGGCGACCATCCGCGAGCTGGACGTCGCCTGGCGCACCCGCCGCGAAGAGGTCGAGGGGCTGGTGCAGGAGCTCTCCCAGGCGTCGATGCGGGGCCGCGAGCTCGCGCTCGAGCTCAACCACCTGCAGGACGGCATCCGGCAGCGCCACCAGGTGGAGCTCGCCGACGAGCTGCACCGCTACCACCTCATGGCGCCCCTGGATGCACAGAGCGAGGCCCAGCTGGCCGAGCTGCGCGCCGCGCTGGAGAAGCTCGGCGAGGTGAACTTCTCGGCGATCGACGAGGCGGCGGAGCTCTCCGGACGCCACGAGCACCTCACCCGCCAGAAGCTCGACCTGGAGGAGAGCCTCGCGCAGCTCGAGGAGGCGATCACCCGCATCGATGCCACCAGCCGCGAGCGCTTCAAGCAGACCTTCGACATCGTGAACGAGAAGTTCCAGGCGGTGTTCCCCCGCCTCTTCGGCGGCGGCCGCGCAAGCCTGGTGCTCACCAACGATGGCCCCGGTCAGGAGCCCGGGGTGGAGATCGTGGCGCAGCCGCCGGGCAAGAAGCTGCAGAGCGTGGGGCTGCTCTCCGGTGGGGAGAAGGCGCTCACCGCGGTGGCGCTCATCTTCGGCATCTTCCTCATCAAGCCCACGCCCTTCTGCCTCCTCGACGAGGTCGACGCGCCCCTCGATGAGGGCAACGTGGGGCGCTACAACGACATGGTGCGGGAGATGAGCCAGACCTCGCAGTTCATCCTCATCACCCACAACAAGCGCACCATGGAGATCGGCGACACCCTCTACGGGGTGACCATGGAGGAGCCCGGCGTCTCCAAGCAGGTCAGCGTCCGCCTGCGCGAGGTGGCCGCTGCCAACGACGACGTCTCCGCCGCGGGCTGAGGAACTCCGGAAGGGCCGCGCCGGGGCGGGAGGGTTCCTGCCGCCCCAGGGGGCGCCATCCGGGTGCTGACAGGAAGGGCGCCTGATCCCCCGCGGATCGGGCGCCCTTTGCTGAACCCGCGCCCCGTTCGGTGAGGGCGCTCCTGCTCCGCGCCATCCGGTACGCGGTCGAGGCTGCGGCCGGGGAGCCGCCGGGGAGGGCGGCAACGCACCGGTGCCCCTCCGACCCGGCCTCCAAGCAGAAGAGGGCGCCCCGAACTTCCGGAGCGCCCTCCCTGCACCCGAGGCCCGGCCGACGCTCCCGATGGGGGCCGGCCCTGGGCTTCAGGCGATTCCTGAGTCCCGGGGCGGGATCAGAAGTTGATCTTCGGGCACGCGGCCTGGTCGGCCTCCCGCTGGGTCTTCGCGTTCTCGAGGTTGGTGGCGGTGGAGGCCTGCATCTCGGTGGTGGCGTTCACCAACTCCTGCCAGCTGGGATCCTCGGCGAGCTGCGCGTTGGCGAAATCCAGGATGCGCTGCTCGGCGTGCTGCTGCTCCTCGATGGTCTTGATGAAGGCGTCGTTGGCCTGGGTCAGCTTCTCGCAGCTGGACACCAGCTCCGGCACCTTCACCGACCGGCGGTTGGTGTTATAGCGCTGCACCAGCTCCGCGTAGTCGTCGCGTGCCTTGTTGGCCGACTCGGCCACCATGATGGCCTTGGACTGCGCCGCCGCCCGCCGCGCATCGAGCTGCTGGACGTGGGCGTTCGGCGTGGCGTTGCTGGCCGGGGTGTCGGAGAGGGAGTTGATGAACTCGAAGACGTAGGGGATCTCCCAGGCCTGCTGCGTCGGCTGGAAGGTCACGGTGCGCAGGCGCTGGGCCAGGCACTGTCCGACCGGGTCCTCGGTGAGGATGCGATCGCCGGCCTCGGCGTCGGCTCCCTCGCCTTCGGCGGGCGGGGTCTCGCCGGCGCGGAAGAGGGTGATGCGCTTCACCTCGGTCGCACCCTGGTCGAAGGAGATCTGGGCGGTGAAGGTGTCGGGGGTGGCGTGCGGATCGTCACCCAGGCAGTCACACCAGTTCTGCTGCGCGAGCCGGATGGTGCCGACGATGTCGCTGGGCTCATTGATGCCCAGCACCACCGCCCCGTTGGCGTTGACCTCATGCTCGATGTCCATGGAGGCGGTGACCGGCTCCTCGCCCTCCACCGGCTTGAACTCGAGCGCCGCGTCCACCGCCTCGATGATGCAGGTGCGGCCGGCCTCGGTGAGGTTGTCGCCCTGAGCGTCGAACGTGGTCTCCGAGCCGTTGACCGTCGCCGACAGGGTGACCGTCGTCTCCTTGGCCTCGCCGCGGTGGGCAGGATCGGCCAGGCAGTTGAAGACCAGCGGGCGGGTGAGGAGCATCGCTCCGGTCAACGTCGCCTCGGTGGTGTTCTCCGGAACGGAGAAGTCCGCGCCCACGTGGCAGGCGGCGACGTCGTAGATGCCGCGGTTGGCGAGTCGCTGCCGGTTCTCGGTCTGCTGGGGATTCTGGGTGGCGGTGCAGCCAGCGACCGTCAGCAGGGCCGTTGCTGCGAGAGTGCGTACGTACATGGTTGGTTGGCCTCCGGGAGAGGGCAGGAGCGCCCCCTCGAGCGCTCGCCTCTATAGCCCGAAGCCCAACCGCCACGCACCGTCGTTCCCGCCCCGCAGGTCACCCAGACGATGACACTGCAACAATCCCGGCGCAGAGGCGCGACAGCCCTCAGTAGGCCGGCGGATCGCTGGCGGGGAACGACTCCCACGACGCCTGGTCCACCAGATCCGAGGACTTCGGGGGGCCTGGACGTGCGCGGCGCTCCCGCTCCCGGCGCCGGGCGATGAGCTCGGCCCCCAGGCGCTCGGCGAGCAGGGCCTCGCCGTGATCCGCGAGCTCGCGCAACACGCTCTCGGCGTGCCGGAAGAAGGCGCTCACCTCGGTGTCCCCCATCGCGGAGGCGGCCCGGCTCGCCCGTTCGCAGCGGCGGACCGCGGCGTGGGAGCGGGCCAGCACTTCGGCCAGCGACTCGCGGATGGAGGGCGGGGCGATGGGGCCACCGGCCTCCGGGAGGGGCTGGATCTGGGGCATCTCAGGATCGCGGCTCAACGCATGCTCCTTTCCCGAAGTGGGGGGGCGGGGCTTCGATGGCGGCCCTCGCGGAAAGCGTCGGCCGCTTCCGCCGGGAGCCACAAGGCGCCGACCCGGGAATGTGTCCTGCACGGTGCGGCGGCCGACCGCGATCCGAAACCGACTGAGAAGGGAGGGGACGTCTGCCCGCCCGCTCAGGCCTGGACCATGGCGTCCAGCTTCCCCTCGCGATCCAGCTGGGCCAGGTCGGTGTACCCACCGACGTGGGTCTCCCCGATGAAGATCTGCGGCACGGTGCGCTGGCCACCGGAGGCCGCCACCAGGCGCTGGCGCTCCTCGGGATCGTGGGTCACGTCGATCTCCTCGAAGGCGATGTTCTTGCGCTTCATGAGCTCCTTGGCGCGGACACAGAAACCGCAGGAGGTGGTGGTGTAGATGCGCACCGGCTGTGCCATGAAAAGGCTCCTCTCGAAGGGTGAAGAAGAAGGGACGGCGCCGTGGTTCCGAACCGATCGACCGACCGCTGGCGCGACACCCGGAGACATAACGACGCCGCCGGGCGAAAGCAGCCCCGAAACGGCGAAGGGCGCGGCCCCTCCGAAGAGGAGACCGCGCCCCACGTGTGTCACGGGAGGTGACGGGAGGGGATCACATCCCCATGCCCATGCCGCCCATTCCACCCATGCCGCCCATGCCGCCGGGCATGCCGCCCTTGTCGTCGTCCTTGGGACGATCGGCGACCATGGCCTCGGTGGTCAGCATGAGGCTCGCCACGGAGGCGGCGTTCTGCAGCGCGGTGCGGGTCACCTTGGCCGGGTCGATGACGCCCGCGGCCAGCAGGTCCTCGAAGGCACCGGTCGCGGCGTTGAAGCCGTGCGCGTCCTTGCCGTCCTTGACCTGGTTGACGATGACGCTGCCCTCGAGACCGCCGTTGGCGACGATCTGGCGCAGGGGCTCCTCGACCGCGCGGCGGATGATCTGCACGCCGAAGGCCTCCTCATCGCTGACCTTGAGGCTGTCGAGCGCCTTCAGGGTGCGGATGAGGGCCACGCCGCCGCCGGGGACGATGCCCTCCTCGACGGCCGCGCGGGTCGCGTTGAGCGCGTCCTCCACGCGGGCCTTCTTCTCCTTCATCTCGGTCTCGGTGGCCGCACCGACGTTGATCACCGCGACGCCGCCGACCAGCTTCGCGAGGCGCTCCTGGAGCTTCTCGCGGTCGTAGTCGGAGGTGGTCTCCTCGATCTGCGCACGGATCTGGCGCACGCGGGCCTGGATGTCGTCCTGCTTGCCCGCGCCATCGATGATGGTGGTGTTGTCCTTGTCGATGGTGATGCGCTTGGCCTGGCCCAGGTCCTCGATGGTCATGCTCTCGAGCTTGAGACCCAGGTCCTCGGCGAGCAGCTTGCCGCCGGTGAGGGTCGCGATGTCCTCGAGCATGGCCTTGCGGCGATCGCCGAAGCCGGGGGCCTTCACCGCCGCCACGTTGAGCACGCCGCGGATCTTGTTGACCACCAGCGTGGCCAGCGCCTCACCCTCGACCTCCTCGGCGATGATGAGCAGCGGCTTGCCGGAGCGGGCCACCTGCTCGAGCACCGGCAGGAGGTCCTTCATGTTGCTGATCTTCTTCTCGTGGATCAGGATCAGGGGGTCGTTGAGGACGACCTCCATGCGCTCCGGATCGGTCACGAAGTAGGGCGAGAGGTAGCCGCGGTCGAACTGCATGCCCTCGACCACGTCCAGGGTGGTCTCCAGGCCCTTGGCCTCCTCGACCGTGATCACGCCCTCCTTGCCGACCTTCTCCATCGCGTCGGCGATGGTCTCGCCGATGGTGGCGTCGCCGTTCGCGGAGATGGTGCCGACCTGGGCGATGTCCTTCTTGCCCTGGGTGGGCTTGGCCAGGGTCTTGAGCTCGGCGGTGATGGCGGAGACCGCCTTGTCGATGCCGCGCTTGATGTCCATCGGGTTGTGACCCGCGGCCACCAGCTTGCTGCCCTCGCGGAAGATCGCCTGGGCCAGCACGGTCGCGGTGGTGGTGCCGTCACCGGCCACGTCGGAGGTCTTGCTCGCGACCTCCTTCACCATCTGCGCGCCCATGTTCTCGAACTTGTTCTCGAGCTCGATCTCCTTGGCGACCGTCACGCCGTCCTTGGTGATCGTGGGGGAGCCGAAGCTCTTCTCGATCACCACGTTCCGGCCCTTGGGGCCCATGGTGACCTTGACCGCGTCGGCCAGGATGTTCACGCCGCGGAGGATCGCCTCACGGGCACGCACGTCGAAAATGATGTCCTTCGCCATGTTTGAAGTCCTTCGATTTCGAATCGGGTTTTGAAGACTGTTGGGACTGCTGAAGGGGGATGCGACCGGGTGAGGCGACTCAGGCGTCCATCACGCCGAGCACGTCCTCCTCGCGCAGGATCAGGTGATCCTCGCCGTCGATCTTCACCTCGGTGCCGCTGTACTTGCTGAAGAGGATGGCGTCGCCGACCTTGATGTCGAGCGGGCGGACCTTGCCGTCCTCGAGGATCTTGCCGTTGCCGATGGCGATCACCTTGCCCTCGAGCGGCTTCTCCTTGGCGGAGTCGGGGATGATGATGCCGCCCTTGGTCTTCGCCTCTTCCTCCACGCGCTTGACGAGGAGGCGGTCCTGCAGGGGACGGAACTTGGCCATGGTGTGGGTCCTCACTTGGTAAGGGGTTTCGGTACTGCGGAAAGGGAACCGGTCGCCTGATCCGGCGCCCGGTTTGGCACTCATGAGCCCCGAGTGCCAGGGGGAATCGCGGCGGAACATAGCCAGGGCAAACACCCTGTCAAGCCGCGCCCTTGCGGGATGCGTTTGGCACTCTCCTGTCACAAGTGCCAGCGTAAGTCCGCGGAATCACTGGGGGTGGACGTGACGCTTTGCGGGGAGCGGGCTTAGCATGAAGGGCGTGCCCCGCTGTGGTGGGCACAGAAGGAGGACCGCACCATGGAGCGTTCACTGCTCGCCATCCCCTCCCTCAAGGAGTTCTTCCGTGGGCTTCTGGCCCAGGCCAGCGGACATCAGGGCGTCCGCCTCGGCGAGGGAGCGGAGTTCTACCTGGTCAATCTCCTCAGCGAGTTCGCCGCGTCGGACAAGCTGTTCGCGCGGGACGAGGAGAGCGGAGAGACCCGGGAGGAGGCGCTGGCGCTGCTCTACCACCGGGCCCTGCAGGCTCCGAAGGAGGAGCGCATCCGCCACCTGCGCCGCCTGGGGGACGTCTCGCTGTACACCGCCGGCTTCTTCGGCGACGCGCTGCGGGAGCGGCCGGTGGGCCCGGACTACTACATCCGGATGGGCGGGACCGCGTACGGGGAGGTGGCCAACCTCGCCTCGGGAGGCTCTTCGGGCATCTATGCCGAGCTCGGTGCCAAGTTCGCCGCGCTGGTCGAGGTGCTGGCGGAGATCGCCGCCCGGGGCCTGGTCGCCCATGGCGCCGAAGGAGCGCTGAAGGTCTACGAGAGCTGGAACCGCACCGGCTCGGAGTCGCTGCAGCGGGTGCTGGTGGAAGCGGGGTGGGTGACCCCCGGGGGGCTCGTCAACTGATCGCCGAGGTCCAGGCCGCGCTCGAGGCCCTCTATGCGCTGGAGGGGGCCGATCCCGCGGAGGCCTACGTGGTCGACCGCGAGGTGGCCCGGCGCCTGGGCGGGGCGGGACAGGCCGACGAGGAGCTCCTGGTCGCCGAAGACGCGGAGGGGCTCTCGGTGGCGCTGTTCCTGTGCCCCCGGCTCCTCGCCCGCGTGGAGGCCTCGGCGCGCGCCGGTCGCCCCGCCTTCGACGACGCGGCGCTGGATGACTGGTGCCAGCTCACCGAGGGCATCAGCCATTTCCTCTACCTCTCGCACGTGGCCGATCAGCAACGGACCGCCACGCTGCTCGAGCTCGAGGTCCAGGCAGAGGTGGACAAGTTCGCCCTCTGCCTGCTCGCCGGCGGATCGGGGGACACCGAGGCGCGGGCCCGGCAGCTGCTCTCCCGCCTGTTCGACGGCGTGCGGCTGCGACCCCACCTGCGCCCGGCCGAGCGCCACCGCTACCAGGAGGCCAACCGGCTGGCGCGGCGCTACTGCGAGGGTCTGCTCCCCCTGGTCCGCCGTCGCCACCGGGATCGTCTGGTGGGGGAGCTGCGCTATGCCTACCGCCTGGGGGCCTCGGCAAAGTTGCGCCACCTCGCCCAACGTCACTGACAAGCGCAGTCGGACGCGCTAGCAGGGTGGGTGCGATGCGCCGGGAGGTCTCCGCAGGAGGGGTGGTTCTACGGGAGCGGGACGGCCGCTACGAGGTCGCCGTCATCCGGCCCCGGGGACGCCGCCTGTGGGCCCTTCCCAAAGGGCACCTGGACGACGGGGAGACCGCGCGGGATGCGGCCGAGCGCGAGGTCCGGGAGGAGACCGGCCTGAGCGTCACCCTGATCGCGGACCTGGGCGTCATCCACTACCGCTACGCCTTCCGCGGGGTCCTCATCGACAAGACCGTCCACTTCTTCCTCTTCCGCTACCTGGAGGGAAGGATCGACGCGCTGGATGCCACCTGGAGGGTGGAGGTGGACGAGGCCCGCTGGATCCAGCTCAAGGACGCGCCCCGCCTGCTGGGCTACGCCCTCGAGCGGGAGGTGGCGGGACGGGCGCTCCGTCGGATCGAGCAGGCGGGCCTCGCGCCGGACCCCGGGCTCGCGGATCCCTGAGCGTCAGAAGGGGCCTTCGGCGGCGGCAGCACGTGAAAAAGGGTGCCCGCGGCGCCACGTGGCCCACGCACACCCTTTTCCGGAGCCCGTCCACCTCCCTGCTCCGAGGCGACGGTGGTCAGCGTCCGGGAGGCCCCGGCGCCGGAGCGACTAGAGGCCGAAGTCCAGCGGATCCTCGGAGGTCTGCTCGGCGTCCTCACCGAACTTGCCGCTGAGGGCCTCGCGCACATCGCGGTCGAACTTCACCCGACCGGTGGCGACCTCGCGCAGGGCGAGCACGGGGGGCTTGTTCTTGGAAACCTCGGTGAGCGGCCGGGCGCCGGCCATCAGCTGACGCGCGCGCTTGGCGCCCAGCAGGACCAGGGCGAAGCGGTTGTCGACCATGGGGAGGCAGTCTTCGACGGTGACGCGTGCCATTGAGCGGGGACCTCGACGCTGTGGGGGATCGGCAGAGAACCGGGCCTGGGAAGGGAAGGGACTGCGCGGCCGGTTGACAGAGAACCGCTCTCTTTAAGGACCTCCAGGGTCCCGAGTCAATCGCATTGGGCCTTCGACGTGGCGCCGAGCGGGAGCCACGTCGCCTGGCCGCCCACCGAGCCGGCAGCAGGGGGGAGGGAATCCCGGTGCCGGACCATCCCTAGGTTGAACGGTCATGGAGAAGCTTCATCCCAATCATCCGGGTCGGATCGGCAGCTCTCCGGAGTATGCAGAGGAGCTGCGGACGGCCCGGGAGCTGAGGACCCGCGACAGGGCGCTGCGGGTTCTGGACCGGGCGCAGGTGCCCTACCTCGTGGGGGGCGCATACGCGTTCTCCCAGTACACGGGGATCTACCGGGACACCAAGGACCTGGACCTCTTCCTGGACCAACCCTCGGCCGAGCGCGCCATGCAGGTGCTCGCCGACGACGGCTGGCGGACCGAGGTCCACGACCCGACCTGGATCTACAAGGGCTACCGGGGCAGCTACTTCGTGGACCTGATCTTCAGCTCGGGCAACGGGGTGGCCGACGTCGACGCCGCGTGGTTCCGCTATGCCGAGTCCGGCCGGGCCTTCGGTCGCCACGTGTGGCTGGTGCCGGCCGAGGAGCTCATCTGGTCCAAGGCCTTCGTCCTCGAGCGGGAGCGCTTCGACGGCGCGGACGTGAGCCACGTGCTGCGCGCGCGGGGGCACCGCCTGGATTGGCCCCGGATGATGCGGCGCTTCGATCGGTACTGGGAGGTCCTCCTCAGTCACCTGATGCTCTTCCGCTTCTCCTACCCGTCCGAGCGCGACGTCATCCCCGACTGGGTGCTGACCGAGCTGCTGCGACGGGCCGAACAGAGCATGCAGCGCGGGGCCGAACCCGAGCGCCTGTGCAGGGGCAACCTCCTCTCCCGGGTGAACTACGCCATCGACATCGCGGAGTGGGGGTACGCGGACGGACGACGTTGGGATGAGCGCGAGCGACAGGGGGAGCGGGGGCATGGTGAAGGGACGGAGCACATCCGGGATGCGGGTCGCGGCGGCGGGTGACCTGCACTGCCGCGAGGAGCACCGGGGCCGCTTCACCGCGTGGGTCGACCAGATCAACCGGGAGGCGGATCTGCTCCTGCTCTGTGGCGACCTGACCGACCGGGGGTGGCCCCAGGAGGCCGCGACGCTGGCCGGCGAGCTCTCACGGCTGGAGGTCCCCTGCGTCGCGGTCTTCGGGAACCACGATCACGAGGGCGGGAACGAGCAGACGGTGGCCACCAAGCTCCGTGACGTGGGGGTCCAGGTGCTGGACGGGGGCCACTGGATCTCGGAGGACCGCAAGGTCGGGGTGGCCGGGGTGAAGGGGTTTGCCGGAGGGTTCGGCAACGCCACGCTGCAGGCCTTCGGCGAGAGCCTGGTGAAGACCTTCGTGCAGGGCGCGGTGGACGAAGCCCACAAGCTCGAGCGGGCGCTGCAGGAGCTGGACGGCGTGGAGAACAAGTTGGTCATCACCCACTACGCACCGGTGGAGGAGACCCTGGTGGGGGAGAAGGTGGAGCTCTTCCCCTTTCTGGGAACCAGCCGACTCGCGCTCCCGGTGGATCAGCTCGGTGCGCGCATGGTCTTCCATGGACACGCGCACCAGGGCTTTCCGCACGGGCGCACGCGGGGAGGGACGCCGGTGTTCAACGTGGCGATGCCGCTCCTCAGCCGCCTCACGCCCGACCGGCGCTTCCTGCTCATCGATCTCTGAGACCCGGCGCCAGACACCCCGGGCGCCGGGCCCCGCGCATGCTCCGGGCCGGCCTCAGGTGCCGGGCCCCGGCTCAGGCGCCTCCCCGGGGGCCGTCGGTGGCGGGCCGGCGGCGGGACGCGCCTTGAGAATCGGCTGCTTCCAGAGTCCGCCTTCGGTGAAGGCCGCGTAGCCGAAGCGCAGCCAGCGCAGCAGGGAGGCGGCGAGCCACAGTGCCCAGGCGAGCATCACCAGGCGGAAGACCAGGATCGGCGCGCTGATCACCGTGGCCATCGGGAGGTCGCCTGCGATGCGGTCCTGGTACCACTTCAGCCCATATCCCCAGCTGCCGTTGCCCTCGATGCGCATCTCGGGCGTGGAGAGCAGGCCGGTGTGGATGGCGATCACCAGGACCCCCAGCGCGAGCAGGGTCAGCGCCACCACGCCGATCTGGCGGAGGTTGAAAAGGTTGGGCTCCAGGTCCGGCGAGCGCCGGCGCAGGCCCAGCACGATGAGCCACGCCGGGATGATGGCGGCGACCGCCACCGGGACCTGAGACAGGCCGATGGTCAGCAGCAGCCACTCCCAGGCCCGCAGCGGGACCCAGCGCAGCCGCGAGAGGGCGAGCGCCACGATCACCAGGACCAGGAAGGTGGGCCAGAAGAGGATCGCCGGTCCGAGGCGGGGGCCGGCGGTGAACAGGATCCACCGATCCTTCGGCACCTCGAGGTGGACGGAGGCGTTCACGCTGGGCTGTCCCAGGTCGATGGTCGGCGTCCCGAAGCGGGCGGAGATCCCCTCGGCCTGGTTCCAGTTCAAAGCGAGCTTCTGCACGCCCGGAGAGAGGGGGAGGGTGACCTTGCGACCCTCCTGACGCAGCGGCAGGGAGCGCCCGTCGAGGGTGACCCCGGTGAGGGTGGCGCCTTCGGGGAGGGTGAGCTCATGGGGCCCACCACGGCTGCTGCGGAAGGTGGCGGTGAGGGTGGCCTCGGTATTCCGCCGTCCGGGCCGGACCACGAGGTGGCTCTGGTCGATGGTGACCGTGCGCCCGCCGATGCCCAGCGGGCGGGTGAAGGTCAGGGTGAGCTGCTCACCGGCCCAGGGACGATAGGTCGGAATCCGCTCCGAGGGTTCCGGCGTCTGAAGAACCGGCGGAAGCCCCTCGACGGTCACGTGCCAGAGGGGACCGGAGGACAGCCGCCACACCTCACTCCACGGCGCACCACCCGGGGCCGTGAGTTCGAGGCGTTCGGTCTCCTGCAGCCGGGAGGACCAACGCGTGGCCAGGGTGCCGGGGGAGAGGTTGAGCTGGACCTGTCCGTCGCGGACCTCCACATCGGGCGTGATGACCGACTCCCCGGTCAGCAGCGGGATCCCGAGCACCACCGCCCGCCCCGGCGGCGAGACCCGCTGCACCACAGTCTCCACCGTCCATTCGGTGCCGAAGGAGAGGACCCGCTCCACCAGCAGGTAGGGCGGCAGCTCGGACTCCTGCAGGGGCTGCTGCTCGAGCGGAAGCTCCTCGCGGCGCACCCGGGAGAACTCGAGATCGCCGGAGACCCGGCCGTCCTCCTGCAACCCCTCCACCGTCCAGCCCTGGGCCGAGACCTCGGTGAACATGGGCTGGCTGGGCAGGTGCAGGCTCAACGAGCTGCGCGAGGGCAGCGGCCCCTCGAGGATCAGCTCGTGGAGTCCCGGCTCGAGCACCACGTGCAGCACGCCGCTTCCGTTCCGCTGAAGCGCGCCCGCGGGCCGTCCGTCGATACGCACCGTCTCCGGCTGCCAGCCATTGCGCGAGCCGGGGAGCGCGAAGGCGGTGGTCGCCTCGGCCGAGACCTGCAGTCTCGCCCGGAGCTGACGTTCGGAGAGCTCGAGGTTCATCCGGTTGAGGGTGGTGCAGTCCGGCTCGCACTCCGCGGGTCGGAGCAGCCGGGTTCGCAGCTCCTGCAGCAGGCCCGCGGAGGGATAGGCCTCACCGCCCTCCTGGGCGCGGGCGGGACCGGTCGCGAGCAGCCCCACCAGCAAGAGGAGGCCCGCGGCGGCGGGAGGCGGGGTGACGCGTGAACCACGCGCGCCGGCGGAGGGGCGACGGAGCAACCCGGTCATCAGCAGGCCCAGGAGCACGAAGAGGAGGACCCGCAGGAAGGACAGACCCTGGTTGACCCATGGCGGCAGCAGCCACAGGCGCAGCTCCTGCGCCTGTTGGACCGGACCGCTGAAGCCGAGGTGGACGGAGTTCCAGCTCCAGTTGGGGAGTCCGGGGCCGGTCTGAACCACGGTGTCCCGGTCGTAGGCCGGCGCCTTCTTCTTCACCACCGGACCCGGAGGCGGCGCGCCACGCTCCGAAAAGCCGAGAACATCGGTCGTGGAGGGGTAGGGGGTGACGCTCTTGGTCGCGTAGTTCTGGTTCTGGTCGGCACTGGCCTCCTGCTCGGCGAGCGCCGATCCAGCGGCGGGCGCCTGCGCGACCTCTCCGATGAACCCGACCGAGCTCACCCCGTCTTCCGGACCCAGAACCGGAAAGAGCCCCTGGCGGACCTGGCTCACCGAGTAGCTCACCAGGGTGACGACCAGCACGCCGACGGTGACCCAGCGCCCCAGATTGAGCGCGGTGGCAAAGCGCCCCTTGGAATTCACCCGTCGCAGGGCCTCGAAGCAGAGCAGGGTCAGCCACAGGAGCACGGGCGCACCGGACTCGTGGAACGAGAGGGTCACCGCCAGGAAGGCGAGGAGACCTCCGCGCCATCCGTAGAGCCGGCCGGTGGCAAAGGCGATGATCACCAGCAGGAAGACGTCGAGGAGGGTCCAGGAAGAGACCCAGGTGCGCGCCCGATCCACGCCGCCGGCATGCAGCAGGCTCCATCCGGCCGGGAGGTGAAGGGTGGCCTCGAGCGACTGGACGTCATGCGCCCAGCCCACGGCAGGGATGACGCTCCCCACGCGGTCCACGCGGCTGTCGGCGCTGACCCGGACCACGCCGTGGCGGACCTCGACCCCGGCGGTGTCGGCGCCGGGGAGGCGGGTGATGAACTGCGGTTCGTTGTTGACGCTCACCCGTCCCAGCGTGGTGCCCCCGGCAGCGGAGAGGCGCGAGGAGCGGTGGAGCGTGGCATCGAACGTGTCGGCGGCGGTGAAGCCGCCACCGTCGAAGTCGAGCCAGAGCTGCCGGCGCAGCGCGATCTGATCGGCGGGAGAGGATGCGTCTCCGCGTCGCTCCACCTGCAGGCGCATCGGCGTGTCGACCCCGACCGAGTACATCGGCAGATTCCACAGGTGATTGGGCAGCGAGGTCTGCGCGGGGTCGACGCTGGGCACCCCCAGGACGGTCACCAGGCGCAGCTCCGGGGCGGCCGCGAAGGCCCAGATCTCATCGTCGGGATCCCATGGGCCCTGGGGCGCAACGCGCGAGAGCTCGGTGGCGGGACCCATGTGGAGCTCGACGATCTGAAGCGTCCAGCTGCCGGCGCGCACCTGGGTGCGCAGACGACCATCCGGCTCGAGGCGCGCGGGGAGCTCGCCACTGATGGAGAGGGGGCGTCCACCGGCGAGGAGGGGCCGCCCGAGGAGGACCTCCCGCCCCTTCCCCGAGACCTCGAGCTTCAAGGTGGTCTCCACGCGCAGGGGGACCGCGTCGGTGATGACCCGGTGGACCCGGATCGCGAGGGTGTCCTGACGGGGCGCCTCGCCACCCGGCTCCGACTGCTCGACGAAGAAGAGGGTGTTGTTCTCGACCCGGGGATGCTCGAGTGGCGTCCCCCGCACCGACACCGACAGCAGCCCGGTCTGCTGCGGTACGCGGATCGAGTTCGGCGCGCTCGACCAGCTGAAGCGGCCCGAGATGACGTGCCTGCCCGGTGAGACCTCGACGCTGGGAACCCCCTGGCGCAGCAGGACCGGGTGCGGCCGATCATTGACCCTCACCTCCTGGGGGAAGTGGCGGGCATTGCCGGGAAGTTCCACCCGGCCCGCGTCGTAGCGCTGCCAGGTGATGCGGAAGGTGCCGCCGTCCGCCTTCACGTCCAGCTCCAGCGAGGTCGGCCACGCGCAGCGATTGCTCAGGCCGGGACCGCTGGGGCAGCGCTCCTGCTCGTGCCCCTCGAGCACCCAGGGGATCCACCGTTCGAGCTGAGGGGGGACCTCGGAAGGCGCGGCGATGGCAGGGAGGGACAGGCTCAACAACAGGACGAGGAGGGGACGACCGATGTGGCCTGCGGACATGAAGGCTCCTGAAAAGAGGCGCCGGTGGGACCGGCTTCAGGGATCCTTCTTAGGCGAGGAGCCCCCGTCGGCTCCATCCTCCCCCTGGCCCACCCCGAACGCTTCGGGCCGGGTGGCCTGCCGGAGCGCCTGCACCGCCTCGGCGTGGGTGAAGGCCTGCAGCTCACCGGCCTGCACCGAAACCCGTGAACCCTCCCCGGGATCCGGGCGCCCGAACGCGAGCTGCCCGAGGAGGTTCCCCGCTGGGTCCAGGAGGCGGAGACCCACCAGACCTTCCTCAGCAGGTCGCAGCGGATCGGCCCGGGGATCGCGCGGGCTGATGGCGCGCAGCTGCGCCACGTTCCAGAGCAGGGAGGCCACCCGGTGCACCGAGACCCCGGTGCGCGCACCGCCCCGGAGCACCGACCACGCGGGGGGCGACGGCGTGCCTTCTGTTTCCTCCGCTGGCGCACGTTCCAACACCAGGCGGCCACCATCGGCATCGATCAGCTCGACGCGTGCGACCGCATCGGCTTCGAACCGCAGCAGCCGGGTGGAGCGCAGCGACTGCAGAGGGGTGGCGGCCAGCTCCTGCAGTCGGGCATCCACCTGGGCGAAGGTGATCTCGGCGTCGGGGATGCGCCAGCGCACCCACAGCGTCCGTTCCGGACCGGGACCCAGGGAGGAGAGCTCGACCCGGATGGCCGCACCCTCCCTGGGCCGCAGCGCGATCACCGTTTCCGGATCCACCAGGCCCCGGGCCTCACGCCCGGGGGCGTTGTCGTCCTCATAGGAGCGCGCCTGAACCGCCAGCAGTCGCCGGAGGAGCAACAGGACCCGGTCGGGATCGGCTTCGAAGGCCGATGCCCCGCGCTGCTTCCAGCCTCCCTCCTCCCGCACCAGCGTCCATTCCGAGCCCGGCGTGCGGACCGAGATCTCCGCCACCTCTTCGGGGCGGAAGGGGAAGAGGCGTTTGGCGCGGAGCGCATCGGCATCCCGCTCCAGGACGCGCCGCAGGTGGCCGCTGCCGGCGTGGACACCGGCTTCGCCTCCCCGCCGCAGGGGGATGGAGCCATCGAAGGCCCGCTCGGTACCGGCCTCGAGGACCTGGTCGGCTCCACCCTCGACCGCGGCCATGAGGCGCAGCCGGGGAGGGGAGAGTCCCAGCTCGCGCAGGGTGGCCGCATCCGGAGCCTCGGCGATGCGCTCGCGAAGGGCCCCGCGACGCAGCACGGCGAGCAGCTCCTCCACGGCAACGGGATCGGCGGGAAACTCGACGGGATCGATCAACCACCAGCCCGACTTCCGCCGCTCGAGGGTGGTGGAGCGACCTTCGATCTCGAGGGTGAGGCGGGAGAATTGAACCGCCTCCGGGGGGGTACCCGCGGCGACGGTGGGGAGCAGGGGCTCGCCCTCGGCAGATGGTTCCGGCGCTTCCCGGGGGCAGCCGAGCAGCAGGAAGGTGAGGGCGGGGAGCCAGAGGGCCGCCCTCCTGGAGGGGGCAGAGCGGGGGAGCGGGGCCCTCTCCTCTGCTGCGGGGGGGGAGGCAGCACAGGCGTCTGCGGCTGGCGGGTGCACCCGCGGGACGGTAGACGCCGACCGGAAGCGGTTCAAGAAGGGCCGGGAAGCGTGCTGAAGTGGTGGGCTGCGGTGTTCCATCCGGGCGTCGCAATCCCTCGTGCAAGTCCAGAGGCGGAAGACCTTGAAGATCGTGGTGCAGAAGTACGGCGGCTCGTCGGTGGCGGATGTCGCCCGCATCCGCAAGGTGGCGGAGCGGGTGGTGGCGCGCCATCGGCAGGGTGACGCGGTGGTGGTGGTGGTCAGCGCCATGGGCCGCACGACGGATGAGCTGCTGGCGACCGCCAAGCAGGTCTCTGCTGATCCACCGCGCCGCGAGCTGGACATGCTGCTGACCTGTGGCGAGCGGATCTCCATGGCGGTCCTCTCCATGGCGCTCCAGGAGCTCGGCGTCCCCGCGGTCTCCTTCACCGGCAGCCAGAGCGGGATCATCACAACGAACGAGCATTCCCAGGCGCGCATCCTGGAGGTCCGTCCGTCACGCGTACGCGAGGAGCTGGAGAAGGGCCGGGTGGTGGTGGTGGCCGGCTTCCAGGGCGTCAGCCGGGATCGGGAGATCACCACGCTGGGGCGGGGCGGCTCGGACACCACCGCGGTGGCATTGGCGGCCGCGCTCGGGGCCGAGGCCTGCGAGATCTACTCGGATGTCGATGGCGTCTATTCGGCGGATCCCCGCATCGTCCCGGAAGCCTCCCGCCTCGACACCCTCTCCCTCGATGAGATGCAGGCCCTGGCCAGCGCCGGCGCGAAGGTCCTCAACGCCCAGGCGGTGGAGTTCGCGCGGGAGCGGGAGCTGCCCATCGATGCGCGTCATGCGCACGGCGAAGGTCAGGGAACGCGCGTGCTGCTCGCGCCATCCGGCGATGGTCGGCGCGTGAAGAGCATCACGGCCGAGACCCAGGTCGCGCTGATCGAGCTGGGCGACGTCGCGGGCCACCTCCCGGCGCTGCTCGACTTCCTGGACGGCTTGCGTGTCCGCGCGCGGAAGGTGTCGGTGGAGGCGGCGCGTGCGCTGGTCGTGATCCCCCTGCAGGACGTGCACGGGATCTCCACACTGCGCGCAGGGCTTCGATCACGCTTCGGAGATGCGGTCCGGCTGCGTGAGGACGTGGGGACGGTGAGCGCGGTGGGGGCGGGGCTGGACGCAGACTTCACCCCATACCGTGAGGCGCTCGCCTGCGCCGCGGCGATCCCGGCGGCGGTGCACGCCAGCTGGATGACGGCGCTGCAGCTCACCCTGGTGGTCGATCTGGATCAGGTGAAGCCGCTGACCCGCGCGCTGCATCTCGCGCTGATCCCCTCTCTCCCCGGAATCAGCGTGGCGCCCCAAGCCGCGGACGCGCAGCAGGAAGCGAGCGGTGCGCGCGCGGTTGCGGAGCGTCGCTGAGCATCGACAAGGAACGCTCCAGGCGCCGAGGCCTCCGCTCGCCGGGAGTTCGCAGGGGCCGGACAGACCGGCGGATGGCGTTTCGGAGCGGCGCATGGGGCGGCAGAAATGCAACGGCCGCCCCGGGGCCCGCCGGACAGGCGCCTCAGGTCCGCCGCGGCCGGAGGTTTCGCAGCTCGAGCTCCTGGCGCATCACCCGGTAGTCCTTCGTTTCGGCCGGCATCTCCACGAAGCTGCACATGTCGAAGAGGCGGCTGAAGATGCGCTCTCCGACGCGCGCCCGCAGCAGGTTGGACTCGCGCGAATCCTGTCGGGCCTCCTCACTGCTCACGTAGCCGGGGAGGGCGCGCACCGGCTTGCGCTCTGAGGCGAGGGAGTAGTTGGTGGCGAAGAGGGTGACCTTCCCGGCGTTGTAGCGACGGGCGATCAGCTCATCGAGCGTCTCCATCTCGAACTCCGAGCCGCGGCCCTTGCCGAGCTCATCGATCGCCAGCAGCTCGACGTCACACAGCGGCCCGACGATCTCCCCTCCGCTCTTTCCCTCACGGAACCCGCGGCGGATGTCCTGGAAGAGGAAGGAGATCTCCTGGTAGCGGGTGGAGACGCCCTTCTCGAGCGTGAGGTGGGCGAGCACTGCGCACAGCAGGTGGGTCTTTCCGGTCCCCACCGGCCCGCTGAGGATGAACCCGGTGGAGGATTCACCCGGCACGTAGTGATCCGCGAAGGACCGTGCCTCACTCCAGGCGCGGTGCTGCGCCTCGTTCTGGCTGCGGTAGCTCTCGAAGTCGGCGGTGGCGAAGCGTCCCGGGATGCCCGCCGCGGTGAAGCGCGCCAGATGGGCTTTGCGCTCCCGGCAGGAGCAGGCCTCGAGGACGTCGTAGTCCTTCACCCCGGAGCGGGCGCTGAACGACGCCTGCTGCGTGGCGAGCCGCCACCCCGAATCTCCACACTGGGGGCACTCCAGGTTGCACGCACAGGGACGCGCCACGGAACGTGCCCCATCCCGCTCACGGACGTAGCCGCGCCCCCCACAGATGTCGCAACCAACGGCCTGGAGCTGCTGCACGGTCATGGCGAAGCCTTTAGCAGAAACGTTCCGGGGGGCGCAGGGCGAGCCGCACCTCAGGGCGTCCCATCGAGACGGGACGAGAGCAGGGCGAAGAGGCGCGTCCGGCGGGCGATTCTGCGCGACGCCGGCGACATCCCGGCGCTGTCTGCCCCCGCCCGGCGCCACAGCCCCTGACGCTCGGCGAAAGGCAGGGCGCGAAGCAGGGTGAGCGCGCTCAGGTCCTCCACCCAGACGGCATCGGGAGGCTCGGCCGCGAGGCGGGCGGAGAGCCGCTCGGCCTGCCCGGAGAGCTCCGGTCGCCGCCGGACCCAGGTCCCGAGCGAGGCGAGCACGCTGTCCCGACGCTTGCGCGCCCAGGCGTCACCGGAGGACGGGAGCGCGGGTCGGTGGGCGCCGGCGCTCGCCTTCAGGAAACGGCGGATCTCCGCGTCCACCGTTCTTCCCGCGGCCCGCAGCGTGGACAGGGCCGGGAGCCCCGCGATGGCGTCGTAGCCGGCCTTCTGGGCCGCCAATCGGAGCCCGCGTGCGACGACCTCGAAGGGAACACCGCTTGCTGCCCAGCGTTCAAGGACCGGCCGGTCCAGGGCGCTGATTCCCACGCCCCCTCCGCGGAGTGCGCAGAAACAGTCGACCACCCGCTCTTCGAAGCTGGCTGACTCGGGGAGCAGGCTCATGATCGGGGCTCTCCTACCAGCTGAACGCAAATCCACGCCAGGGTCGGAAGTCGGCGCTCTCTCAGCAGGCATTCGAGCGCGAGAAGCGGTGCAGCTTCCTTGACCGGGCTCCCCTACGCGGCGGATGCTTTCGCCGTGGTGCACGCTCCAGCTGCCCCAGCCGGGATCCGATCCGTCCGTCTTCCGTACCTCACGTCGAACGACCGGCGACTCTGAAGAGGAACTGCATGCAACGGCTTTTTGCTTCACTGGTGGTCGCGCTGGTGCTTTCCGCGCCCGTGGCTCACGCGCAGAACCGCGCCAAGGCGAAGGACACCTCCCTCGCCCCCAAGTCCTCCGAGGCCCTGGACACCAGCCTCGCCGGCGACCTGACCCGCGAGACCGAGGAGGCCGGTGCGGCCCCGGCGCTGGAGTACGACGCCTTCCGACTCGGCGTCGAACTGCAGGTGGCCGACAAGCGCCACGCCCAGATCGACTCGCTGAAGAAGATCATCGGCTATTCGACCGACGAGAAGGAGACCCCCAAGCTCCTCTTCCGGCTCGGTGAGCTGTACTGGGAGGAGTCCCGGCACTTCTTCTTCGAGGCCAACCGCAAGGACGACGACATCATCCGCGCCAAGCATGCGAAGGACGCGGCGGCGGAGAAGCGGGCCCAGGCCGAAAAGCAGCGCCTGCTGGATGAGCAGAAGCGCTTCGTGGGCCTCGCGCTCGATCAGTACAAGGAGATCGTCCAGCGCCACCGCGACTTCGAGCGCTCCGACGAGGTGCTCTTTTTCCTCGGCAACCTGCTGATGGAGCAGGGGGAGCAGCAGGCGGCGCTCAAGATGTACCAGCGCCTGATCACCAAGTACCCGAAGTCGGAGTTCCTGGCCGACGCGTACCTGGCCTTCGGCGAGTACTACTTCAACAACTCCGACGGCCGGCAGGACTGGCTGAAGAAGGCCCTGGCCGCCTACGAGCGCGCCGCCTCCTATCCGGAGAACCAGTCCTACGGCTACGCCATCTACAAGCAGGGCTGGTGCTACTTCAACCTGGGCGACTACGCGAAGGCCAAGGACCGCTTCAAGACGGTGGTGCTCTTCGCGCAGCTCGGCGGCGAAGGCTCGGTCGAGAAGTCGGGCAACGCCAAGGGGCGCAACAGCCTCGTGCGTGAGGCCCGCGCCGACTTCGTCCGCGCCTACTCGCGTCAGGGCGACGTGCTCGGTGCCAAGCAGGAGTTCTCCTCCCTCGCCCAGAACGACGATCAGCGCTTCGAGATGACCAAGCGCCTCGCCGACCACTACTACGCGGACGGCAAGGACCGCGAGGCGGCCATCACCTACCACGCGCTCATCGAGGAGCGCCCGCTCTCTCCCGAAGCTCCCGGATTCCAGGGCCGCATCGTGGACGCCGTGCTGCGCGCCGGTGACAAGAAGCGCACCGTGGTCCAGACCCGCAAGCTCGCCAAGATGATGGTGGAGATCGAGGGCAGCGGTCTCATCAAGAGCGATGAGGACAAGAAGGCCATGGCCGCGGCGCGGGACCTGGCCGAGCGGACGCTCTCCAACCTCGCGGTGAACTGGCATCAGGAGGGTCGCAAGACCCGTGACGAGGAGACCTTCGGCTACACGAACGAGGTCTACCAGGACTACCTCGCGCTCTTCGCGGACAGCCCCAAGGCCTACGACCTCCGCTTCTTCTGGGCGGAGCTGCTCTCCGACAACCTGCAGCAGTACGAGCGTGCCGCGGTTGAGTACGACGCGGTGACCCTGCAGGACATCGACAAGATCGAGGGTCGCAAGAAGGACGAGAACGGGCAGCCGATGAAGCCCGGCAAGTACCTGACGAATGCGGCCTACAACGCGGTGCTCTCCTGGGACACGGTGGTCACGCGCCAGAAGGAGAGCGGCCAGCTCAAGATCGAGCGCAAGGGCGATGACCCGGTGGAGATCAAGTCGCCCCTCTCGGACCTGCTCGCCGCCAGCGAGCGCTACGTCAAGTACGTGCCGGAGGGCGATAAGCGGGTCGAGGTCCTCTACAAGATCGCCTTCATCTACTACGACCACAACCACCTGGATGAGGCCATCGCGCGCTTCAAGGACATCGCGCAGACCTACCCTGAGTACAAGTTCGACGACGGCGAGCGCGCGGCGGTGCTCAGCGCGAACCTCGTCCTCGACGCGTACAACCTCAAGGAGGACTACGAGAACGTCAACGCCTGGGCCCTCAAGTTCTACAACGACCCCAAGCTGGCGACCGGTTCCTTCCGCCAGGAGCTCGAGCAGGTCATCGAGCAGTCGGCCTTCAAGCTCGTCAACCAGATGGAGGCCCGCCACGAGTGGGCGAAGGCGGCGCAGGCCTACCTGGACTTCGTGGAGAAGTTCCCCAAGTCCTCCATCGCGGAGCAGGCGCTCAACAACGCCGCGCTCGACTTCTACAAGGCCAAGATGCTCGACCGCGCGGTCGAGGTCCGGCGTCACCTCATCCGCAACTACCCCGCCAGCAAGTACGTGCCGGACGCGGTCTATGACAACGCCGAGGCGCTCGCGACCGTGGGCGACTTCGACGCGGCGGCGGACTTCTACGAGCTCTACGTGAGGGGCTATGAGCGGGCGAACACCTCGGCCCCCGCCTCCCGCAGCCGTGGCCGTGGCCGTCGCGCTGCTGCAGCGCCGGCGCCCAAGAGCGACCAGAAGTGGGAGGAGGAGAAGGCGCAGAACGCCCTGATCAACGCGGGCGTCGTGCGTGAGGGGCTCGGCCAGCACGCCGCGGCCCGCAAGGCCCGCGAGAAGTACATCGAGCTGTGGCCCCGCGCGAAGGACGTCAAGGACGTCTTCCTGTCCATCGGCGACATCTACGAGGCGCAGGGTGCCTACAGCCGCGCGCTCAAGCACTACGAGGAGTTCCAGCGCGATTACGGCCGCAGCCCCCAGGACCTCCTGGTCGGTGAGGCCCGGATCCTCAGCCTGTACCGCGACAAGCTGAACCGCTCGCGGGATGCGCGCCGGATCCTCAACCGCGTGGTCGACTACAGCAAGAAGCTGGGGCGGACCGCCCGCAGCCGGCTGACCGGGGAGGCCCTGGAGGTGCTCGCCGAGGCCAGCCTCTTCGAGAACGAGGAGCTGTGGCGCAACTACTCCGGCATCCGGATGCGCTGGGGACGCGGCAACCAACTGGTCGCCCGATTCCGTGAGGGGATGCAGGAGAAGATCCGCTCGCGTGACCTGGTGGAGCGGGCCTACACCCGCACCGTGGAGATCGGCGCCCCCGGCCCCGCGATCTGCGCGCTCACCCGCATCGGCGATGCGTCCGAGCAGCTCTTCAACGCGCTCGTCGATGCGCCGCCGCCTCCCGGCATCCCGGAGGAGGTCCAGTTCGAGGTGAAGTCGCAGCTCGCCCAGGAGGCGATGCCGGTCGCGGCCAAGGCGGCGGACGCGTACGCGCTGGCGCTCAACAAGAGCCGTGAGCTGGACGTGAACAACGAGTGCACGGAGCAGGCGCTGGCCAAGCTCCGGATGCACCGGCCGATGGAGTACCCGACCCTCGTCGAGGTGGCGGCCCCCATGGGTTCGGTGGCGCAGGTGGCCGCGCTGGTGACGGCCGGCATGCTCAATGAGATCCAGCCCCTCCCCGACAGCGCCGCGGCCATCGCGGCGGCCCGTGCGACCGCGCCCATCTCGGGTGAGCCGCGCCGGGACGTGCAGGAGGCTGGTCAGACCCCTAGCAGGAGCGAGCCGCAGTCGACGACCCCGTCGTCTGCCGACCCGTTCGCGGATGAGCCGGAGGACGTGCTGTGAGGCGGATGGCTGAGATGAAGGTGTGGGGCGCGGTCCTGTTGACGGCCTCGTTCCTGGTCGCCTGTGGTGGAAAGAAGGGCGCGGTCCGCGCAGACGCCGAGACGGCGGGTGCGGCGGGCGTGGAGATCGGTCCCGAGGGCGCAGGCCCGGATCAGATCTCCACCCGCGCCAAGCTGAAGTTCGACGACGCCGTCAAAGCGTTGGCGGCCGCTGAGGAGAAGGGCACCGGTGACTGGGAGTCGCTCGAGCGCCAGTTCCAGGCGGCGTTGAAGGAGGACCGCAACCTCGCCGAGGCCGACTACAACCTGGGGCTCATCGCCGAGCGTCGGGGCGACAGGGCTGCGGCGGAGCGTCACTACCTGGCGGCGCTGGGCAAGAAGCCCTCGCTGACCATGGCCGGGCACAACCTCGCGGCCATGCGCCACCGGGCCGGTGACACCGCCGGTGCGGCCGAGATCTACCGGGCGGTGCTCGAGCGGGCGCCGGAAGACGGTGGTGCCTATGCGGGCCTGGCCGAGCTCTCCCGCCTCTCGGGTGACTGCGACACCGCGCTCGAGCAGGCCCGTGCCGCCCTGGTGCGCGATCCGGAGCTGCTGGATCCGACGAAGGTGATGATGCGCTGCCACCTGACCCGGAAGGATCTGGCCCGCGCCCGGCTCGTGGCCCAGCGGGCCCTGCGGGCCGCGCCGAACGATCCGGACATCCTCATGGTGATCGGCAACATCTTCATGGAGGAGGGCAAGGTCGACCTGGCCAAGGTGCAGTTCAAGGCCGCGGTCACGGCGAAGGACGACTACGCCCCCGCCCACCAGGTGCTCGCCGACCTCGCGATGCGTGAGGAGAACTGGCCGCGCGCGGAGGAGCACCTGCGCAAGCTCCTGCAGGTGAACGGCAACAACGCGGCGGCGCACCTCAACCTGGGGATCGCCTACCGGGGGCTGGGCCAGGCCGACAAGGCCATGCAGGAGTACGACGAGGCGGAGAAGCTCGACCCGGGGCTCGCCCCCATCTACCTGAACCGGGCCATCGTCCTGCACCGGGAGAAGAACGCCCCGGAGCGCGCGCTCGAGCTCTACCGCAAGTACGTGGGCATGGCCGGCGGCGAGTTCGCCATCGGCGCGGACTCCCCGGTCTACTCCCTGATCTCCGAGGCCGAGACGCTGGTCGCCCAGAACCTGGAGGCGGAGCGTATGGCGCGGGTCCAGGCCGCAGAGGCCGCCCAGGCGGCGCAGCTCGAGGCAGCCGAGGCCGCGCGTCTCGAGGCCGAGGGGGCGCCGGCGGATCCCGCCCCGGTGCAGGCCGCGGGTGGAGAGCCCACCGATCCGTTCGCTGACGAGCCCCAGTAGGCATCCGGGGCCACAGTCTTTGCCTCGTTCACCTGAGTTGAAGCAGAATCGGAACGGGTCGCGCGCGCGGCCCCACCCGGAGGACACCCGATGAAGAGCCTTCTAGCCACGGCCCTGCTGTTGGCGGCGCCGGTGGCGCTGGCCCAGTCCGAAGAGGACGCGAACGTCGAAGGCGGCGTGCGCTACCAGAAGACGACCACCTACGACTTCGAGGCGGACACCATCGAGGGTGACCTCATGCGCCCGGACGGCGAGTACATCGACGCGCGCAAGCGGGTGAACCACTCGAACCTGATCCGGATCCGCGAAGAGTTCCGCGACAAGGTCATGCAGTCGGTGGGTGAGCTGTAGGGTTGTGACGATTGTTCCCGGCGCGGACATCCCGCCGGGTCAGCCGCCCGTGGCGAGGAAGGCCCGGCGGATGCTCGTGAGTGAGCGAGGAGGCAGCACGTGGCCGTTCCCATGACCCTGCAGGTGTTGAAGGGCGAGACGCTCGTTGCGGAGAAGGAGTTCGACCGCGACATCATCAAGATCGGGCGACTCTCCTCCGCACATCTGTGTCTGGATGACGAGAAGGTCAGCCGCATCCACTCGGTGATCGAGTCCGGTGCCGACGGCACCATCTCGATCATCGACATGGGCAGCGTGGAAGGGACGTTCGTCAACGGCAAGCGCGTCAACAAGGGCACGCTGAGCTTCGGTGACGAGATCCGGGTGGGCGCGACGCTCATCCGCCTGATGAAGCCCGGCGCCCAGGCCGAAGCACTTCAGGCCGCCGCCGCTGCGGGTGACGTCTCGGCTCCCGTCCAGCCCACGGCTCCCGCGGCAGCGGTCGCTGGCGCAGCCGTCGCGGTGCCTCCTCCCGCTCCCGAGGATGCCGGCTTCGAAGAGGTCGCAGAGGCTCCGACCGAGGTGGGGGAGGTGTCCGCCGCTCCCGCGATGCCTCAGGGTGACATCGTGCATCGGGGCCCGGCCCCGCGCGTGCGTCCCACCACCCAGGCAGGAAAGGGTGAGAAGGGCCTCGAGCTGCGCCTGTACTGGGGCGACACGATGGTCGAGGACCACTTCATCCGTCCGATGAAGAAGGGTCTCTTCGGTCGCAATCGCCAGACCTACCTCTCCGTGGGGAACGCGGCGGGCGTCCACTTCCCCATGGGGACCGACGTCCTGCCGGGCCCCGAGTTCGAGGTGGCCCGCGCGGATGAGGCGGGCCTGGTGGTCCGCTTCACCAAGGACATGAACGTCCAGTACACCCAGGGGGATCGCACCCTGGACGCGGCGGCCCTGGTGAAGGAGCGCCTCGCGACCCTGGACGGTGATGGCTACTCGCTGACCGTGGACGACGATGGCTTCGCGGTCATCGAGATGGGGAAGGTGACGGTGGAGGCCTTCAAGGCCAGCCGTCCCAAGCCGGCGCTGGTGCCGTTCATGGCCAACGCCGACTACGGCTTCCTGAACGTCCTCATGGCGATGCTGGTCATCTTCGCCCTGTTCATCGTGACGACGCTCACCGAGCGCCCTCAGCGCGACGGGTTCGCCGACGAGCTGAGCGGTAACCAGGCCCGCATCGTCAAGCTGATGATCAAGCAGCAGGAGATCCAGCAGACCAACCGCTTCATCCGTGAGCTCAACGAGCGCAAGGCGGAGCGGGCCGAGGCGAGCGCGGCCTCCAAGGGCGAAGAAGGCAAGGCGGGCTCCAAGGCCCCCACGGCCTCCAACAAGCCGGTGCGCAACACCCCCAAGGGGGATCCCAACGTGAAGGATCAGGCCCGCGAGGTGATGGCGGGGCTCTTCGGCGGCCGGGGCGCGGAGGCGGCGCTTGGTGGAAATGTCGGCATCGGTGGCGCGCTCGAGCGTGCGACCGGCGGCCTCACGGGCTCGGCGACCGGAACCCAGGCCGGTGTCGGTGGCCTGGGAATGCGTGGCACCCAGTCCGGCGGTGGTGGGACCGGTGAGCGCGCGGTGATCGGCGGCGTCGGGACCACGGGTCGCGGCGGTGGACAGGAGGGCTACGGCAGCGGCAGCGGTGGCCTCGGCGGCAAGCAGGTGGTGGACGTGGCCATCACCTCCAGCAGCCCGGTGGTGCAGGGCTCCCTGGATCCCGCGCTGATCCGCCAGGTGATTCAGCAGAACCGCTCGAAGATCAAGTACTGCTACGAGAGCCAGCTGACCATGAACCCGAATCTCGCCGGACAGGTGAAGGTGCGGTTCGTGATCGCCGGAACGGGCCTGGTGACCAGCTCGAAGGTGGAGGAGTCCACCATCGGCAACAAGGCGGTGGAGACCTGCGTGGCCGGTCGGGTGGGAACCTTCGTCTTCCCGAAGCCCAAGGGCGGCGGCATCGTGGTCGTGGCCTACCCCTTCATCTTCAAGTCCGCGGGCTGACCCGCTTCAGCCGGTCTGATGTCGCGTGAAAGGGCCCGGGGAGACTCCGGGCCTTTTCTCATGAGGCGTCCACCCGCTCTTCAAGAGGCATCCGTCCGCCCCGGTGACGACGGGCGGCCAGCGCCTCGCGCGCCCGCTCTCCGCTCCTCCAGGTGTTCCTGATGCTCCGCTCCGCACGCTCCCTGATCCTCGCGCTCCTCATGTTGGGCCTGGCCTCATGCGTGAAGAGCCAGCGCGTGGACGGCGACCCACCGAAGCCAACGTCGGGCACGGCGAGCGAAGCCGCTTCGGAAGGATCCCCGGAGCCGGATGGCCTCGCGGCGGGCGAAGCCGCTGCGGAGGGGGGGGCGGACCCGCAGGACCACGTCGCGCCCGAAGCCGCCCCGGAAGCGACCCTCGACCCGCAACACATCGCCGAGGTGATCCAGCAGCGCCGCAGCGACATCCGGGCCTGCTACGAAGCGGGCGTCAGGAAGAACCCGCTCCTCGAGGGGAGGGTGACCTACCGTTTCGTCGTCGCCAGCGCCGGGGAGGTGGAGCGCGTCGACGTGGAGCAGACCACGCTCGGGAGCCCCGCGGTGCTGAAGTGCATCTCCCGCCTGATCGAGGGCCTCCGGTTCGATCCGCCGGAGGGAGGTGGATCAACGGTCGTGCGCTACCCGTTCCACTTCCGCACGGGCTGATCCGACGTGCCTGACCGCCTCGGACCGGAGGCATTGAAGTCGTGCATCTTCACTGCAGACCGGCGCGGTTCACGGCGCCGCGATGGGTGACTCGATCTTCCCCAGGCGGGCGTTTGGTGGCACGGTTGGGACCGGCCGCGCGTCCGGCCGAGTGACACCTGCCCAGGACTCCGTTCGGCATCGCCACCCACGTGCCCAGTTCTCGCCCCGGTGCTCCGCGGCCACCACCCGCAGTTTTCTGACAGACGAGCCCATCCATGATGAAGCCCTTCGCCCGCTCGCTGGCCCTCGTGCTCGCCCTGCTGCCCATGGCGGCCCTGGCGCAGGCCAATGCTCCCGCTGACCCCAATCAGGGGCCCCCTCCGGTTGATGAGATCGAGCGGGGCTTCTACGTGGGGGTCACCGGCGGTCCGTTCTACATGATGGATGCGCCGGCGCCTGAGGGGGATCTGCGGCCCTCTTCGCTGGGCCAGACCGCGCAGGTCGAGGTCGGCGTCGACATCGGCAGCTACCTGAGCGTGGGCGTCTTCCTCGCCGGCACCGCGAACCGCTTCGGCTCCGACTACCGCGGCTTCTCAGGAGGCGTGGCGTCCGGTGACCTGAGCATGCTGGTGCCGGGCGCCCTCATCCGGGTCAATGCGTTCGGATTCCGCGACAGCCAGGCGGTGAAGCGCACCTGGATCTACGTCCGCGCGGGTGCCGGCTACGCGATGTTCTCGCCGCGCCAGCTCGTCCCCGAGGCCGATATCCTCGCCTTCGGCGGCATCGGTCTCGAGTACTACACCAAGCTCCGGCATTTCTCGGTGGGAATCGAGGTCTCCGGATCGTATCTGGTCGACAGCGGCGCGATGGGCCTCTCGGTGATGCCCAGCCTGCGCTACGCATTCTGATCAGGAGTTTCCCTTGGCAGACGAACAGCAGCGTGGTGCGCCCGGTGGCGGGCGTGGTGGGGAGAGGCCTGGCCAGGGCGCAGGTCGCCCCGGCGGTGGCTTCGGCTTCGATGGCGGTCGGCGTGGCGGTCCGGGTGGTCCCGGCGGCCCCGGCGGTCGGCGGGGGCCGGGTGGCCGTGATGAGCGGCGGGGCTCGCGCCTCGACGCCGAGCTCGCGGCGGTGGAGAAGGCGCTCGGCAAGGCGGATCTGCCCGGCCAGAAGGCGCCCCTCGAGAACGTCCTCCTCGAGGTCCGGCGCGCCATGGCGGGCTCGGGCATCGATCAGGGCGCGCTCGGCAAGCTCATCACGACGCTGACCCGCGTCTCGCGTCAGCGCCGCCCTGCGGCGTTGGATGCCGAGCCCGCGGCGGCCGCGACCGGAGGTGACGAGACGGCTTCGGAGGGTGGCGAGACCTCTTCCGAGGCGGAGGCCACCGCGTCCGAGACGCCCGCATCCGAGGAGGCTGCGCAGCAGGGCAGCTCCGAAGCCGAGGCGGGAGAGAGCGCGACGGAGGCCGAAGGTTCGGCCCCGGCAGAGGGAGCAGAGGCGTCGGAAGGTGCAGCCGCCGAAACCCCTGCCGCGCCGGCGGAGGATCCCGACGCCGTGGCCTATCGGCAGGTGCTCTCCCTGGTGGGGCGCACGTGGCGTGCCGCCGGTCACACGGAGCGCGCGGATCGGGCCTTCGAGCTCTCCGGGCTTCCGGTGCCGGGTGAGGAGCCGCCGCTTCCGAAGGGACGCGGAGGTGATGAGGGCCGTCAGGAGCGCGGGCGTGGGCGCGACGATCGGGGGCCTCGCGGCCGTGACGATCGCGGACCCCGTCGCGATCGGGGCGACCGTGGGGAGCGCGGTGCGAAGGGGCCGAGGGAGGATCGCGGTCCCCGGGGTGATCGCCCCGAGCGCGGGCCACGTCCCGAGCGCGGTCCGCGTCCCGAGCGCAAGGCGCCTGAGCCGGTGCTCACCCAGAGCCAGCAGCAGCTTCAGGCGGCGCTGGATCAGAAGGATTGGGCGACCGCGCGCGAGCTGAGCGCGCAGCTCAAGGCGGAGGAGGCGCGTCCGGTGCTCGAGCGCGCGCAGGCGTGGGAGCTGCTGATGGAGCTCTTCATGCGTGCCGGCGATTTCGAGAGCGTGGCGCTGCTGTACGAGCGGGCGCGGCAGTTCGACCAGGCGGCCCTCGCCTGGGAGCGTGCCGGCAAGATGGGTCAGGCCCGCAAGGCCTACGAGCGCGTGCGCGACTTCGCGGGCGCGCAGCGTGCCCGGAAGGCCGAGGTCGATCGGCTGGTGCAGAAGGGTGATCGCCTCGGTGCGGCCACCCTGCTGATGCAGGCGGGGATGCGCAAGGAAGCGCTGGCGCTGCTCTCCGAGCTGCCGCCCACCAAGGCCTTCCAGTTCATGGAGCGGGTGAAGCTCCGTGACGAGGCGCAGGCGCTCGCCGCCCGTGAGCTCGAGAAGGCCACCGCCGAGGGTAAGACCCTGCAGCAGGCCCGCTGGTACGAGCTGCTTGGCCGCCACGCCGAGGCGGCTTCGACCTACGAGTCCGCAGGACGGCTCGATCGGGCGCTCGCCCTGTTCGAGAAGGTCAGGGATCCGGCGGCCATCGAGCGGCTGAAGGCGGCCATCGCTGCCGCGCCTCCGAAGTCTGCCCAGCAGGCGCAGGAGGAGGCGTCTGCTGATGCCGCGGACGCCGCGGAGGCGGCCGAGGCCGGCGCACAGGAGCCGGACGCGGGCTGAGTCTCAGCCCCACGTCGAAGGTTTCTCGCGAGGCCCTCTTTTTCCACCGACGCGGTGGGGAAGGGGGCCTCGTCGCATTCCGACCGCGACCGGAGCAGCGCACGCGCAACTGTCTGGCGGGCGAGCGTGCAGGAGAGAACTCCGGAACCGGGGGGACTGAGAATTGTCCGGCCGGAGAAGCGGCGGGTACACTCGGGCGCCCCAAAACGACCCGGGTACGGTCTTCCTTCTCCTCCCGTCGCCTGAGCGGTGTCCCAAAGCATGGAACAGTCGAACCTGAAGTCCACTGCGGCCCTTGCCGCAGGTGATCGTCCGTTCTCCGAGATGGAGGCCGCCCTGGAGCGGTCCGGACGGGTCGAGGACCTCCTCAAGTTGTACGAGTCGCGCGCCCGTGAGGTGCCCGCAGCGGAGGCCGCCGAGCTGCTCTGCCGCGCTGCCGATGTCGCGCGTGATCGGCTCAAGAGCTTCACCCGCGCCGAGGAGTACCTGCGCCGCTCGCTGATGTTGGACGCGAACAACGTGCGTCCCCTCGAAGGGCTGCGTCGCCTGTTCGAGCAGAAGCAGGATCCGGCCGCCCTCGCCGAGACGCTGGAGCGACTGGCCGCGCTGCTTTCCGGGGACGAAGCCGCCAAGGCGCTGGTCCAGGCGGCGGACCTGCACGAGGGCAAGCTCTTCCGGCGCGACCGCGCCATCCTGTGTCTGCAGCGCGCCAGCCAGGCCGCGCCGCACGAGCGCTCGCACCATCGGCGTCTGCGCGCCCTGAGCCTCTCCGAGTTCCGCTACGGCGCCGCCTTCGACGCGCTCGAGCGCGAGCGGGCGGCCCTGGGGAGTGAGGGGCTGCTCGACGAGTACGTGAACCTGCTCGAGCGGCTGAAGGATGATCCCACCGAGCATCCCCTGGCCCGCCGGGTGATCGAGACCGCGCGGAGCCTGACCCCCGACGATGAGCGGCTGGCCCGCGTCGAGGACGAGCTCGACCGGTTCCCGGAGACCTGGCGGGAGCGGGTCCGCACGCTGACCGCCCTGAGCCTGGAGGAGCGTGACCGCAAGAGCGCCGCGCGGCTGAGCCTGCTCGTCGCCAAACTCCACGCAAAGTTCGACGCCACCGAGGGCGAGCAGAAGGTGAAGGAGGCGTTGGATCGCTGCCTGCTGCTGTGGCCGGCGATGCCCGACGCGCTCACCTTCCTGGAGCAGCAGGCCGCCGAGGCCGATCGCTTCCCCGAGGCCATCGCCACCATCCGGCGTCTGGCAGGGGAGACCAAGGACAAGCGCGCCGCGGTCGAGCTGTGGATGCGCGCCGGCTCCCTCTCGCTCTCCCGGATGGGGGATCGCGAGGCAGCGCTGGCCGACTTCACCCGGGCGAACCAGGCGGATCCCTCGCGTTCGGATTCCACCTCGCTGGCTGCTGAGCTGCTCCTCGAGGACGGTCGCATCTCCGAGGCCATCTCGGTGCTCGACGCCCACCAGGCCCTGCTCAAGGATCGCAGCGCACGCGTGAGCCAGCTGCTGCGTCTGGCCGAGCTGAGCCGGACCGGCGTGCGCGATCAGGCGGCGGCGCGCCACTACCTGGAGGAGGCCCTGCAGCTCGAGCCCGGCCACTCCCTGGCGGCCTTCGAACTGGCGCGGCTGCTCGCCGACGCGGAAGATCTTCCGGCTGCCGCGGCGCTGCTGGACAACGCGCTGCTCGCGCCCCGCCCGGTCTACGAGCGGGTCGCGCTGTGCGAGGCGATGGCCATCCTCTACGAGGAGGAGGGCGAGCTGCGCTCGGCGGTGGACGTGCTGGGACGCGCCCTGGTGCTCGATCCGGAACGGGCGACGTTGAGGGACGCACTGCGCGAGCAGGCCGAGCGCGCGGATGCGGGGCCGCAGCTGGCTGCGGCCCTGCGGCGCGCGGCCCAGGCGGCTCCCGACCACGCGGCCACGAGCCTCTGGCGGGAGCTGGCGTTGCTGCTGCAGGGCAGCCTGCGCTCGCCGGTTGATGCCCAGGCTGCATGGCGTGAGGTGCTGCGCCTGGACCCCGAGGATGCCCAGGCCGCCGAGGCGGTGGCCCGTCTCTTCGAGGCGGTCCGCGAGGCCGAGGATCCGCGTCAGAAGCAGCTCGGCGTGCTGGCCCGGTTGGAGGCCGACGGCGCCGAGCCGCAGGCGATCATCACCGCGTTGCGCGAGCTGCTGCGCCTGGCCCCGGATGATCGGCAGGCGGCGGCGAAGCTGCAGGGACTGCTGGCGACGACCGGAGGATTCGAGGAGGCCGCGACGCAGGCCGAGGCCCTGGCGCGGACCGCAGAAACCCAGGCCGAGCGCGGCGAATGGCAGGCGCGCCTGGCGGCGCTCTACGCCGAGCGGCTGGGACGTGAGGAGGAGGCCGCAGGGCTCTTCCTGCGGCTGCTCGCCGACGGCTTCTCCACCGCGGCGGTGGTCAGTGGGCTCGAGCGGCTCGCCCAGGCGGGGGTTCGCGCGACCGACATCGGCGAGGCGCTTGCCGCGCACTACGGCGGCTCGGGCGATCACCAGCGGCAGGTCGCCGCGCTCCTGGTGCAGCTGGGGGCGGCGCAGGATCTCGAACACAAGAAGCGCCTGCTGGCGACCCTCTCCGACACGCACGAGCGCTTCCTCGCCGACAGCCGCGCAGCCTTCGATGCGCGACTGCGCGGCGTGTCCGCCGATCCCCTGGACCTCTCCTTCCGCACCGAGGCGGTGCGGCTGGCGCGCGATCTCTCGGCGACGGTCGAGCTGGCGCGCTTCTTCCGGGAGCTCGCCGGCAAGCAGGACGACGCCGTCGCCCGTGAGCTGCTCTCGGAAGCCGCGGAGCTGGCCGAAGAGGGCCAGGCCGCTGACGAGGCGCTGGCCGCGCTGGATGAAGCGGTCCGTCGGTTGCCGGCCGATGCCGAGCTGGCCGAGCGCCGGGTGCGCCTGCTGGTGCGCGCCGGCCGTGTCTCCGAGGCCGAGGCGGCGCTGCAGGAGCGCGTCGAGCGCGCCGGACCCGAGGAGAAGGCCGCGCTGCTGCTGCAGAAGTCGGAACTCTCCGCCGAGCTCGATCGGCCCCAGGCTGCGGCGGAGGCCCTGCAGGAGGCCATCGCCGCGGGCGCCGATGAGGCGCGTCTGTTGCCCCGCCTCTACGAGCTGCTGGAGAAGGCCGGGCAGTCGTCGGCGCTGGTGCGCGCGCTCCAGCGCGGCATCGAGCTGGCCGAGAAGGATGGGGATGGAGAGCGGGCGGCGCGCCTGAACGTGCGGCGTGCGCAGCTCCTCGAAGGCGACGTGGGAAGCCGGGCCGAGGCGGTCCGCAGCTACGCAGACGTGCTTCGTCAGCGCCCCACCGACCCGGACGCCCTGGCCGCGTTGGAAGGGCTCCTGGAGGATGAGAGCTGCCGTGAGGAGGCCGCGCGCGCCCTGGTGCCCGCTTACGAGGCCATCCGCGATCACCGCAAGCTCGTCGTCGCCCTCGAGGTCATCGCCGACACCACCACCGATCAGGTGGGACGGGTCCAGGCACTGCGCCAGGCGGCCAACACCCACCGCTTCCACCTCCGTCAGCCCGAACTCGCCTTCGCGGCGCTCGCCCGCGCGGTGCGCATGACGCCTGCCGATGCAGCGCTGCGCATCGCCGCCCGCCAGGCGGCGGAAGATGCCGACCAGCTCGAGAGCTTCGCCGAGGTGCTGCAGGAGGTGCTGGAGGGGGACGTCGGGGCGCTGGCGCCCTCGCTGCACCGGGAGCTCGCCGAGCTGTACGAGAAGAAGCTCGACGATCGTCCCGCCGCCGTCCGCGAACTCCAGGCGGTGCTCGCGCGGGAGCCGCGCAGCATCGACGCGCTCCGCAGCCTCCAGCGGCTGCACCGTGCCGGCGAGAGCTGGGCGGAGCTCTCCGAGGTCCTCGAGCGCCTCGCGCAGAGTGTGCTCGAACCCGGTGAGCAGGCCTCCCTCATGCGCGAGGCCGCGCTGCTCCACGAGAACAAGCTGAGCAACCCCGAGCGCGCGGTGGCCCTCTGGCGCCAGCTCGCCGAGCGGGATCCCTCGAGCCGGGAGATCGCCGGGCACCTCGAGCGGCTCTACACCCAGCTCGATCGGCCCGAGGATCTGGCCTTCGCGCTCGAGGTGCGTCGCGCGCAGGAAGGGCAGAGTCCGCAGGGACGGGAGCTGGCCTTCCGCCTGGCGCAACTGCGCCGCTCGCGCCTCAACGATCCCCACGCGGCCCTGCAGCTCTTCCAGACCATCCTGGTGGAGGAGCCTTCCCATACCGGCGCGAGGGATGCGCTCGAGGAATGGGTGACCTCCGGTGGGGCGGAGGCGGCTGCGGCCCTGGATGTGCTCGACCCGGTGCTGCAGCAGGCCGGTGAGCACCAGCGCCGTGTCTCGCTGCGTGAGGCGCGCCTCGAAGGGGCGCCGCACGAGGAGAAGGTCCGCCTCTTCACCGAGGTGCGCACCATCCAGGAGCGCGAGCTGGACCGTCCCGACATGGCGTTCCTCGCCGCGCTCCGGGCCTTCTCCATGGGGCTCGAGCGCGAGTCCCTGCAGGCCGAACTCGAGCGGCTCGCACGGGTGACCGACGCCTTCGACGATCTCGCCGAGGTCTACGAGGAGGCCGCGCAGGCCGGAGAGCCGGGCGATCCCGAGCGCCAGTTGTGGCTCAAGCGGGCCGCGGAGCTCCACGAGCAGGTCGATCAGCCCGACGAGGCGGTGCGTCT